>NZ_JARGPK010000085.1 GCF_029212575.1 Antarcticimicrobium sp.
GCCCGAGCTTTACATCGCGGTCGGCATCTCCGGCGCGATCCAGCACCTGGCCGGCATGAAGGACTCCAAGATCATCGTCGCCATCAACAAGGACGAGGAGGCGCCGATCTTCCAGGTGGCCGACTTTGGCCTGGTCGCCGACCTCTTCACCGCCGTGCCGGAACTGACCGAAAAGCTGGGATAACCCGGGCGGGGGCCAATCGGCCCGCTCGAATTGGAAAGGCCCGCCGGTTGGCGGGCCTTTTTTATTGGCGGCTAGCGCAACCCGGCGATGACATCGACAACCCGGTCGGCGATGCGGGCGTGCATGGCGGGCCCCAGCATGTGTTCGGCCGCCGGTCGCTGCAGCGGGCCGAAATCCATCTTGCGGGTCTCTCCCTCGAGCTGCCCGGCGGGGGTGACCGGCACCTCGACCAGCCCGCGTGCCTGCGCCAGAACCTGATCCACCATGCTGCGGGAGACCAGAAGCGGCTCGGCCCCCAGGGGCGCATCCGCGCGCGGCCGCCCGTCGCCGTATTGCAGCCAGAGCAGCAGGGCGCGGCCGCCGAGCGCCGTCATCAGCTGCTGCATGCGTGCGACCCAGAGCCTGCGCAATTCGTCCCGTATCGGCGCGAACCGGCCCGCAGAGGACCGGTAGAGCGCGGTGAGCAGATGGTTGGTGAAGTGAAACTCGGTGAAATCGACATCCGGGTAGAGCGCGGCGAGGTGGAAGGTGGCCTCGAGGAAGCGGTCGTTGCGGCGCGGATGCACCCGGTAGAAGCGGTTGGAGAGGTTCTGGGCACCGGGAAGCTGAACCACGCAGAGCGCGGCGCCGGTGGCGATCCGCAACGCGCCCGGATCGCCGAGCACCACGTCGAGCCCGGCGTTTATGCTGCCCAGGTTGACGCAGCTCCTGCCCAGGCGGCGGTCGGCGAGCGCGGGAAAGGGGGCGGCGACGAAGCGGCCGAAGGTCTCGCTGCCGCCGAGGAAGGCGATGTAGGGGGCCGCCAGGCTGGTGCAGGGGCCGCGCACCGGCAGGCGCGACCCCGGGTAGTGGCAGACCGGGTCCTCAAGCGCACCGGCGCCGGTCATGTGCAGGCTCATCTCGCCCCTCCGTCTGGTGGTCCTGGCTGTCAGACTGGAGGAAATTGCGTTGCGATTCGACTAATGCGGGCAATTGATTAAAATCGCGATGTTCACCGGCCCTTGTACCACGGCGGAAAGCGCCGGTATGGTCGGCCCGGAAACGCGGCGAAAGGCAGGGCGATGAGCATTCAGACTGTTGGTGTGATCGGGGCGGGTCAGATGGGCAACGGCATCGCCCATGTGATGGCGCTGGCCGAGTATGACGTCGTTCTGTCCGACGTCAGCCAGGACGCGCTGAACACTGCGCTGGAGATCATCGAGGGCAACCTCGCGCGGCAGGCCTCGCGCGGCAAGATTGATGACGCGACGGTGAAAGCCGCGATGAAGCGGATCACGACGACGCTGTCGCTGCCCGACATCGGTGCGGCCGACCTGGTGATCGAGGCCGCGACCGAGCGCGAGAGCGTGAAACAGGCGATTTTCGAGGACCTTCAGCCGCATCTGAAGGCCAACACGATCCTGACCTCCAACACCTCGTCGATTTCGATCACCCGGCTGGCCAGCCGCACCGACCGCCCCGAGCGGTTCATGGGATTTCATTTCATGAACCCGGTTCCGGTGATGCAACTGGTCGAGCTGATCCGCGGCATCGCCACCGACCAGCCGACCTACGAGGCCTGCCTTGCGGTGGTCGAACGGCTGGGCAAGACCGCGGCCAGCGCCGAGGATTTTCCCGGCTTCATCGTCAACCGCATCCTGATGCCGATGATCAACGAAGCGGTCTATACGCTGTATGAAGGGGTCGGCAACGTGCGCTCGATCGACGAATCGATGAAGCTGGGCGCGAACCATCCGATGGGGCCGCTGGAACTGGCCGATTTCATCGGGCTGGACACCTGCCTTGCGATCATGAACGTGCTGCACGACGGGCTGGCCGATACCAAGTACCGCCCCTGCCCGCTGTTGACGAAATATGTCGAGGCCGGCTGGCTGGGCCGCAAGACGCAGCGGGGCTTCTACGACTATCGCGGCGAGATGCCGGTGCCGACCCGCTGAGGCGTTGAGGCGGGGAAAGGGAAAGCGGGGAGCCCCCCGCCAAGGTTCATCAGGCGACGCGAACGATCTCCAGATCGTCAGCCAAAGGGCAGGTGAACCAGAAAACGGTTTCCTTGCCCGGGTCGCTCTTGAATCCGACGCTGCCGCCCATTTCTTCGACCAAGCGGCGCGAAATGCTCAGACCCAATCCGGTGCCGCCCCGTTGACGGGTGTCGGAATTGTCCGCTTGCGAAAAGGGTTGGAATATCGTGCTGCGGAACTTTTCCGGTATGCCGGGACCGATATTGCTCACCGAGATTTTCGCGCAGGCGTTCTGGACTTCGGCGGTCAGCCGAACTGCCGTGTCCGGGTCCGAAAACTTGCAGGCGTTTGACAACAGGTTGGTGATGACCTGATTGATCCGTTTCTTGTCGGCCCAGATGTTCCTGTCCACCTCGGGCTCCACAACCTTGACCTCGACGTTCCACTGCGCGGCATAGGGTTCGACCTGCTTCGAGGCAAGGGTCAGGATCTCGTTCAGATTGACCGGTTCCATATCATGCTTCATTCCGCCGGCGTTGAGCTTTTCCAGATCCAGAATGTCGTTCACAAGGCTGAGAAGCCGGTCGGAATTCGACGCCGCGATATTGACCAGGCGATCGACGCCGGAAATCTCGACCCCTTTCAACTGGGCTTGCAAAAGCCCGATGGCGCCTTTGATCGACGTCAGCGGCGTTCTGAGTTCATGGCTGACCGTTGCCACGAACTCGCGTTTCATCTGCTCGAGCTTGAAACGCTCCGTCACATCGGTCTGTATCCCGAGCATCCTGAGGGCAGTCCCGTCCGGGGCACGCTTGACCACGACGGCGTCCGACTCGATCCAGCGCCACTCATCCTGTTCCACGTTTACGCGGAAACGGGCCGTGGCGCGTTCGGTATGACCCTTGATACAGAAATCTTCGGCCTTTTTCAGAATGGCCAGGTCATCGGGATGGATTTTGGCCATCTGCAGTTGATAAGGATTGTTGCATCCGGGCAGCGCCGGTATTTTCAGGGTCTCGCGCCAGACATCGGAAACAACCGAAGTCCTTGTCTGCAGGCAGATATCAAACACGCCAATATGTGCACTCATCAGGGCAAGGTTCCACCGTTGCTCGGCCTCCGCGATTTCCTGCGTGAGACGTTCACTCACCGTGATGTCGCGCATCAAAAGGGCGATCCGCTCCTCGCCGTCGGCCGTGAACCAGGTTTTCTTTTCAATTTCAATCGTCAAAGGCTCGCCCCCCGCCATCGGAGCAATGACCACTTTTGACCAACCGTCCCCCTCTTGCATGTCGAAATCCGGCAACAGGTCGCTGATCATTTCGCCATCCATGTTATCGGGACCATTCAGATGCGCCAGAAGCTTCAGCGCGGCCTCGTTGCAATGGATGATCTGACCCGTCTTGGTCACTGACACGATGGAGAGCATCGCGTTCTCAAGGATGCAACGGTTCTCCTGAATCTGGGTTTCCAGGTCCCGCGATTTTCGCGTGACGTCGGCAGAGATCGCAATGTTCTTTCTGATCAGGACGTGCATGATCGCGCTCACCAGAGCGGTAATGAAAAGCCCCAATGCCAGAACAACCCATCTTGCACGGAAGGGCTGGACGGCGTCGAACTGGGGTGTGCTGCTCATCGACAGCGAGAAGGTTTGCCCGAACTTTTCGATCGACTGGTGAAACGCAAAATCAGGCGTCATGGCGGTGCTGGCAGGTGTGAATTCAAGAGGGCCGCGCAACGTATCCGCGCCAGCCTCCACATGCAGGGTCAGAAACTTGCCTTGCGACGGCGTCAGGTTTTTGAAGGCATTTTCAATATTCAACACGGCCAAGGCAAAACCCAAGAAAACAGTCCTGTCCTGCGAAGATTTGTAGATTGGCTTGAGCAACAGGATCTGAGGGTAACGATCTTGCAGCGATCGGCCGGGAAAGTGCACGGTCGCGATTGTTTCCCCCGCCGCGCGTGCGCGTTCCGCGACGGGCAGGAGCTCGGAATCGCTGGCGAAATCCAATCCCAGCAACTGCTCATGGCTTGCCAGTGGCTCGACATATTGCACGATGAACTGGTCTTCCGCCGGTTTGGAGGATGTGGCGGTGCGCTTGTTCATTCCGCCAACGATGGGCCCACCGGCCCCGGCGCCGGGATCCACGCTGCCCGCCGATGCCAGGCCGATCCCATCAAGCACAAACATATCACCGGGAATATCCAGGGATTTCGCATAGACCTCCATGTCGGCGGCCGTCACCACGTCAGACGCCATCACCAGACCGGAAACGCCATCAAGTATGCGATCATACTCCTCGAGCCGTCGATCAATCGAGGTCAGGATCTGATCGGCCAAGACCTGGAAGCTTTCTTCCGATCTGCTTTGTGCGATTTTGTGTACCAGGACAAATGACAGGTATGAGAGGCCGAGAAACAGGATCAGGATAACTGTCTGGAACACTCTTGCGCGATGATGTGACGGCATCTCTAACCTGCTGGGTTCTTGGCGTTTTTGAATCGCGGAGCAGCTTTGGCGAAATGATATCGCTCCACCGTGGTCTTGGTTGATTAGCGTTGATAAAATAGTTGGGAATGTGGCGACAATAGGATCATGGTGGGGCTTGGGCCAAGTTGCCCCGCCCTCTTCGCGCGGTGCGACGCCCCTGGATCCGAGGCATCCAACAAGATGCGTTCATTGGAGCTGCCGCATCATACCCGGAGTATTTCAGGCCAGAAAAAGACCGGGGGCGCTCTCCAGGGAGATGCTCAGGAGGAGGAGCCCAGAGCCAGCGTATGGTCGCGCAGCCAGGCCATGAAGCCGCGCGGGTCGGTTTCCAGCCGCGCCATCTGCGCTTCGGTCAGCGGGGCGCCGACGACGGGCGCCTGCGGCTTGTTGCAGGAGCGCACGATCTCGTGCAGCAAAAGACCCTGGCGCAGGATCGGCGAGACCTGGCAGGCGATCTGGTAGGCGCGCGAATTGCGGCCCGGGAAATAGATCGGGACCACGCGCGCGCCGGACTTGCGGATCATCTTGGCGGTGAACACGTTCCATTCGCGCTCGACCGGCGGACCCATCCAGGTGTCTGCCGACATCACGACGCCGGAGGGGAACAGCGCGACGACACCGCCCTGGCCCAGAACGTCCATCGCGTTGGCGCGCATCTCGACCATCTTGCGCTGGGCATCGGGATCGTGCGGGAAGGGTACCGGGATCATGAAGGAGGTCGCCGCCTCGTCCAGGCCGGTGAGCACCGAGCGGGTCAGGATGCGGTAATCGAGGCGCACCCGGCCGATCAGGTCGGCGAGGATCATGCCATCGACCATGCCGTGCGGGTGGTTGGCCACCACCACGACAGGGCCGTCGCCGGGGATGTTGGCAAGCTGTTCGGCCGGGGTCTGCAGATCGATCCCCATGACGTCGAGCGCGCCGCGCCAGAATTTCTGCCCGCGGTAGTCGGCGTTCATCTTCTCGAACTTGTTGACCATGCGCAGGATCGACGGTTTGCCGGTCGCCCATTCGATCGCCTTGATGGCGAAGGAGGTCCAGGGATCGTCGAAGGAATTGGAATAAGTCAGCGTGCGTCGGTCATAGACCTCGCCCTGAGACGCCGCCTCGGGTTTGGCTGAGAGCCTTGTGTTGCTGTTGTGCGCG
Organism: Antarcticimicrobium sp.; assembly: GCF_029212575.1. GTDB lineage: Bacteria > Pseudomonadota > Alphaproteobacteria > Rhodobacterales > Rhodobacteraceae > Antarcticimicrobium. The sequence continues at coordinate 5,780 of NZ_JARGPK010000085.1, forward strand.
GTATCGACCAATTTTTGCTTCCCGTTCATCGCAGGGCGTGCCGGTGGCTGCGTCAGTAGTCTTCACCGAACCTGTCGGCTACGAGCGCCTCGAGCGCCTCGGCCAACGCCTCAGCATCCGGTCCGGACGTCTCGACGTCAATAGTCGTTCCCTTGGACGCTGCCAACATCAAAAGCCCCATGATGCTGTCGCCCGAGGCGGTCAAACCGTCGCGCATCACCTCGGCCTGAGCATCGAAGCCTTCGACAACCTCGACCAGCTTGGCCGAGGCGCGGGCGTGCAGGCCCTTTTCGTTGCAGATTTTCAGAGTGCGTCGGATCATATGACTTGTTCAGACTTCATTCGGGCCGATGTTGCGGCTGTTGATATACTTGCGGCCCGCCTCCATGGCACTGCGCACCGCGTCGCCGACCGACAGGTGGCGGCTTTTCGCCAGTTTGATCAGCATCGGCAGGTTGGCGCCGTAAAGAATCCGCCGGTCCGAGGGGGCGCAGGCCCGCAGGCTGAGGTTGGAGGGCGAGCCGCCGAACAGGTCGGTCACGATCACCACCCCGTCGCCGGTATCGACCGAGTCGGCGGCGGCGCTGATCTCTCGTTGCTTGGCGTCGCGGTCGTGATCCGGCTCGATCGACACGGCGACAAGGCCCGGCTGCTTGCCGATCACGTGCTCGACGGCGGCGAGGTATTCCCTGGCCAGCCCGCCATGCGCCACAATTACGATCCCGATCATCCGGTGCGCGGCCCCCGGCCCCTCATTCATTGTGCTGGCTGTCCAGCTCGCGGTGCCTAATTGACACCTGCCGTCCGTCCTCTGCAAGGGCCTTGGCCAGGGATTCCGCCAGCGTGACCGAGCGGTGTTGCCCGCCGGTGCAGCCGAAGGCGATGGAAAGATGCGACTTACCCTCTTCGGTATAGGCCGGCAGCAGCAGACGGGTCAGGTCGAGCACGCGGGAAAAGAACGGGTCGAACCGCGGGTCCGCGGCGACATGGCCGGCAACGCGCGGGTCGCGGCCATTGAGATCGCGCAGTTCGGGCACCCAATAGGGGTTGGAGAGAAACCGGCAGTCGAACACCATGTCGATGCCGCGCGGCAGCCCGCGCTTGTAGGAAAAGCTGTGCACCGTCAGCGCCAGCCGCCCGTCGCCGTCCGGAGCGAACCAGCCTTCGGTCTCGGTGCGCAGCTGCTGCGGCGTCAGGTCCGAGGTGTCGATCAGCACGTCGGCGCGGTCGCGGATCGGGGCCAGCAGGCCCAGTTCGCGGCGGATGCCGATCTCGGGGCTTTCGGCCGGGGCCAGCGGGTGACGGCGCCGGGTTTCGGAAAACCGCCGGATCAGCACGTCTTCGCGGCAGTCGAGGTAGAGCGCGGTCGGCTCGACATCGACGCGGGCGGCCAGCGTTTCGATCATGTCGAGCAGCCCGGCGGTCGAGAAATCCCGGTTGCGCGGGTCGATGCCCAGCGCCAAAGGCCGCGTCGGGCGCGGCCCGTCGAGCAGCAGCGGAACCAGCCGGAGCGGCAGGTTGTCGATGGCCTCGAACCCCAGATCCTCGAGCGCGCGGATCGCCGTCGTGCGGCCGGCGCCGGAGGGGCCCGTCACCAGCACGAGGCGCACGGGGGACGGTTGGGTCGTGGCCATCATAGGGTTCGCCGCCCGGTCTTGAGGAACTGAAAGAGTGCCGCAGGGAAATGTGGCGCATCGACCCGGAAAAGCAAGGGAACGGGCCGTCCCAGCAGATCACGGTGGCGCGCGGGCGGCAAGCGGTCGGTCTCGTCCCGGTCGAGATCGAGCAGGGCGAAGACCGGAACCGGGCCGGCCGGATCGGCATGCAGCAGGCCAAGCCCGCGCGCCTCGATCAGGCCCGAAATCGTCGGCGGGGCGCCGGCCAGCACCGCGTCGCCGGACCGGCGCAGCGCCACGCGGTCGTCGGCGACCAGCGTCGCGCCCAGCGCCATCATCCGCAGTGCCAGCGACGACTTGCCCCGCCCCGAGGCGCCGGTGATCAGCAGCGCACGCCCTGCCAGCGCCACGCAGGAGGCGTGCAGGATGGTCTCGGGCGGGGCGGAGGGACCGGCGGGTGCCGCCACGGGCCTAGACCGGCAGGCCCACGACGAAGCGGGCGCCGAGCGGGTCGGAGGTAACGTCGACCTCGGTCGGACGGATGTTCTCGGCCCAGATCACGCCGCCATGGGCCTCGACGATCTGCTTGGAGATGGCCAGCCCGAGCCCCGAGTTGTTGCCGAAATGCTCCTCCGGGCGCTGTGAATAGAACCGCTTGAAGATCTTGCTCAGCGCCTCTTCGGGGATGCCGGGGCCGGTATCCTCGACCACCACCAAAACCCGGTTCTGCCGTTTGCGGGCCCAGACGCGGATGGCGTCGCCCTCATCGCAGAAGGAAATCGCGTTGGTGATCAGGTTGACGAAGACCTGCGCCAGCCGCGCCTCCAGCCCCTGGATGACGATCGGGTCGTCGGGCAGGTCGGTGATATAGTCGATGCCCTTGGCGCGGGCGTCCTCGCCCAGGTACTGGTTGAGGTTCGACAGCATTGCGAGCAGGTCGAAACGCTCTTCCTCCTCCTTGACCAGTTCGGCGTCGAGGCGCGAAGCATTGGAGATATCGCTGACCAGCCGGTCGAGGCGGCGGACGTCGTGTTCGATCACATCGAGCAGTTTCTCGCGCTGGTCGTCGCGCTTGACCATGCGCAGGGTGCCGACCGCCGATTGCAGGCTGGCCAGCGGGTTCTTGATCTCATGCGCGACATCGGCGGCGAATTGTTCGTTGCCGTCGATGCGGTGATAGAGCGCCGTGACCATGCCGCGCAGCGCGCGCGACAGCCGCCCGATCTCGTCGGGGCGCGCGGTCAGGTCGGGGATGCGGACGCGGCCCGGGTTCATCTTGCGCGCGTTGCGGTCGCGGCCCAGTTCGGCGGCCTCGGCCAGATCGGCCAGCGGATTGGCGATGGTCGAGGCCAGCACCAGACTTAGCCCGACCGAGACCAGAAGCGCGACGATGAACATCTGCAGCACCCGCTCGCGTGCGGCGCGCACCAGCGCATCGACCTCGCCCGCGGGGCTGACCACGGCGATGGCGCCCACCACCTTGCCGCCCTGCAGGATCGGGGTGATCGCGGCCAGTTCGGTGGAGGCGGCGCCGTTGGCCAGGGTTGAAACGCCTGTCACCCCGCTGTTCAACGCGGGCGGAACGACGGCGCGCAGCCGGTCCTCGATCATGGCGGGCGCGGCGGCCTCGCGCGGGGCAGAGAACAGCCCGGCCACGACATTCCAGAGCGCCGACAGGCCATCGCTGATTAATGTGCGCCCCGTCTCGGGCGCGGCGGAAGGCGGCAGATTGGCGCCGGTTCCCAGCGTCTTGCCGACCACGTTGGCGGCAGGATCGAACACCACCACCTCGACCCCGCCGCGCAGGGTCAGCGCGGACAGGGTTTCGGGCACGTCGATGCCGTCCCCGGCGGCCAGGTTCACCGGGCCGCGGGCGGGAAGCTGCGCCTCGAACACATTGGCAATCAGCCGCGCCTCGCCGGCGAGGGCGCCGGCGCGCTGCGCGATGAGGCTTTCGCGCGAGGCGTTGAGATAGAGCAGCCCGGCAACCAGCAGGATCAGCGCGATCAGGTTGAAGACGATGATCTTGCGGGTCAGCGGCGAGCCGCGCAGCGAAAAGAAGCCGCGGCGGTCGCGGTTCGCGCGCATCTCCGCGGCCATGGTCTCGCGCGGGGCGACCCAATCATCGCCCAGCACGACATCGCCGTCGCGGTTCATCTGAGTGGCGCCTGTATCGCGCACGTCAACCTCTTGTGAAACAGGCCGGAGCGGCCCCTATTCCTCGTTATAGCGATAGCCGATGCCATAGAGCGTCTCGATCGCCGAGAAGTCCGCATCGGCGCTGCGCATCTTCTTGCGCAGGCGTTTGATATGGCTGTCGATGGTGCGGTCGTCGACATAGACCTGGTCGTCATAGGCCACGTCCATCAGCTGATCGCGGCTTTTCACGAAACCAGGGCGCTGCGCGAGCGCCTGCAGCAGCAGGAATTCGGTCACCGTGAGCGAGACGTCGTTGCCCTTCCAGGCGACCGAGTGGCGCAGCGGGTCCATCCGAAGGTTGCCGCGCTCCATCACCTTGGTTTCGGGGCCGGTGCCGGCGGCATCGCCCGCCACCGCCTCCTGCCGGCGCAGCAGGGCGCGGATGCGTTCGACCAGCAGACGCTGCGAGAACGGCTTTTTCACATAGTCGTCGGCGCCCATGCGCAGCCCGAGAACCTCGTCGATCTCGTCATCCTTTGAGGTGAGAAAGATCACCGGCATCTGGGTTTTCTGCCGCAGCCGCTGCAGCAGGTCCATGCCGTCCATGCGGGGCATCTTGATGTCCAGCACGGCCATGTCGGGCAGTTTCTTGTTGAAGGCGTCTAGCGCCTGCTGCCCGTCGTTGTAGGTTTCGACCTCGAACCCCTCGGCCTCGAGTGTCATGGATACGGACGTCAGAATATTCCTGTCGTCGTCAACCAGCGCGATCTTAGACATTGGAGTTCACCTATCTGCTCGTGACTGCCACGTTTTTTCCATCATTCTGCCCTTTTTTCACGTGGCGAATCAATCCTTAACTGCGATTCGCCAAAACAATACGGCCCTATGGCAACAGAATTTCCTTAAGCATGGTTGAATTGTCGCAGGTTGCGGGCCCGCGCACGGGGTGGTTGCGCTAAACATCGCCTTGGTTGCGCTAACTGCGCCCAAGCGTTCTGTTCATGGCCTAAAACGTCATGTTAAGAGCGCTTCACCGGGTCATTTCACCCGGGGTCGCCCCGCACAGCGATAGAACGAACCGCGACGCCAGACGCCGCCATAGGAGAACGAACGCATGACATCCGGACGGGTCAACCCGCAATTCCGCCTCGAGGACCAGGGCATCGAGGGCCTGGGCAATGTCCATTACAACCTCATGGAGCCGGCGCTGATCGAAGCGGCGGTGAAGCGCGGCGAAGGCACCCTTGGCAAAGGCGGCGCGTTCCTGGTGACCACCGGCAAGTTCACCGGCCGTTCGCCCAAGGACAAGCATGTAGTCAGGACCGACAGCGTCATCGACACGATCTGGTGGGAAAACAACGCCGCGATGTCGCCCGAGGGGTTCGACACCCTTTACGCCGACATGCTGGAGCATATGAAGGGCCGCGACTTTTACGTGCAGGACCTGGTGGGCGGTGCCGACCCGGCCTATGCGATCAACGTGCGCATGGTGACCGAACTGGCCTGGCACGCGCTTTTCAATCGCCACATGCTGCGCCGCCCCACGCGCGAAACGCTCGGTGGCTATGAAGCCGATTTCACCATTATCAACTGTCCCAGCTTCAAGGCCGACCCGGCGCGCCACGACTGCCGCTCCGACACCGTGATCGCGCTGAACTTCGACAAGAAGCTGATCCTCGTCGCCAATACCGAATACGCCGGCGAGAACAAGAAATCGGTGTTCACCCTGCTGAACTACCTGCTGCCTGAAAAAGGCGTGATGCCGATGCACTGTTCGGCCAACCATGCGGTCGGCAACCCGGTCGATACCGCGATCTTCTTTGGCCTGTCGGGCACCGGCAAGACCACGCTGTCGGCCGATCCGGCGCGGATCCTGATCGGCGACGACGAGCACGGCTGGTCGGATCGCGGCACCTTCAATTTCGAGGGCGGCTGCTATGCCAAGACGATCAACCTGAGCCCCGAGGCGGAGCCGGAGATCTACGCCACCACCGAGAAGTTCGGCACCGTGATCGAGAACATGGTCTATGATCCCGAGACCTTCGACCTGGATTTCGCGGATAGCTCGCTGACCGAGAACATGCGCTGCGCCTATCCGCTGGAGTATATCTCGAACGCCTCGGAAAACGCGATGGGCGGGCACCCCAAGAACATCATCCTGCTGACCTGCGACGCCTACGGCGTGCTGCCGCCGATCTCGCGGTTGACCCCGGCGCAGGCGATGTATCACTTCCTGTCCGGCTTCACCTCGAAAACCCCGGGCACCGAGCGCGGCGTGGTCGAGCCTGAACCCACCTTCTCGACCTGCTTCGGCGCGCCCTTCATGCCGCGCCGTCCGGAGGCCTATGGCAAGCTGCTGCAGGAGAAGATCGCCCAGCACGGCGCCACCTGCTGGCTGGTCAACACCGGCTGGACCGGCGGCGCCTTCGGCACCGGCAGCCGGATGCCGATCAAGGCCACCCGCGCGCTGCTGACCGCCGCGCTGGAAGGCTCGCTGAACGAGGCGGAGTTCCGCAAGGACGAGAATTTCGGCTTTGAGGTTCCGGTCGCGGTGCCCGGTGTCGATACCCAGCTTCTGGACCCGCGCCAGACCTGGGCCGACAAGGACGCCTACGACGCGCAGGCAAAAAAGCTGGTGCAGATGTTCTCGGACAATTTCGAACAGTACGTTCCCTATATCGACGACGACGTGAAGGCGGTTGCGATCGGCTGATCGCGGCGCCCTGCTGCCCACGGACCCCCAACGCCCCGGCGCCGCGCCGGGGCGTTTTTTCATGCCCCGTGATCTCCGCTTGGAAAATCCAGATATATATGCCAAACTCCGCATATGCGAACGCGGCCTGACATCCTGACCCGGATCCGCCTTCCCGAAGGCGAGGTGACGGTTGACGAATACGGTTATCTGACCGATCCGTCGCTGTGGAGCCCGGGTTTTGCCGAACTTGTCGCCGAACAGGACGGTATCACCCTCACCGACCGGCACATGGAGGTGATCCGCTTTGTCCGCGCCTGGGAGGAGGAGCACGGGGTGATGCCCGACGTGCGCTTCGTGCTGAAGTACCTCGCCGAACCCGAAGGGCTGAGCAAGTCGCAGGCCAAGGACGTGTTGTTCGGCTTGTTCCCGCAGGGCTACGTCAAGCAGGTCTGCAAGATCGCCGGCATGAGACAGCCGCGCGCCTGGTCGACCGGCTGACCCGGCGCCTCAGCCGATCAGACCGCGCCGCAGCAGGTTCAGCCCCGCCAGTGTCAGCACTACCAGCGTCGCGCGCCGGAACGCCTGCTGGTCGATCCGGTCGTGGATGCGCCCGCCCAGCCACATGCCCAGCAGCGTGGGGACGAGCAGCGCCGCCGAGAACGGCAACGTTTCGCGGTTGAGCACGCCAGAGGCCACATGCGCGACCATCAGCACCAGCGCGCCCAGCCCGTAGATCACCCCCTGCACCCGGATCTGGTCGGCCTTGGGCGTGTTCAGCGCGGTCAGATAGGCCACCGTGGGCGGCCCCCAGACCCCGGAGACACCGCCGATCGACCCGGCAAAGGCACCCACCGCAGCCTCGATGCGCGTGGAGGGCGCGGAAAGGCGGAACCGCACCCCGGCCAGTTGCATCAGCGTGAACCCGGTGATCATGACACCGAGGATCAGCAGCATCACCGGGATCGGCAACACAGCGACAAGCTGTGCGCTGGCCAGCAGGAATACCCCGCCGACGACCAGGAACACCCGGAACCGGCGGATCGAGGTCAGCGCCGCCGCCGGTCCATGGCGCAGCGCCTGCACCCCGTTGGTAACCACCGTGGGCAGAATCAACCCGGCCAGCGCCACCTCGGGCGGCAGGACCGTGCCCAGCCCGGAGACCAGGATCATCGGCATGGCAAAACCGACCATGCCCTTGACCAACCCGGCCAGCACCGCAATTGCCAGGGTATAGGCCGCCAAGCCCGGCGTGAGGAAAGAGAAGAACATGTCCATTCCCCTCTCATACCATCGCGGCGCGGCGCTGCACTGCAAAAATATTCACGCAACTATTGAACCAGCGCGGGGCTTTGGGCGTATTTTTGTTGCGCTGCAATTGCGAAGTGATTAGGACCAAGCGGCGTGACGGAGGATATGATTCATGGCCCATGACGGACAGGACCCGACGATGAAAACCGAGAGTGCAATTCTGCCCGAACTGCTGAGCCTGACCGGTGCGGCGATCGCGTCCGCCGAGACCGTGCTGGAGGCCGCCAAGGCCCGGTTGCGCGAGACGGTCAGCGAGGGCGGCTGCATTTCGGGCGCCATGCTGGAGGCCAACCAGACCGCCGCGCATGGGCTCTCGTGGCTGGCCACCTATGTCGAGGCGCTGCGCCAGATGCAGGGTTGGGCCACCCGGTTGCAGGAGGCGGGCAAGTTCGGCGAGGTGGAACAGCTGATCCACCAGATCGCGTTCGGCGAATACCTGGCGCAGATCCGTGGCGGCATCCCGATGAGCCAGGGCGAGATCGTGCGCCTTTCCGATCTGGGGCTGGCCGTCGAAGACACCGACGCGCTGGACGGCGCGGCCATCGCAACCCTGACCCGCGGCGGCAACACCCCCGCCGCCCGTCGCCGGCTGGTCGAGCTGATGCAGGACCGCGCGGCGGAAACCACCGTGGGCGCCTCCGGTCTGGACGAGGAACTGGAGATGATCCGCGACCAGTTCCGCCGCTTCGCGGTGGAAAAGGTCGAGCCCTTTGCCCATGACTGGCACCTCAAGGACGAGCTGATCCCGATGGAGATCATCGAGGAACTGGCCGAAATGGGGGTGTTCGGCCTGACGATCCCCGAGAATCTGGGCGGGCTGGGCCTGTCGAAAGCCTCGATGGTGGTGGTCTCGGAAGAGCTGTCGCGCGGCTATATCGGCGTCGGCTCCCTCGGCACCCGCTCGGAGATCGCGGCCGAGCTGATCCTCGCCGGCGGCACCGACCTGCAAAAGGAACACTGGCTGCCGAAGATCGCCAGCGGCGAGGTCCTGCCAACGGCGGTGTTCACCGAGCCCAACACCGGGTCGGACCTGGGTTCGCTGCGCACCCGCGCGGTGAAGGGCGCGGACGGCGATTACACCGTGACCGGCAACAAGACCTGGATCACCCACGCGGCGCGGGCCAACGTGATGACCCTGCTGGCGCGCACCGATCCCGACACCAGCAACTACAAGGGGCTGTCGATGTTCCTGGCCGAAAAGACGCCGGGCACCGAGGGCGATCCCTTTCCCACCCCCGGCATGACCGGCGGCGAGATCGAGGTGCTGGGCTATCGCGGCATGAAGGAATACGAGCTGGGCTTTGACGGCTTCAAGGTCAAAGGCGAGAACCTGCTGGGGCAGGAAGAGGGCAAAGGCTTCAAGCAATTGATGGAGACCTTCGAATCGGCCCGCATCCAGACCGCCGCGCGGGCCATCGGCGTGGCGCAATCGGCGCTGGATATCGCGATGCAATACGCCCAGGACCGCAAACAGTTCGGAAAATCGCTGATCGCCTTCCCCCGCGTCGCCGACAAGCTGGCGATGATGGCGGTCGAGATCATGGTGGCGCGCCAGCTGACCTATTTCAGCGCCTGGCAGAAGGACCACGGCAAGCGCTGCGACCTGGAGGCCGGGATGGCCAAGCTGCTGGGCGCGCGGGTGGCCTGGGCGGCGGCCGACAACGGGCTGCAGATCCACGGCGGCAACGGCTTCGCGCTGGAGTACAAGATCAGCCGCGTGTTGTGCGATGCGCGGATCCTGAACATCTTCGAAGGCGCCGCCGAGATCCAGGCGCAGGTGATCGCGCGGCGTCTACTCGGGTAGGGTGCGCCCGGGAAATGGTCCGTTGGACCATTTCCCGCCTCGAACGGGCGGAGCCCCGCGCACGCAGCCCGAGAATGGGGGCCCTGCCCCCGTCGCCTGCGGCGCCTCCCCCGGAGTATTTCCGGCCAGAAAAAGCGAGGGCGTGGCCGTAATGGTCGCGCCCTTTTGCCTTGGACGGCTCACCCCTCCGGCGGGATGTCGATGCCGTCGAACCAGGGTTTGATGTCGACCACCGGGGTCATGTCGAAGGCGTCGGTGGCGTCGATCTCGATCACCCCGCGCACCGCGTCCAGATCGGTGATCCGCACCGCCGCCATGGCGATCGGGTTGGGACGCACCGGCGAGCGCAGGGAAAACACCCCGCGCGGGTCGGGCCGGTGGTGCGGCGCCTGCACGATCAGGTCGCGCCGGCCCCGGTCCATCCAGTAGAGCACCCAGATCGGCCGCCCGACCTCGAGCCCGGCAAGGCCGCGTGCATAAACCGGGTCAAGCTCGATCCGGGCATTGCCGCCGCCCAGCGCCCGTGCCTGGGTCAGGTTCCGGGGCGCGGTTCCCCGTGCCCAGTCGGAGCGGATGTGCCCGATGAAGGTGACCTCCGCCTGCGCCCTGTCACCGGGATCGAAATGAAGCTTTTCTTCGCCTTCGCGGATTTCCCTGTCTTCACCCATCCTGTCCTCCTCGTTCTGCCGCGCGTCGCCCCAGTAGAGGCAGCCCAAGAGCTTTGCGCAAGCGGCACCGGCGTGGCATGCTGTCGCCCATGCGGTTGTTCTTGCTGATCGCCCTGCTGGGGCTGGACATGTGCGCACGGGACGAAAGCGTCGCCGGCTACGGCGCGGCGGACAGGCTCTGGCGTCTGGCCGAACTGGACGGCGCGCCCTTTTCCGCCACGGCGACGCTGCGATTTCCCGAACCGGGCCGGATCGCGGGCGAGGCGCCCTGCAACCGCTATTCCGGCGTGATGACGACACCCTACCCGTGGTTCGACGCGGGCCAGATCATCGCCACCCGCCGGGCCTGCCCCCAGATGCGGACCGAGGCCGCCTTTCTCCGGGCGCTGAGCGCGATGGGAGAGGCGGAGGTGATCGGCGACACGCTGATCCTGCGCAACGCGGCGGGGCGCGAGATGGTGTTCAGAGCCGCCGAGTGAAGGCCTCGATGAACCGCGCGCGCGCCTCGGGCAAGGGGGTGTTGCCCAGCGCCGGGGCCAACCTGTGGTGCAGGAAATAGCCGGTGGTGCGCAGCGCCTCGGCGATCTCGGCATCCGGCGCCGGCCCGTCGCCGCGCAGGCAGGGCGGCAAGGGCAGCATCCGGTCGGCCCAGTCGCCCGCCCCGTGGCGCGACACCGCGCGGCCGGACCGGGGCGAGACGTAGATCAGCTCGTCATTGACCCCGGTCGCCGCGCATTGGCTGAGGTCGAGGCCGAAGCCAAGATCGTCCAGCAGGGCCAGTTCCCAATTGAGATAGGCCAGCGGCCAGATTTCGTCCTGGCCCAGCAGGTCGAGAAGCTGTTCGGTGCGGCGGTAGAGGGCGCCATGCACCTCGCGTTCGGCCAGGGCAAAGGACAACAGGCCGGTGACCGCGTTCAGCCCGGCCAGCGCCAGCCGGCCCGACAGCGCGGCGCCGGCGCGGCTGCGCAGGGGTTCCGCGCGGTAGGTGCCGATATGATCTTCGAGCCGCGCCCGCCATGTCAGGTCGAGCTGCGCGCCCGGTTGTAGCACCGGCGCCTGCCTGCGGCTGGCGCCGCCCGGCACCACGCCGGCGTGGCGGCCGTGGGAT
>NZ_JARGPK010000090.1 GCF_029212575.1 Antarcticimicrobium sp.
AACGGGAACCCGGCAACAGGGGGCGGCGCGCGCCGCCCCCTTTTATTCAGAGTCCGATCTCCTCGACTGGTGAGATCGACACCGATCGGATGCAGAGTCGGACGCAACGTCCCGAAATGCATTGATTTCCTTGCAATTCCAAAATTTTCATTGAGATGTGGTGCGGGTGAAGGGACTTGAACCCCCACGCCTTGCGGCGCCAGAACCTAAATCTGGTGCGTCTACCAATTCCGCCACACCCGCACGCGGCGCGGCCGGGGCCGCGCGTGCTGCGCCTCATAACAAAGCTCGCTGAGCGATGCGAGGGAAAACCGCCGGTTCCCGGCGCTAGAGGTCGAGCGCGCGGAACGCCGCGGGCAGGATCTCGGGCAGATCCTCGGCGACCAGCCCGGGACCAAAGGCGCGCGCCGCCTCCACATGCAGCCAGGCCGCTGTTTCGGCGGCCTCGAAGGGGGAAAACCCGCGCGCCATAAGCCCTGCGATCAGGCCGGCCAGCACATCGCCCGATCCCGCCGTCGCCAGCCAGGGCGCCGCGCGTTCATAGGCCGCCGAATGGATCGCGCAGCGCCCGCCTGGGGCGGCGATCACCGTATCGGGGCCCTTGAACAGCACCACGCAGCGGGCGCGTTTCGCGGCCTCCCGTGTGGCATCGACCTTGGAATAGGCCGGCCCGGTCTCCACCGGCGCCGCCAGCCTCTCGGCCAGATCCGGGAACAGCCGCGCGAATTCGCCGCCGTGCGGGGTCAGCACGCAGCTGTCATGCAACAGGCCGAACAATACATCCGGGGCCTCGGCAAAGGCAGTCAGCGCGTCCGCGTCCAGCACGATCGCGCGCCCTGCCTCCAGCGCGACCGGCGCAAGTTCCCGCGCCCGGTCGTGGCCAAGCCCCGGCCCGAGGCCGAGCGCGTTGAACCGCGGATCCGCCAGCAGGTCCGACAGGGCTTTGCCATCCGCCACCCGCCGCAGCATCAGTGCGGTCACCTGGCAGGCGACCTCCTGCTGCGCCGCGGGCGGCACCCCCAGCGTCACCAGCCCGGCCCCCACCCGCAGCGCCGCGCGCGCCGCCAGCCGCGCCGCACCGGTCCGGCCGGCGCCGCCGCAAAGGATCAGCGCGTGACCGTGGCGATACTTGTGCCCGACCCGGTGCTTGCCCAAGGCCCGCGCATCCGGCGCGGCCAGTGCCACCCGTTCCCGGTCGCCGCCGTGTTCCCGCAGCCCGATGTCCTTGATCCGCAGGATGCCGCAATGCTCCGGCCCGTCGGCCAGGTAATGCCCCGGCCTGGCCCGGTGAAAGGTGACCGTCAGCGCGGCGCGCACCGTTCCCTGTGCCAGGGGCCGGCCACTGTCCATGCAGAGCCCCGCCGGCGCATCCACCGCGACCAGCCGCGCCGGCACGGGACCTCGCCCGGCCAGCCGCGCGATCGGCTCCAGGATCTCCGGCGCCGGCGCCCGGGTCAGCCCGGCGCCGAACACCGCCTCGACAATCAGGTCGGCGTCGAGTCCGGCCTCGTCCAAGGCCCTCCAGGGGTGGACCGTTCCAATGGCCGCCCAGCGTTCGTAATTCGCCCTTGCATCGGGCGGCATCCGCCCCGGATCGCCAAAGAGAAACACCTCGACCGGCCAGCCCCATCCCTGCAGCAGCCGTGCGATAACGAACCCGTCGCCGCCGTTGTTGCCTGGCCCGCACAGCACGGTGGCGCGGTACGATCCCTGGGCCAGGTCCGGCCAGTGCTCGAACACTGCCTCGACCACGCCGCGTCCGGCGCGCTCCATCAGGTCGCGCCCGCACACCGCCCCTGCGGCGATCGCCGCCATTTCCACCGCGCGCATCTGCGCCGCGGTCAAGAGTTCGTCCATCTTCGTCCCGCGTGTTGCACTTCGATTCAAAACTGCACGTTTTTTATGCACCTTGCCTCAATTTTAATCTCGTCACCGAATTCCGTCACTCCGGCGGGGGGCGCGGCCCGGTATCGGATTGTGACGGTTATTTAGAAGTGATCTGACCCGTCGAGACAAGGTTGCGAGGAGACCGGCGATGAAAAAGATCGAAGCCATAATCAAACCGTTCAAGCTGGACGAGGTCAAAGAGGCACTCCAGGATGTCGGCGTTCAGGGATTGAGCGTGATCGAGGTCAAGGGGTTTGGCCGCCAGAAAGGCCATACCGAGCTTTACCGCGGTGCCGAATACGTGGTTGATTTCCTGCCCAAGGTTAAGATCGAGGTGGTGCTGGACGACGACCAGGTCGATAGCGCCATAGACGCGATCATCGCGGCCGCCAAGACCGACAAGATCGGCGACGGCAAGATCTTCGTCACCACGGTCGAACAAGCCATCCGCATCCGCACCGGCGAGACCGGCTCGGACGCGCTGTAACCCACACCGAAACAAGACTGATCCCATAGAAAAGGACATTGCAGAATGAGCAACGATGCAGTTCTCCAGTTGATCAAGGAAGAAGAGGCGGAATACGTCGATATCCGCTTCACCGACCCGCGCGGCAAATTGCAGCACGTCACCGTCGTGGCGGACCTGGTCGATGAGGACTTTCTTGAAGAAGGATTCATGTTCGACGGCTCCTCGATTGCCGGATGGAAATCGATCGAAGCCTCGGACATGAAGCTGATGCCCGACACCGAAAGCGCCTATGTCGATCCGTTCTATGCCGAAAAAACCATCTGCATCCACTGCTCGGTGGTCGAGCCCGACACCGGCGAACCCTATGAGCGCGACCCGCGCGGCACCGCCGAAAAGGCCGAGGCCTATCTGAAGGCCTCCGGCATCGGCGACAGCGCCTTCTTCGGCCCCGAGGCTGAATTCTTCCTGTTCGACGACGTGCGATTCTCCAACTCGATCAACAAGGTTTCCTACGAGGTCGATGCCACCGACGCCTCGTGGAACACCGACACCGAGTACGAGATGGGCAACATGGGCCATCGGCCCGGCGTCAAGGGCGGTTACTTCCCTGTCAATCCGACCGACGAAGCCCAGGACCTGCGCTCGGAAATGCTCTCGACCATGAAACGTCTGGGCATGAAGGTCGACAAGCACCACCACGAGGTCGCCTCGTGCCAGCACGAGCTGGGCCTGATTTTCGGCACGCTGACCAAGCAGGCCGACGAGCTGCAGAAGTACAAGTACGTGATCCACAACGTGGCCCACGCCTATGGCAAATCGGCCACCTTCATGCCCAAGCCGATCGCTGGCGACAACGGTACTGGCATGCACGTGAACATGTCGATCTGGAAGGACGGCAAGCCGCTGTTCGCGGGCGACAAATACGCCGACCTGTCGGACGAGGCGCTGTGGTTCATCGGCGGCATTCTCAAGCATGCCAAGACGTTGAACGCCTTCACCAACCCCTCGACCAACAGCTACAAGCGGCTGATCCCGGGCTTCGAGGCTCCGGTTCTGCGCGCATACTCGGCCCGCAACCGCTCGGGCTGCGTGCGGATCCCCTGGACCGAAAGCCCCAAGGCCAAGCGCGTCGAGGCCCGCTTCCCCGATCCCAGCGCCAACCCCTACCTGTGCTTCGCAGCGCTTCTGATGGCCGGTCTTGACGGCATCAAGAACAAGATCGACCCGGGCGAGGCGATGGACAAGAACCTCTACGACCTGCCCGCCGAGGAACTGGCCGACATCCCCACCGTCTGCGGCTCGCTGCGCGAGGCGCTCGAAGCGCTGGCATCCGACCACGACTTCCTGCTGCAGGGCGACGTCTTCACCAAGGACCAGATCGACGGCTATATCGGGATCAAGATGGAAGAGGTGGAAACCTACGAGCACACCCCGCACCCGGTCGAATACGGCATGTACTACAGCTGCTGACACCGGATCTGCGGAGACATGCGAAGGGGCGTCCAAGCGGGCGCCCCTTTTGCTTTGCGACCAAGGCCCTCATTTTACGTTGCCTTGGCGGCCCGGGGCAGGCAGGCTGGCGCCATTGATCCACAATCACGATTGCCTGCCCATGTTCCGTTTGTTCCGCTCGCTGTTGGCCGCCGCCCTTGTCCTCGCCCCCCTGCCCATCCTCGCCGCCCCCTGCGGCAACACCGGCGCAGGCTTTGCCACCTGGAAGCGCGATTTCGCCGATGAGGCCCGCCGCGCCGGCGTCGGTGCGCGTGGTCTTCAGGCCCTGGCCCAGGCGCAATACGCCACCCGGACCATCGCCGCCGACCGCAACCAGAAAAGCTTTCGCTACAGTCTCGATAAATTCATGCAGGTGCGCGGCGCCGCCACAATCGTGGCGCAGGGCCGCAAGCGCAAGGCACGCCACCCTGAATTCTACGCCGCGCTCGAACGCCGCTTCGGCGTGCCGGCGGGGATCCTGATTGCCCTGCACGGAATGGAAACCGCCTTTGGCGGCTTCATGGGCGACAGCCCCGTCGTTTCCGCGATCACAACGCTGGCCTATGATTGCCGACGCTCGGACTTCTTTACGCCCCATGCCCTGGCGGCGCTGAAACTGGTCGACCAGGGCACCATCACCGGGGCCACTCTGGGGGCCCGGCATGGCGAGTTGGGCCATACCCAGTTTCTGCCCG
This sequence comes from Antarcticimicrobium sp., assembly GCF_029212575.1. Classification (GTDB taxonomy): domain Bacteria; phylum Pseudomonadota; class Alphaproteobacteria; order Rhodobacterales; family Rhodobacteraceae; genus Antarcticimicrobium. The sequence goes on from NZ_JARGPK010000090.1 coordinate 4,543, forward strand.
GCAACGCGCTGGCTTACGGGGTGGATGCCAACGGCGATAGCCGCGTGGACTTCTACGACATGTCCGACGCGCTGGCCTCGACCGCCAATTTCCTGCGCCAGAAGGGTTGGAAACCCGGCCGGGGCTATCAACCGGGCGAGCCGAACTTCGAGGTGATCCGGCAATGGAACGCCGCCGGCGTCTACCAGAAGGCAATCGCGATCATGGCAGCCCGGATCGACGGCTGATCCCGCCGCGCCCACGCCGCCGCCCTGCCGGGGCGAAGACGCATTTTCGCCCCAATTCGCCGCTCTGGCCGACAAAACCACTGGTTTTTCTCATTTTCTTCACGTTGGCGCCGTTCCGATGCCCCGGAGTTACGCGGTTTTCGACACATTTTTTCCCTTTTTGTTATCTAATTTTAGTAAACCACGGCACGTCAACGGAGGATCCCGGCGGTGACACAGGACGGAAGGTATCACGGTGGGTTGGTTTATCTGGGGACGACCGAGGGCGCGATCGAGCGCTTCGGCAGGATCGTCACCAGCGTGTTGCAGGATTACGGACATCTGATCGAACGTCACAGCGTGCTCAATCCCGAACAGGCCCGCGTCGTCACCAGCCAGTATATCGTCAAGCTGTCGCTGGACCCGGCCCCCTATACCGGGCGCATCGTCGCCCATGACCACATGTGCGACCAGCCGCGCAAGCCGATGCAGCGGCTCGAGATATCGCTGCTGCCGGTCGCTCCGGGCGAAGAGGACCGCGAGATCACCGAGCTTCTGATGGTGGTGATGCTGTACCGCATGGTCGATGCCTATCCGGTCCAGCAGATCGAATGGATAGATCCCGAAACCATTCTCTGCGTTTCCCAGTTCCTCGGCGCCTTTGCCAGCGTCGCGCCGCGCCGCGTGCACAGCCGCCAGAGCCTCCGCGGCCCCAAATCGCATCTCTTCGCCCCGGTCGAAGAGATGGCGCCGAACCTGTCGCTTCAGGCCGAAACCATCGAAGCCGACTATGAGATCGAGATGGATGACCGCCTGATCCGGATCGGCGAGGAGGATTCGCTTGCCCTGGTTTTCCGCGAAGATGAGGAGATCGACCTGATCGACATCGCCACCACCCCCGAGGAGAAAGCGGAAAACGACATCCGCCGCCTGGCGGCCTGGGGGATGACGGGAATGCTGGTGTTTCTCTCCGGGCCGGTGGCGGTCTCGATGGCCGCGATCAACCTGGCCAAGGGCGAGGATTTCCGCCTCAACACCCATGTTCTTGCGCTGACCGCCTTCATCGTCTCGGTCAGCAGCTCCGGCCTTCTGGCAACCGCCGTCAACGCCCTGCCGATCTGACGCGCCGCCTCAGCTCTCCACACGCTCCAGCCCGTCGCTTCCCGCAGGGGCATCGGCGCGGTCCACCACATAGGTATGGATCGAGAACACCACCGCCCGTGTCTCCGGCAGCCGCAACACCGTCTGACGCTCGCTGCGCAGGTACTGGGCGGCCAAGCGGCCACGCTCGGGGCGGCGATCAAAGGCGCTGCGCGGCTGGTGCAGGTCCGGGTCCGCATACCAAAGCGCATTGAACCGCCACAGCGGCCGCCCCGGCTGCACCCCGTCGAACAGCCGCTGCACCCGCGCGGCGATCCCGGCGTCGTATTCCTCGACCGGCACATGGATCGCGGTCAGCGGGCGCTGGAATTTCTCGGACAGCATCCAGCTTGCCGGGAAACACAGAACCGCCGCGGTCAGCACATGTTCCTCGCCGCGCTTTTCAAGAAGGCACAGATCCTCCTGCACCAGCCGACCCAGCGTGCCCATTGGATCGGCCCGGTCAATCGGCACCGAAATGCCATCCGGCCGCTCCACCACCGCCCCGGCCCCGGGATAGGCCAGTTCGAGAACCATTTGCAGCAATTCGTCCGCCGTTGGCCGCGCGCCTGCGTCCATCGCCAGCACCGCGTCGCGGCGCTCGGCCAGCAGCCGGTCACGATAGGCCATCTGCCCGGCAAAGGCCTCGTCGCGGATCAGCCAGTCTTCGACCGTCAGCGGCTTGATGCCCGGCAGCCGGGGCCGTGCGGTCACGTCATAGGGAATGCGGGTTTGCAGGATCGCGCTCATGCTCTCCGGTTAGCACCCTGCCCCGCCCCTGTCGGCCCAAAAACGACCTGACCCCACGTCGCAGGCGGAACGGACGCCCGATATCCCGGCTTTCACACTGGCCCGGTCACGACAGGGAGGCCCGCGATGAACCTGCATTACAGCGACAGCCGCAAGATCGATCCGACGCGCGGCGCCACGCTGGGCGACGGGACGCCCAACAACCCGGACCGGATCGAGATCGGGCCGACCCGGCTGGCCTTTGGCGAATGGGCGCAGGCGGGGCTGGAATTGCCGAACCTGTCGCATATGCGCGACTACCGCTGGCGGCGGCTGACCGATCACGTGGTCGCGCGCGGCTATGGCGGGCTGTTGATGTTCGACCCGCTCAACATCCGCTATGCCACCGACAGCACCAACATGCAGCTGTGGAACACCCACAACCCGTTCCGCGCGGTGCTGCTTTGCGCCGATGGCTACATGGTGATCTGGGATTACAAGAACGCGCCATTCCTGTCCTCGTTCAACCCGCTGGTGCGCGAGGTCCGCTCCGGCGCCGACCTGTTCTATTTCGATCGCGGCGACAAGGTGGACGTGGCCGCCGACGCCTTTGCCAACGAGGTGCGCCAGTTGCTGGCCGAACACGCGCCGGGCCACCGCCGGCTGGCCGTGGACAAGGTCATGCTGCACGGGATGCGCGCGCTTGAGGCGCAGGGTTTCGAGATCATGGAAGGGGAGGAAGTCACCGAAAAGGCCCGCTCCGTAAAGGGCCCCGACGAGATCAAGGCGATGCGCTGCGCCTCCCATGCCTGCGAGGCGGCGATGCGCGAGATGGAGGATTTCGCACGGCTCAACGTTCCGTTCGGCCAGACATCGGAGGATGACATCTGGGCGGTTCTGCACGCCGAGAACATCCGCCGGGGCGGCGAATGGATCGAAACCCGCCTCTTGTCCTCCGGTCCGCGCACCAACCCTTGGTTCCAGGAATGCGGGCCCCGGATCGTGCAGATGAACGAGATCCTCGCCTTCGACACCGACCTGATCGGCAGCTACGGCATCTGCGTCGACATCTCCCGCACCTGGTGGATCGGCGATCAGAAACCGCGCCCGGATATGGTCTATGCGATGCGGCACGCGCATGAGCATGTCATGACCAACATGCAGATGCTGAAACCCGGCGTGACGATCCCCGAGCTGACCGCCAATTGCCACCGGCTCGACGACCAGTTCCAGGATCAGAAATACGGCTGCATGATGCACGGGGTGGGCCTCTGCGATGAATGGCCCCTGGTCGCCTATCCCGACAAGGCGGTGCCGGGCTCCTTCGACTACGCGCTGGAGCCGGGCATGGTGCTCTGCGTCGAGGTTGCCGCGGGCGCGGTCGGCGGCGATTTCTCGATCAAGCTGGAGGATCAGGTGCTGATCACCGAGGACGGGTTCGAGAACCTGACCACCTACCCCTTCGATCCGGCGCTGATGGGGGAGTAGGCGCTCAGGGCGAAACCGCCACCCGCGCCAGCACGCCCCGGTGATCCGAAGCGAGGCGATCCAGTACCTCGATCGTGCCGGGCGCCGCGCCGCTGGCCAGCACGTGGTCGATCGCCACCCCCATCCCGCCGTAGGGCAACGCGAATGTGGCCACCTCGTGCCCCGCTCGCCGGGTGCCGCTGGCGACCTCGACCCGCGCCAGGGCGTGCGACCAGGCCACCGCGTTGAAATCGCCGCCGATCACGGTGGGTCCGTCGAGCCCGCGCAGAAGCGGTGTGAGTTCCGAGATCTGCTCGGCCTGCCCGTGCGGCCAGGGCCAGCCAAGATGCAGCGACATCGCCCGGACCATTCCCGCCGGTGTCTCAACCTGCAGCCCGCTCAACCCCTGGTCGCAAAAGGCACTGCCCGACACCGCGGGCCAGCGCGACAGCACCGCCGTGCCCCCCACCGCGCGAAAGTTGCAATATTGCTGATAGGGGTAGTCTGCGCGCAGCGCCGCCAGCACCGCCCGGTTGCGCGCGCTGACCTCCTGCAGGGTCACGATATCGGGCGCGCGGGCGCGGATGTCGGCCACCACCGCGCCGGGATCACGCAGGGTGAACAGCAGGTTCTTCTGATAGACCGTCAGCCCGAGTGTCTGCGCCGCCGGCCCCGCCTGCACCGGCGACAGCGCCCAGAGACGCGGCACCACCGCGAGCGCGACCACCGCGAGACCCGCCACGGTCACCGCCCCGCGCGGTCGCCAGACCAGCAATGCCAGCCCCCCCAACAGGGCCAGCGGCACCCGAAACACCGCCAGGCTGTCGCCCGCCGGATGCAGCGCCCCGCCATAGCCCGCCAGCACCGCAGCCAGCGCAATCAGCGCGGCCCCGCCCGCGATTCTCCTGATTTTCCTCACCACCGCGTGACCTTCCTGTCACATTGCTTGATATGTCTGCCGATACCGCCCAGCCTTATCCCGAGCGCAAGACAAAGGACATCCCATGCCCACCGAACGCATCACCTTTCCCGGCCACGATGGCACCGAGCTTGCCGCGCGGCTGGACCTGCCCGAGGGGCCGCATCTGGCCACCGCGCTTTTCGCCCATTGCTTCACCTGTTCCAAGGATATCCCCGCCGCCCGCCGGATCGCGGCGCGACTGGCGGCGATGGGTATCGCGGTGCTGCGCTTCGATTTCACCGGGCTGGGCCATTCCGCGGGGGAGTTTGCCAATACCGATTTCAGCTCCAACGTCGCCGACCTGCTGAAGGCGGCGGAGTATCTCGGCGGGCGCGGCATGGCGCCGGCGCTGCTGATCGGCCATTCGCTGGGCGGCGCGGCGGTGATCCGCGCCGCGGGCCGGATCGACAGCGTCAAGGCGGTGGTGACCCTCGGCGCGCCGCACGATCCCGAGCACGTAACGCATAATTTCGCCGACGCTCTGCCAGAGATCGCCGAAAAGGGCGTCGCGCCGGTCAACCTCGGCGGGCGCGCGTTCTGCATTTCGCAAGCCTTCGTCGAGGATGTGCGCGGCGAAAAGCTGGACGCCGCGCTGCACGACATGAAGGCGGCGCTGCTGGTCATGCACGCGCCGCGCGACGCGGTGGTGGGCATCGACAACGCCACGCGGATTTTTCAGGCCAAGAAACACCCGAAGAGCTTCGTAACCCTGGACACCGCCGACCACCTGATCAGCCGCGGCGCGGATGCCGAATACGCCGCCGAGGTGATCGCCGCCTGGGCCCGGCGCTATGTCGATCTGGCGCCGGTCGCCCCGCCCGCCGGCGCGCCCGAGGGCATCGTTCGCGTCACCGAGGCCGACCCGGAAGGGTTCCTGCAGGACATCCAGTCCGGGCCCGACCATCACCTGCTGGCCGATGAGCCGCGCAGCGTCGGCGGCACCGACCGGGGGCTGTCGCCCTACGGGCTGGTCTCGGCGGGGCTGGGGGCCTGCACCGCGATGACGATCCGCATGTACGCCCGCCGCAAGGGCTGGCCGCTGACCGGGGTCAGCGTCGATATCTGCCACGACAAGGCCCACGCCCAGGACGCCGAGAGCGGCGGTCAGCAAGGCAAGATCGACCGTTTCACCCGCAAGATCCGGCTCAGCGGCGGTCTCGACGACGACCAGCGCGCACGGCTGCTGGAGATTGCCGACAAATGCCCGGTCCACCGCACCCTGAGCCACGGCGCACGGGTCGACAGCACGCTGGTCGATCCCGAGGGGTAAACGCCGCCCCTCCGGCGCAACGAAAAAGGCCCGGGCGCTGTGCCCGGGCCTGTCGCGTCTCATCAGTTCGGGATCAGCCGCGGGCGCGGCCCACCATCTTCCACAGCGCCGGCAGCAGCACGGCGGCCAGCGCCAGCTTGATCGCGTCTCCCAGCAGGAACGGGGTCAGGCCCCACTGCAGGATCGGCTTGTCCCAGCCATAGAGCTGGCCCAACCACAGCAGGCCCGGCGCGTAGATCAGCGCGTTGCCGATCACCATGGCCAGCGCCATCTTGCCAAAGGACCGGTCCCAGCCGCGCGCGGCCAAAGCGCCCAGCGCGACGGTGGCCAGAACGTAGCCCACGAGATAGCCGCCGGTGCCGCCCATCATGTAGGTCAGGCCGAATTTCTCGGCCGAGGAGCCGGCGAAGACATCGAAGCCCAGCGCGCCGACGATCATGTAGCCAAGGATCGTCGCCAGCCCCAGCCGGGCGCCGTAGGCGGCGCCGATCGACAGAACGGCAAAAGTGCCCATGGTGATCGGCACCGGCCACATCGGCACCTTGATCTTGGCGGCAACGGCCAGCACGGCGATGCCAAGCAGCACCAGGGCAACCTGCTTCACGCGCAGCGCTGCCCCGCTGCGGGGGCCGAGCGCCTCGGCGAGAACGCGGTCAGTTGCGGCAAGGGTCATGTGGATGTCTCCTGTTTTCTGGTATCGGTTCGGGGTTTGATGCCCAAAACTCGCCCCGGTCGCAAGCAAATTTGCTTCGTACCTGCGGCAAATCAGCCTCAGCCGACCACTTGACGCATGTCAAGGTGCCTTCGCCGCCACCGTGCGATCATGACCAGAGTACCGCATATCGCGGAGGGAGAGGAACATGGGTATCATTGACAGGCTTTCCACCAGCACCGATCTGGTCCTTGGCATGGCCGAGCGGCTGGGTGTCGATATGGACGCGGTGCTGCTGCATGACCCTGAACGCGGCGGGCTGCGGCTCCGGTCGCTGGCGCTGCGGTGCTCGGGGTGCCCCAAACAGGGCGGTTGCGCCGAGCTTCAGCGCGCTTGCGAGCATCTTGACGCGGCACCGGGCTACTGTCGCAACAAGGCGTTCCTGGACTACGCCGCTCACACCTGACCGCGCCGGAACCATCGGGCCATCGGGACTAGGGTCTTGCCGCCGCAAGCGGACGGTACAGACTGGTCATCGTATAATCCTTGCGCGGGCCGCGCACCTGCCAGGTGACGCGGAACACGGGCCAATCGTCGAATTCATAGGCGGCGTCGTATTGATCCGGGTCGCACCAATGGTCGCTGCGCCCGCCCTGCGGCGGCACCCTGTGAAAAAACCGCCCGTCCTCGAACCAGACGGTGAGATCCGCACCCCAGCGATACCGCCGTTCCGCCTGCATCGGGGGATGCCGATCGAGCGTCAGCTGCCCGGTCTCGGTATGAAGCGCGCCCTGCCCCTGCGGCGTCCAGCGCGCCTGCCCGGAAAATCGGGCGGTTTGCCCGTCCGACTGTACGATCCGGCGGTCCAGATCCCAGGTGCCCAGGAAATCGCCCAGCCGGCGCGGTGCGATCGTCATGTCTCCCCTCCCCCGAATGGCCACGACGGCCCGCCGATTGCCCTTGGCGCGGCTGCCGCCTTGTCGTCGCGCCCGGGCCGGTCTATGAGGCGCCCTGATCCCCGCCTAACCACAAAAAGGTGACGCTGCCAATGATCCCGCGCTATTCCCGCCCCGAGATGACGGCCATCTGGTCGCCCGAGACCAAGTTCCGCATCTGGTACGAGATCGAGGCCCACGCCTGCGACGCGCAGGCCGAGCTGGGGGTGATCCCGAAGGAAAACGCCGAAGCCGTCTGGAAAGCCAGGGACGTGGAATTCGACGTCGCCCGGATCGACGAGATCGAGGCGGTGACCAAGCATGACGTGATCGCCTTTCTGACCCACCTGGCCGAGCATGTCGGCAGCGAAGAGGCCCGGTTCGTCCACCAGGGCATGACCTCCTCGGACGTGCTCGACACCTGCCTGAACGTGCAACTTGTGCGCGCCGCCGACATCCTGCTCACCGATCTCGACAAGGTCCTGGCAGCGCTGAAGAAACGCGCCTTCGAGCACAAGGACACCGTGCGCGTCGGCCGCTCCCACGGCATCCATGCCGAGCCGACCACGATGGGGCTGACCTTTGCCCGGTTCTACGCCGAGATGGACCGCAACAAGCAGCGGCTCGCGGCGGCGCGGGACGAGGTCGCCACCGGCGCGATTTCGGGCGCGGTGGGCACTTTCGCCAATATCGACCCGGCGGTCGAGGATCACGTGTGCAAGATGCTGGGCCTGCGCCCCGAGCCGATCTCGACCCAGGTGATCCCGCGCGACCGTCACGCAATGTTCTTTGCCACCCTCGGGGTGATCGCCTCGTCGGTCGAGAACATCGCCATCGAGATCCGCCACATGCAGCGTACCGAGGTGCTCGAAGGCGCGGAGTTCTTCTCGATGGGGCAAAAGGGCTCCTCGGCGATGCCGCACAAGAAGAACCCGGTGCTAACCGAAAACCTGACCGGGCTGGCCCGGCTGGTGCGGATGACCGTGATCCCGGCGATGGAGAACGTGGCGCTCTGGCACGAGCGGGACATCTCCCACAGCTCGGTCGAACGTGGCATCGGGCCGGATGCGACTGTCACCCTCGATTTCGCGCTGAACCGTCTGGCCGGCGTGGTGGAAAAGATGCTGATTTTCCCCGATAACATGCTGGAAAACATGAATAAATATCCGGGTCTGGTGATGTCGCAGCGGGTTCTGCTGGCCCTCACCCAGGCCGGCGTGTCGCGCGAGGACGCCTACACCATGGTGCAGCGCAACGCGCTGAGGGTCTGGGAAGAGCGGGTCGATTTCCGCGAACAGCTTCTGGCCGACAAGGATGTCGTTGAAGCCCTCGGCGAGGACGGCATAAACGAGAAATTCGACATGGGCTATCACACCAAGCACGTCGACACGATCTTTGCCCGGGTGTTCGGCGGCTGATCCCGGGCGGATCCCCATTGTGCGGGTTTTCCCGGCGCCGTCCAGCCTGTGCGCGGGGCGGCGCACGGTTTTTCTTGGCCGAAACGCCGCGCCGGACTACCTTACACCAAGGATCTTTTTAGCCGGGAGACTTGCCATGACTTTCAAGACCGCTCTTGTCGCCGCCACGCTTGCCCTGTTGCCGTCCCTTTCCTTTGCCATGTGCTCGGATCACGAGCAGCAGGCGCAGTCCTGCGCCGCGGGGATGGTGTGGGATTCGTCACAACAGACCTGCGTCAAACAGGTCAACAGCTGATCACGTCTTGGCCAATCGGGACCGCCGGGCGTCTACCTCTGGACGCGCCACCGGTTCCGTACGTTTTTCCGAGCCTTTTGTACATTTCTGACCGGAGTCCTCCATGCGCCTCGCCCCCACCCTTGGCCTTGCCCTGATCCTGACCCTGCCCGGCCTCGGCCACGCTGCCGGCATGGGCGGCAGCGACAACACCCCGCCGAAGCCGACCGAGACCACCGGAACCTGCGAGGGGGTGCAGGTCTGGGACCCCGAAACCAAGAGCTGCGTCGATCCGAAAGAGGGCGCGCTTGACGCCGACACGCTCTATCGCGCGGTGCGCGAACTGGCCTATGCGGGCCGCTACAATGACGCGCAAGGGGTGCTGCGCGCGATGCCGGACCAGTCGGAGGACCGGGTGTTGACCTATTGGGGGTTCACTCATCGCAAGATGGGGGATCGCGTCCTGGCCCGCAGTTTCTACGAACGAGCGCTCGCGGCCAATCCCGACAACCTTCTGGCGCGCTCCTACATGGGCCAGGGGTTTGTCGCCGACGGCGACACCGAGGCCGCCATCGCCCAGTGGCGCGAGATCAAGGCGCGCGGCGGCGATGGCACCTGGGCCGAGGCCGCGCTGCGGCAGGCGATCCGAACCGGGCTGACCTATAACTACTAGCCCCGATCGGGCGGGCGCGCATGGCCGGTTTGCGCCCTGCCCGATGGACAGCCCCGCCGTTCGCGCCTAAACCCGCGCCATGAGCAAACCGTCGCCCGCATCGATCCGCCGCGCCCGATACATGCTGCACCCCGCATGAGCCCGGCCGAGACATTGGCGGTGCGCAACAAGGCGATCCTGATGATGATCGCGGCGATCCTGTGCTTTTCGCTGATGGATGCCAGCGTCAAGGCGCTGGCGCCGCGCGTGGGCGTGGTCCCGGCGCTCTGGGTGCGCTACGCCGGACAGATGCTGCTGGTGCTGATCCTCGTCGCGCCAAGGCTGCGCAGCGTCGCGCGCACCCGCTACCCGGTACAGCAATTCCTTCGCTCGGTGCTGCTGATGTGCGCAACCGGGTTCTTCTTCACCGGGATCAGCCTGATTCCCCTCAGTGACGCGGCGGCGCTGATGTCGGTCAACCCGGTGCTGATCACGCTGGGCGCGGCCCTGTTCCTGCGCGAACCGCTGGGGCCGCGCCGCATCGCGGGCATCGCCGCGGCGATGTGCGGGGCGGTGATCGTGATCCGGCCCGGCAGCGACGTGTTCACGCTGGCCGCGCTGCTGCCTCTTGGCGCGGCGGTCTGCTATTCCGGCTATGCGCTTCTGACCCGCCGCGTCGGCCCGGACGAGGATCCGTGGACCTCGTTGTTCTATACTGGGCTGGTCGGGACCATCCTGCTCAGCCTGTTCATTCCCGGCCAATGGCAGACGCCGGACAGCCCGGCCCTGTTGCTGATCCTCTCGGTGGCCTGTTTCGGCACCATCGGACAAATGTTCCTGATCCGCGCCTTTTCCAGCGGCGAGGCGGCGATGCTGGCGCCCTATGCCTATACCGGGCTGATATTTGCCGCGGTCTGGGGGATGCTGTTCTTTGCCGAATGGCCCGATCTCTGGACCGTCTGCGGCGCGCTTGTGATCGTACTGGCGGGGCTCTATGTCTGGCACCGCGAAACCTTTCGCAGCTGACCCCCGCCCCGGAACCGAGCCGCCCGCATGCCTGCCGATCCTTCGACCCTCTCACTTGCCGACCGCGCCGGCTACATCGCCTCGAACCTTGTCCTGCGCGGGCTGATCGGGGTGTTCCGGGCGATCCCCTACCGCTGGCGGGTGCCGGCGATGGGCTGGCTGGTCAGTCGGGCCGCGCCCCTGTTCGGGGTGACCCGCCGCATCCGCAGCAACCTGGAACTGGCCCGCCCCGACCTGTCCGAGGCCGAGGTCCGGCGCCTGTGCCGCGCGGTGCCCGACAATGCCGGGCGCACCCTGATCGAGCTTTACTCCGGCGCGCCCTTCATCGCACGCGCGCGCCGTGCGCCGATCCACGGCCCCGGCCTCGCGGCGCTGGAGGCGGCCCGCGCGGCAGGGCGGCCGGTGATCCTGATCACCGGGCATTTCGGAAATTACGACACGGCACGCGCCAACCTGATTGCGCGCGGGCATGAGATGGGCGCGCTTTACCGCCGGATGGCCAACCCCTATTTCAACGCGCATTACGTCCGCACCATATCGAACATCGGCACGCCCATGTTCGAACAGGGCCGGCGCGGCATGACGCAGATGGTGCGCCACCTGAAACAGGGTGGCATCATCGCCATCGTCGGCGATCTGCACGCCCACGGCGGGCTCGATCTGGATTTCTTCGGCCAACCGGCCGTGACCTCGACCGTGCCGGCGGAACTGGCGCTGAAATACGATGCCGCGCTGATCCCGGTCTACGCGATCCGGCAGCCGAACGGGCTGGATTTCGAGATCGTGATGCCCGACGAGATCCCCCCCGGCGATGCGGTCGCCATGACCCAGCAGGTCAACGACGGGCTGGAGGCGCTGGTGCGCGAGCATATGGAACAGTGGTTCTGGATCCACCGCCGCTGGAAGCCCTATATCGGCATCGAGGGCCACGACAACGCCGGACGCTAGGCCGGACCGGACCCTAGCGCAGCCGCGCGCCCGCTAGGATCGGGCCGAAGTCCGGGCGTTGCACCAGAACGGCGGCCTGCAGACCGTCTTGCGGTGCTGCCACCTTCAGCCGCAGCGGCGCGGTGCCGTCCCATTGCCGCAACAGCTGCCAGCCCTCGACCACATTGGCATAGTCCATGCTGCGCCCGGCGTTCTCGCCGCGGGTGATCTCGACCCGGCGCAGCGGCGCATAGCGAACCAGAACCACGTCGAGCGGGCCGGTCACCCCCGCGCCGGTCGGGCTGAGTTCGATGCTGAGCCCGGCCCCGGCCGGGGTCACAGAGAGGGCGACCACGAGGGGCTGCCGCAGGTGGGCCTGAATCAGTTCGGCCAGTTTCATCGAACGGGCGCCAACGATACCCTCCTGTCCCATGACGATCATCTGGGGGGTATAGATCATGTCGCGCCCGGCGGCCCGGGCATAGCCTTTCTGGCGCGTGGTATGGGCATGGATGGCAAAGGAATCCGCCCAGCCGATGTAATCCCAGTAGTCCACATGCAGCGCCAGCGGCAGCACGTCGTCGCGCGCGGACAACTCGCTCAGCAGCGCGTCGGCCGGCGGGCAGGAGGAACACCCCTGGGAGGTGAACAGTTCGACCACCACAGGCCCGCTGTCCTGCGCCGCAACAGGTGCCGCCAGCACCGCCCAGATCGCGGTGGCGATGCCGGCCAAGCCTGTGCCGAGTTGTTTCATTTTTCCCGCCTATCCCCTATCGTGCAGGCTCAGGCTTAGCCGCTGCGGGTTGCAATAACCAATCAATGTTTCTTGAGACTGGGGCGACAAGACGGCGGCGATGTAAATTCTGTGTGCAATGGTATACAAAATCGCCGCACCGGGAACGATCTCTATTGAATGCGGCGCTTTGCTGATGCAGAAGGCGCGCAGCGAATTCCTGTGATCCACGACTCTCTGAGGAGGCCAACATGCCCATCACCGTCGGACAGGACACAGCCAAGACACGCAAGACCCTCAGCGTGAATGGCCAGTCCGTTTCCTATTATTCCATCCCCGCCGCCACCGAGGCCGGTCTCGGCGATTTCTCCAAGCTGCCCGCCGCGCTGAAGGTGGTGCTGGAGAACATGCTGCGCTTTGAGGATGGCAAGACCGTCAGCGTCGATGACATCAAGGCCTTTGCCGACTGGGCGAAAAAGGGCGGCAAGAACCCGCGCGAGATCGCCTATCGTCCGGCCCGGGTTCTGATGCAGGATTTCACCGGCGTTCCCGCCGTGGTCGACCTGGCCGCGATGCGCGACGGCATCAAGGCGCTGGGCGGCGACGCGCAGAAGATCAACCCGCTGAACCCGGTTGACCTGGTCATCGACCACTCGGTCATGATCGACGAATTCGGCAACCCGCGCGCCTTCCAGATGAACGTGGACCGCGAGTATGAGCGGAACATGGAACGCTACCAGTTCCTGAAATGGGGCCAGGGCGCGTTCAACAATTTCCGCGTGGTGCCGCCGGGCACCGGCATCTGCCACCAGGTCAACCTGGAATACCTGGCCCAGACCGTCTGGACCGATACCGACCAGAGCGGTGAAGAGGTGGCCTATCCCGACACGCTGGTGGGCACCGACAGCCACACCACCATGGTCAACGGCATGGCCGTTCTGGGCTGGGGCGTGGGCGGCATCGAGGCCGAGGCGGCGATGCTGGGCCAGCCGATCTCGATGCTGATCCCCGAGGTCGTCGGCTTCAAGCTGACCGGCGAGATGCTCGAGGGCACCACCGGCACCGACCTGGTGCTGAAGGTGGTCGAACTGCTGCGCGCCAAGGGCGTGGTCGGCAAGTTCGTCGAATTCTACGGCCCCGGCCTCGACAACCTGCCTCTGGCAGACCGTGCCACCATCGCCAACATGGCCCCCGAATACGGCGCCACCTGCGGGTTCTTCCCGATCGACGGCGAGACCCTGCGCTATATGCGTCAGACCGGCCGGGACGAGGACCGCATCGCGCTGGTCGAGGCCTATGCCAAGGAGAACGGCTTCTGGCGCACTGCGGATTACGACCCGGTCTATACCGACACGCTGGAGCTGGACATGGGAACCATCGTGCCGGCGATCTCCGGCCCCAAACGCCCGCAGGACTATACCCCGCTGACGCAGTCGGCCAATGCCTTCTACAAGGTGGTCTGCGACTATCGCGGTGTGGATTGCACCGACGCGGCCAGTGACATGGCCGCCGAGGGCGACCAGAACACCGCGCAGAACGACGTGCGCAATTCCATCGCGGTCGAAGGTGAAGAGTACAAGCTGCGCGATGGCTCGGTGGTGATCGCCTCGATCACGTCGTGCACCAACACCTCGAACCCCTATGTGATGATCGGCGCCGGTCTGGTGGCGCGCAAGGCCCGCGCGCTGGGTCTGACCCGCAAGCCCTGGGTCAAGACCTCGCTGGCACCGGGCTCGCAGGTGGTTTCGGAATACCTGGAGGCGGCCAACCTGCAAGAGGACCTGGACGCCATCGGCTTCAACCTCGTGGGTTACGGCTGCACCACCTGCATCGGCAACTCCGGCCCGATCCAGAAGGAACTGAGCGAGGCCATCGCCAAGGGCGACCTGGTCGCAACCTCGGTGCTGTCGGGCAACCGCAACTTCGAAGGGCGGATCAGCCCCGACGTGCGCGCCAACTACCTTGCCTCGCCGCCGCTGGTGGTGGCCTATGCCATCGCGGGCGACATGAACATCGACCTCACCTCCGAGCCGCTGGGCCAGGACAAGGACGGCAACGACGTCTATCTCAAGGACATCTGGCCGACCAACAAGGAGATCGCCGACCTGGTGCACGAGACCGTGACCCGCGAGGCGTTCCGGTCCAAGTACGCCGACGTGTTCAAGGGCGACGAGAAGTGGCAGGCGGTCGAGACCACCGAGGCCGAGACCTATGACTGGCCGCCGACCTCGACCTATATCCAGAACCCGCCCTACTTCCAGGGCATGGGCACCGAGCCGGGCACCATCACCAATATCGAGGGCGCCAAGCCGCTGTTGATCCTGGGCGACATGGTCACCACCGACCACATCTCGCCGGCCGGCTCCTTTGCCACCACCTCGCCCGCCGGGGAATACCTGCTGGAGCGCCAGGTGCAGCCGCGCGAGTTCAACTCCTATGGCTCGCGCCGGGGTAACCACGAGATCATGATGCGCGGCACCTTCGCCAACATCCGCATCAGGAACGAGATGCTGGACGACGTCGAGGGCGGCTATACCAAGGGCCCCGATGGCGCGCAGACCTCGATCTTCGACGCGGCGATGGCCTATCAGGCGGCGGGCACGCCGCTGGTGGTGTTCGGCGGCGAACAGTACGGCGCGGGCTCTTCGCGCGACTGGGCGGCCAAGGGTACGGCACTGCTGGGGGTCAAGGCGGTCATCGCCGAGAGCTTCGAGCGCATCCACCGCTCCAACCTGGTGGGCATGGGCGTGATCCCGTTCGAGTTCACCGCCGGTGAGACGCGCAAGTCGCTGAAGCTGACCGGAGACGAGACCGTGGCGATCTCGGGCCTCGACACCATCGAGCCGCTGCAGGAGGTGCCCTGCACCATCACCTACGCGGACGGCACCGAGAAGACGATCCAGATCAAGTGCCGGATCGATACCGCCATCGAGATCGAGTACATCGAACACGGCGGCGTTCTGCACTACGTGCTGCGGAACCTGGCCAAGTCGTAAGACGGGCCAGCACCGGAAACAGGAAAGCCCCGCCAATGGCGGGGCTTTTTCTTTGAGCGGAGCGCGAGAGGGGCCACGCCGGACCGGCGGTCAGGCCGCCCCTTCCAGCGCCGCTTTTGCCTTTTCCTCGTATTCCATCACCGGCACGGCGCCGGCCCGCTCGGTCACCCGCGCGACCCAGTCGCGCACCGCCGCGTTGTCCGGCGTCAGTTGCGGGGCCCATTGAAACGCCGAGGCCATGATCAGGTCGGCGATGGTGAACCTTTCCCCCATCAGGAAGGGGGCGTCGCCCAGCCCCGCCTCGATCTGCGCGCCGACCTCGGTCAGCGAGCGGAAGGCGGTTGCGAAGGCCGGATGCGTCGCGCCGGAAAAGGCACAGACCATCGCCGGTTCCACCACCCCGCCGTAATAGCACATCCATGACAGGAAGGCACCGCGCCCCGGCTGCCCCGGCGCGATGCCCAGCGGATGGCCGTGAAGCTCGTCGAGATAGAGCATGATGGCGTTCGATTCCCGGATCGCCTCGCCGTCGTCTGCGATCAGGAAGGGCACCTTGCCCTCGGGGTGCGGGTTGGCCGCGTCATGCTGGCCGGAGCCGTCCTGGCGGCGCACCACGACCGGGCGCACATCGACCGCGTCGAGACGGTCCGTCAGCATCAGCTGGGTGATGATCCGCGTCGAGCGGCTGAGGGGGGAATGATAAAGGGTCGGCATCCGAAGGACCTTTGCTATTGGTTTCGATGATCCGGGTATGCCATGATCCTCCTGACAGTTTCCGTCATGAGGGATGAGGCAGGATCGCGCCATGGCCAAGACCGACCGCCTGTTCCGCCTGCTGCACCTGATCCGGGGGTTGACGCCGCCGGTCACCGCCGCGCGGCTAGCCGCGGCGATGGAGGTGTCGGAGCGCACGATCTACCGCGATATCGACGCGCTGCGCGCCGCCGGCGCCCGCATCGATGGCGAGGCCGGGCTCGGCTATACCATGACCGAGGACCCGGCCCTGCCGCCGCAGACCTTCACTCAGCTGGAGATCGAGGCGCTGGTGCTGGGTCTGTCCGAGGTGCAGGCACGCGGCGACGCGGCGCTGGGGGACGCGGCGGCGGATGCGCTGACCAAGATCACCGCCACCCTGCCCGAGCGCCAGCAGCGCCAGGCGGTGCAGGCGATCACCCTTGTTCACCGGTTCGCACAGCCCCACGCCGCCGCCGTCGACATGACGCTGCTGCGCGAGGCGAGCTGGGCCGAGGAGGCGCTGGAGATCACCTATCGCGACAACGCCGGCGCGATAAGCACGCGGTGCATCTACCCGCTGGCGCTGGCCTATCTGGACAGTGTGGTGATGCTGCTGGGGTGGTGCTGCCTGCGGCAGGATTTCCGCCAGTTCAAGGTGGGTTCGATCCTCGCGGCCCGGCGCAGCGGCGACAGCTTCCGGCCAAACCGGGTGCCGCTGCTGCGGCAGTTCGCGGCCCGGCTGCAGGCGCGCCGTCAGGAGCTGGCGCAGGGCGATTGATGCGGTGATCGCGCACTTTGGCGAGGACGGGAAAGGGCGCCCTACTCCGCCTTCGCCGCCTCTTTCAGCACCGGGCGCAGCCGGTTTTCGATCACCCGTTGGGTGACCGGCCCGGCAAAGCGCATCAGGATGGTGCCCTCGCCGTCGATCACATAGGTCTCGGGCACCCCGTAGACGCCCCAGTTCAGCGCCATGCGGCCCTGTGCATCGGCGCCGAGCGCGGCATAGGGATCGCCGAGGTCATCAAGGAACTTGCGGCCGTTCTCGGGCTTGTCCTTGTAGTTAACGCCGAGGATCGTGATCCCCTCTTCGGTCAGCGCGGTCAGGTTGGGATGCTCGACCCGGCAGGGCGCGCACCAGCTGGCCCAGAAGTTGACCAGCTTGACCTTTCCGTCGCGCAGGGCGGCATCATCGAACCCGTCGCGGCCCGGAAACCCGGTCAGCTGTACCGGCGGCGCCTGCTGTCCGACCAGCGCCGAGGGCAGTTCCTGGGGATTCTCGCGGAACATGCCGACGGCGGCCAGCGCCACGAAACCGGCAAAGATCACCGGCGGGATGATCATCAGCGGCGAAATCTTCCTAGCCATCGCGGCGCATCCTTTGTTCCATGTCCTGCATATCGCGGCGCAACCTGCGGCCGCGCCACAGGCTGAGCGCCACCAGCGCCGCCAGCAACAGGATCGAGGCCGCATAGGCCGAAAGAACCGTGTCGGCGTATTTCCCCAGGTCCGGCATCATGCCCCTGCCCTCTCTCTTGCTTGCAGCGCCCGGATCCGGCGGGCGCGGATTTCCGTCCCGGTGCGGTAAAACACCAGCGCGATGAACAACAGCACGAAGCCCGCGATGCAGACCAGCAGCGGCAGATAGAAAACGTCGGCGACGTTCTCTTCCGCGTCCATGCTCAGCGAGGCGCCCTGGTGCAGCCCCTGGTTCCAGAAGTTCACCGCGTAACGGCTGAGAAGTGCGAAGACCGAGCCGACAAGGCAGAGCACCCCGGTCAGGTCGGCGGCGGTATCGGGATCCTCGATCGCCTCCCACAGGGCGATGTAGCCCAGGTAGAACAGGAACAGGATCAGGAACGAGGTCAGCCGCGGATCCCAGGCCCACCAGGTGCCCCACATCGGCTGGCCCCAGATCGCGCCGGTGACCAGCGCGATCACCGTCATCACCGCCCCCACCGGCCCGGCGGCGCGGGCGGCCAGCGCGCTGACGTGGTGGCGGCGCACCAGCCAGATCAGCGAGGCGACCAGCATCATCATCCAGGCGTTGATCGCCATCAGCGCCGAGGGCACGTGCAGGTAGATGATCTTGACCGTCGATCCCTGGCGGTAATCGTCAGGGGTGAAGAAAAAACCCCAGACCAGCCCCGTCACCAGACAGATCAGCGCCGCGGTCCACAAAAACGGCATCAGCCGTTCCGTGGTGGCCAGGAACTTCCTTGGGTTGGCATAGGACCAGAGCGAGCTGTTCATTGCGGGCTGCGTCATGGCGGTTATCTAGCCCCTCCTCCGGGCGATCACAATTCACAAAGCCTAGCGCAGATTGACGCGCAGGACCGCGGCGCTGGCAAAGGGCAGCAACGCCAGGGCGCCGGCGCTGATCCCCACCAGCATCAGCAGCGGAGTGGCGGTATCCATGCCCACCGCGCCGCGCCGCGCCACCTCGGCGCCAAAGATCAGCGTCGGCACGTAGAGCGGCAGCACCAGCAGCGACAACAGCAAGCCGCCGCGTTTCAACCCGACGGTCAGCGCCGCGCCGAAGGTGCCGATCACGCTAAGCGCCGGGGTGCCAGCGGCCAGCGAAATGACCAGCCAGAGATACCCCGGCCCGGGCAGGTTCAACAGCACCCCCAGCGCCGGGGCGGCCAGCACCAGTGGCAATCCGGTGGTGATCCAATGCGCCAGCGCCTTGATGGTGACGACGGCCTCCAGCGGCAGCGGTGCGGTGGCCAGCAGATCGAGCGAGCCATCCTCCCAGTCCAGCGCCAGCAGCCGGTCCAGCGACAGCAGGCAGGCCAGCAGCGCCCCCAGCCACAGCACGCCGGGCGCGATGCTGGCCAGCAGCGCGGGTTGCGGCCCCACCGCCAGCGGCACCATCACGGTGACGATCAGGAAAAACGCAAGGCCGAGGCCAAAGCCGCCGCCTGCGCGGACCGCCAGGCGCAGATCCCGCAGCAGCAGCGCGATCACCCGAAGGCCTCGTCGAAGGCATCGGCCCCGGCGGCTTGCGCCAGGTCGGCCCGGAACGGGGAAACGTCCAGCACCTCGGCCTCGAGCCCGAGGTCGATATGGGTGGCGATCAGCGCGCTGCCGCCCCAGGCCAGGTGCGCCCGGATGGCATCGGCGAACATGGCGACCGCGCGGGTATCGAGCGAGACGGTCGGTTCGTCCAGCACCCAGACCGGGCGGCCCGTCACCAGCAGCCGTGCCAGCCCCAGACGCCGTTTTTGCCCGGCCGAGAGGCTGCCCGCCGGACGGCCGGAAAGCCCAGTCAGGTCAAAGGCCTCCAGCGCCGGTTGGATACCCCCGGCCCCGAACACCCGCGCCCAGAACCGCAGGTTCTCGGCCACGCTGAGGGTCGGCTTGATACCGTCGGCATGGGCGGCATAGGCGATGCGATCCTCCGCCCCCGTGACCCGGCCCGAAACCGGCGGTTGCAGCCCGGCGATGGTTCTGAGCAGGGTCGTCTTGCCGATCCCGTTCGGGCCGCGCAGGATCAGCGCGTGCCCGGGTTCCAGCACGAAGCCCAGCCCGGCCAGAACCGGCACGCCGCCACGGGCGATGGTCAGATCGGAAACGGTCAAATCCATGCCGTCCCGCTTACCTCATTGCGCGGGTTGGAAAAAGGCGCATTCCGCCACAGGGGCACCGCCCCCCGCTCACACCGGCAGCAGCGCCAGGGCGACGCGGCGACCTTCGGACAGGAGCACGTTGTAGGTGCGGCAGGCGGCCGGCGAGGCCATCGCCTCGACCCCGATACCGGCCTCTTCCAACGCGCCGCGTAGGGGCGCGGGGATGTGGGCGGTCTCGGCCCCGGTGCCCAGAAACAGCACGTCGATACTGCCCGCCAGCGCCAGCAGCGGCGCCGGATCCTCCAACCCCGTCCAGAGCCGCGTTCCGCCCGCACCGGTCAGCACCGGCCCTTGGTACACCTGCCCGCCGATCCGGAAAAACCCGGGGCCATAGCCCTCGACCGGGGCGGCATCATTGTAGACAACTTCGTTCAGACGCATTTCCTACCCCCAGACCGGCAAGCCGGACAATGCCGAGACCGCGATGATCGTATAGGCCACCGCGCGATAGACCCGGTCCAACCCGGGACGGAAGATCGCGGCGCCGGCAAGGTTGCCCAACAGGTTCGGCACCGCCAGCGACAGCCCCAGCAACACCGGCACCAGAACCAGCCTGTCCTGAACCGCGAGCAGACCCAGCAGCACGATATCGAAGAAAAACAGATAGGACATGATCGAGGCGCGGACAACCGGCACCGGGTTCGGGCTGGCCATGTAGAGCAGGATCACCGGCGGCCCCGGCATCGCTGCCAGCCCGCCGAGAAAGCCCGCAAGCCCTCCGGTGCCCATAACCATGCGCGGGCCAAGCGTGCCCCGGTAGCGCAGCCCGCCGATCAGGCAGGCCAGCATGCCCAGCGACAGCAGCGACACGCCGGTACGGAACAGGTCCGGCGCGATCATGCTCAGCGCCCAGAGCCCCAGCGGCAGCACCAGCAGGGTCGCCCCGATCAGCCGCGCCAGATCGCCCCGATCGGAGCGGCGCAGCGCGGCGGGAATGTTCGGGATCGGTCCCAGCAGGTCCATCGCCGAGATCGTGATCAGAGCCCAGAGCGGCGGCAGCACCTGGGCGGCCACCGGCACGAAGACAAGGCCGGCGCCGAACCCGGCAAAGCCGCGCACCATGCCCGCCACGAAACCCGCCAGCGCCAGCCAGCCCAGCCCCGGCATTGCCAGGGCCGAGACAAGCGCGTCAGGCGTCCACGTTGGCAAACTGGTTCCCGGTCTTCTTCGGGTCGGGCTTGGACCAGTCACGCTTGACGCCAAGGAACAGCAGGATCGCCGAGGCAACGAAGACCGAGGAATAGGTGCCCACGATCACGCCCCAGATCATCGCGAAGACAAAGCCGCGGATCACGTCGCCGCCCAGCACGAAGAGCGAGATCAGCGCCAGCAGCGTGGTGACCGAGGTCATCAGCGTCCGGCTGAGGGTCTCGTTGATCGAGAGGTTCATCACCTCTTTCAGCGGTTTCTGCTTGTATTTGCGCAGGTTCTCGCGAACCCGGTCGAACACCACCACAGTATCGTTCAGCGAATAGCCCACGATGGTCAGCAGCGCGGCGATGATGGCCAGGTCGAACTTGATCTGGACCTCGGAAAAGATGCCAATGGTCAGAACCACGTCATGGATCAGCGCGATCACCGCCCCCAGCGCGAACTGCCATTCGAAGCGAAGCCAGATGTAGATCAGCACCGCCCCGATGGCCAGGGCCACCGCCATGGCGGCGGTCTGGATCAGCTCGCCCGAGACCTTCGGGCCGACCGACTCGACCGATACGAACGCGATCTCGGGTATCACCTCCTGCAACGCGGCCTCGACACTCTCGATCATCTCGGCGGTGGCGGCCTCTTCGTCCTGCTGCGCCTCGATGCGGATCATGGCGACGTTCTGATCCGGGCCGAAGGTGGGATCGAAGACCTCGGTGATGGTCACGTCCCCCAGCCCCAGCGCGCCGATGGCATCGCGGTAGACGCCGATGTCCACCGCCTGGGCGCTCTCGGTGCGGATCGTGGTGCCGCCGCGAAAGTCGATGCCGTAGCTCAGCCCCTGGATCAGGAACGAGGTGAAGGCCACAATCACCATGACGGCGGAGATGCCCAGCCATAGCTTCCAACGGCTGAAGAAATCGAACGCGGTTTGCTTGGGGACCAGTCGCAGTCGCATCTTATACCTCGATCGTTTTCGGGCGCCGGTGTTCGAACCAGATGACGATGATCAGGCGCGTGACGTAGATCGCCGTGAAGACCGAAGTGAGAATCCCCAGGCCCAGGGTGATGGCAAACCCGCGCACCGGGCCGGAACCGATGGCGAACAGGATCACCGCAGTGATGAAGGTGGTGATATTGGCGTCGAGGATCGCGCTGAGCGCCTTTTCGTATCCCAGTTCGATGGCGCGGCTGGGCCCCTTGGCGGTCAGCAGCTCCTCTCGGATCCGTTCGAAGATCAGCACGTTGGCATCCACCGCCATGCCGACGGTGAGCACGATGCCGGCGATCCCCGGCAGGGTCAGCGTGGCCCCGATCAGCGACAGCAGCCCGAAGATCAGCGTGATGTTCAGGATCAGCGCGATATTGGCGAAAAGGCCGAACAGCCCGTAGCTGAGCGCCATGAACACCAGCACCGCCACGAAGGCGACCCCGGTGGCCACCTTGCCGGCCTCGATGCTGTCGGCGCCCAGTTCCGGGCCGATGGTGCGCTCTTCGAGGAAATCCAGCCCCGCCGGTAGCGCACCGGCGCGCAGCAGCACCGCGAGGTTGGTGCTCTCCTCGACGGTGAAGCGGCCTGTGATGATGCCCGAGCCGCCGGGGATGTGGCTCTGGATCACCGGCGCGCTGATCACCTCGCCGTCGAGAACGATGGCGAAGGGAGAGCCGATGTTGTCGCGGGTGTAATCGCCGAACTTGCGCGCGCCGGAGGTGTTGAAGCGGAAGCTGACCGCCGGGCGCCCGTTCTGGTCGAAACTGGGCTGGGCATCGACCAGCTCCTCGCCGGTGACGACGGGGGCGATCTCGACCGTGTAGTAGACCCCCTCCTCGTCGATCGCGGGCAGGATCTTGTTGCCGACACCGGGGTTGGCATCGGCGTCGCCGCCGCGCCCGACCACCGGGTGGAAGGTCAGCTGCGCGGTGGTGCCGATGATCGTCTTGAGCTCCGCCGCGCTGCCGATGCCGGGCACCTGGATCAGGATGCGGTCGCTGCCCTGGCGCTGGATCGTGGGTTCGCGGGTGCCGACCTCGTCGATGCGGCGACGGACGATCTCCAGCGCCTGTTTCACGGTGCGGTCGTCGGAGGCGAGTTTTTCGGCGTCCGACAGGGTGACGACGATCACGCCGTCGTCGCCGCGAACCGCGATATCGGTCGAGCCGACGCCGCTAAGCGATTGAATAGGCCGGGCTAATCCGCGCACCACCTCGAGCGCACGGGCCATGTTCTCGGGCTGGCTGATGCGGATGCGCAATTCGTCCGGGGCCGAGGGCTGCAGGCGGATGGTGCCGATGGTGGCGCGTTCCGGGCGCAGGGCGTCGCGGATCTCGGGCCACATCGCCTGCATCCGGCTTTCATAGACGTCGCCGACCTTGACCTCGGCCAGCAGATGCGCGCCGCCGCGCAGGTCGAGCCCGAGGTTGACCAGCGAGGACGGAAGGAACGAGGGCCATTGGCCGGCCTGCGCCTGAGACTCCGGCGTGGTCAGCCCGGCCTCGATCGCGGCGCGGGCGTCGTTCGACTGCTCCACCCGGGTATAGAAGGCATTCGGCAGGGCGAGGAACAGACCCAGCGCGCAGAGCAGCCAGATCAGCACCCGTTTCCAAAGATCGAATTGCAGCATTGCCCAGCCTTTTCAGTGGGTTAGATGGTTTGGCTCAGCTCGCCGGCTCGGTCTTGCTGGTGACCTGGGCGATGGTCGACTTGACCACGCGGACCTTGACGCCCTCGGCCAGCTCGACCTCGACCTCGTTGTCGTCCTTGACCTTGGTCACCTTGCCGATCAGCCCGCCCTGGGTGACCACCTGGTCGCCGCGACGTACCGCCGAGACCATGGCCTGGTGGTCCTTGACCTTTTTCTGCTGGGGACGGATCAGCAGAAAATACATGATCGCGAAGATCAGGATGAGCGGGAGAAACTGGCCGATTGCGCCTATGTCCATGCGGGGAATCCTTTGGTCTGCTATGGCGGGGCGGCCCCGCGGGTTGGCCGGAACCTATGCGGTGCCCCGCGGGTTTGCAAGGCGGCGAATTGGGGAGTTTCGGGGGCGTTTCGTACGGGTTTCGGCGGGGTGTTCGGGGCGGTTCGGGTGGATTGGGGAGTTTGGGGGTGATTTTGTACGATCCGGTTGGATTTGGGGGCGGTTTCGCGTCATGGTGGTTAAGAAATCCCTGAAAACGCGCCTGACATGAACACCCCGACCTCCACCACCCTGCCCATCCCGCCTGACCTGTTCTGGGCCATTGCCGGGCTGGGCGGTTGCGCCCTGTTTGTCCTTATCATCTACGGGTTCTTAAACATTCCCGGTCACAACCACGTCGCGCCCTTGGAGCGGGTGAAGCAGAGGCTTGGTTTGGACGAGATGAGTTCAGGACTTTTCCTGATCGCGCTGGCATTCTGGGGCGTGCTGTTCCTGCTCCTGTTCTTTGGGCTGGTCTGGCTGATCTGGAAGATGATCCAGATGGACATATCACCTGAAGACACGGAAAGGTTTTGGGGCTTCGCCATCGCGCGCATCGCCGGGTTGACCGCGACGCTTGGGGCCGTGGTGGCACTGCCATTCACGTTGGTGCGGGTAAAGTTTACGGCTGAACAGACCGCTACCGCCGCCGAAACCCTGTTCAATGACAAGATCAGTGCGGCGAGCGAAGGGCTGCATGCGATGCGGCAGCGTTGGGATGACAATGTGAAACAAAACATCTGGGAACCTGACGTAGGACGCCGGAACGCTGCCATCGACCAGTTGGAGCGATTGGTTCAAAATCAACCGGAAGAAGCTCCGGGTGTTTCACAAATCCTCAGCACATACGTGCGCGAACGGTCAAAGGAAGTCCCTCCAATCTCTGTTGAAGACCTCGATACAGGACAGAGCCCGCAGATCTGGGCAAATCACGACTTCGAACCGGCAACCGATATGGAACGGGCGGTTCGTGCTTTGGGACAAATTAGAAAGATCAAAGGCGTTCAAAAAGCGGAGGTTGTTGTTGACCTCAGAGGAGCCAATTTACAGGGCTTCAACCTCAGCGATTTCCATCAGCTCAAACCAGATTACACAGATGGAAATTTCGAAGGGGCGCACATGCAATGCATAGACCTTGGGTCCGCGACTTTGGATGGCGCATTCCTAAGATACGCGAAGATGCAGGGCGCCTATCTCGACAACGTAAAAATGCGCCCTACGCATCGTCCGGCAAACCTGAACTACGCAAGACTGCAAGGCGCCTATTTCCGAAACGCGAAAATGCCCCAAGCTCTTTTAATCTTTGGCCGGCTGAACAATGCTCACTTTGATGGCGCGAACTTGTCGGACGCGAAACTCACACATCCGGACCTTCAAGGCACATCTTTCCAAGGCGCGCTGATGCGTGGTGTATACCTTGGGTTTGTCGTGCCGGAAAAAATGAACGAATTCACGAGCTTTCGCGATGCGGATTTGACCGGGTCGGCGATTGGCTTTGCGGCCTTCATCGACCCTTGGCCGGACAGCCAACACTTTCCTTTATCCCAAGAGCAAATTGACGGGATGTTCCATGACCTGTCGGTGAATTGGCCTGAGTTCATGCAACCAAGCCCACATCTGCAGAACCGCTATCAGATCGAGAAGGATTTCATTGACGCTTGGCACCGTTGGCAGCAAGAAACCGGCTTCGCTGCAAGCGAGGCGACCTGATATTCCTCTAACTTGGTTCTATCATGTCTGCGTCCTTTCAACCTCCCGCCCGGCCGCAGGCCGGGGCGCGCCCCACCCATCCCCCGGGAGGGCGCCGTGGTGACGTAGTGCGCCAAATCAGCGTTTCGCAGGACGGCGGTGGTGTGCTTTGTTCACAGGTGGAGGCGCCCACCCAGGGTCGGGCGCGGCCCTATGCGCTTTCGTCGCTATCCCGGGGCTCCGCCCTTTCGGCCCTGAAACGCTCCACCGGAGCGTTTCCGAGGCGGGCCTCACCCCAGGATCGGGCGCGGGGCTTTGTGGCTTGATTACCTCTGCCGTGCCGGGCTGAAGCCCGGCCTACGACCCGGTCCACTTTCCAACGCTCCGCCCGGCCGCAGGCCGGGCCGCGCCCGACCCTCAGTCCCTCAGTGTTCAGATCACCTTGCCGCAAATCCACGGTGCCGCGACTGCGCGGCGTGTTCCCCCTGCCCGCGCTTTGCGGCATAAGTCCGGCCAGACCGACTCAAGCCCGAGGACAAGCCCATGCATGACATCCGTGCGATCCGCGAGAACCCGCAGGCGTTCGACGCCGCCCTGGCCCGCCGCGGGGATGCGCCGGTGTCCTCCGAGCTGCTGGCGCTGGACGAGGCGCGGCGCGCCAAGATCCTGGCCGCCGAGACCGCGCAGGCCGAGCAGAACAAGGCCGCCAAGGCGATCGGCGCGGCCAAGGCCAAGGGTGACGAAGCGGCGTTCGAGCGGCTGCGCGCCGAGGTCTCCGACAAGAAATCGGAAGTTGCCGCGATGCAGGCCGAGGCCAAGGCGCTGGACGCGAAACTGACCGACATGCTGGCGCGCATCCCCAACCTGCCGGCCGAGGACGTGCCCGAGGGCAAGGACGAGGGCGACAACGTCGAGGTGCGCCGCTGGGGCACGCCGCGCGAGATGGGTTTCGCGCCGAAGGAGCATTTCGAGATCGCCGGCGTGGTGCCGGGGATGGATTTCGAGACGGCCGCCAAGATCTCCGGCGCGCGTTTCGTGGTGCTGCGCGGCGCGGTGGCGCGGATTCACCGGGCCTTGGCGCAGTTCATGATCGACACCCACGTGGACGAGAACGGGCTGACCGAGACCCAGACCCCGGTTCTGGTGCGCGACGAGGCGATGTACGGCACCGACAAGCTGCCGAAGTTCGGCGAGGACAGCTATCAGACCACCAACGGCTGGTGGCTGATCCCGACCTCGGAGGTTCCGCTGACCTTTTCGGTCGCGGGCGAGGTGCTGGCCGTGGCCGATCTGCCGATCCGGATGACGGCGCATACCCAGTGTTTCCGCAGCGAGGCGGGCAGCGCCGGCAAGGATACCTCGGGCATGTTGCGCCAGCACCAGTTCGAGAAGGTCGAGATGGTCTCGATCACCCACCCGGACGAGAGCGACGCGGAACAACAGCGCATGTTGCGCTGTGCCGAGGGGCTGCTGGAAAAGCTGGGCGTGCCCTATCGCACGGTGGTGCTGTGCACCGGCGACATGGGGTTCGGCGCGCGGCGCACCTTTGACATCGAGGCCTGGCTGCCCGGGCAGGATACCTATCGCGAGATTTCCAGCGTCTCGACCACCGGCGATTTCCAGGCCCGGCGGATGAACGCGCGGTTCAAGCCCGCGGATGGCGGCAAGCCGGAGTTCGTGCATACGCTGAACGGCTCGGGGCTGGCGGTCGGGCGCTGCCTGATCGCGGTACTGGAGAACGGGCAGAACGCGGACGGCTCGGTCACGCTGCCGACGGTGTTGGCGCCCTACCTGGGCGGCAAGACGGTGCTGACCGCGCAGGGCGCGCTGGCCTGACCGGCAGCGCCCCCGGGAGTTGCGATGTGCGAAGGGCGGCGGATCAGCCGCCCTTTTTCTTCTTTTTCTTGCCCTTCTTGCCCTTCTTGGCCTCTTTCGCCTTCAGCTTGGCCTTCTCGGCCTTTGCCTTGGCCTTTTTCTTCGCCTTTGCGAATTCCTCGGCCAGCGCCTCGGCCTTCTTCTTGGCCTTGGCCGCCTTTGCCTTGGCCTTGGCCTTCTTGCTGTCATCCGCTGTCACGGCGGGCGCGGCCGGTGTCTCGACGGGCGCGGCGGCGGGTTTGACGGCGGGCTTGGCGGGAGCAGGCTTGGCGGGGGCGGCGCGGCGCGACGTGGGTCGGGCCGGCGGTTTGGCGCGCGCCCGGGGCTTGGCCACGGCGGTGGCGGCGGGCCTGGCCGGAACCGGTGCCTTGGCCGCGGCGGTCAGCGCCGCCTGTGCCGCTGCGATCATCGCGGCGGCCCGTTGCGGGCCGATCCTGCGCACCGCAACCAGGTCATCCGGCGTGGCCTTGGCCAGGGCCTCGGGCGTGGCGATGCCCAGATCGGCAAGTGCGCGGGCCAGGGCCGGACCGATGCCGCGAATGTCGGTGAGTTGGGTCATTCGTTCTCCTTCTGTATCGTGCCGACTGGATAGCATAAAACGGGGGCTCCGCCCAGAACGGGCAGGATGGCGCGCAGGTTAGCGCAGAGCCGCCCCGGATGTATATTCATAAAATATACGAAATGCGCCGCCCGTGCAGTGCGGCGCATCGGCCCCGGATCAATGGCGCATGTCTGCTAGCCCGCGGCGGCGCGGGGGCCCTGATCGCGGACCGGGCCGCGGCGACCCGGAAAGGGCACCAGGCGCCTGGCGTCCTCGTCCCAGAGCTTGAGCCGCAGCGCCGCCAGCGCCTCGGGGAACCTGATCCGGCGCGGGGCGTATTCGGGCGGCAGGTTGTAGTGGCAGGCGCGCAGCCGGTAGGAGGGGATGCGGGCATTGAAATGATGGATGTCGTGCAGGGTGATGCAGGCCACCGCCAGATCGAAAAACCAGCCGAAATCCAGCGCCGAGGAGCCCTGCAGCGCGGCGATCTGCGGATCGAGGTCCGGGCGGCGGTCCCAGTAGGTATCTTCGAAATTGTGCTGCAGGTAGACCAGGAATACCCCCAGCATGCCGCCGAGAAAGGAAAAGCCGAGATAGACGCCCAGACCGGTCCAGCCGGAGAGCGCGAAGATCAGCCCGACCCACGCCAGCACCGCGAGATTGTGCGCCAGCACGCCCCCGACTCCGAAGCGGGTGGTGTTCTTGGGCCAGCGGTAGCGAATGAAATAGGTGAACAGCGCCCCCAGCGGCACCAGGATGAAGGGATTGCGGTAAAGCCGGTATTGCAGCCGTTGCCAGAACCCGGCGGCGTTCCATTCGCGCAGGGTCATGGTATGGATCTCGCCGCTTTCGCGGTGTTCCAGGTTGCCGACGCCGGAATGGTGCAGGTTGTGGTTCTGCTTCATCACCTCGAAGGGGGCGAAGGTGAAGGGCGACAGGCCATGGCCGGCCCATTCGTTCTGGGCCCGGGTCTCGAACAGGGAATGGTGGCCGCAATCGTGCTGGAGCACGTAGAGGCGCACCGCGGAAACCGCATGCACGATGCCCGCGGGGATCATCACGATCCACAGGTTCACATGGGCGATGGCCAGGTAGAGCGAGGCGAAATAGACCGCAAAGGTCCCGAAATAGCTGAGCGCCGCGATGCGGTTGTCCTTCTGGGTATACTGGCGGGTATAGGTCCTGAGATCCATATCTGTCCCCTTTGGTTTCCTGTCAGGCGGCAGTCTT
This sequence comes from Antarcticimicrobium sp., assembly GCF_029212575.1. Classification (GTDB taxonomy): domain Bacteria; phylum Pseudomonadota; class Alphaproteobacteria; order Rhodobacterales; family Rhodobacteraceae; genus Antarcticimicrobium. Next base: position 33,729 of record NZ_JARGPK010000090.1, read on the forward strand.
CAATTAGGGTCGCCGTGCCTGCGCGCAAGCCCGCAGGCGTCCTGTCTTCGTGATAACGTTATTCTGTGACGAAATCACCATCCGGCATAGCACCGGCGAAGGCGGGCCGGCGACCACGGCTCGCCGGCCGGGTTCGGATGGCGGATCGCGCGCGATCGGGGGCCGACGCTATCGAGCTATCCGAAAAGGGATATCTTTGCTACAAATAGCCGCATATCCGGCGTGGGGAATATATCTGGTTCCGGCCATGGTCTGGCACCGGCGTGTTGACCGCGGCGGCGCAGCACGCATTGAAAGGCCGGTCATGCCGAAGACAGCTTTCGCAAATCAGTGGCAAAGGGCGATGGCGGACTATGCCGCCGGGGTCAAGCTCTTGACCGACAACGGCGCCTTGGGCCTGAAGGCAAAGGACGTCGCGATCAAGACGAGCATTGAGAAACATGCCAGAGGGCTCGATAACGCCTCGGGGCTGATCGACTGGTTCGACAAGGAAATCGCGTTTTCGAAAAGCGGTGAGGTGCCGGCCTTGATGCGGCGCGTCGGCGTGGTGCAGGCCACCGTGACCAAGGCCTGCAAAAAAGCCAGGCTGGCGTTCCTGGAGGGGACCGAAGCGCCGGCCAATCTGATCGACGCCGCGTCCACGCTTTTGGCCGAGATCGAGAAAAAGCGGAAAAGCCTGATCAAGGCGCGGACGGACAAGGTGACGGTTGCGACCGTTGCCTTGCTGACCAAAGCGGACATCAGAGCCTACAGGAACGTCGACCCGGCGAAGGTCGGCGCGTTTGTCGTCGAGGTCGAAATGAGGCTGCCGCCGGACCTGCTCGACGATCTGGCGGCCGGCGTCGAGGGCGTGGGGCTGGCGACGTTCCACGACGAGGCGCAAAAGGTCATAAACTCGAAGTACAAGAGACAGGCCCTGAACGAGGTCGAGTTCGTCCATCTCAACGTGCTTGATTTCTCGAACCTGGAGAACCTGGCGAACGCCAATCTGCGCAGGCTTTCGGATAAGGCGGGCGACGATTGCATCAAGGCGATCGAGAAGCGGTGGGCCACGCTGGCGCGGGGTCGCGACGCCCTGAAATCCATGCGGATCAGTTGCGCGAAGAAAATCACCTACGGAATTCTGAGCCTGTCCGCCGTCGCGGTCGCGGGCGTTGCGTCCTTTGGGGCGGCCGCGGTCTTATATGCCAAGATAATCAAGGACCTGGTCACGATTGCCCTGGAGATCAAGAAACTGGCGCAAAGCGCGGAGTCGGCGGCCAAAGACGTGCAAAAGAAGCTGCTGGTCGTCGAAAAGGCGCTTCTGGACGGGACGGTTGCAAACAGTTCGTCCACCGCCCAGGAACTGCTGTCCATTCTCGGCGTGCCGTTTTTGAAGACCTGCAAGGCGGCGGAGGACGATACCACAAAGCTTCTGGCGAAAACCGTGCAATTGAGGCGGGAAGCGACCAACCTTCTGGGAAAAGCTGAAACCGGGCTGAAGCAGCTCGACCACATGGAACGCGTCATCGGTAAACTCGGGCAGAAAGACAGCGCGAAACTGAAGACGCTTGCCAAGCTCAGGGATGGTAACCAGACGCTCATTGAGAAGACGCAAAGCGTTCTGACCGCGCATCAGGGGCACATGGACCTTGTGGATGAGGCGGAAAGAGCGATCAAGGAATTCAAGGCCGCGCAGAACCCGAACCTGAAGACCCTTCGCAACGCGGTCGATTCCTACAAGGAGGCGAGCGGCGCAAAGACGGCCTGTGACAACCTGGCGGCCCTCGCGGGCGCACTTGTTTGAGGATCGGCGGAAAATACCGGGCGAAAGGCGCCTCATCCTGCCCTGACGCGACGCAAAAGGGCGGACCGTCACGGCCCGCCCTTTCGATGTCCAGGGATCAAAGCCGCTCTATGCGTTCCAGGGGTGATCGCCGTTGGCGTCCTTGACGCGGGTGGGCAGGCCGATGCGGTCGAGCAGGGTGAAGAAGGGTTTGGGATCGAGCTCCTCGACGTTCGTCATGGTGCCCGCGTCCCAGTCGCCCGAGGCCACCAGCAGGGCGGCGGCGACGGGGGGCACGCCAGCGGTGTAGGAGATGCCCTGGCTGCCGACCTCCTTGTAGGCCTCGGCATGGTCGGCCACGTTATAGACGAAAAGCTCGACCTCTTGGCCGTCCTTCACGCCTTTGACCAGATCGCCGATGCAGGTCTTGCCGGTGTAGCCCGGCGCCAGCGACGCGGGATCGGGCAGCACCGCCTTGACCAGTTTGAGCGGCACCACCTCGAGCCCTTCGGCGGTTTTCACCGGCTGTTCCGACAGCAGGCCGAGGTTCTGCAACACGGTAAAGACGTTGATGTAATGCTCGCCGAAGCCCATCCAGAAGCGCACGTCGGCCTGCGGGTAGTTGATGGCGAGGCTGTGCACCTCGTCATGGCCGGACTGATAGGCACGCTGTTTGCCGACGACCGGCAGATCCCAGTCGCGGCCGGATTCGAACATCTTCTTTTCCTTCCACTGCTGGTCCTCCCAGTAGTAGACGGTGCCGGTGAATTCGCGGAAATTGATCTCCGGGTCGAAATTGGTGGCGAAATACTTGCCATGGGAGCCTGCGTTGATGTCGACGATGTCGATGCTTGTCACCTCGTCCATCTGGTCGATGGCGAAGCGGGCAAAGGCGTTGACCACGCCCGGATCGAAGCCGGCGCCGAGAATGGCGGTGACGCCCTTTTGCGCGCAGAGATCGCGTTTCTTCCATTCGTAGTTGGCGTACCACGGCGGGGTTTCGCAGATTTTATCGGGCTCTTCGTGAATGGCGGTGTCGATATAGGCCGCACCCGTTTCGATGCAGGCGTCGAGCACGGTCATGTTGACGAAGGCGGAGCCGACGTTGATGACGATCTGCGCGCCGGTGTCGCGGATCAGCCGGGCGACGGCGGCAGAGTCCATCGCGTCGACCTGATGCGCCTTGAGCACGCCCTCCTGTTTCATCGCGCCCTTGTCGCGGACCGAGGCGAGGATCGCCTCGCATTTCGACAGGGTGCGGCTGGCAATATGGATATCGCCGAGCTCATCGTTGTATTGCGCGCATTTATGCGCCACGACCTGAGCGACGCCGCCAGCGCCGATGATGAGAACGTCACGTTTCAACTCAAGGGACCTCCGTCTTGGGTGTTGGGGTTGGGTAGTCTTTCGGTGTCAGGGGTTCACGACAGGGCCGCCGTGAAATCCGCATAGGTGAAGTCGCGCACCAGACGGGTGCTGCCGTCGAGTTCACGGATCGCGATGGCCGGCATCTGGACGCCGTTGAACCAGTTCTTCTTGACCATCGTGTAACCGGCCGCGTCCTGGATCGAGAGCCGGTCGCCGGGTTTCAGAGGCGCCGGGAAGCGGAACTCGCCGAAGATATCGCCGGCAAGACAGGATTTGCCGCAGACCATCCATTGGTGATCGCCGCTTTCCTCCATCTTGGCGGATTCGCGGTAGATCAGCAAATCGAGCATATGCGCCTCGATCGAGCTGTCGACGATGGCGAGGTGTTTGCCGTTGAAAAGCGTGTCGAGAACGGTGACCTCCAGCGTGGTGGAGTTGGTGATCGCGGCCTCACCCGGCTCCAGATAGACCTGCACCCCATTCTCGCCGGCAAAGCGTTTGAGCCGTTCGGCGAGGCGGTCGAGCGGATAGCCTTCGCCGGTGAAATGGATGCCGCCGCCGAGGGAGATCCACTCCATGCGCTTGATCAGCGGGCCGAAGCGCGCCTCGATCTGGGTCAGCATGGCATCGAAGCGGTCGAAATCGGCGTTCTCGCAGTTGTTGTGGAACATGAAGCCGCTGATCTGGTCGGCGATGGGTTCGATCACCCTGGGGTCGTGTTCGCCGAGGCGCGAGAACGGGCGCGCCGGGTCGGCGAGGTCGAAGCCGGAGGTGGAGACGCCTGGGTTGACGCGCAATCCACGGATGTGGGCGCGGCTGGCCTCTTCGAAGCGGGAGAGCTGGCCCACGGTGTTGAAGATCACCTTGTCGGAGTTGACCAGCACCTCACCGATCTCATGATCGGCCCAGGCGACGGAATAGGCGTGGGTTTCGCCCGGGAATTTCTCGCGCCCCAGTTTGACCTCGTAGAGCGAGGAGGAGGTGGTGCCGTCCATGTAGTCGCTCATCAGGTCGAAGACCGACCATGTGGCGAAGCATTTCAGCGCCAAGAGCGCGCGGGCGCCGGAGGCCTCGCGCAGATGGGCGATCTTCTCCAGGTTCGGCAGCAGCCGGGATTTGTCGATCAGGTAATAGGGGGTTTGCATCGGCGGTGCGCCTCCGGCCAGTGGGGACCTGTAACAGGAAGCGGCCAATTAACAGGTTGGGGCGCTGAAACAAGGGTGGAATTGGGGGGAAGTGCGGGGCCTTGTCCCCTCCCCGGTCCGGACGCCCGCCCTGAGCCCTGCCTGGGAGAGGGCATGGCCGGGTCTGTAAAAGCCTCCCTGGCGGGAAGGACGCGCCGCTTCCTTCGACGTCAGTGCTTTCTGGGCGCGCTCGGGTCCGGCGGCTTGTGCCCTTGGGCGCCGGGCTGAAGCCCGGTCTGCGGGGGCGGGGCGCGGCGGGGTCTGGGCGCCGGGCTGAAACCCGGTCTGCGGGGGCGGGGCGCGGCGGGGTCTGTAGGGCGGGCTTCAGCCCGCCTTCCACTGTCCCGGGGGGTGGGGGGCGACGAACCGCGCCCCGCCCCTTACTTCAGGTGCTTTTTCAGCTTGCTCGGCTGGGCCTTCTTGCGGCCCTTGTAGGGGTTCTTGTCGCCCTGCCCGCGCAGGATCAGGCGGATCGGGCTGCCGGGCATGTCGAAATCCTCGCGCAGCCCGTTGACGAGATAGCGCGAATAGCTTTCCGGCATCTTGTCGGGATGCGAGCACATCACCACGAATCCCGGCGGCCTTGTCTTGGCCTGGGTCATGTAGCGCAGCTTGATCCGCTTTCCCTGCGGCGCGGGCGGCGGGTGCTGTTCCAGCATGCCGATGAGCCAGCGGTTGAGCCGGGCGGTGGAGACCCGGCGGTTCCACACGTCGTAGGCGCGCAGGATCGCGTCGTGCAGCCGGTCGAGCCCCCTGCCCGTCTTGGCCGAGACCGTCACCAGCGGCGCGCCGCGCAGTTGCGGCAGCAGCCGGTCGAAGGCCTCTTTCAGATCGCGCAGCTTTTCCTGCTTGTGCTCCTCGACGTCCCATTTGTTGACGGCGACGACCACGGCGCGCCCTTCGCGCTCGGCCAGGTCGGCGATGCGCAGATCCTGCTGTTCAAAGGGAATCGCGGCGTCGAGCAGCACGACCACCACCTCGGCGAACTTGACCGCGCGCAGCCCGTCGGAGACCGAGAGCTTTTCCAGTTTCTCCTGCACCTTGGCCTTCTTGCGCATGCCGGCTGTGTCGAAGATCCGAATCGGGGTGCCGTCCCATTCCATCTTGAGCGAGATGGCGTCGCGGGTGATCCCCGCCTCGGGCCCGGTGAGCAGGCGCTCCTCGCCGAGGATCTTGTTGATCAGCGTCGACTTGCCGGCGTTGGGGCGGCCGACCACGGCGATCTGCAGCGGCTTGGCCGTGGTGGGAACCGGGGTGCGCGAGATCTCCTCTTCGTCATCGAACTCCTCGTCCTCGTCGAGATCGACCTCAATCTCGGGGGCGTGGTCCTCGGCGCGGGTGGCAAAGGCATCGGCCAAGGGCTGCAACTGGGAATACAGGTCGTTCATGCCCTCGTTGTGCTCGGCGCTCATCCGGATCGGTTCGCCGAGGCCAAGGCCCCAGGCCTCGATCACGCCGGCGTCGGCGGCGGAGCCCTCGGATTTGTTGGCCGCCAGCAGCACATGGGCGGAGCGCTTGCGCAGGATCTCGGCGAACATCTCGTCGATCGGGGTGACGCCGGTGCGGGCGTCAATCATGAACAGGCAGACATCGGCCATGTCCACGGCACGCTCGGTCAGACGGCGCATGCGGCCCTGGAGGCTGTCATCGGTGGCGTCCTCGAGCCCGGCGGTGTCGATCACGGTAAAGCGCAGGTCGCCCAGCCGCGCCTCGCCCTCGCGCAGGTCGCGGGTGACGCCCGGCTGGTCGTCGACCAGCGCCAGACGCTTGCCGACGAGACGGTTGAACAGGGTGGACTTGCCCACATTGGGCCGACCCACGATGGCGAGGGTAAAGGACATGTGCCTCAAACTTTCGAAAACTCAGATGCGCCCCTTAGCGCATCCGCGCGTCAACGGAAAGCGTGCAGTTGGCCCGTGGTGCTGACCACGTAGAGCGTGCGCCCGGCCACCACCGGCGCGGTGGTGGCGCCGCCGGGCACCTCGACCGAGCCGGCAAGGCTGCCGTCCTCGGGATCGAAGAAGCGCAGATAGCCGTCGTTGGAGGCCACCACAATGCGCCCGCCGGCAAGGATTGGCCCGTAGTTGGCGTAGACTGCGCCGCGTTTGCGGGCGTTCGGATTGTGGAAATCCGAGAGGTTCACCGCCCAGACCGTGCTGCCGTCGCGGTTGTCTAGGCGCACCAGCTGGTTGCGGTCGGTGATCGCGAAGACGCTGTCGCCGGCAGGCTGCACCGCCCCCAGCGCGCCCTCGCGCGCGGTCCAGATCCGGTCGCCGGTGTCCAGATCATAAGCCACGGTGCGGCCGGCGTGGTTGCCGGCGTAGACCCGGTTCCCGACCACCACCGGGCTGCCGGTCACATCCATGATCAGCGCCTGGGCGCGGCCGGTGCGCCGGCCCGCGACCGAGGCGAACCAGCGGCGCAGACCGCCGCGGCGGAAGGTGGCCATCAGGTCGCCCGAGCCGAAGGCGAAGATCGCCAGCTCCGGGGTCAGCGCGGGCGCCGGCGCGCCCAGCACGTTGGCGACGCTGGGGGTGCCGGAGACCTGCCAGGCGATGCGGCCATCCTTCGTATCGACCGCCCAGCCGGTATCGTCGCCGGCGACCAGGTAAATCAACCCCTTGTAGACGGTGGGCTGGCCAGACCCGGTGGCGTCGAGCTGCTGCTGCCAGCGCTGCTTGCCGGTGGCGGCATCCAGCGCGGTGAGCAGCCCGTAACCGGAGGAGACATAGAGCGTGCCGTCGTGATAGGCCATGCCGCCGCCGGTGGCCTGCCCCTCGTCATCCTCGGGCGGGGTGAGATCGGTGCTCCAGGCCAGCTCGCCGTCCCGGGTGACGGCCGAGACGCGGGCGGCGGAATCGAGGGTGAAGATCAGCCCCTTTGCCACCACCGGCGCGGCTGTGATGCGCTGCCGGCGGTCGTCGCCGGAGCCGATCGGCGTGGACCATGCCAGTGCCGGAGAGGACCCCAGCGCGGGGTGCGTCACGCGGTAGGCCGGCGTGCCCTGTCCCTGGGTCCATTCGGCATTGGCGGTCTGGGTGCCCAAGCGGATCGCGCGGGCGGTGTTGCCGGACATGTCGTCGGCAAAGCGTTCTTCCGCGACCGGACGGATATCCTCGCGCTCGCCGGGGAGGATCACCTCGGGCTCGGCGCAGCCGGTCAGGGTAAGCACCGCGGCGCCGACAAGGGCCAGACCGGTGCGCGAGAGGGAAAACGCTGCGTTCATCTCAGGGTGCCTGTCGTTCTGTCCGTGTTTCATCCGCCGGGGCGAACCGCTGTGCGCGGCCCCGCCCCTAGCCCTGCTGTCGTCCGGGCTCGGGCGCCGGTGTGCCGCCAAGCGCCACGATGACCTGTCTGACGCGCTGCCGCAAGACGGCATCGGTCTCGGCATCCTGCAGGATCGCCTGCAGGCGGTCGAGTGCGGCGCCGGTTTCGCCCTCGGAGATGTCGATCAGGGCGATCTGCTCCTCGGCCAGCAGCCGCAGCGGCTTGCCCGGCTGGGCCAGCGCCTCGAACTGGAGGCGACGGTCGGCGGCGGGCAGCGTTTCGCGCTGCAGCACCAGCGCCTTGAAGTTGGCAATCTCGCGGTAGATCGCGGGCAGATCGCCGTTGCGGGCGATGTCCTGAAGATCGGCGACGGCGGCCTCGGCCTCGCCGGCCTCGGCGCGGGCGGCCGCGGTCAGGAAATCGAGCATCGCCTCGCCACCCGGGCTGTCAGCCTCGATCGCGGCCAGCGAAGTGGCCCGGTCCCCCGGCGCGTCATGGTCGAGCGCCGCGAGCATGGCATCCCCCAGCGCCTGCGCGGCTGCGGTCGCCTGGGCCTTGCGGTATTCGTTGAAGGCGGCACCGGCGACCACCGCGACGATCACCAGCGCGGCGATCCAGCCGTAGCGGCGGAACAGCGCGAAAAGCCGGTCGCGGCGGACCTCTTCGGTAACCTCGTCGATAAAACTGTCGGCGTCGCTCATGCCTTGCCCCCCGGCCGCTGTGTCGTGGCCTGTGTTGGCCCGTGTTCCGCGAGCGTTCCCTGCCCCTGAGCCCGGGCCCGCCGCGGATTTCCGCCCCGTGACCACCCCCGCGGCTGCCCGACAGGGCAGATCCGGGCGATGCCCAATCTGGCGATTTGCCTCCTATTACCCCGCATGCGGCGACAAGCCAAGGGCCGGGAAGGTTGAAAAAAGCCGCCTATGTGATGCTGCTTTACAAAAAATCCAAGTGAACCGCTCGGTTCAGACTAGACTCATGCGGCACGAGGCTCCATCTGATGCGCTGATCGAGGCGCCTTGGCACCTGGCCGAGAAAACCGAAAGACCCTGCGATGCGACTTATCCCTTTCCTGACCGCGATCCTGGTGACGGTGACGCTGTACCTGGCCGTGTTCGAGCGCGACCGGCTGCTGGCGTTTGCCCGCGGCGCGACGATCGAAGAGGCGGCGCAGGCCAGCGAAGCGGCGGGCGCCACGGCCGGCGAGACAGGCAGTGCCGAAACCGCGCTGGCCGAGGGCAAGGCAGTGGGCGTCGTGGTGATGCGGTCGCAGGCGCGGACCATCGACAGCGCGGTGCTGCTGCGCGGCGAAACCCGGGCGGTGCGCCAGGTCGAGGTGCGGGCCGAGACCTCGGGCGCGGTGATTTCCGAGCCGCTGCGCAAGGGCGCCTTCATCGCGCGCGGCGACGTGCTGTGCGAGCTCGATCCGGGCACCCGCCAGGCGACGCTGGCACAGGCGCGCGCGGCGCTGGCCGAGGCGCGCGCCCGGGTTCCCGAGGCCAAGGCGCGGCTGGAAGAGGCCAAGGCGGTGCTGGAGGAGGCGCAGATCAACTATCGCGCCGCCTCGAAACTGAACGAGGGCGGCTACACCGCCGAGACCACGCTTTTGGCGCGGGCCGCCGGGGTGCGCGGCGCCGAGGCCGCCATCGCCTCGGCCGAGGCCGGGGTCGAGGCGACGCAATCGGGCATCGAGGCGGCGCAGGCGACGGTTGCCGCCGCCGAACGCGAGATTTCGCGGCTGACCATCACCGCCCCGTTCGAGGGGCTGCTGGAATCCGATGCCGCAGAGTTGGGCAGCCTGTTGCAGCCCGGCGGCCTCTGCGCCGAGGTGATCCAGCTCGATCCGATCAAGGTGGTCGGCTACGTGCCCGAAACCGAGGTGTCCAGGGTGAACCTGGGCGCGCTGGCGCAGGCCCGGCTCGCCACCGGCGAGGAGGTTGTCGGCAAGGTCACTTTCCTGAGCCGCTCGGCCGACCCGACCACCCGCACCTTCGAGGTGGAGATCACCGTGCCCAACCCCGACCTGACCATCCGCGACGGCCAGACCGCCAGCATCGGTATCTCGGCCGATGGCGCGCTGGCCCACAGGGTGCCGCAATCGGCGCTGACGCTGAACAACGAGGGCACGCTGGGCGTGCGGGTGGTGCTGCCCGGCGACGTGGTCGGTTTCCAGCCGGTGGAGCTGCTGCGCGACGCGGTTGACGGGGTCTGGCTGGGCGGTCTGCCCGAGCGCGCCGACATCATCGTGGTCGGTCAGGATTTCGTGACCGCGGGCGTGCATGTGGCGCCGACCTACCGGGAGGCGGCGCAATGACCGGCATCGTCGACTGGGCCGCCTCGCGGGCGCGGATGGTCCTGGCCTTTATCGCGATCTCGATCCTTGTCGGCAGCTATGCCTATTCCAGCCTGCCGAAAGAGGGCGAGCCGGATATCGAGATCCCGGCGCTGTTCGTGTCGGTGCAGTTTCCCGGCATCTCGGCCGAGGATGCCGAGACGCTGCTGGTCAAGCCGATGGAGACCGAGTTGGCCGATCTCGACGGGCTCGACAAGATGTCGGCGACGGCGGCGGAGGGCTATGCCGGGGTGGCGCTGGAGTTCGAGTTCGGCTGGGACAAGACCGCGATCACGGCGGATGTGCGCGACGCGATGAACTCGGCCCAGGCCGAATTTCCCGACGGCGCCGAGCAATACACCATCACCGAGATCAACTTCTCGGAATTTCCCATTGTGATCGTCAACCTGACCGGCGCGGTGCCCGAACGCACCATGGCGCGGGTCGCCAAGCAGTTGCAGGACGATCTGGAGGCGCTGGACCCGGTGCTGGAGGCCGGCATCGCCGGCAACCGCGACGAGATGCTGGAGGTGGTGATCGACCCGCTGCGGCTGGAATCCTACAACGTCACGGCGGGCGAACTGATCAGCGTGGTGCAGAACAACAACCAGCTGATTGCCGCCGGCGAGGTGGAAACCGATCAAGGCACGTTCTCGGTCAAGATCCCGTCGTCCTTCGACAGCCCGCAGGATGTCTATGACCTGCCGGTAAAGACCAACGGCGACCGGGTGGTCACGCTGGGGGAGCTGGCGCAGATCAACTATACCTTCGAGGACCGCAAGGGCACCGCGCGGTTCGATGGCGAGAACACGGTCGCGCTGCAGGTGGTCAAGCGCAAGGGCTACAACCTGATCGACACCGTGGATCTGGTGAAACAGACGCTGGCGGCATCGCGCGCCAAGTGGCCGCCGGAATTGCAGGCGGCGATCCAGGTCGGCACCTCGAACGACCAGAGCCGGGTGGTCGGCTCGATGGTGAGCCAGCTCGAGGGGTCGGTTCTGACCGCGATCGCGCTGGTGATGATCGTGGTACTGTCGAGCCTGGGCAGCCGCGCGGCGCTGCTGGTGGGCTTTGCGATCCCGACCTCGTTCCTTTTGTGCTTTGCGCTGCTGGCGATGATGGGGGTCTCGATCTCGAACATCGTGATGTTCGGGCTGATCCTGGCGGTGGGGATGCTGGTCGATGGCGCCATCGTGGTGGTGGAATACGCCGACAAGCGCATCACCGAGGGTGTCGGCCCGATGCATGCCTATGTGGATGCGGCGCAGCGGATGTTCTGGCCGATCGTCAGTTCGACCGCGACGACGCTCTGCGCCTTCCTGCCGATGCTGTTCTGGCCCGGGGTCCCGGGCGAGTTCATGGGCATGCTGCCGGTGACGCTGATCTTCGTGCTGTCGGCCTCGCTGGTGGTGGCGCTGGTCTACCTGCCGGTGATGGGCGGGGTGACCGGGCGGATGTCGCGGGGCTTTTCCCGCGTCTCGGACCGGCTTCGGGCGCGGCTGCCCTGGGTGCTGCGGGCGGCCTTGGTTCCGGTGGCGCTCTACTCGATGTTCCTAAGCGCGATGCAGGTTCTGAACCCGGCCTACCTGTTACCTGCCGAGGTTTCGGCGCAGATGCCGCCGGTGGCGGGATCGCTGATCGGGGCGGTGCTGTTCCTGCTGGCGGCCTTTGCCGCCTCGATCACCCTGAGCGCGGCCAGGATCCAGCGTGTGCCGCGCCGGGTCGCGGCGCAGAACGGGCACACGCTGTTCGGCTGGGTGATCTATGCCATCGCCGGCAACCCGGTGATGCCGGTGGTCGCCATCGGAACGGTGTTCGCCGGGGTGTTCTATGTCACCGCCGTGCTGTTTCCGGCCAATTCGCGCGGCGTCGAGTTCTTTGTGGAATCCGAGCCCGAGCAGGCCACGGTCTATGTCCGCGCGCGCGGCAATGTCTCGCTGACCGAGACCGACGAGATGGTGCGCCAGGCCGAACAGGTGGTGATGGCCCATCCGGCGGTGATCAACGCGTTTTCCTTCGCCGGCGACGGCGGGCTGAACCAGAACACCGGCGGCGCGCAGCTGCCGCCCGACACGGTGGGCCAGATCCAGTTCGAAATCATCCCCTGGGAGGATCGCCCGAGGGTGACGCAGAGCTGGGGCGACGGACGGTTCGAGCGCGAGGTGACGGCGCCCGAGTACGACGGCGATTTCGTTCTGGACCAGCTGACAGCCGAACTGAACAAGCTGCCCGGATTCGAGACCGAGGTGGTGGCGCTGGGGCGCGGACCGGCCTCGGCCAAGCCGGTGCACCTGCGGCTGAAGGGCGACCGTTGGGACACCCTGACCGCCGCCACGGTGCAGGCGCGGGCGGTGTTCGACGCAACCCCGGGGCTGATCAAGACCGAGGATTCGCTGCCCCTGCCCGGTATCGACTGGCAGATCGACGTCGATGTGGAAAAGGCCGGCCGGTTCGGTGCCGATGTCGCCACGGTGGGCGCGATGGTGCAGCTTGTCACCCGCGGCATCCTGCTGGACACCATGCGGGTCGACAGCAGCGACGACGAGATCGAGATCCGCGTGCGTCTGCCGCGCGAGGACCGGGTGCTGAGCACGCTGGACACGCTCAAGGTGCGGACCCAGGACGGGCTGGTGCCGCTGTCGAATTTCGTCACCCGCAAGCCGGTGGAAAAGCTCGCCTCGATCAGCAGGGTCGATCAGCAGCGCTATTTCGACGTCAAGGCTGACGTGCAGGCGGGGCTTTTCAAGATCGTCGGCGCCGATCCCGAGACCGGGGACGAGCGGCGGCTGGCGGCGGTGCACAGCCTGGAAAGCGCGGTCTCCTCCGGCGGCGAGGTGATCGAGAACGCCAAGGGCGACCGGTTCGAGCTGATCATGCTGACCGGGGCGCAGAGCGCCGCGGCGCTGCGCCAGGCGCTGGCCGACGGAGACGCGCATTTCGCCCCGATCAACGCCAACGAGCGGATCACCACCCTGACAGAATGGCTGGAGAGTGCCCCCTTCCCCGCCGATATCGCCTGGGAGTGGACCGGCGACCGGGAGGAGCAGGCCGAGAGCCAGGCGTTCCTGTCCAAGGCGTTCCTGGCCGCGCTGGGGCTGATGTTCATCATCCTGCTGGCGCAGTTCAACAGTTTCTACAACTCGGTGCTGGTGCTGCTGGCGGTGGTGCTGTCGACCACAGGCGTGCTGATCGGGATGATGGTGATGCAGCAGCCGTTCTCGATCATCATGACCGGCACCGGGATCGTCGCGCTGGCCGGGATCGTGGTGAACAACAACATCGTTCTGATCGACACCTACCAGGAGTATTCCCGCTACATGCCGCGGATCGAGGCGATCGTGCGCACCGCGGAATCGCGCATCCGCCCGGTGCTGCTGACCACGATCACCACCATGGCGGGGCTGACGCCGATGATGTTCGGCCTGTCGCTCGATTTCATCGGCGGCGGCTACTCCATCGACAGCCCGACCGCGCTGTGGTGGAAGCAGCTGGCCACGGCGGTTGTGTTCGGGCTGGGTATCGCCACGGTGCTGACGCTGGTGGTGACGCCCTCGTTCCTGGCGCTGCGGGTCTGGGTAGCGACCTATGCGGCCTGGACCGGCCGGATGCTGGCGCGGATCACCTCGGGACGGTCGAGCCGGATCGCCCGCGACATGCGCCTGAGCCGTTCGGCGCGCAAGCTGAAGGCGACCGAGATCCTGTGGGACGATGGCAGCGAGTTTGCAGCGCCGCGGCTCGATGCTGTGGCCCGGCCCGGCGCGACGACGTTGAAGGCGGCGGAATAGCCAGAGGGCGAGTCGTCGAGATGAGTCGCCCGGCCCCTCCCGGATGGGGCCGGCGACTCGACAGGTTTTGCCCTGATTGCGCAACAATTCCCTGGCAATACCATGAATTGTCGCGGCTTTCGAAGGGGATTTACCGCGAATTCTAAACAACTTTTGCGAATTTCCCGCAGATCTGAGAGATTAATCTCAACATTTTGGTCTGGAGGATTGATCTCATGTACCGTCGCTCAGTTACGATTGCCGCATCATCGGCAGCGCTTTTGATGTCGGCCGTCTCCGCCTCGGCCGGGTCCTGCGGCTGGTTCGGCTCCTGGCTGGGCGCGCGTTGCGGCGGTCAAAGTGGCGGCGGATCGCGGGTGCCCGAGATCGACGCCTCGACCGGCCTGCTTGCGCTGGCCGCTGTCGGCGCCGCGCTGGCGCTGGCCTGGGAAATCAAGCGCCGCCGCAACCGGGGCTGAACCCGCGCCGGCCTGAACGCCGTCAGATAAGCGACCAATCGCCAGTGACCAACGCCGCGGCTGCCACCGCGGCGTTTGCCGTTGCATGGGCCAGGATCGCGTCGCCCAGCCGCCCCCGGCGCAGCATCACCAGCGCAAAGATCACCCCCGCCGCTCCGGCCTCGAGCATGCGGCCGTGCAGCAGTGCGAAGGCGAGGCTGGAGATGATCACCGCAGCAAGCCGCATCTGCCAGCTGCCGGTGTCGAGCCGGTCCAGCAGGTAGCCGCGAAAGAACGCCTCCTCCACCACCGGCACCAGCAGCGAGGTGCCGAGGATGCGGATCACGGCCCAGAGCGCAAAGGCACCGGCGCCCAGCCGCTCCAGCCCCGCCAGCGGTTCGGCACCGGCGGGCGCCAGCGCGATCCAGCCCAGCCCCACCGCGAGGCCTGCCAGCAGCGCCACGGGGTCAAGCCGCCAGGTCAGCGCCAGCAGCGGCGCCCGGAACAGCCAGAGCGCGCCGGCCATCATCGCCGCCTGCAGCGGAAAGCCCAGTGCCGGGGTCTGCCAGAAGGCATTGACCACCAGCCCCGACAGCATGAAGACGATGAAGGGCACGATGCGGGCCGCTGTGGCATCCCCGGTCAGGGCCGGCGCGGTTGCGACGGCGGCGCCCTCGCGCTGCAGCCACGTCCTCCCCTGCACCACCGCCAGGATGCCCAGTGCCAGCACGGTGAAGAACAGCCAGCCGGCGAAGCTGTGAAACCCGTTCACCGCCAGCGCCGGAGAGGCATGCGCCCCGATCAGGATCAACCCGGCGATGCGCAGGAGGTTGAACAGCCAACTGACCAGAAGCGCCAGCGGCAGGGCCACCAGCCAGTAGCGCCCCATGCGCAGGCTTCCCAGCATCAGCAGCGCATAGATCGCCATGAATCCCGCGATCAGCGCGAATCCCTCGATCCCGGAGCAGGACGGGGCGATCTCGGCAAAGAACCCGTTGGTACCGATGGTGGGCGGGGTCAGGTTGATCGTCACGCTCTGACCGGCCAGCGTGAGCAGGACCGCCACCCCGTAAAAGGTGGACAGGAGCAGCGCGTCGATGCTCCAGGCAAAGCCGAGCGCATCGGCAAGGTCCGGGATCAGCACAGCCACGGCCAGCATCGCCAGCACGCCGGTTCCGCCGGTCCGCAGCCAGCCCGACCAGTCGCGCGGCGCCATCAGCCAGAACAGCCCGCCCAGCACGGCCAGCGCCGCACCGCCGCAGAGCGCACCGAGGAAAAGGTGGAACCCGGCGCGATGGGCCTCGGCGCCGCTGGCCAGCCAGGGCAGGAAGATCACCGCAAGGCCCAGCCCGTGCAGCAGCGCCCAGCCGAAACGGCTCCGGGTGGCAGCGACGCGCGCGGTGAGATCGTGACGCAGATCGGCGCGCAGCCCCAGGACGAGGCCCAGCGCCGCCACCACGCAGAGCCCGCGCAATGCAAGACTGCGCAGGCTGCGGCAGGCAGTCTCCAGCCCGGTCTGGCGGCATTCGAAATCGGACAGGACCTGGAACACCAGAACCACGGCGACCAGTTCGGCCACAACAAGCGCCACCGCCCCGATCATCCTGTTCTGCATCGTCCTGCCTGCCCGGTTGCCTGTTTTCCGCACGCGGTCAGACCATAGCAAGCGGGCCGAAACATGGCGACACCCGGCCATTTTCGCGCAGGGGCGGCGGGGGCCGCGTCAGGCAGCCTCGGCGTTGCTCTGCTGGCGCTGCCACAGGGTGAAGTAGCGGCCCTGCCGGGCCAGCAGGTCGTCATGGGCGCCCTGTTCGACGATCTCGCCATTGTCCAGCACCACGATGCGGTCGGCCTCGGCGATGGTCGAGAGGCGGTGGGCGATGGTGATCACCGTGCGCCCCTCGCCGGCACGGGCGAGCGCGCCCTTGATCTCCTGCTCGGTCTGGGTGTCGAGGGCGCTGGTGGCCTCGTCCAGCAGCAGGATCGGCGGGTTCTTGAGCAGGGTGCGGGCGATGCCGACGCGCTGTTTCTCGCCGCCCGAAAGCTTCAGCCCCCGTTCGCCCACCTTGGTCTCGTACCCGTCCGGCAGGGTGACGATGAAATCGTGGATCTGGGCATCACGGGCAGCCTGCTCGATTTGCTCCTGGGTGGCGCCGTCGCGGCCATAGGCGATGTTGTAGAGGATGGTGTCGTTGAACAGCACGGTATCCTGCGGCACCACGCCGATGGCGTCGTGCAGGCTGGTCTGGGTCACGTCGCGCACGTCCTGCCCGTCGATCTTCAGCGCCCCGCCGGTGACATCGTAGAACCGGAACAGCAGCCGCCCGATGGTCGATTTGCCCGAACCGGTGGCGCCGACGATGGCCACGGTCTGGCCCGCCGGCACCTCGAGGCTGACGCCCTTGAGGATCTCGCGGTTGGGATCGTAGCCGAAACGCACGTCGTCCAGCTCGATCCGGCCGCCAGTGACATTGAGCGGTTGCGCGCCGGGCTTTTCGCTGACCTCCTGCGGCTGTTCCAGCAGATCGAACATCTCGCCCATGTCGACCAGCGATTGGCGGATTTCGCGGTAGACGGTGCCGAGGAAGTTCAGCGGGATGGTGATCTGGATCATGTAGGCGTTGACCATGACAAAATCGCCCACCGTGAGCGCCCCGCTCTGCACCCCGAGCGCGGCCAGCACCATCACCCCGATCAGCCCCAGCGTGATCAGAAAGGACTGGCCGAAGTTCAGGAAGGCCAGCGAATAGGCGGTCTTGAGCGCGGCGCGCTCGTATCCGCGCATGGCGCTGTCATAACGGGTGGCCTCGCGCGCCTCGGCGCCAAAATACTTGACCGTCTCATAGTTCAGCAGGCTGTCGATCGCCTTTTGGTTTGCGTCGGTATCGGAATCGTTCATCTCGCGGCGCAGTTGCACCCGCCATTCGGTGACCTTGAAGGTGAACCAGACATAGAGGCCGATGGTCACCGCCACGATCAGCAGGTACCAGGCGTCGAACAGCACGGTGAGGATGATCGCGACCAGCGACAGTTCGAGGATCAGCGGCCCGACACTGAACAGCATGAAGCGCAGCAGGAATTCGACACCCTTGACCCCGCGTTCGATGATGCGGGACAGGCCGCCGGTCTTGCGCGAGATGTGATAGCGCATCGACAGCCGGTGGATGTGCTGGAAAGTCTCCAGCGCCAGCCGCCGCAGCGCCCGCTGCGCCACCGGGGCGAACAGCGCATCGCGCAACTGTTGCAGCCCCACCGTCATCATCCGCGCCACGCCGTAAGCCACGGTCAGTCCGACCGCGCCGAGGGCCAGCATCGGCACCCCCTCATCGGCCAGCGCATCGACCGCGCCCTTGTAGAGCACCGGCGTATAGACGGAGATCAGCTTGGACAGCACCAGCATCACCATCGCCAGCACCACGCGGCGTTTGATCCAGGGATGCTCGGCGGGCCAGAGATAAGGGGCCACCCGGCGGATGGTGCGCCAGCCCGAGCGGCGTTCGGCCTCGGCGGCGGCGGGGATTTGTGGTGTGTCGCTCATGGTGAGATCAGATAGCGCCTGTGTGACTTGACATCCATGGCCTGAATGTGGCCTTAATTGTTCAATAGTTCATGAGTAGTTGAAGCATGAAGCAGAGTCGAGTCCTAAACGTGCTGTCCGCGCTGGCCAACGAGCACCGGCTGGAGGCGGTCCGCCTGATGGTTCCAAAGGGGCCGGATGGCATGACCGCGGGCGAGATCGGCGCGGCGCTGGATCTGTCGGCCTCGCGGCTGAGCTTTCATCTGAATGCGCTGGAGGCGGCGGGGCTGATCGAATCGGAACGCAAGGGGCGCAACATCTGTTACCGGGTGAATTACGCGACGCTGCGCGATTTGATGGGCTATCTCTTGACCGACTGCTGTGGCGCGCATCCCGAGATCTGTTCGTCCCTGATGGCCTGCGACGGCGGCCCCCCGGGCGCGCCGCGCAGCTGATCCGGGACCGCCCCATTCCGGCATCTATTCGGGAATGGTGAACACCTGGCCGGGATAGATCAGATCGGGGTCGCGGATGCGGTCGCGGTTGGCCTCGAACACCCGCACGTAGAGAATACCCTCGCCGTAGCGCGCGCGGGAGATCGCCCAGAGCGTATCGCCCTTCTGCACCGTCACGGCGCGCACCGCGGGGGCGCCGGCGGGATCGCCCTCGTCCGGGGTGCCGGGCGCGCGCAGCGCCTCGGGCGCCTCGCGCTTGAACGGGGTTTCGAGGCGGCTGACCACCTCTCCTGCCGCGTTCACCTCGTCCAGCCGCAGGATGTAGACACCCGGCTCCACCCCGTCGAGCTGGCCCTTCCAGCGGCCCTTGGCATCGGCGGCAAGATCGGTCACCGCGCGGTTGTCGAGATAGACCCGCACCACCGAGAGCACACCGGCGCGGCCGGAGATCAGCACGTCGCCGGTTTCGCTGTAGCTGATGGTGTCGAGCGCGATCTCGTCCATCACCACCGGCTCGGGCGCGGTGGCGGGCTGGATCAGTTCGACCCCGTCGGCACCGGCGCGCAGCACGGCGACGGGCGCGGGTGCTGTTTCGGGCGCCGAGGCGGCGGCCGCAGGCGTGCCCTGCCCCTCCGCCGTTGTCGGCGGCTCCGGCTGGGCCGGGGCCAGGGCGGTTTCCTCGGCCACCGGCGCGGGTTGCGGCTCGGAAGTGGCGGTTTCGACCGGGGCGGCGGGGGCTTCGGCGGACTCCTGCGGCGCGCCAGCGGCAGCGGCGGCGGGTTCGGGGGCGGGCTCGGGGGCCTCGGTTGCCGGGGCGGCGGGCAGGGACTCTGTGGTGTCGGCGCGGGCCACTTGCGTGGGCTCGGGGTCCTTGTCCGGTGCGGGATCGGAAGACGTCTGCACGGTTGCGGCCGGGGGAGCCTCGGGTTCGGGCGCGGTATCGGATGCGGTCTCGGTTCCAGCCTCGGGTTCGGCGGCCGGTGGTTCCGGCGCGGCGGCGGTATCGGCAGTCGCCTGGGGCGCAGCGGCGGGTTGCTCCGGCTCCGGCTCGGGCCCGGTATCGCCGGCGAGCGCCAGTTGCTGGTCGGGCTGCGGGACAGGCCCCGGTTCGGGCGCGGCGCGCGTCGGTGCGAGGATGATCTGGTCCTCCGACAGCGCGCTCTGCCCGTCCAGCACGGCGCGCAGCGTCATCACCCGGGGCGCGGTGCTGGAGCCCAGAGACAGGAAGCTGACGAATTCGCCGGTGGCGGCGACGGTGAAACTGTCCAGCTCAGCCTCGTCCAGCAGCACGGTAACGGTGCTGGCCGGGGCGGAGCGGCCGGCGATCACGGTGGTGCCGTCGGGCTCCACCCGCACCAGGTCGAAGCTGGGCGCGGTCAGCGGCGGCGCGGCAGGCTCGGGCTGGGGCGTTGCCGTTTCGGTGTCATCCGCTGCGGCCTGATCCTGGGGCTGCGCCTGCGGCGTGGCCTCGGCGGGCTGGTCCTGCGGCGCCGGTTCGGGCTGCGGCGCGGTCCCGGCGGTTTCTTGCGGCACCGCGGGGTCCGGGGCCGGTGTGGGGGCCGCTGCCGGTGCGGGGTCGGAGGCTGATGGCGCGTCCGAGGCGGTATCTTCCGCCGGGCTGGGCACAGGTGCAGGTGTGGGGGCGGGTGTGGGCGCGGGGGCCTGAACGGTGGGGGTCTCGCCCGCCGGTGTCGGCGATGGGGCGGGGCCAAAGACGCCCGCGACATAGAGCCCCCCGGCGACGACGGCCGCGGCCCCCCCGGCCAGCAAAGCCCAGACCCAGGCGCCGATCCCGCCACTTCCCGATGCAGATGCCATTCTTTTTTCTTCCCCCATCCGCGAACCCGGCGGCCGCGCAGTTGAGCCAGAGTATCAATCCGGCTATCAGGGGTCAAAACACGTAACTCACCCCCTTGACAAGAGCATGAAAGGCGTCCCGATGCCCGCAAAATCCGTCTGTGTCTATTGTGGCTCACGCGCGGGCGCCCTGCCCGCCTATGCGTCATCCGCGCGGGAACTGGGCCGGGCGCTGGCGCTTGAGGGGTGGCGGCTGGTCTATGGCGCGGGCGATGTCGGGCTGATGGGCGAGGTGGCGCGCGCCGCGCAGGCCGCGGGCGGCGACACCTTCGGCGTGATCCCGGCGCATCTGGTGGCCTGGGAGGTCGGCAAGAGGGATCTGACCCGCTACGTGGTGACCGAGACCATGCACGAGCGCAAGAAGGTGATGTTCATGAACGCCGACGCGGTGGTGGTGCTGCCGGGCGGCGCGGGATCGCTGGACGAGCTGTTCGAGGCGCTGACCTGGCGCCAGTTGGGGCTGCACGACAAGCCGCTGGTAATGCTGAACGTCCAGGGCTATTGGGATCCGCTGCGGGCGCTGATCGACCATGTGATTGATCAGGGCTTTGCCGATGCCTCGCTTTCCGGGTTCCTGACCTGGGCCGACACGCCGGTGGCGGCCATGGCGGCCCTGCGCGAGGCCCTGTCCTGACGCAGGGCCGAGACCGAGAACAGCGCCAGCGCCGCCCAGATCAGCCCGAACGCGATCTGGTGCCAGAAGGTGAAGGCCTCGCCAAAGATCGCCACGGCGCAGAAGAATTGCAGCGTCGGGTTAAGGTATTGCAGGATGCCGACGGTCGCCATCGGCACCCGCCGCGCCGCCGCGCTGAACAGGATCAGCGGCGTCGCGGTCAGCGGGCCTGAGAACACCAGCAGCGCGCTGTCCCAGAGCTCGCGGCCGAAGGCGCCCTGACCGCTGCCGTACTGGATCGCCAGCATGGTCAGGCCGACGGGCAGGAAGAACAGGATCTCGATGGTGACCGAAACCATCGGCCCCACCGGCAGGTATTTCTTGACCGCGCCATAGGCACCGAAGCTGCCCGCGAGGATCAGCGAGATCCAGGGCGCCACCCCCAGCCCCCAGGTCAGCACTCCGACCGCCAGCGCCGCCAGCCCGACCGCCAGCCATTGCGCCCGCGCCAGTTGCTCGCCGAAGCCGAAGCGGCCGATCAGCACCGCCACCAGCGGAAAGATGTAATAGCCCAGCGAGGCCTCGGTCGCGTGACCGATCTGGATCGACATGATGTAGAAGAACCAGTTGGTCGAGATCATCGCCGAGGCCAGCGCGAAGAGCCCCACCCGGCGCCAGCCGGTCAGCGCGGTCCGCATCTCGGTCAGGCGACCGCGCATCGCGAGGATGGTGATGAACAGCACGAAGGACCACAGCGTGCGATGCGCCAGCACCTCCAGCGGCGGGATATGGGCCAGCATCTTGTAATAGAGCGGCGACAGCCCCCAGATCACGCAGGCGCCGATCATCGCCAGCATGCCTTTTCGCGTCTCGGTCATGTCGCCTGCCCTCCTGTGCGCCGCCGCTCGTGTCATCGGCGCGGCGCCCGGTCAGAGGTATGGGTATTTCAGATGTGAGGAAG
>NZ_JARGPK010000020.1 GCF_029212575.1 Antarcticimicrobium sp.
CGGAAAGCGGACGTACATCATCACCGCCAGGCGGATGATCTCGGGGCTCGTTTTGAAATAGCGAAAGGGCGATCGTCTGGTCATCAATGAAAGCTACGAGACCACCCTCCCGGCCTCAAGCCCGGTTTGTCTGACAGTGCCAGGCCAAACGTTCGGCCTGGGTCGGCAGTTGGATGGTCTGTAGGGCGAGGCTACTTCGCATCAGGCTTCCACGCTGAATACCGATGTCACCAAGTTGCGTTTGAACATCGTCGACCACGCGATTGTTGGCTGTGGCGGTAGTACCTAGGATCGGAACGTTGGCAGGCATGCGCTGCAGGATGTTGACGAGACGTCGATAGTCCGGGCGAAAATCATGGCCCCAGTCAGAGATGCAATGCGCCTCATCGACCACAAGCAAACCAATTTGATCTGCAATCGGCAGCAGGACGTTCGAAACGAACTCCTCGTTTGCAAGTCTTTCAGGTGAAACAAGGAGCGCATCCGCCTCGCCATTCCGAACGGCACGCTGAATTTCAGGCCAGGCTTCTCGATTGGTCGAGTTGATCGTGAGCGCGCGAACTCCGAGGCGTTCTGCCGCTTCAATCTGGTTCCGCATCAAGGCCAGGAGTGGAGATACGATAAGCGTCGGACCACGCCCACGGACGCGAATGATGCGCGTCGCAATGAAGTATACCGAGCTCTTTCCCCACCCAGTACGCTGAACGACGAGCAGTCGTTCTCGCCTGTTGACTAGGGCATCAATGGCTTCCCATTGCCCATCGCGAAACTGCGCGGTGGCATCGCCGAGGGCCTGCCTGAGAAGTCCGAGCGCATCGGCGTGATCAGTCACTCATCAATCCTGTCTTGGTCACGAACGGCCACTCTCCAATGGGCGAGCCGCCTTCTTCGCTGTTGATCCTTTTGAAAATAATGCGTAACAGTTCGCACATCCGCTAACAAGCGGATTGACAGGGAGAATAAGCGATGGACCGGTCATGTCTGCCAGCGGTGTGACATTTGGGGAGGCGATCTCGCAGGCCCGCAAGGTACTCGGTCTAAACCAGAAAAAGCTCGCAGAGCGAGTGATGAAAGAAGAGGCTGGTGGCTCGATATCACCTCAGTACCTAAACGATATCGAGCACGATCGACGAAGCCCAACCTCTGATCATCTCATCCGTGAGTTTGCCACCGTGCTCAATGTGGATGAGGGGTACCTATTCGTCCTTGCTGGCAAAATTCCAGATGATTTACGCAAGTCGACAAATGATGCGGAAAGGATAGTAGCGGCGTTCAAGAAGTTCCGTGAGACTCTGACTGAGTGAGTGCGGTTGGGGGCCATCTCTCAAATGGTTACGTAATCGCGCCTTACCCTGTTAAATAGCAAAGCCACCGACAACTCAGACTTTCGCACTACCCCGCACAACCACGCCGCCTTCGAGTGTCTCTAGTTCGCATTGATAGCGGTCGCACCTGCCTCAACTGCGGCGCAATCCATTTTCGGCAAGCATCTGAAAAGAAGGACATTTATGAATGCGTCTCGATTTGGGTGAAGGGCGGGTGAAAAGAGACGCGGGACGTTCGGAGACCGATTTCGGGCCAACGGCCAGTCTCCGAAAGTCGGATGGCCTCGTTAAACCCCTTTGAACCAAAAAGAAAAAAGGCCCACACTGGGACCTCGTCTCGGGTTCGCGAATGGTTTGTGGCGGAGCGGATGGGCCTGAAAGACAACCTTCTCTGCCATCTAACACGTTGTTATATATATTAAACTGTATTCGTAGCCGCAGAATTTCCAGCTTCAGACGGGCGCCCAGGCAAGAAGAGGAAATCGTGCCGAGCCTCCCGAGCAAATAGTCGAACCTCATCGGGCGGAAATCTGTTACTGTCCAGCCAGGGTCCGAGGAAACAAGATGTCGATCACAACCGGATGCGCCGAAGAAGGGCTGGAACTGTTAAGTGTCGGCGTCGGTATTTTTGATCCAGATATGCGGCTTTCCTTCTGCAACTCCGCCTTTCGTTCGTTGCGACAATACCCGGAATCGCTTTGCGTCGCGCAGGTAAGCCTGCAGACCCTGCTGCGGTTCAACGCAGAGCGGGGCGATTTCGGCCCCGGATCAGCCGACGCCCAGGTGGCCGAGCGCATGGCCGAGATCTCTGCCGCCGGCGACCGCCAACTGGAACGCGAAATGGCCAGCGGTCAGATCCTGCAAATCCGCTATCGCCGGACTGCAGCCGGCGGGCTGGTCATCACCTACCAGGACTGCACCGCCGAGAGAGGCGCTGATCGAGCGTTGCGGGCCAGCGAGCAACGCTATGCGCTGGTCTCGGAGGCTGCTGAGGAGGCGATCTACGACTGGCACATCGACGCGAACCGGTTTTTTGCATCGGAACGGCTGCAAGACTTGCTGGGACGGGATTTCCGGACGGACGGAACGCGCAACTGGTCCTGGGAAGACATCATTCATCCGGACGACTTGCAGCGATACAAGGCGGCGCTGGCGCGGCACATTGCGGGCGAGCAACCCCGTTGGCGCTGCGAGTACCGGCTGCGGGATGCCTCCGGTGGTTGGCGCTGGGTGTCCGATCACGGCACCTCTATCCGCGATGACGCGGGGCGGGTCACGAGACTGGTCGCGGCTGTGCGCGACGTTACAGAGCGCGTCGAAAAGGATGCGGCCCTGGCCGCCAGCGAGGAACGCTATGGTCTGGTGACGCAGGCCACCAGTGACGGCATCTATGACTGGAATGTCGACGTCGATGAGGTTTTTCTCTCTGCCAACCTGACCCGGCTGTTCGACTTCGAGGTCAACAGAGGCCCGTCGAGGATGTGGGCCGACCGGCTGCACCCGGACGACCTGCCCGACTACGTCGCCGCGATCAGGGCACATTTCAAGCAGCAGTCCGATGCGGTCGAGATGGACTATCGGGTCCGCGCCAAGGGGGGTGGGCACAGATGGGTGCGCGATCGCGGCGTCGGGGTGCGCGACGATCAGGGTCGCGTGGTGCGTCTGGTCGGTGCGGTGCGCGACATCACCGACATTCGCGATGCCCAGGTCGAACTGGAGCGGACCCGATCGCGGCTGATGGCGTCGCTGGCAACGATTTCGGACGGTATCCTGCTGAGCGACGCCGACGACCGGGTTGAAATGTTCAACGACCGCTATGTCGAGATTTTCCGCGATGCGGCGAGCGGCGCCGACATGTCGGATGTGATCGTCGCCGGACGCTCGTTCTTCGACATGATCCGCGACGGCTATGATCTGGGCATGTTCAAGCCGCATCCAGACGGTGTCGATGCCTGGATCAAGGCGCGCACCGAGGCCTGGGCCAAGCCGGTCGCACGATGGGAACTGGAACTGGCGAACGGAAAATGGATCCTGCTGAACGAACGCCAGATGCCGGACGGCGGCCGGGTGTCGGTCTATACCGACATCACCGAGTTCAAGCGCCGCGAAGACGAGGCCCAGGCCGCCCGGCAGCGGTTCGAAGAAGCCATCGAGGCGATTTCATCCGGGTTCGCCCTGTGGGATGCTGACGACCGGCTGGTCATCGGCAACTCCAGGTATCGCGAGTATTTTGCCGCGCTCGGCGACGCGGTCATGCCCGGTGCCAAATTCACCGACATCATCGCGGCCGGACTGGAGCGCGGGCTGTTCCCCAAGTCGGACGGCGACGTTGCGGGTTACCTTGCGGCAATCGCCGAAAAACGGCTGAAGGCCTGCGGTGAAAGCCGCGAGCAGTTCATCGAAGGCACCTGGCTTCAGATCACCGACCACCGCACCCGCGACGGCGGCATCGTGTCGATTTATACCGACGTGACCGAGTTGAAGACCAAGCAGCTTGAGATCGAGAAACAGTCGACGATCCTGAAATCGACGCTGGAAAACATGGGCCAGGGCATCACCATGGTCGATCGCGACCTGAACACGATGACCTTGAACCAGAAGTTCCTGGAACTGATGGAGTTTCCGGCCGAGAAGTTTCAGCAGGGGTTCACCATGGAACAGGCGTTCCGCTTCAATGCCGAGCGCGGCGAATACGGCCCCGGAGACGTCGAACAACAGGTGCGCAACCGGCTCGAGTTGAGCCGGCAGTTCAAACCGCATCGGTTCGAACGCACCCGCCCCGATGGCAGGATCATCGAAATCGTCGGCAACCCGATCGAAGGCGGTGGGATGGTCGCCACCTACACGGATATCACCGAACGCCAACAGGCCGAGGACTCGCTCAACGCGGCACTGGCCGAATTCAACGCCGTGCTGGACAATATCGACTATGGCGTGCTGTTCATGAGCGCCAGCCCCGAACTGCGCGCGCGCATCGCCAACCGGGCGTTTCGACGGATCTGGGGCTTTCCGCAAAACTTCATCGACCGGAACCCGACGATGCAGGAACTGCTCGAATTCAACAAGGACAACGGCATCTATGCGGTGGCGCCCGAGGATTGGGACGAATGGCTGCAAGGCCGTATCGCCAGCATCCGGGCCGGCGATATCGCCCCGCAGGTGGTGGAGCGGGCCGACGGCATGGTGCTGAGCTATCAGTGCGTCGCGCTGGCCGACGGCGGCCGCATGCTGACCTATTTCGACATCACCGACCTGAAGAACCGCGAGGCGGAGATTTCCCTGGCCAGGGAAGCCGCCGAACAGGCGCTGGACGATCTGAAGACCGCGCAGGCGTCGCTGGTTCATGCGGAAAAGATGGCCAGCCTCGGGCAACTGACCGCCGGCATCGCCCACGAGATCAAGAACCCGCTGAACTTCGTGAACAATTTCGCCAAGCTGTCGGCCGAGATGATGGACGAACTGGCCGAAGTACTGGAAGCGCCGATTGCTAGGCTGGGCGATGATGATCGCGAAGAAGCCGAGGACCTGATCGCCACCGTCAAAGAGAACCTGCTGAAGATCGACCAGCACGGGCGCCGGGCCGACAGCATCGTCAAGAACATGCTGCTGCATTCGCGCGAAGGATCCACCGAGAAGCAGTCGGTGGACCTGAATGCCTTGACCCAGGAGGCGATGAACCTTGCCTATCACGGCGCCCGCGCCGCCGACAAAAGCTTCAACATCGACCTGCAGCTTGATCTGTCGGACGCGGTGGGGCGGGTCGAATGCCTGCCGCAGGATCTGCAAAGGGTGATCCTGAACCTCTGTTCGAACGGCATGTACGAGGCGGTCAAACGCGAGAGATCCGGCGGCGATCCGGCCCGGCTGACTGTCGCGACGGCCCGGCAGGACGGTCGCTATCTGGTCAAGGTGTCCGACAATGGCGGCGGCATTCCGGCCAAGGTGCAGGACAAGGTGTTCAACCCGTTTTTCACGACCAAACCGACCGGCGAAGGCACCGGTCTGGGCCTGTCGATGAGTTTCGATATCATAAAACAGCATGGCGGCGACCTGAGCTTTGATACGGTTCCGGGCGAAGGCACGACTTTCTGCATATCGGTTCCGTTTCAAACCGCAGCCGCTGATCGCTAGGGGGAAGCGATGTTCAAGGTTCTGATGGTCGATGACGAACCGGACGCGGAACATCTGTTCCGACAGAATTTCCGCCGCGAGATTCGCAGGAAGGATTATGAGTTCCTGTTCGCACAAAGCGCCGACCAAGCGTTGCAACTCTTGCAGGACGAAACCTCGCCCGAGGTGATGGCAGTTCTGTCCGATATCAACATGCCCGGTATGACCGGCCTGGACCTGCTGGACGTGGTAAAACGAAGAACGCCGGATCTTACCGTGATCATGATCACCGCCTATGGCGATGCCGGCACCGAAACCGAGGCGCGACGGCGCGGCGCGGCGCGGCTGGTGTCCAAGCCGGTCGATTTCGCCGATCTGAAATCGGAACTGGCCGGCCTGGCCGACCGGACCGCACCATGACCGCGCCGGTCCGCATTCTGGTGGTCGACGACGAACCCGATGTCGAGGCATTGGTGACCCAGAAGTTTCGCCGCGAAATCCGCAAAAAGGAGATGGAGTTCGTGTTTGCGCACGACGGGCAAGAAGCGCTTGACCTGCTGGAAACCGACCGCGACGTGCTGATGGTGCTGTCCGACATCAACATGCCCAGAATGGACGGCCTGACCCTGTTGACCCATCTCGACGAATTGCACCGCGAGCTCAAGACGGTGGTCGTTTCCGCCTATGGCGACATGGACAACATCCGCACCGCGATGAACCGCGGCGCCTTTGACTTCGTGACCAAGCCGATCGAATTCGATGACCTCGAAGCGACCATTCGCAAGACCCTTCTGCATCTCGACGAATTTCGCACCCTGCAGCGAGAAAAAGCCGAAGCCGAACTGGCACGGGCCACGCTGTCGCGGTATTTCTCGCCCAGCGTCGTCAATTCTCTGGCACAGGATGCCAATCTTATGAAACCCGGCGGTGACAGGCGTGAGGCGACGTTTCTGTTCACCGACCTGACCGGGTTCACCAAGCTGGTCGAATCGACCGACCCCGATATCATCGTCGAATTGCTGAACCGCTATATCGACGGAGTCGCCAGGATCGTTTTCGCCAATGACGGCACTGTAATGAAAATCATCGGCGATGCGGTTCAAGCGACCTTCGGGGCGCCGGTGGCACAATCAGACCACGCCGCGCGCGCGGTCAAGAGCGCGCTGGAAATCGATGCCTTCGCGGAAGAATTCCGATCCGACTGGAACGCGCGCGGTATCGCGCTGGGAACCACCCGGATCGGAGTCAATTCGGGCGAAGCGATCATCGGCAATTTCGGCGGCGAGTCGTTTTTTGACTACACCGCGTATGGAGACGCGGTGAACACTGCGGCCCGGCTGGAAAGCGCCAACAAGGTCCTGGGTACCCGGATATGCGTCGGCGTCAGCGTCGCAGGTAATATAGCCGAATTCTCCGGCCGCCCGGCGGGCTTTTTGCTGTTGCCCGGCAAGTTGCAAAGCCTGGAGTCTTTCGAACCCCTGCCGCCAGAGATCGGGGCTTCAGGCCAGATGGAAGCTTACCGGAAAGCCTATGCGCAACTTGCCTCAGGCGATCCTGCGGCAAAACAATCCTTGGCCGCGCTGATGGCGGAACTCCCCGACGACCCGCTGACATTGTTTCATTTGCAGCGCGCTCTTGGCGGGGCGACGGACACGATCGTCGAGATCTCTGGCAAGTAGACCCCCAGACCGCCTGCGCAAAGCTCTGCCAAGCTTCGCGATGAGACCGGAGATCGCCTCACCCCCACCCACACCGTGAAGAACGGCCGGCGCCACCGCTACTATGTCTCCAACCGCCTGATATCGGGCGGGCCCGACCCCTCCGGCTGGCGCTTGCCCGCCGCGAGTTTTGAGCGGGTCGTCGCCGACAGCCTGGCAGACCATTTGAAGGCGCTGGTCAAATCGCATCGCCTGCTTGAAACCCCGGACGCAGTGGCAGCCCTCAGCCTCGAAGCACGCGTCGACACCTTGACCGACACCCTGCGCAGGATACCGGCGACGGCCGCGCCATTGATTGCCGAGGTCCGCGTGACCCGCACCAGCCTGCACGTCACCTGCGACGAGGGCGCCCTGACCGACGGTCTCGGCCTTGCCGCCGGTACCCTCTCTGCCGGCGCCGTCGCATTCGCGTCCCCCTTGACGCTGCGCCGTCGCGGTGTCGAGACACGCATCGTCAGTGGCACGCTCGCCCCGGCCCCGGACCCGGTGCTGCTGCGTACCCTGGCCGCCGCCCATTCCTGGACCCGCGACCTTCATGCCGGGACCCCCATATCCGGGATCACCCGCAAGAGCGGACACTCCGAATCCTTCATCCGCACCCGGGCGCAGCTCGCCTTCCTCTCCCCAAGACTGCAGGCCGCCATCCTCGCCGGCACCCTGCCGCCGGACGTCACCCTCAAGCGCATCCTCGCCAAACCCATCCCCCTCGACTGGGTCGAACAGGACCACCTCTTCGGTCTTCCCGCCGCCTGATCAGTCGTCGAAATCCCTCCGCGCCGCGCACCGTTCTCTTTCCCGAGGGTCGCCCGCGGCGCGAGTCTGTTCACTCAGCGGCCGAAACGCAACCGCGCGCAGGATGCGGTTTCCCTGTAAATTCCCTGTTAATCACCGGCCCGGGGCCGAAAACCGAACCCCCGAACCTGCCTCGCAGAGACTGCGCCCGCAAACTGCCTGTTTCGCGCTGCTCCGAGGCGTCTCTCCAAAAGAGGTCAACCCGCAACCGCCCGAAAACCCGGGCAAAAATCGCGGGAGCGTCGTGATCAGGGGAATACCGGAAGGTGGGTGGCGGGGAGACAGGGATTCGAACCCTGGGAACGCTCTCACGCTCAACGGTTTTCAAGACCGCCGCATTCGACCACTCTGCCACCTCCCCGGCATTGCGGGGTGTAAGCCGCGCGGCAGGCTCAGGCAAGGCCCAAGGGGGAATTCTTGCCGAGCTCGCAGCGCCGTACTTTTCATACCGCCGCCGCCGCGTTATGATCCGCGCAACGGCCGCGGCCCGCCGGCGGGTGGGGCGGCTGCACGACCGGGACAACCGGCACGGGACGACGCGCGCACGCTTGGGGGCGTCGGCCCGCCGACAGGCAAGGAACATGACGATGGATCGAGTATTTCGTGCGATCGGGCACCGGTTTTGTACAACTGGCCGTGGCCTGCGCCTCGCGCTGTTGCTGGGGGCCGCCGGGGCGCTGGCCGGCTGCGAGGAGGGCGCGCAGGTGCCGGGCTTCCTGCAATCCAAGGACGCAGCGGAAGAGAGTGCGCCGGCGCCCGACACCCGCACCAAGCTGGTCGAGCGCGACGTAGAGGCCCCCGAGGTGTTCCAGGTGACCGAGGCCGGGCTCTGGGACGGGCGGCCATCGCTCGGCGGGGTCTGGGTCGCGCACCCGGACGTCAAGGATCCCGAGCGCGTGATCATCCGCAATTCCGCCAACGGCAAATTCGTGATCGGCGCGCTGTTCCGCCGGGAACGCGCGATTCCGGGCCCCCGTATCCAGGCCTCCTCCGATGCCGCCGCGGCGTTGGGCATGCTGGCCGGCGCGCCGGTCAAGCTGAACGTGACGGCGCTGCGCCGCGAAACCGTGGAACCGGAGCCCGACCCCGAGGACAAGGCGCAAGACGCCCCCGCGGCCCCCGCCGATGTCGAGCAGAGCACGCTGGACCCGGTCGCCGGTGCGGCCGCCGCGATCGAAGCCGCCGAACCGAAAACAAAGCCGAAGGCCAAGCAAACGCCCGAACCCGCGAAACCGGCCGCGGCCCCGCCCGCCAAGCAGAAGCCATCCGCGCTGGACAAACCCTTTATCCAGATCGGCATCTTCAGCGTGAAGGCCAACGCCGAGCGGACCGCCGACCAGATGCGCGGTTCCGGCATGGTGCCCACCGTCCGCGAACAGCAGCTGAACGGAAAGCAGTTCTGGCGCGTCGTCGTCGGCCCGGCGCGGAACAAGTCGGAACGCACCGCCCTGTTGAAGAAAGTGAAGGAAACCGGATTCTCGGATGCTTATGCCGTCACCAACTGACCCCCGCCTGTCCCGGGTCGCCGGGGCGCTGCGCCTGACCCTTGTCGCGCTGGCCGCCACGCTGTTCGCCCTGCCCGCGCTGGCCTTCGAGACGCGCGGCAGCGCGGCCTATGTTCTCGATGTCGGCACCGGCACGGTGCTGCTGTCGAAGGATGCGGATCAGCCGCGGCCGCCGGCCTCGATGTCCAAGCTGATGACGCTCTACGTCGCCTTCGAGGCGCTGCGCGACGGGCGGCTGACGCTGGACGAACGGCTGCCGGTCAGCCAGCACGCGATGAGTTACAGGGGCTCGACCATGTTCCTCGACACCACCGACCGGGTCCGGGTCGAGGATCTGCTGCGCGGCATCATCGTGCTCAGCGGAAACGATGCCTGCGCGGTAATCGCCGAGGCGCTGAGCCCCGATGGCACCGAGGCCGGCTTTGCCCGCTACATGACCGAGCGGGCACACCAGATCGGCATGGCGAATTCGACCTTCGCCAATTCCAACGGCTGGCCCGCCGCCGGGCACCTGATGTCGGTCAAAGATCTGGCGGTTCTGGCCAACCGCATCATCACCGATTTCCCCGAATACTACCCGCTGTTCTCGGAAACCGAGTTTGCCTTCGACGGCCGCGCCCCCTCGAACACGCATAACCGCAACCCTCTGCTGGGGCTGGGGATCGGCGCCGACGGGCTCAAGACCGGCCACACCCAGGAGGCCGGTTTCGGCTTGGTCGGATCCGCCAGGCAAGGCGACCGCCGGGTGATTTTCGTGATCTCCGGCCTCGCCAGCAAGGAGGCGCGCGCCGACGAGGCCGAGGCCGTGGTTAACTGGTCGTTTCGCCAATTTGCCGAAAAGACCGTCCTCGCCGCCGAAACACCGGTCGCTCGGGCCCCGGTCTTCATGGGACGCGAGCCAGAGGTAGATCTGGTGGCAACCGAGGACGTGAAGACCATTCTGCCCGCGCTCGCCGGGTCCGAGATCGCCGCCGAGGTGATCTATGGCGGCCCGATCCACGCGCCGGTCGCCAGGGGACAGCAACTGGCCGAACTGGTGTTCGCCCCCGGCGGGCTGGCCGAGGTGCGCCATCCGCTGGTGGCCGCGCGCGACGTTCCGGTCGGCGGCTTCCTGGTGCGGGTGCAGACCGCGGCCAAGGCGCTGATCGCCCGGTTCCTCAGCGGCCCCGCGGAGGCGATGTGAGCGCGCCGGGGCGTTTCATCACCTTCGAGGGGATCGACGGCTCCGGCAAATCCACCCAGGCCCGCCGCCTGGCCGAGGCGCTGCGCGCCGAGGGGCGCCAGGTCGTGCTGACCCGCGAACCCGGCGGCTCGCTCGGCGCCGAGGAGATCCGGCGCCTGGTGCTGGAGGGCGATCCGGACCGCTGGTCGGCGGAAACCGAGATCCTGCTGTTCACCGCCGCCCGCCGCGACCACCTGGAACGCACCATCACCCCGGCGTTGGCCGCCGGAAAAATCGTGATCTGCGACCGGTTCGCCGACAGCACAAGGATGTACCAGGGCCTCTCGCGCGGCGATCTGCGCGCGCTGGTTGACCAGTTGCACGCGCTGATGATCGGGCGCGAGCCGGACCTGACCCTGCTGATCGACCTCGACCCCGACACCGGGCTGGCCCGCGCCAAGGGCCGCCAGGGCCACGAGGAACGGTTCGAGGATTTCGGCCCCGAGTTGCAGCGACGCATGCGCGCCGGTTTCCTTGCCCTGGCCGAGGAGTTCGCCCCCCGGTTCCGCGTCATCGACGGCGCCCGCGACGAGGCAGAGGTGGCGCGCGACGTGCTGGCCCGCGTGCGCGAGGCACTGGCATGACCGATACACTCCCGCCCCCCGACCAGATCGAAGGCGCGCCGCATCCGCGCGAGACCGCGCGGCTGTTCGGACAGGACGCCGCCGAGGCCGCCTTCCTGTCGGCCTTCAACGCCGGGCGGCTGCATCACGGCTGGCTGCTGACCGGCCCGCGCGGCGTCGGCAAGGCGACGCTGGCCTGGCGCATCGCGCGCTTTCTGCTGGCCACGCCCGACGCCGAAGATGACGGGCTGTTCGGCGCCCCGCCCCCGCCCGAAACGCTGGACGTGGACCCCGAGCATCCGGTCGCGCACCGGCTGCTGGCCGGCTCCGATCCCGGGCTGGCCAGCATCACCCGCAGCGTCAACGAGAAAACCGGGCGGATGCGCGACGAGATCGTGGTGGACGACATCCGCGCGCTCAACCGCTTCTTCGGGCTCTCGGCGGCCGATGGCGGGCGCCGCGTGGTGATCGTGGATTGCGCCGACGAGATGAACGTGAGCGCGGCCAACGCCCTGTTGAAAATGCTGGAGGAGCCGCCCGCGCGCACCACGCTGCTGCTGATCTCGCACCGGCCCTCGGGGCTCCTGCCGACAATCCGCTCGCGTTGCCGCACCCTGCGCCTGTCTCCGCTCGGGCCCGAGGACATGCGTGCCGCGCTGGAACAGGCCGGGGCCGAACCGCCCGAGCAGGCCGAGCATCTCGCGGCGCTGGCCGCCGGCTCGGTCGGCGCGGCGCTGCGGCTCACTGCCCTGGGCGGGCTGCGGATCTATGCCGAACTTATGGCGGTGCTGAACAGCCTGCCCCGGCTCGACCGCCAACGCGCGCTGGCGCTGGCCGAGGCCGCCGCCCAGCGCGGCGCGGCCGACCGCTTCGACCTGCTGCTGGACCTGATCGACACCGCGCTGGTGCGGCTGGCCCGCACCGGGGCGACCGGCCAGCCCCCGGTGCCGGAGGCGGCCAGCGGTGAGGCCGAGA
This sequence comes from Antarcticimicrobium sp., assembly GCF_029212575.1. Taxonomy (GTDB): domain Bacteria; phylum Pseudomonadota; class Alphaproteobacteria; order Rhodobacterales; family Rhodobacteraceae; genus Antarcticimicrobium. The sequence continues at coordinate 12,211 of NZ_JARGPK010000020.1, forward strand.
TCCTCGCCCGGCTCTCGCCCGGCCCGGACCGCGCCCGCGCCTGGGCCGATGCGGCGGCCGAGATCACCGCCCGCAGCCGCCACGGACGGGCGGTCAACCTTGACCCTGCCGCCCTTGTCCTAGATACGGTTTTCAAGATGCAGAAGACCGCCGCGGGCTGAGCCCGGCCCAGGGAGGCAGCGGCGCGCAGGAACCGAGCAGAAGCCGATGACCGAGACCACTCAGATCCAGCCGCAGATCACCGACAGCCATTGCCACCTCGACTTTCCCGATTTCGAGGGGCAGATCGGCACCATCATCGCCCGCGCCCGCACCGCTGGCGTCACCCGCATGGTGACGATCTGCACCCGGCTGCGCAACGAGCCCGCCGTGCGCGCCATCGCCGAGGCGCATGACCCGGTGTTCTACGCCGCCGGCACCCATCCGATGAGCGCGGCCGAAGAGCCGATGGCCACGGTCGAGGACCTCGTCGCGCTGGCCAATCACCCCAAATTCGTCGGCATCGGCGAAACCGGGCTGGATTACCACTACACCGCCGAAAGCGCCGAGGTGCAGCAGCAAAGCCTGCGCCTGCACATCGAGGCGTGCCGCCAGACCGGGCTGCCGTTGATCATCCACGCCCGCGCCGCCGATGACGACATGGCCCGCATCCTCGCCGAGGAACACCGCAACGGCGCCTATTCCTGCGTCATGCACTGCTTTTCCTCGTCTGCCGCGCTGGCAACGGCGGCGCTCGACCTGGGGTTCTACCTCTCGATGTCGGGCATCGCCACCTTCCCCAGATCGACAGAGCTGCGCGGGATCTTCGCCGCCGCCCCGCTCGACCGCATCCTGGTGGAAACCGACGCCCCCTACCTTGCCCCGCCGCCACATCGCGGCAAGCGCAACGAACCCGCCTTTGCCGCCCATACCGCCCGCGTCGGCGCCGAGGTGTTCGGCCTCGGTTACGCAGAGTTCGCGGCGCAGACCCAGCGCAACTTCGACCGCCTCTTTACCAAGGCCGCCGCCAACCGGGCGGTCGCGTGATGGGAGAGCTGCGCTACACCATCCTCGGCTGCGGCTCCTCGGGGGGGGTGCCACGGCTGGGTGGGCACTGGGGCGATTGCGACCCTGAGAACCCGCGCAACCGCCGCCGCCGCTGCTCGCTTCTGGTCGAGCGCGACGGGCCGGAGGGCACCACCAGCGTGCTGATCGACACCAGCCCCGACATGCGCGACCAACTGCTTGACACCCGCACCGGGCGGCTTGACGGGGTGGTCTACACCCATTCCCACGCCGACCACATGCACGGCATCGACGACCTGCGCATGATCGTGTTCAACATGCGTGCCCGGGTGCCGGTCTGGGCCGACGGCGACACGCAAGAGGCGCTGCTGGGCCGGTTCGGCTATGCCTTCGTCCAGCCCGAGGGCTCGCCCTATCCGCCGATCCTCGATCTGCGCACCATCAAGGGCGCGTTCGAGATCGACGGCCCCGGTGGCCCGATCCCGTTCCTGCCGTTCCGCGTCGGCCACGGCTCGATCGACGCGCTGGGGTTCCGCATCGGCGGGCTGGCCTATCTGCCCGACGTGGCCGAGATCTATGACAAGGCATGGGAGGCACTGCAGGGGCTCGATGTCTGGGTGCTCGACACCCTGCGCCGCAGCCCGCACCCGACCCATTCGCATTTCACCCAATCGCTGGAGTGGATCGCGCGGGCCGGGCCGAAACGCGCCGTGCTCACCAACATGCATATCGACCTGGATTACGACACGGTCGCGGCCGAAACCCCGGATCACATCACCCCGGCCCATGACGGCATGGTGATCCGCCTGCCCGCCCCCGCGCCGTGACCCGAGGCACCCCCCAGCCCCGCCCGCAGGCGCCCGCCCGATGCTCCAGACCCTGATTGACGTCATCCTGCCGGTCTTCCTGGTGATCGGCGCGGGCTATGCCGCCACCCGGGCGGGGTATCTGGCCAGCGGCCATATCGACGGGCTGATGCGCTTTGCCCAGAGCTTCGCGGTGCCCTGCCTGCTGTTCGCGGCGATCTCGCATATCGACCTGAGGGCCGGGTTCGACCCACGCCTGCTGATCAGCTTCTACACCGGGGCGCTCACCTGTTTCGGCCTGGGCATCCTTGGCGCGCGCGTGTTCTTTCAACGCGAGTGGGAGGATTGCATCGCCATCGGCTTTGCCTGCCTGTTCTCCAACTCGGTGCTGATGGGCCTGCCGATCACCGAGCGCGCCTACGGGCCCGACAACCTTGTCGGCAACTATGCCATCATCGCCTTTCACTCGCCGTTCTGCTATGGCGTCGGCATCACCGCGATGGAGATCGTGCGCAATCGCGGCAACGGCGGCGGCCGCATGGCGCGCGCGGTGCTGACGGCCATGTTCCGCAACACGCTGATCCTCGCGATCCTGCTGGGCTTCGTCGTCAACCTCACCGGCCTGCCCCTGCCCGGCACCGTCGAGGATGCGCTGGCGCTGATCATCCGGGCCGCACTTCCCACCGCGCTCTTCGCGCTGGGCGGCGTGCTGGTGCAGTACCGGCCGGAGGGCGACCTGCGCGCCATCCTCATGGTCTGCGTGCTGGCGCTGCTGGTGCACCCGGCGATCACCTGGACCCTGGGCCGCAGCCTGTCGGTGCCGCCGGACCTGTTCCGCTCGGGCGTGCTGACCTCGGCGATGGCGCCGGGGGTCAACGCCTATATCTTCGCCAACATCTATGGCCGGGCCAAGCGCGTCGCCGCCTCCTCGGTGCTGATCGCCACCGGCGCCTCGCTGTTTACCGTCTGGCTCTGGCTTTACGTGCTGGGATAAGGGCGCCGGGCCAAACTGCGTCAAGCTGCCTCGCCCGTCTGCCGCTTGACTTGCCCCCGGCTGCCTGCCAAATGAGCGTCACACCATAACCCGCAACCGGGCGTTCCGTGGGCGCCAAACCGACGAGGAGTGCCAGACATGGCCCAGATCTCACTCACCTTTCCCGATGGCAATGCGCGCAAGGTCGACGCCGGCATCACGCCCGCGCAGGTCGCTGCCGACATCTCGACCTCGCTGGCCAAGAAGGCGATCAGCGCCACGGTCAACGGCCGGCACTGGGATCTGCAATGGCCCATCGAGGCCGACGCCGAGATCGCCATCCACACCATGAAGGACGAGCCGCAGGCGCTGGAACTGATCCGCCACGACCTGGCCCATATCATGGCCCGCGCCGTGCAGGAAATCTGGCCGGCCACCAAGGTCACCATCGGCCCGGTGATCGAGAACGGCTGGTACTATGATTTCGACCGGGAAGAGCCCTTTACGCCCGAGGATCTGGGCGCAATCGAAAAGAAGATGAAGGAAATCATCAACCGCCGCGACCCGGTCACCACCGAGATCTGGGAACGCGCCCGCGCCATCGAGTATTACAACGCCAACAACGAGCCCTATAAGGTCGAGCTGGTCGAGGCGATCCCCGGCAACGAGCCGCTGCGCATGTACTGGCACGGCCACTGGCAGGATCTCTGCCGCGGCCCGCACCTGCAGAACACCGGCCAGGTGCCCGGCGACGCCTTCAAGCTGATGAGCATCGCCGGCGCCTACTGGCGCGGCGACAGCAACCGCGCGATGCTGCAACGGATCTACGGCGTGGCCTTCCAGAACAAGGAAAAGCTCAAGGCGCACCTGCACATGCTGGAGGAGGCCGCCAAGCGCGACCACCGCAAGCTGGGCCGCGAAATGGACCTCTTTCACATGCAGGAAGAGGCCCCCGGCCAGGTGTTCTGGCACCCCAACGGCTGGACCGTCTACACCACCCTGCAGGATTACATGCGCCGCCAGCAGAAACGCGGCGGCTATGTCGAGGTGAACACCCCGCAGGTGGTCGACCGCAAGCTGTGGGAAGCCTCGGGCCACTGGGAGAAGTACCAGGAGCACATGTTCATCGTCGAGGTCGACGAGGAACACGCGCGCGAGAAATCGGTCAATGCGCTGAAACCGATGAACTGCCCCTGCCACGTGGAGATCTTCAAGCGGGGGCTGAAATCCTACCGCGACCTGCCCCTGCGCATGGCCGAATTCGGGTCGTGCAACCGCTATGAACCTTCGGGTGCGCTGCACGGGATCATGCGCGTGCGCGGCTTTACCCAGGACGATGCGCATATCTTCTGCGAAGAGGATCAGATCGCCTCGGAAACCGAGAAGTTCATCAATTTCCTCAGCGGCATCTACAGCGATCTCGGCTTTCCCAGCTACAAGATCAAGTTCTCTGACCGCCCCGACATGCGGGCGGGTTCGGACGAGGTCTGGGACCGCGCCGAGGAGGCTCTGCTCTCGGCCACCCGCAAGATCACCAATGACATCGAGCTGAACCCGGGCGAAGGCGCCTTTTACGGGCCCAAGCTGGAGTTCGTGCTGACCGATGCCATCGGGCGCGACTGGCAATGCGGCACGCTGCAGGTGGATTTCGTCCTGCCCGAACGGCTGGACGCCACCTATATCGGCGCCGACGGGGCCAAGCACCGCCCGGTCATGCTGCACCGCGCCACACTGGGCAGTTTCGAACGCTTCATCGGCATCCTGATCGAGGAACACGCCGGCAAGCTGCCTTTCTGGCTGGCGCCACGTCAGGTCGTGGTCGCCTCGATCACCTCGGAGGCGGACGATTACGTGCGCGAGGTGGTGGCGCAACTGCAGGCCGCCGGTGTCCGCGCCGAGGCCGACATCCGCAACGAGAAGATCAACTACAAGGTCCGCGAGCATTCCGTGGGCAAGGTGCCGGTGATCCTCGCCATCGGTCACCGCGAGGTCGAGGAGCGCACGGTTTCGCTCCGTCGCCTGGGCGAGAAGCAGACCAGAGTTCAATCGCTCGAAGATGTTACAAAGGCCCTCGGGCGCGAGGCGACCCCGCCCGATCTTCTGTAACATTTCCCGCCTCGATCCCGCGCCCCGGCCCAAGAAAATGGGTCGGGGCGCAGTATTTTCGGGGATTTCCACGGTTTCCAGCGCCTGAAAAGTCCGTTTCGGTCACATGCTCTGACGCGGGCGTGACCCACGCCGACGTGAATTCACCGCAGCGCCATCCGCGCGCTACAGTCTTCCCACGACTTGGACCCCACTTGCGTGAAACAGAGGAGACTCGCAATGAACACCACCATCAAAACCCTTGCCGTTGCCGGCGCCGTCGCCGCGGCCATGACTGCGGCCACCAGCCCCAGCGCCTCAGCCCAGGCCAAGGAAAAATGCTATGGCGTGTCGATGGCCGGTCAGAACGACTGCGCCGCCGGACCCGGCACCACCTGCGCCGGCACCTCCAAGGTCGATTACCAGGGCAACTCCTGGAAACTGGTCGACGAGGGCACCTGTACCGCGATGGAACTGCCCGCGATGGCCGACGGCTCCGCGCGCATGGGCTCGCTGGAACCGCTGGAGCGCGACATACCGGCCTCCTGAGCTCTATTCCGGGCGGTGCGCGCCGTCGCGCCGCCCGGTTTCCTTTCCCGCAGGAGACTCCCCATGCTGGACCAGACCGCCCGCCCCTCGCGCCTGCCCCATGCCGCCGGCGTGGGCTACAAGCCGCAGCATTTCGCGGCCTTGGCCGCCGACCCCGGTGCGGTGGGCTGGCTGGAGATCCACGCCGAGAACTACATGGGCGATGGCGGCCGACCGATGGCGCAACTGCGCCACCTGGCCGAGCGCTTCGCGATTTCCGTACATGGCGTCGGCCTGTCGATCGGCGGCGAGGGGGCGCTCGATCCCGATCACCTGGCGCGACTTAAGCACCTGTGTGACTGGCTGAACCCGGCCAGCTTTTCCGAACACCTGGCCTGGTCCACCCACGACAGCGCCTTTCTGAACGACCTGCTTCCCCTGCCCTATACCGACACCACGCTGGCGCGTGTCGTCGAGCACATCGACCAGGTCCAAACCGCACTGGGCCGCCGCATGCTGCTGGAAAACCCCTCCAGCTACCTCGCCTTCGCCGAAAGCACCTGGGCCGAGCCCGATTTCCTGGCCGAAATCGCCCGCCGCACCGGCTGCGGGCTGCTGCTGGACGTCAACAACGTTTTTGTCTCGGCCACCAACCTGGGGTTCTCGCCGCAGGGCTATATCGACGCCTTTCCGCTCGCTGCGGTGGGCGAGATTCACCTCGGCGGGCACGACGAACAATCCGACGACCACGGCGCGCCGCTCCTGATCGACAGTCACGGGCGCGCGGTCGCCGACCCGGTCTGGGCGCTGCTCGATTACACCCTGGCCCGTTCCGGCCCGCGCCCGGTGCTGATCGAATGGGACACCGACGTGCCCGACTGGCCGGTGCTGGAGGGTGAGGCCGCCCGCGCCCACGCCGCGCTGCAACAGGTGCCCGCATGAGGGTCACCCAGTCCGAGTTCCGCGCCGCACTGATCGACGCGCGCCTGCCGGCCCCCGAAGGGTTGCACGATGGTGCGGCACGCCCCGCCGGCCGCCGCTTCGACGTCTATCGCAACAACGTCGCCGTCTCGCTGACCGAGGCGCTGCACGAGGGGTTCCCGGTGATCGCCCGCCTGCTGGGCAAGACCAACATGGACGGGCTTGCCGGGATGTTCCTGCGCGCGCACCCGCCGCAATCGCCCCTGATGATGCACTATGGCGACGGCTTCCCGGAGTTCCTCGCCGGGCTCGAACAGCTGTCTCACCTGGGCTACCTGCCCGATGTCGCCCGGCTCGAACTGGCGCTGCGGCGCGCCTACCACGCCGCCGATGCCGCCCCCCTCGACCCGGTTCGCCTGGCGCAGGTTGCGCCCGAGGATCTGCTCGGCGCGCGCCTCGGCTTCGCCCCCGCCGCCACCCTGTTGCGCTCGCCCTGGCCAATCTACGACATCTGGCGTTTCAACACCGAGCCCGACGCGCCGAAACCGCGTGCGGTGGCGCAGGACGTGCTGATCACCCGCCCGGACTTCGATCCCGCACCGCACCCCCTGCCCCCCGGCGCGGCGGCCTGGATCGCAGCCCTTATGGCCGGCGAAACCTGGTCGGCGGCCGACGACGACGCCCGCGCCGATGAGCCCGACTTCGATCCCGCCGCCCCGCTGACCCTGCTGATCCAGGGCGGCGCGATCACCCAACTGACGCTGAAAGGATAACCCGATGCAGGCGCTGCTCCGGCTCCACAACATGGTTTTCGACGCGCTCGACCGCTCCGCCGGCACATGGCTGTTGCCGCTGCTGGCGCGCCTCACCTTCGCCGCCACGCTGCTTGTCTATTACTGGAACTCGGCGTCGACCAAGCTGGGCGATGGCGTGCTCGGCCTGTTCCGCCCCTCGGTCGGGGCCTATGCGCAGATCTTTCCGCAGCAGTTGGAGGCGGCGGGCTATGACGCCGGCCAGCTCTCGATCCTGCACTGGCTGATGGTGGTCGCCGGCACCTGGGCCGAATTCCTGCTGCCGGCGCTGATCGTGCTGGGGCTGGCCACTAGGCTCGCCGCGCTGGGCATGATCGGTTTCGTCACGCTGCAATCGCTGACCGACATCTACGGCCACGGGCAAAGCGACGCCGCCACCATCGGCGCCTGGTTCGACCGGTTTCCGGACGGCGTGATCCTCGACCAGCGGCTGTTCTGGGGCTTCACCCTGGCCTACCTGGTGGTCCGGGGCGCCGGCGCCGTCTCGCTCGACGCGCTGCTGCGGCAGCGCGCTGTTCCGGCCATGGCCTGACCGCCCCTTTCCGGCGCGCCCTAGAAATGCGCCTTGGGCTCGTCGGGTTTGCCGGCGGCCAGCGCCAGCACCCCGCCCAGACCGACGAAGGCAATCGGGAACATGGTGAAGACGTTGAAGCCAAAGGCGTAATACATCCCCGCCGTCGACAGCAGCATCAACACCCCGCCCCAGAGCGCCCGGGCCCGCGCCATCGCGCCCCCGGCGATCGCCAGCAGCGGCGACAACAGCGAGGCGGTGCGGATCACCTCGACGCGGGCGACCTGTTCGGCCAGCCCCTCGATCTCACCGAAATGCTCCACCGCCTGGGTGTAGCCATAGCTGAAAAAGCCCACGATCATGCCGACGATCCCGCCGATCAGACCCAGGACAAGGGCCGCGTTGCGCATCTGGTCTCTCCTGTCGTTTGCCCCGACATAAGCGCAAGCTCAGTCAACGCCAAGCCCCGCGCGCACCTCCGGCCCCCAGCCGAGGCTGAGCGTGCCGCCCGCGTCGATCAGCGGCCGCTTCATCAAGGCCGGGTGCGCGGTGAGCAACTCCAGCGGGTCGCCGGCGCGCTCCGACTCGCTCAGACCCCGCCAGGTGGTCGAGCGGGTGTTGAGCAGCTTTGCCCCGAACTGCGCGTAGGCCGCGCGAAGCACCGCCTCCGGCACCGCCTCGGCACGGAGATCGACGAACGCCGCATCCGGAAGGGATTTCAACGCCTTACGGCAGGTATCGCAGGTTTTCAGCCCGTAAAGGATCATCTCTCGCCCCCTTGCCCGCCTGCCGAAATATCCGGCGCGCGGCGGAAAATCACCCCCTTTTTCTTGATTTTTACATTGGCCGTGCAATCCTGAGGCCGCGCCGCCGCCGATCGGACACCCGCCTATGACACCATATGCCGGTACTGCGTTGAGACCGGCCGCGCCCCCGCGCAGATGCGGCGCGCGGGGACAAGTGCAAGTCAGAAGGAGACACGGGACATGCCGAGTGGCACCGTGAAATGGTTCAATACCACCAAGGGTTATGGCTTCATCGCGCCGGACGATGGCGGCAAGGATGTGTTCGTGCACATCTCGGCCGTCGAGCGATCCGGGCTGACCGGGCTGGCCGACAATCAGAAAGTGGCCTACGAATTGCAGGATGGACGGGACGGCCGACAGATGGCCGCGGATCTGAAACCCCTCTAAATTCAGACACGCATTCCGCCCCTCCCGGCCCCGCGCCGGGGCGGGCCCTGGGCCGCGCGCAGCAGCTCCTGCGTCCGCGCACAGCGCCGCCCGCCGTGAAAGGTCTCGAGCAGGGCGGCAAATTCCGGCCCGCCGTCGGCGGCCTCAAAGAGGGTGGCCGAGGAGCGCAGCTTCATCGCATCCACCGGCCCGAGGATCGCCTCGGGCGCGGTGCCCGCATGGCCCAGCAGGGCGCGGGCGCAGGCGGTCAGCCGCGGGCCGAGCACCGGATCGGCAAGAAAGGCACGCGCCTCGGCCAGATCCGCCAGCCCGTAATACTGCGCCGTGGCCGACCGCCCCAGCCCGCGCAACTGGGGAAAGACGAACCACATCCAGTGGGCGGCCTTTGCCCCGGCGGCAAGCTCCGCCAGCGCGGTGTCATAGGTGGTGGACTGGGCCTGATGGAAGCGGGAGAGATCGGGCATGAGGGGAGTGTAGCGCAAAGCCCGCCACGTCAAAAGCAGCTCCTCGGACCGAAGCCCGAGCGCGGAATCAAGGCCGCAGGCCGCCGCGCCAGCGCCGGACCGGTCCCGCGGTCTGGCGCTCTGCCAATCTCAGCGCTCCGATAAGAGGGAGTCCGAACCCGGCCGGGATAAAGCGCGCCGATCAGAGGGGGCAGCGCCAGCCCCCGGTCCGGCGCTGGCTGGGGTTGGGGTGTGGGGGTTCGGGAGGCACAACATATGCGTCAGGCATGTGTTATTTTTTCGGATGAAACCTCATAAAACGACAAGAACAGTTCTTACTGTCCCGTCGAGATCGGTAAAGTGCTTCGTGGTAGCATTTCCACGATGTTGTTAGTAGAAGCTCCGGAGTTGTCGCCCGCCTTGACATATCCAGTATCATGCAACTGGAAAATGGCAGCCGCAGCGTGAGACAAAACAGTATCGCGCGCTTCAGGTGTTCCACTGGCCTCCACCAACGCTCGATATGTCATCAACGCATTCTGTCTATGTCGATTTACTATCGCATTATGCCTATTAGACAGAAAGTTCTTTGAGCATAAGAAGAGAAGAAAAGTCAGAACAAAGAAAACCAGCAATTTCGCCGTTATTACCTGAAATGTTTCGAAGCTGGATTTAGGGGCCAGCCAACTCCATTTATGAATAAACAGCGTCAATGCTCCGTACACACCAACGCCTGCAGCCGTCCACAAGGTCCACTTTCGCCAAAATTCAGCCAGAGCTTCATGCGTATCAGCTTCTTCTTTAAAATACTTGGCCTGCTGGACAACCCCTTGCTCAGCGGCAGCCTTTTGAGCTGCATCAAGAGCCAGTTCAGCTTGCTGCTTATTCTCTTCAAGTTCCGCCAAAATGCGATCAGTTTGATCTCTAATCGCTTGGATGGTGCCACGCGCTTGTCGTTCTAAATTGGCGAAATCTACCGTTTTTGCCATTGCGAAAGATACCAGCGAGTGTAGTTTGGTGAATGCTGGCTGTATCTGAGAACGCACTTTGTCTATTAATGCTTTTCTTCGGTTTTCTACATCTCCCTCGGAAAGGCTGAATGACAAAATTTCAGAAAATAGGTTATACGCGGCATCCGAGATGCTCTTTATTTGGTTCAGCTCATTGTCTGGAAAAAGCTCCAGGGTACTCGAAGGTATTTGTTGGAAGATCCCCAAAAGTGCGCGAGCAGGCTCGAGAACTTCTTCGAAACTATTTTCAGAACCTAACCGCGTTTTCTGCTCTAGACTCTCTACATTAAACTCTTGAACCCTTGACAAAGACTCAATCGCCTCTTGAAGAACATCTTCGTTCTGCAGCTCGCCACTAGCCATCCAAAACCTCCATAAACTCCCGCCATTCCCGCTTGGACAGGCCGGAGCTTTCCTGGCTCACCTCCTCACCCTTCACCATCCGGCGAATGCAATCAAGGGCGGTGGCCGACAGCGTGGCACCCCCCAGGCGGTAATCCTCGAAGGCGCGATAGGCCGCCGGCACCCAGTCCGCCACGATCTTGCAGATCTCGTCGGCATAGACGCGGATCTCGTATTGCGCGTGGGCATCGGCGCGCAGCCGCAGGAAGTGGAACAGGTTGTGCAGGTCCACCTTCCAGTACCACTGGGTATAGATGTTGGCGGGCAGGTTCATCCGCGCCAGTTCGCGCGCCAGCCCCTGCTGGCCGTCGTCGGAGATCATCGCCTGGTAATTGTCATAGGCCCGGGCGCTGTCGGCCTTGAGGATCTCCAGCACCCGCGCGGCCTCCTCCCCCTCCAGCGTCTCGCCCCGGCCCTGGTTGTTGACGGTGGACTGCGCCGCCACATGCTCCGGCGCCGGGATGTAGAACTCCCGGTCGAGGATCGAGTAGCGCGCCGAATATTCGTTGACGTTGGCGGTGCGGTGACGGATCCACTGGCGGGCGACGAAGACCGGCAGTTTCACATGCAGCTTGATCTCGCACATCTCGAAGGGGGTCGAATGCCAGTGCCGCATCAGATAGCGGATCAACCCCTCGTCATTGCTGACCGATTTGGTGCCCTTGCCGTAGGACACCCTTGCGGCCTGGCAGATCGCCGCGTCGTCGCCCATGTAGTCGATGACGCGCACAAACCCGTGGTCAAGAACGGGATAGGCGGTATAAAGATGATCCTCCATCCCCGGCGCCACCGCGCGCAGGGTGGGCTGCGGGGCGGCGCGCAGCTCGGCGATCTCGGCCTCTTGCTCGGGCGACAGCGGCATGGCGGGTTCCTTTCACTACATGAGTCGCGGACCCCCACATATTGCAGAATAACCCGCATCCACCGCAACATCCGGTATTGCATTTGCGCCATTTTTACCCGGCACGGCCGCGTCCGGGTGTATTGATCATTGACTTTTCGCCCTGTTTCCAGAACCTTGTGAAAAAAAGCTGATCCAAAAACGATCTGAGGCAGGCAGTCATGAGCAGATTTTTCATCGCGGCAGCGACCGCGTTGGCGTTGTCGGCGTGCAGCGGCGGGTCCAACCCCTTCGCCGAAGGCGGCTCCGGCACGGATACCGACACGGGCACAGATACCGGCACCGGGATCGACAGTGACCGTACGCTGCCGCCCGGCACCCCCTCGCCCGGCGCCGACAGCGCAATCTACCGCAGCGAGCCGACCTCGGAGGAGGATGCCTATGCCGGAAACGGCTATGCCAGCGACATCAGCTACGACTCGGCCAAGGACACCTTCACGGTGAACAACCTCGCCTTCGACGGCGACAACGAATATGCCCGCGGCACCAAGGTGAGCAGCCTGGCCAGCAAATACGCCGTCTACGAGGCCGACGACCTGGCCACCGATCCCGACAGCAGCAAGCCGATTTCCCAGTTTCGCCACCGGGCGATCTATGGCGTCAGCCGCAACGGCAGGGACAAGTTCGCCATCGTGCGCACCGGCGCCTATGTCGATTACGGCTTCGGCGGCTTCATCTACCAGCGCGACGGCGACGTCACCCTGCCCTCGACCGGGCAGGCGATCTACAACGGCGTGATGGCCGGCCTGCGCGACTTCAACGGCGCCGGCGGGCTGGAATACAGCACCGCCGATATCGAGATCGCCATCGACTTCGACGATTTCGACGAAACCACAGGCTCGCGCGGGGATGCGGTTTCGGGCGTCATCACCAACCGCCGCATCTTCGACATCGACGGCGCCGACATCACCTCCAACGTGCTGACGCGGATCGAGACCAGCGAGGGTATCACCCTGCGCAGCTATCCCACCGCGACCTTCAAGGTCGGGCCCGGCGTGATGGACGACAACGGCGAGATCCTGGGCGAGGTCAGCAGCTATTACACCGACAGCACCGGCGCGATCCAGGAATTCGAGACCGGCAACTACTATGCCATCGTCTCGGGCAACAACGCCAAGCGGATCGTCGGCGTCGTGGTGCTGGAAAACAGCGTCGATCCGATCGCCGACACGGTGCGCGATACCAGCGGCTTCATCGTCTACCGCTGAGGCGGCGGCGATGCCCACACTCCGCACCGGTGCGATCCGCGCATTGGCCTGCCTGTCGATGCTGGCGGCGCTGGCCCTGCCGCTGCGCGCGGCACCGGTGGAGCTTGCCCCCGACCAGCTGCGCCTGGCCGCGCTGATGGCACTGCGCACCGGTGACGCGCCGCGCGCGCTGCGGTTCTCCGAGGCGCTGCTGGGGCGCAATCCCGCCGACCGCACGGCGCTGATGCTGCGCTCCCGCGCCGCCCGCGACCTCGGCCAGTTCGCGCTGGCCAAGACCTCGGCCCGCGCGGCTTGGCGGCTGTCTGCGGACGATGCGCAGAAATATGCCTCCTCGCTGCTGATGGCCCAGGCGCTCAGCTCCGACGGCCATCGCACCCGCGCGCAATGGTGGCTGCGCCGCGCTGTCCAGCACGCCCCGACCGAGGCCGCCGAGCGCAAGGCGATCGGCGATTTCCGCTACGTGCGTGCACGCAACCCCTGGTCGACGCAGCTCTCCTTCTCGGTCACGCCGGAATCGAACATCAACAACGGCTCTTCCGCACGCTCCTCCATTCTCAACTACAAGCTGTCGGAACTGCTATTCGGCCAGCCGGTGGAATACGCATTGGGCGGCACCGCCCGCGCGCTCTCGGGGGTGGAATACGCGCTCGGGGTCACCACCCGCTACCGCTTCGCCGAGACCGAAGCGCGCGCGCATGACCTGATCCTCACCGCCGATCTGCGCAGCTACACGCTGTCGGGCGAGGCCAAGTCCATCGCCCCCACCGCCAAAGGCAGCGATTTCGCCTTTGCCACCTATACGCTGGGCTACGGTCACCGCGGGCTCAATCTCAAAGGCCGCGGCGAATACCGCGTCGTCCTCGACGGTGGCCAGAGCTGGTATGGCGGCGCCGAATACGCCCGCTTCGCAAGGGTCTCCGCCGGGCAATCCTACCGCCTGGCCTCGGGCGACCGGATCAACCTGCGGCTGGCCGGCGAACGCCAGTTCGGCATCGCCACCAGCGACAGCGACACGCTGCGCGCCGATCTGTCCTACACCACCCGCATCCGGAACGGCGCCACGCTCTGGACCGGCGCGACGCTGGCCGCCTCCCAGTCGCCCACCGCCGCCGACGAATACCGCGAGATCGCGCTGCGGACGCAACTGACGCTGGCCAAACCCGTGGTCGGCGCCACCCTCCAGATGGGCCTCTGGGCCCGCAACCGCAGCTATGATGTCTCGCCGCACAGCCCGGACGGCCGGCAGGAGGATCGCGTGCAGGCCGACCTGACCCTGATCTTCGACAAGATCGATTACTACGGCTTCAACCCCACGATGCAGCTCTCCGCCTCGCGCACCGACAGCAACATCGCGCTCTACGATGCCAACCGCATGGGCGTCAATTTCGGCATCCAGTCGGCATTCTGATCCCCTGCCTGCTCGACAAGCCGCCGCCCCGCATTAGACTGAACGCGTAAATGACACACGGGGGGAGCCGCTCAAATGGCGCTGACATACCTGCACACCATGGTCCGGGTGAAGGATCTGGAGAAATCCATGGCCTTCTATCACCTGCTGGGCCTGAAAGAGACCCGGCGCTTTGACAGCGACGCGGGCCGGTTCTCGCTGATCTTCATGGCGCCGCCGGAGCAGCCCGACTGCCCGATCGAGCTGACCTACAACTGGGATGGCGACGACGGGCTGCCAAGCGACAGCCGCCATTTCGGCCATCTCGCCTATGGCGTCGATAACATCTACGCGACCTGCCAGCACCTGATGGACAACGGCGTCACCATCAACCGCCCGCCGCGCGACGGCCGCATGGCCTTTGTCCGCTCGCCCGACAACATCTCGGTCGAGCTGCTGCAGAACGGCGAGGCCCTGGCCCCTGCCGAACCCTGGGCCAGCATGGAGAGCGCCGGCCATTGGTAAGGGCGGCGGCCCTCGCGCTGGCGCTGGCGGCGGGGCTCGCCGCGCCGCTGGCGGCGGCCGAATGCCGCCTGGCGCTGGTGCTGGCGCTGGATGTCTCCAGCTCGGTTGATGCGCAAGAGGACGCGTTGCAGCGCGGCGGGCTGGCCGCCGCGCTGATCTCTGCCCCGGTCGAGCGCGCGGTCTTCGCCAGCCCCCTGCCCGTCGCCCTCGCCGCCTATGAGTGGAGCGGGCGTTACAATCAGCACCTGCTCGCCGACTGGCGGTTGATCCACACCCGCCGCGACCTGCTGGAGCTGGCCGAGACGCTGGGCCGCTCCCGCCGCAGCCATAATGAATTTCCAACTGCCATGGGCTATGCGCTGGGCCATGGCGCGGGGCTGCTGACGCGCGGGCCCGATTGCCTGTTTCGCACCCTCGACATGGCCGGCGACGGCGAGAACAACGAAGGATTCCCGCCCGCCGCCGCCTATGCCGAGTTTCCCTTTGCCGGGGTCACCGTCAACGGGCTGGTGGTCAGCGCCCCCGACGACGGCGCCGAGATCGACCTGGTCGCCTGGTACCGCGATCACGTGCTGCACGGCCCCGGCGCCTTCCTTGAGGTGGCGCAGGGGTTCGAGGATTACGAACGCGCCATGCGCCGCAAGCTGCTGCGCGAGTTGCGCCCGCGCGCGGTCGGCGCCCTGCCCCGCCCCGCGTCGGGCCGGCCGGGATGATGCGGCGCCTACGCCTTGCCGCGTGCCTGGCCGGGATGCTCGCCCTGGCCCAGCCCGCCGTGGCGCAATGCCGGCAGGCGCTGGCGCTGGGGCTCGATGTCTCCGGCTCGGTCGATACGCGCGAATACCGGCTCCAGCTTGACGGGCTCGCCGCCGCGCTGATCGATCCGCGGGTGTCCCGCGCCCTGCTGTCGATGCCCGCCGCCCCGGTGCGGCTGGCGGTCTATGAGTGGAGCGGTCCGGGCTATCAGCGCCTGCTGCTGGACTGGACCGAGATCGCCGACCGCGCCACGCTCACCCGCATCGCCGCCGGTCTCGCCGCAACCGCCCGCCGGCCCGCGCCCCCCGGCACCGGGCTTGGCGCCGCGATGCGCCATGGCGCCCGCCTGCTGGCGGATCAGCCGGACTGCTGGCGGCGGACTCTGGATATCTCCGGCGACGGACGGCACAATCAGGGACCGCACCCGCGCGCGGTCAAGGCCGAGCTGCTGCCACAGGGCATCACGCTGAACGCGCTGGTCATCGGCGCCGACGCCCCGCGCGGCGACGACCGGCGTCAGGCCGATATCGGCGCGCTGTCGTCCTATTTCCGGGCCTGGGTCATCCTGGGGCAAGGGGCCTTCGTGGAAACCGCCCTGGGGTTCGAGGGCTACGGCGAGGCGATGGCCCGCAAGCTCCTGCGCGAGTTGGAGCTGCCCGTGCTCTCCGCCCTCGCCGCTCAGTAGATATAGCGGATCTGGTCGGTCCAATAGCGCTCGACCCGTTTCAGCGCGCCGGTGATATCCTCCACCCCCGCCGCCGTCATCACGCCCTTCTGCTCCAGCCCCTCGGCATGGCGCAGGAACAGCGCCTCGACCACGTCGCGGATCTCACGCCCGCTGCGTGTCAGCCGCACCCGCACCGCGCGGCGGTCAATCTCGCAGCGCTGGTGGTGCATGTATCCCATGTCCACCAGCTTTTTCAGGTTATAGCTGACGTTGCTGCCCTGGTAATAACCGCGGCTCTTCAATTCGCCCGCCGTCACCTCATGATCGCCGATGTTGAACAGGAGCAACCCCTGCACCGCGTTTATCTCCAGGATGCCGACCCGCTCGAACTCGTCCTTGATCACGTCCAGCAACAACCGGTGCAACCGTTCGACCAGCGCCAGCGCCTCCAGGTAGCTGTTCATGAACCCCTGCCGCGAGGCCAGGCTCATCTGCATTTCCATACTCATACATCCCTCCGACACAAGCTGCTCTGGTCGGAGGGTGACGGCAAATCGCCAAAAATCGGTTAAATCTCGATGGATCTTTTGCGGGGCGGATCTACCTCTGGAAGGTTCCCGCGATCTCCTGCACCAGCGGGCCATAGGGCGCCGGCGTCTCGATCTGGCCGGTCACCCACTTGTAGAGATCCTGGTCATTCTCCTCCAGCAGCGCCTCGTAAAGGTCCAGCGTCTCCGGCGCCATGCCCGCGAGCTCGCGCTCGGCATAGGCCTGCAGGATCAGGTCCATCTCCTTGATCCCGCGCCGCATGGACCGCATCTTCAGCCGCTTGATACGGATGTCGCGCATCTCGCTCATGCCTCGGCCCGCTCTGCCTGTTCCACGATCAGCCGCAACCGTTTTTCCAACCGCGCCGCGCGCTCGGAATTGGCCCGCATTTCCGAGCGGATCGCGCGCAGCTCGGCCAGGATCGCCGACAGGTCCTGCGCCTCGGTGGTCTCGTCGGCCGGGCTGGCCGTGCCCTCGCCCTCGCCGGTCAGCAGCCACATGATCGACACGTTGAGAAGCCCGGCCATCATCGACAGCTTGTTGGCGCGCGGCTCCGACAGATCCTCTTCCCAGCTGCGCACGGTGGTCTTCTTGACCCCCAGCCGCCGGGCCAGCTGTGCCTGGGTCATATCGGCCGCATCACGGGCGCCGGCAACCCGGTCCCCGAAGGTGGCCGCCTCCGGTCCATACCAATCGGTTTCAGTGTCGTTCATGCTTCTCTCTCCGGTGATCCGGCGCGGGTTGATCGCCAATCGGCCGCACCCTATGACAGTCAGGTACAACATACAAACCGAGGCCCGCCATGAGTTTCCTGTCCACGACCCTCTCTCGCGTCAAACCGTCGCCGACGGTCGCGGTCAGCACCCTTGCGCAGGAACTCAAGGCCGCCGGGCAGGACGTGATCGGCCTCGGCGCGGGTGAGCCGGATTTCGACACGCCGCAGACCATCAAGGACGCCGCCGTCGCGGCCATCGCCGCCGGCAAGACCAAGTACACCGCCCCCGACGGCATGCCCGAGCTGAAACAGGCGGTCTGCGACAAGTTCGCGCGCGAGAACGGCCTCAGCTACACGACCAAACAGATCAGCGTCGGCACCGGCGGCAAGCAGATCCTTTACAACGCGCTGATGGCCACGCTGAACCCGGGCGACGAGGTGGTGATCCCCGCCCCCTACTGGGTCAGCTACCCCGACATGGTGCTGCTGGCCGGGGGCACCCCGGTGCCGGTGGAAACCACGCTGGAAAACCGCTTCAAGCTGACCCCGGAACAGCTTGAGGCCGCGATCACCCCCAGGACAAAGTGGTTCATCTTCAACTCGCCCTCGAACCCCACCGGCGCCGGTTATACCCGCGAAGAGCTCAAGGCGCTGACTGACGTTCTCATGCGTCACCCGCATGTCTGGGTGATGACCGACGACATGTACGAACATCTCACCTATGACGGTTTCGAATTCTGCACCCCCGCGCAGGTGGAACCGGCACTTTACGAGCGCACGCTGACCTGCAACGGGGTCTCCAAGGCCTATGCCATGACCGGCTGGCGCATCGGCTATGCCGGCGGCCCGGAGCATCTGATCGCCGCGATGCGCAAGATCCAGTCGCAATCCACCTCCAACCCCTGCACCATCAGCCAATGGGCGGCGCTGGAGGCGCTGAACGGGCCGCAGGATTTCCTTGCGCCAAACAACGCCATCTTCAAACACCGCCGCGACCTTGTCCTCGCCGCGCTGAACGCGATCGACGGCATCACCTGCCCGACGCCCGAGGGGGCGTTCTATGTCTACCCCTCCATCGCCGGGCTGATCGGCAAGACCACGCCCAGCGGCACCCTGATCGACAACGACGAGAGTTTCGCCAAGGCGCTGCTGGAGGACAAGGGCGTCGCCGTGGTGTTCGGCGCGGCCTTTGGCCTGTCGCCCAACTTCCGGATCAGCTACGCCACCTCGGACGAAAACCTGAAGGAGGCCTGCGCCCGCATCGCCGCCTTCTGCGCGGATCTGGGCTGAGGAGGTCGGAAATGGAGCTGCCGAAATACTACTTCCGGGTGCGCGACAACGGCGCCTTTGTCTTTCGCGTCGATACCGAGAACCGCGACCGCCGCGTCGAAATGGACCAGATCGCCGCGATCAACATCCGCAACGGCGAGATCAAGCCGCACGGCGACCGCAGCCTGAGCGAGGAAGACCTGGAGCATATCAAGGGCTGGATGGCCGAACGGTCCGAAGTGCTGGCCCGGCGCGACATCGACGACATCCTGCGCACGGTCGATCACCTCAACCTCACCGCGCACTGGGCCCAGACCCGGGCCAGCGCGGCCCAGCTCGAGGCGGTCACGGACGCGCTTCTGCTGGCCATGCACGACCTGCGCACGGTGCTGGTGCGCAAGAAGGCCGACCGCCTGACCAAGAGCGACAAGGACTGACCCGGCGCAGCGCCGTCAGGATCAGAACGCGTTGAAGGTCATCGTGGTCAGCGACCGTTCGATCCCGTCGATATCCAGCAGGTGATCGTTGATGTACTTGCCCACATCCGCGTCGGCCGGGATGTAGAGCTTCATCATCAGGTCGTATTCGCCGCTGGTGGAATAAAGCTCGGAGTGGATCTCGCGCAGCGCGATCTTCTCGGCCACGCGGTAAGTGGTGCCGGGCTTGCAACGGATCTGGATGAAAACGCAGGTCGACATGGGGGGAAACCTTCGGGGGATGTTTGGCCGTCAAACTGGCATGGCGGCGGGTCGGGCGCAATCCCCGCCCGGCCCTTGCCCCGCGCCTATCCTGCCGCCCGGTCGCGTATCCACCCGTTCAGCCGCCACGCCCCATAGGCCAGCGCGATGGCGATCAGTCCGGCCACGACAACCGTCCCCGCCGCGGCCTCCAGCCGTTCGAAATACTGGGTGTAAAGGTGGATTGCGCCAAAGGTGACGGCGGTGTTGAACACCGCGCGGCGTGTCGCCATCGCCGCCCACAGCCCGACGCCAAGGATCACCACGGCCCAGACCAGCGCATAGGCATCGCTTGAGATCACGGTGGCATCGGCCTGAAACGCCGCCCGCGCCGCCTCATAGGCTGCCACAGCGCTGTCATCTGCGCGCCAGCCGGGATCGGCGCTGAAATCCGACCAGCGCGGCCCCCAAAGGTGATATCCGACCCGATCCCCCCAGAGCGACCCGATCCAGAACGCCATGTTCATCCAGATAAAGGCCAACCGCCCCAGAATCACCGCATGCCGCCCGATCCGGTCCGGCTGGCTGCGGATCAGCCACAGGCAGAGCCCGGCCAGCAGCGCCATCTGCAGCACCGTCAGCGTCGATTCATAGATTGCCAGGCCGTACGTGCCGGTCTGGTAGAAACTGCGCGACGACAGCGCGACCGCCAACATCGGGATCGACAGCGCCGAGACCAGCCGGATATCCAGCGCCACGCCGCACAGGATCAGCACCGCGGCGGCATAGTGATACAGGATCCACGGCGGCACCCCCGCCAGAAATGCACCCAACGGCTCGCTCAGCATCCCGGTCAGATGCGCCGCCACGCCCAGACAGGTCAGCCATCCGGCCAGAAACCGCAACCGCCCCGGCCCCCGACGCCAGACCGCATAGGCCCCCAGCCCGATCGGCAGACCCAGCACCGCGGCGATACCGGCGCTGCCACTCGCCTGCACGCCCCAGCCCACCGCGCCGCCGACCAAAAGCACCGCCCCGATCACCGCCGTCGCGTTCGACAGCAGCCGATAGGTCTCCGGCGCCCGCAGCAACGCCACCGCCCCGGCCAGCATGACCACCGCGCCCAGCGCCGTGATCTGCGCCATATCCTCCAGAAAGGCCGCCAGGCCGCCGATCACCGCGAGGATGCCGGCGAACAGCACGATATTGACGGCAAATGCCATCATGTCCTCGCGCGCGCGGCGGGCAATCTCATCGGCCTGCGCGGGGCTCAGCACCCCCTCACGGACCAGCACATCGGTATCGGCAAGGTATCTCATGCGCCATCATGACCGGGATCGCGGCAGAAATGGAAGCGGTTTTGCCGCCTTGCATACTCTTGGCCTTGGCCGACCGCGCGCCTATAAGGGGCGCGCATCACAGGAGCGCCCCCATGCGACAGGCCCGCATCTCCCGCAAGACGGCGGAAACCGATATCACGGTTGAACTGACCCTCGACGGCACCGGCCGGTATGACAACGAAACCGGTGTCGGATTCTTCGACCACATGCTCGACCAACTGGCGCGCCATTCACTCATCGACATGACTGTGCGCGCCAAGGGCGATTATCACATCGACGATCACCACACGGTCGAGGATGTGGGCATCGCGCTGGGACAGGCGCTGGCGCAGGCGCTGGGCGACAAGAAAGGCATCCGGCGCTATGGCGAATGCCACCTGCCGATGGACGACGCGCAGGTGCGCTGCGCGCTCGATCTCTCCGGTCGGCCTTTCCTGGTGTGGAACCTGGATCTGCCGACGCCCAAGATCGGCAGTTTCGACACCGAGCTTGTACGCGAGTTCTTCCAGGCGCTCAGCACCCACGGCGGCATCACCCTGCACGTCGACCAGTTGCACGGGTTCAACAGCCACCACATCGCCGAGGCCGCGTTCAAAGCGGTGGCCCGCGCCCTGCGCGTGGCGGTCGAGACCGACCCGCGCAAATCCGACGCGATCCCCTCGACCAAGGGCGCGCTCTGAGCGCACCCGGCGCCCCCCATCTGCGAGGAAGGCAAACCATGCTGACCGCCATCATCGACTATGAAAGCGGCAATCTGCACTCTGCCGAAAAGGCCTTTCAGCGCATGGCGCGCGAGGTCGGCGGCGGCACCGTGGTGGTGACCGCCGACGCCGACGTGGTGGCCCGCGCCGACCGCGTGGTGCTGCCCGGCGACGGTGCCTTTCCCGCCTGCGCGCAGGCGCTGCGCGGCCAGTCCGGCCTGTTCGAGGCGCTGGTCGAGGCGGTCGAGACCCGCGGCCGCCCGTTCCTCGGCATCTGCGTCGGCATGCAGCTCATGGCGACCTGGGGCCGCGAATACGAGGATACCCGGGGGCTTGACTGGATCGGCGGCGAAGTGGTCAGGATCACCCCCTCTGATCCCACGCTCAAGGTGCCGCACATGGGCTGGAACGATCTGGTGATCGACCATCCCCACCCGGTGCTCGACGGGATCGAAACCGGCGATCACGCCTATTTCGTGCACTCCTACCACTTCCGCGTCTTTGCGGCGCAAGAGCGGCTCGCGCATGTGGACTACGGCGGCGACGTCACCGCCATCATCGGAAAGGGCACCATGCTGGGCACCCAGTTCCACCCGGAGAAAAGCCAGCAGACCGGGCTGCGGCTGATCGGCAACTTCCTGCGCTGGCGGCCCTGACCGGTCCGCCCCGCGACGGGGTCAGTTCACCCGCGCCCAGACCTGCGATTGGCACACCGGACCCAGACAGCCCTTGACCGTCATCCGGTCGCCGCGCACCTGCATGGTGCCCTTGTAGGTGCGGTTGTGGGCGGGCACGAAGGCATGCCCCTTCCACACCCCGGTGCCCGCCGGGGTCATGTCCCAGAACACCCGCACCCCGAGGTTCGGTGTCTCCACCCGGCGCCCCTGGCCGTCAAAGGTCCGCGCAATCACCCCGCAGGCCGCAGCACCGCAGGGCCGCGCCTCGATATGGGCGACAATACCTTTCGCGTCCGGCGGCGTCAGCCAGGTGCCCAGCGGCGTGTCGGCCCCGGCCAGGGCCGGCATCACCGCCACGCAGGCGCCGGTCAGGTATATTTTCAGATTTTCGATCATTCGCACCAACATCACTCCCTTCAGCGACACTGGCCCGATCTGCCGTCTGTCCCGGCCCGGCAGAACAAAGCCGAACGCACATTACACGCGTCCGGCCCCCTCCGGCAAAATATTTTCATCGCCCCCGCGCCCCTCGGCGCAAAGGCGCCGACGCCCTATTTCACACGTTTCCAGGTCTGCTTCGAACAGATCAGCCCGCCCGCGACGCAGCCGCGCAGCGCCAGGCTGTTGCCCTTGAGGTCCATCTTGCCGATGTAGATCTTGTCGTTCGAGGGGCGCCAGACCTTGCCCGCGTAATGCCCGTCGCCCTGCGGCACCATGCCGATCACCAGCGTCTTGCCCTGGTTCTCGGACACATAGGGCCCCGAATCGTTGAAGCTCTGCGCGATCACCCCGCAAAAGGCATCGCCGCAGGGCGAGATGTCGATATGCGCGTATGAGCCGTCATCCACTTCGGTCTTCCAGGTGCCCTCCAGCGGATCGGCGGCCAGCGCCGCCCCGGCCAGCCCCAGGGCCGCAATGGCCCCCAAAATGATTGGTTTGATAATCTGTTGCATCGAAAATCCTCCTGTTCGCCTTACACTGACCCGCTGCCCCGAGTCGGGCAAGGCTGACCCGGGGCCGCGTTGCAATTTCCCGCGCACAAATGCATGAGGGCGCGGGAAACCGCCATTCCCCGCAGCCGAACACCGCAAAAGGCCCGCCGATGATCCTCTACCCCGCCATCGACCACGCGATACACCCGGCCGACCCCATTTTGCAAAAGGCGTTCAATCGCTCGCGCGCTTTTCGGCATAAAGGCGCCCGAGGCTCAGTTTAACCGTTCAAAGGTCCGTTTCGAACAAAATAACCCACCCGCAACGCAGCCACGGACAAGAACGCTGTTGCCCGATAGCACCATCTCGGCGTCAAAGGTTTTGTCGTTGGAGGGCCGCCAGACCTTGCCCGTGTAGCGCCCTTCGCCCTGCGGCACCATGTCAATGATTAGCGCCTTACCCTTGTTTTTCGACTGAAACTCCCCCCATTTGCCGAAGGTCCGCGTAATCACACCACAAAGTGCAGCGCCGCAAGGTGATATGTCGATATACGCGTAGGCTCCTCTGTCTTTGCCGGTCTTCCATTTGCCCTCCAACGGGTCTGCAGCCAGCGCCGCACCGGCGAGCCCGAACGCCCGAGTCTGGCAAGGCTGACCCGGGGCCGCGTTGCAATTTCCCGCGCGTCGGTGCATGAGGGCGCGAAAATCGCCATCCCCCACAGCCGAACACCGCGAAAGGCCCGCCGATGATCCTCTACCCCGCCATCGACCTCAAGGACGGACAGGCCGTGCGCCTCCTGCGCGGCGACATGGACAAGGCGACCGTCTTCAACGACGACCCCGCCGCCCAGGCCCGCGCCTTTGTCGCGGCCGGCTGCGACTGGCTGCATCTGGTCGATCTCAATGGCGCCTTTGCCGGCGCGCCGGTCAACGCCGCCGCGGTCGAGGCGATCCTCGCGGCCTGCGACGTGCCCGCCCAGCTCGGCGGCGGCATCCGCGACATGGCCACCATCGAGGCCTGGCTTTCCAAGGGGCTGGCCCGCGTCATCCTCGGCACCGTGGCGGTCGAAAACCCCGACCTCGTGCGCGAGGCCGCCCGCGCCTTTCCCGGTCAGGTCGCCGTTGGCATCGACGCGCGAAACGGCATGGTGGCGACCAAGGGCTGGGCCGAGGAAACCGACGTCAACGCCACCGATCTGGCCCGCTCCTTCGAGGATGCCGGCGTCGCCGCCATCATCTACACCGACATCCAGCGCGACGGCGCCATGCAGGGCCCGAATGTCGAGGCGACCGCAGCACTCGCCCGCGCCGTCTCGATCCCGGTGATCGCGAGTGGAGGAGTCAGTTCCATCGCCGACCTCGTCGCCCTGCGCGACTGCGGCGCGGCGCTGAACGGCGCGATCTCGGGCCGGGCCCTCTATGACAGGGCGATCGACTTGAAAGAGGCGCTGACGGTGCTGCGCGGCTAGGGCGGCGCCTCCGCCGACAATCCGTGCTAGCCTGCCCGCATGGCCCGCCTGATCCACCTTGTCTTCGCGCTGCTGGTGATCGGCCCGATCCTGATCTGGCTCTGGGCGGCCGCCGGCGTGCTGACGCTGGCCAATGGCTTCGGCTGCACCATCCACGAAGGCTTTGCCACCCCCTGCCTGATCGCCGGGACCGACTGGGGCGAGGCCGCCTATACCCTTGGCCTCCTGGCCGCCTGGGGGCCGCTGATCTTCGCCCCGGTGGTGATCGGTTCGGCTGCGCTCTGGGGGCTCTTCGCGCTGGTTCGGGCCTTCCTGCGCCGCCGGGCCCACCGCGCCTGCCCCCAACCTGACCCCGCGATACCGCGGGGCCAGGATGCGCCCGGTCCGCCGCGTCAGGCGCGGGCAGACCGGGACGGGACCGGCGCGTAATCCATGTCGCCGGTCACCTGCGGATCAATTCTCGGGCAGCAGGCCCGCGGATTGCGCGGTCTCCACCTCCGTCATGTCCACCTCGCCGTCGCCGTTCTCGTCGATCTCGGCAAAGGTGTCTTCGGTCATGTCCGAAACAGCTGCCTGCAGCTCTTCCAGCGAATAGCTGCCATTGCCGTCAACGTCCTGCTCGGCTGTCAGCGCCTGTACCGCCAGCGGGCTGGCGATCAGCGCGGCAAGGGCAACCGATTTCAGGGCAAACGTCTTCATGACAACACTCCTTTTATAGTCAGTTTGTCCGCGACTCCCGGACCATCCGGTGAGTCGTGAGCGGACGCTACGCCGGCTTTTCGTTCTCCGCGAGAGGGAAAACGAGGGCCGCCCAAAACACCGGCAAAACATTGCCATAAAACCAAAAATTCCGGGCGGTCCGCCGCCCGGCGGATGCCGTGATCGGATCTTTGCCGACCCGCATACCCGCTGCGCGCGACTTCCGGCGCATCGCCCGCTCTGCCCGCGGCGCCCCATTGACCCGCCGCCCGAAACCGGCCGCCGCCGCTGGGCAGGAAACCCCCCGCCTGAGGCGATCCACCCACTGGCCCGGCGCTGCGGATCGTGCTCCCCTGTCGCCCGCAAGCACCCCCGTGAGGCCCCCGATGACCGCAGTCCCCCTGCCCCGCCACGCCCGTATCTGGGGCCGCGTGCAACCGGGCGATTTCCTCGACAATTACACCGTGAGCACCCCGCTCACCCCGCGCGCGGCGCTCGACTTCGCCCTGCGCTCGCCCGCCTGGGTCCGCACGCTCCTGCGCCTGCGCGACGCGGTGGTGGGCCCCTTCGGCCTCAAGACCGCCGCGGACGACGCCCGAACCGGATTCCCGGTGGAATATGAATGCGACGAGGAACTCATCGTCGGCATGGACGACCGCCACCTGGATTTCCGCATCACCGTGCTGAAATCCGAAGGCACGGTCCATATCGCCACCTGGGTGCACCGCAACAACGCGCTTGGCCGGGCCTATCTCGCGCTGATCACCCCGTTCCACCGGCTGATCCTGCGCAGCGCCATCCGCCGCATCGCCGCCGCCCGATAGGTAGGGCTGGCTGCCCCCTTTCCCCCCTGCCCCCCCGGCGCTATGAAGGCGGCAAAGGAGCGGCCCCATGTTGAAAACCCGCATCATCCCCTGCCTCGACGTGGCCGACGGCCGTGTGGTCAAGGGCGTCAACTTCGTCGATCTGGTCGATGCCGGCGACCCGGTCGAGGCCGCCCGCGCCTATGACGCCGCCGGCGCCGACGAGCTGTGCTTTCTCGACATCCACGCCACCCATGAAAACCGCGGCACCATGTACGATCTGGTCCAGCGCACCGCCGAGAAATGCTATATCCCGCTGACCGTGGGCGGCGGCGTGCGCACCCGAGAAGACGTGCGCGCCCTGCTTCTGGCCGGCGCCGACAAGGTCAGCTTCAACTCCGCCGCCGTGGCCGATCCCGATGTCATC
Organism: Antarcticimicrobium sp.; assembly: GCF_029212575.1. Classification (GTDB taxonomy): domain Bacteria; phylum Pseudomonadota; class Alphaproteobacteria; order Rhodobacterales; family Rhodobacteraceae; genus Antarcticimicrobium. Next base: position 38,598 of record NZ_JARGPK010000020.1, read on the forward strand.
GCCGAGGCCGCCGAACAGTTCGGCAGCCAGTGCATCGTCTGCGCCATCGACGCCAAGACCATCGAGACCGACGACAACGGCGTCGGCACCCGCTGGGGCATCTTCACCCATGGCGGACGCAAAGCCGCGCTCGACGCCGACGGCAACCCGATCGACGCGGTGGAATTCGCGCGCACCGTGGTGGCCAAGGGCGCCGGGGAAATCCTGCTCACTTCGATGGACCGCGACGGCACCCGCGCCGGCTTCAACCTCGCCTTGACCCGCGCCATCGCCGACGCGGTCGACGTGCCGGTGATCGCCTCCGGCGGCGTCGGCACGCTCCAGCACCTCGTCGATGGCGTCACCGAGGGGCACGCCAGCGCGGTTCTGGCCGCCTCGATCTTTCACTTCGGGGATTTCACCATTCGCGAGGCCAAGGACTACATGGCCGCCGCCGGAATCCCGATGCGGATGGAGTTCGCCTGATGCATATCCTCGATCAGCTCGCCGCCACCATCGCCGAACGCGCCGAGGCCGACCCCGACAGCAGCTGGACCGCCAAACTGCTCGCCAAGGGCCCCGAGAAATGTGCCGAGAAATTCGGCGAGGAGGCCGTCGAGGCCATCATCGAGGCGGTCAAGGGCGACCGCACCCGCCTCACCTCCGAGGCCGCCGACGTGCTCTATCACCTGCTGGTGATGCTGCAATCGCGCGACGTGCCGCTCTCCGACGTGCTGGGGGAACTGGCCCGCCGCCAGGACATCAGCGGCATCGACGAGAAGGCCACGCGCAAGGGCTAACCGCTCCTCCCGCCTCAATGCTTGACCTTGCCTCCCGCCGCCGGATACCCAATCCGGGAGAGCGAGAGGGAAAGAGCAGATGAACCACCAACCCGGCGCGCGGGGCGGCCCGCGCCTGCCCGTGATCGAAACCGTCAACGCCTTTGTCGCGTTCCTCTTCGCCGCCTCCGCCCCGGTTGCCATCATCCTCGCCGCCGGTGCGCGCGGCGGGCTCAGCGACACCGATCTCGCCTCCTGGATCTTTGCCGCCTTCACCCTCAACGGCGCGCTGACCATCGGCATGTCTTACGCCTTCCGCCAGCCGCTGGCGTTTTTCTGGACCATCCCCGGCACCGTGCTGGTGGGCGCCGCGCTGCAGTCGCTGTCGCTGCAAGAGGTGATCGGCGCCTACCTTCTCACCGCGCTTCTGCTGCTGGTGCTCGGCCTCACCGGCTGGGTGCGCGCGGCGATGGCGCGGCTGCCGATGCCCATCGTCATGGGCATGGTCGCCGGGGTCTTCGTCGAGTTCGGGCTCGACTGGGTCCGCGCCTTTGAAACCGACTTCGCTCTCGTCGCCGCCATGAGCACGGCCTTCTTCGCCCTCACCGCCCTGCCGAGGCTGCAAAAGTTCCTGCCGCCGATGATCGTGGTGCTGGTGGTGGGCCTCACGGTGCTGGCGCTGCAGGGCGGCGGCGCGGCCCTGCCCGAGGCCACCGGCCCGGTGCTGGCCCGCCCCACGCTCTACACGCCCGTCTTCTCGCTTGCGGCGGCGCTGGAACTGGTGGTGCCACTCGCCATCACCGTGATCGCGGCGCAGAACGCGCAGGGCATCGTCATCCTGCGCCAGTCCGGGCACGAACCGCCGGTCAGCGCGATCACCACCGCCTGCGGCGCCGCCTCGGCGGTCACTGCCCTCTTCGGCTGCGTCTCCACCTGCCTCACCGGCCCGTCCAACGCCATCCTGGTTTCCGGCGGCGCGCGCGAGCGCCACTGGATCGCCGCCGTGCTGCTGGGCCTCTTCGCCATCCTCTTCGGCCTGTTCGCGCCGCTGGTCACCACGCTGCTGCTGGCCACCCCCGCCGCCTTCCTCGCCACCCTGGCCGGGCTGGCGCTGCTGCGCACGCTGCAGGCGGCGTTCCAGACCTCCTTTGCCGGCACCTTCTCGCTGGGCGCGCTGGTCGCCTTCCTCGTCACCATGGCCGGGCTGCCGGTCTTCAACATCGGCGCGCCGTTCTGGGGCCTCGTCTTCGGCGTGCTGACCAGCCTGCTGTTGGAGCGCGAGGCCTTTGCCAAACACTGAAAGGGGCGCAGCCATGCCGGACTTCGACATCGCCGTGATCGGCGCCGGGATCGTCGGAACCTCCACCGCGCTCTGGGCAAGGATGCGCGGCCACCGGGTGCTGCTGGCCGACCCCAATCCGCCCGGCTCGGGCACCAGCTCCGGCAACGCCAGCACGCTGGCCACCTATGCCTGCCTGCCGGTCAACGACCCCTCGGTGCTGACCGGCCTGCCGAAACTGATGGTCAGCCGCGACAGCCCGCTGGCGGTCTCCTACGTCCACGCCCTGCGCAACCCGCGCTGGATGCTGTCGTTCCTGGCCAATTGCCGCGCCGCCCGCTCCCGCGCCATCGCCGGGCATCTGGCCGATCTGCTGAGCCACGCCGACGCCGGGCTGAACCCGCTGATCGCCGAGGCCGGGGCCGAGGATCTCGTCGTCGCGCGCGGCCAACTCTCGATCTGGTCCACCGACGCGGGCGCCGAGGGGGCCGAAGCCGGCCTTGCCCTGCGCCAACAGCTCGGCATCCCCTTTACCGAACTCTCCCCGGAGCAGGCCCGCGAAATGGAGCCCGGTCTGCGCCTGCCCATCGAACGCGCGGTGCATTTCCCCGCCGCCCGCCATATCCGCGACCCCGAGGAGCTGGTGCGCCGGATGCACGCCCGGTTCCTCCAGCTTGGCGGCACATGGCGGCAATCCACCGTCACCAGAACCCGCGCCCAGGACAGCGGGGTCGAGATCACCCTCGACGACAGCACCTTTACCGCCGGGCACGCGGTGCTGGCCGCCGGCGCCTTCTCCAGACGCATCAAGGGCGCCGGCGCCGAACGCCTGCCGCTGGGCACCGAGCGCGGCTATCACCTGCTCTACGCCGGCGAGGCCGCCCGCGTCACCCGCCCGGTCGGCTGGGGCGAGGGCGGCTTTTACGCGGTGCCGATGGCGCGCGGGCTGCGGCTGGCCGGCACGGTCGAGATCGCCGCGCTGGACGCGCCCGAGAACGCCGGGCGGCTGGGCTACATCGCTCGCAAGGGGGCCGAGATGCTGGGCCCCCTGCCCGCGCCCGACAGCCATTGGCTGGGCTTTCGCCCGACCATGCCCGACGCGCTGCCCGTGATCGGCCCCAGCCCGGCCTCGGAACGGATCATCCACGCCTTCGGGCACCAGCACCTCGGCCTCACGCTCGGCGGGATCTCGGGGCGTATCGTCACCGACCTGGCCGAGGGGCGCCAACCCAACCTCGACATCACCCCGTTCCGCCCGGACCGCAGCTTCGCGCCGCTGTAAGCGCACACACCGCCGCCCGGCACGGAACCCTGGGTCGCAGGCCCGCTTCGCCCGGACGCAGGCCGGGCCGCGCCCGCCTCTCGGCGATTGCGAGCAATCGCCTGTCGGCAGGGCATTGCAACGCAATGCCCGAGAGACCCTCCCTCCCCGGGAGGGCGCCCCGTCGCCGTTGCGCGCCAAAGCAGCGATTGGCAGCGCGGCGCCGCGTGGCATCGATCATAAGTGCCGGCGCCCACCCAGGGTCGGGAGCACCCCTCCTTGCGCGGCTCGTCCCCCTCACCCGAACCGCAACGTGGTCGCAACTACGCCCGCCTGCGCGTTGATGTGTATCAAACCGCCCGCCGCAGCCCAGCCGCGTCTCCCCGCTTACCGCGCCTACCGGCCCCCCTCCCACGTGACCGGCTCCAGCCGGAACAGCGCCGCCAGTTGCGCATAGATCGCCGGGTCCTCGCGTTCCAACTCCACGGGTTTCTCGAAAAACGCCTCGACCGCCACCGCAAAGAACTCCTCCGGCCCCTCCGCGCCATAGGCATCCAGAACCGTCCGGTGCCCCATCTGCACCTGCCGCACATGCGCCTCATAGGCCGGGCCAAAGGCGCGGGCCCAATCCGCGAACCTCTGCTCCGGGTCGAGGATCGGAACCCCGTCGGTATGACCGGAAAGATCGTCGATCTGGTGGGCGAATTCGTGAAACACCACGTTGTGCCCGTCCCGGTCGTCCAGCGCCCCCTGCTGGCTGTGCGCCCAGGACAGCACCACCGGCCCCCGCGACCAGCTTTCGCCGGTGCGCACGATCTCGCGCTCGGTCACCACGTAACCGTTATGCTCGGCCTGCCGCGACTTGAACGCCCCGGGATAGAGCAGGATCGTGGTCAGATGCCTGTACCAGGTGTCGCTATTGACGACGAGAAGACAGGCCTGCGCCGCGATCGACAGCCGCATTTCCTCGGTCACCTCCAACCCGTTGCAGCCGACGAAATCGACCTGGTCGAGGAACGCGTTGATCTTGCCCTCCAGCTTGCTGTGCAACTGCTGGGGCAGCTTGCGGGTCAGCGGAACCTGCTCGGCGACGATGGCGCGCTGGTCGTCGGAAAGCGGCGTCTCCAAAAGGGTCTCGCGCCCCCTGCGCCGGGACCAGGTGCGATACCCTAACACGCCAGCCGCCGCGACCAGGAGAACGAGAAAGATCAAGGGGGTCATGGGCGCCGCTCTGAAAAGGGGAACAATACATCCAAGACCTAGAGATCGGCGCGCCGAAAACAACCGCCGACTCACCCGCCCTTAACCGCCGTGACCGCCCCGTCCGTTGCGCAACGGGGCAAAATCCCCCGTTCCGTACAAAATCGTCGACGAATCCCCCGTTCCGCCACTTTGCGTATCTCGCCTGTGATTCCGAAACGTACAGAACGCCCGGCAAACTCCCCGATCCGCGCGCTCCGCCGCGACGCCCTGCGTCGGCCCGGCCACAACGCCGGGAAATCCCGCCGCGCAAACCCCCGGCGTTAACCGCCCTTGCGGCCCCGCGCGTTGCGGATGTTTCAAAGCTTGGAGGAGATTACCCCGGTGGCGAAACCGCCCATCCGCAGCTCGCCGAACAGGCGCTGATACTCGATCTTGGGGCAGCGGTTCTGAATCACCGTGACGCCGCGCGCCTCGGCCTTCGCGGCGGCCTCGGGGTTCTCCACCCCGATCTGCATCCAGATCGTCTGCAACGCGGGAAAGGCCTCCAGCGCCTCGTCAACGATGGGCGGCACCGCCTCGGAGCGGCGAAAGATGTCGACCATGTCCACATCGCCCTCGATCTCCGGCAGGCTGGCCACAACCGTCTGGCCGAACAGCGTTTTTCCCGCTTGGCCGGGGTTGACCGGCACCACCTTGTAGCCCTTGAGCGTGAGATAGCGCGCCACGTAATAGCTCGGTCGCACCGGGTTCATCGACACCCCCACCACCGCGATTCGCTTGGTGCGGGTGAGAACCTCTTTCAGCAGGGCATCGGAATACGCGGTCATGGGTCACCCTATAGCCGGGTCAGCGGCCAGAAAAAAGCGCCCAAAGCGAAATTGCTAAGGGCGCTCAGTGTGGAACGAGGGACAGTGAAATGACACGCGGCAGTTCCGGTCCGCGGTCATTGTGTGATTTAGGCACCATTCCACGAAAAAAAAGGGATGCTCGCATTTTCGTGAGAATTTCGCCCCTACCGCCCCAGCGGCCCCGGCCAATTTGCATCGCTCAACACAATATATTGTGCCGGATCTTGCAGCCAAACCTTCATGTAGGTGTGATTGTGGATCAGGTACAATTTCCCATCCACGATCTTCCACGCCTCCGGATTTGTCCCCGAGGCCTGTCCCTTCGACATCGCAAAGGCACAGTACCCGCCGTACTGCGGCGCATAAGCCCTTGGATTCGCTTCGAAAATCTCACGGTTTTTCCGGGTCGCGAACAACCAGACCGCCCCCTTCCACATCACCGCAAAATCCGGCCGCCCCTGCACCGCCCCCCCCTCCGTGAAATACGCCACCGTGTCATACCCCCCAATCGCCACCCCCTGCCTGGTATAGAATACCGGCATCTCGGCCAGCGCCATGGAAGGCAGCAGCAGGGAGGCCAGGACAGACAGGAACAAGCGGCGGTGCATGGCGTTTCGGAAACCGTTGAGGATTGCACCAAAATGCCCTCCGAAACCCGGCGTGCAAAGCCCCGCTGACGTTGTTGTGATGGATGCGGAGCGGCGCGTGCCCCGCACGCCTCAGTCGAAGATGTCCTCGACCAGGTCCCAGGCCTCGTCCAGCACGCGGGTCATGAGACCCTTTCTTCGCTCGGGTTTCTTCCGTTTCGCCGGTTTCGGCCGGCGGGACGGCGCAGAGGCCGGTCCGGTAACCTTGTCGGCGCGCAGCATCTTCAACTCGCGCAACGGCGCGCCGCAGCCCGAACAGCTCAACTCGTGCCGGTCCTTGCCGCTCAGCGCCAGCACCGCGCGGGTGCCGCAATAGCAACAGGTGGCGATCTTGGGTCCGTGTGGAATCGGGCTGGCCTCGCGTGTCCGGGTCGGTCGATCAGTGGCTCAGAGAGGCATATAGGGCGATCGCAGCGGCATTGGAGACGTTGAGAGAGCCGAATCCGCCGGCTGCGTCAATCTTGACCAAATGATCCACGGTGTCCTTGGTCTTGGGGCGCAGGCCCGGCCCTTCGGCCCCCAGCACCAGCGCCACGGGGCGGTCGCGGAGCCCGTCCAGCGCGGCCTCGATGGTCTGTTCGGCCTCGCCATCCAGCCCCAGCACCAGGAACCCCATGCCCTGCAACTCGGTGATCGCCTCGGACAGGTTGCGCAGCCGCAGATAGGGCTGGCGTTCCAGTGCACCGCTGGCGGTCTTGGCCAGCGCGCCGGTCTCGGGCGCGGAATGATGCCGCGTGCCGATCACCGCGCTGGCGCCCAGCACCTCGGCGCTGCGCAGGATGGCGCCCACGTTATGCGGGTCGGTCACCCGGTCGAGCAGGATCACCCGCGGCGGCATCCCCTCGGACGCGCGCCCGATGCAGAACTCGGCCAGGCCGCCCCAACCCAGCGGCTTGACCTCAAGCGCCGCGCCCTGATGCACTGACCCGGGGTCGATCGGCGCGGTAAAGCTGCGCGGATCGGCCATCTCCGGGGTGATCCCGGCCTCGGCAATGGCCTCGGCCAGCTTGTCCTGCGCGTTGCGGGTGACGATCAGGCGCAGCTTTTCCCGACGCGGGTTCATCAGCGCGTCACGCACCGCGTGCAGGCCGAACAGCCAGACCGTTTCAGAGCCAGCCGCCTTGCGGGCCTGCTCTTTTTCGACCACCCATTTGGGTTTCTTCATCCTCGCCCCCACATCCGAAAACCGGGGCCCGGACAGGGCCCGCGGGGCGGCGGATTTTCCTGTTGACGCCCCTTGAGCGCGCTTGTAATCACGCCTGCACATCCGGCGCAACCGCGCAGGTGGATGGGCGACAGGCCGCAAGGTGTGGCAGGGGACTGTAACTCCCTCGCGGAGACGCACGCCTGGTTCGATTCCAGGGTCGCCCACCATTCCCTCCCTCTCCGTTTTTCCGGCGAAGACTTTTTCCGGCGAAGACTTTTTCCGGCGATGACCTTTATCCGACGTTGGCCTTCCGCCGCGCAGCGGGGATTTTCC
>NZ_JARGPK010000048.1 GCF_029212575.1 Antarcticimicrobium sp.
GTCGGCCCTGGCGGGGCCTACGACGGGCCAATCATAGCAGAGACGAGACGCATAAGGTGTTCAGCCTTCTTTACCCAAAGAGCCACCAGGGACTTGTTCGCTCCGATCTCTTCCGCCGTTTCACGGATACCGGCCCCGTTATTGATCTTCTCGACGACCTGGTCCCTGCGTGCCTCCGGCCATTTGCGCCTGCCAGCCGACGAGACGGGGACAGTGAAACCCCACACCTTCGTCTCTTCCGGCATCATTCCATCCAACATCACCACCTCCTTTCAGTGTTGACAACAGTATCTCAAACCCCTTATTTTATTGAAACATCAGGTCTCCGCACCGCTTACGAAAGACCTGTTTCGCCAAGTCAACGCCGATGATCGAGACTTCCTTCATAGCCTATTCCTCCTGATCCTGCAGGGATCAATCTGACACAAGTGCCGTCAGGTGGGGCTACCCAACCATCATGAATGCCCATCCCGGTCGAGGAACTGGCCCAGAGCGTCTCGCCACCCAAGACCGCCTAGTCCCCTTAGTAACATTAGCGCCCTTCGATGTTAATCCGCAGTGCCGAACTGCGGACCATCTCAACTCAGGATTACCGTCCGGTAACGACGCGACTCCCTAAATGAGCGCCATCTCAGTTGCGTCATTTTGGAAATTCATTATATTTCAGGGGTTTATGGCGGAGGGGATGGGACCCCCGTCGAACCTTCTCCATAAGCTAAGCTATTGATATTAATTGGCTTAGTCTAGACTCTGCAAGCCAACCCCTGCTTAACGTCTTCAGGCAAGGGCGATGTCCGCCCTGCCGCTTTGGGCTAGAAACGAGTCGTTTGGGGACGAAGCATTCTCCACCCTCACCACTACTTCCATCGAAAGAAGATCGGAATTCGAACCGAGGAACGTGCCTGCCACCGGGGTGACCAGCGCGATGTTCCGGGCAACGGCAAGCGGCACCAGGTTTCCGGACCCGACGTTCCGGTTCGTTGGATCGAAGGCAATCCAACCGGCGCCGGGGATGAATATCTCGACCCAGGCATGTGTAGATCCTGAACCCGCCGACCCAACGAGGCTTGTTTCGGGGTCGGAGAGATAGCCCGAGACGATGCGGGCCCCCAGGCCAAGACGGCGGGCTGCCTCTGCAAGCAGGACGGCGAAATCGCGGCACGAGCCCCATCCCCTCTTGAGAGTCTCGTTGGGCGACTGGGTACCTTCGTCATCTCGGCTCTGATAGGAAATCTGCGTGAACACGCCATTGCTGATGTCCTTCAGCAAAGACAGCGTGTCGGTCGGGCGCGCCATGACAAAGCCGTCGATCCATCTGGCAAGGCGGCCATCGACATCGCCGTATTGCGGCACCGTCAACGCACCAAGGTCCGTCCATTCGTCGGCTGCGTAGACAAAGGGGTACTGGATGGCCGAGGTCGCGATGGCAAAGATCGGCCAGGCTGGCGCGGTCAGTTCCACGCTGGCGCGGCTCTCGATCACCAGATGATCTGTCGGACCATCAAAGACGGCGGTGGCGATAGCGTTGCCAGCCACATCATGCGCCCAGGTAACGGCTGCCGTCGGCGTAATGGACAGATCGTGCGAGAAAAGACGCAACTCACGCGTTTCGCGTGGACGCAGCATTAGCCTGTGCGGTCCGAGATAGACCGCCTGACGGTATCGGTAGGTCGTAGTGTGAAGGATGTCGAGGCAGGCCAAAATTTGGGGGTCCAGTATGGTTCGAGCAAGACGGCACGCAAGTCGATCCGGATCAGCGGCGGCGCGATGATCCGGAGCTATCGGGCACGGCGTTTCGCCAGGCGTTCAATCCCTTGCAGCGCCGACAGATCCGCTCTCCGAACCCTTCGCTCCAGAAATGGCTTTCGCACCGCAGGCATTGACGTTCCTGCGGAACATCGCGCCGGGCCCGAACGGTCGTAATGTATAGCCGTTCGCCTTCGGCCATGGCCTCGTCCGACATCAAGTCTGTCCCGCGACTTGGCGGCCTAGCGATCGCGGCAGTGTTTCCGATCTTGAAGGCATTCCTTCGTTTTCGGCGGCCTGGATTGACGCATCGCCCCGCGTTTTTTTGGTGGTCGTCGCCGACGTCGGCATATTCTGATCGGGATCAGGCGTCCCACGCTCAGAATAGAGATGTCGCAGATGCGCCTCGGAGACTCCGTCAGCCTTCATCACGAGGCGCACCGTTGGATCTGCCAGCATTTCCTCGACGAAAAAATCGGACAACGCCTTACCCGTCAGCTTGTCCCTCGCACGTGCGTGGTCCAGGTCGGCAAGGGAAACGGTCAGGGTCCGCGCAAGTCCAGGATGCGATGTCCGGGGATGAAGGTTCACCAGGACGGAGGCCTTCCAGGCTGCGGGATCCTCTTGATCCGGTGGCGAAACCAACTCCGTTTCGATCTCGTACTCTCCTGCCGGGAGCGTCTCGGCAAAGCCTGGAACGGTGAACGGCCGGACGAAAACCGCAACGGTCCTGCTTGTCAGATCTTCCATCGGCGTAATCCTCTCCCTTACTGTTTCTGTTGTTGGCGCGCTCCATGAGAATGGGGCGCGCATCCTGCGCAGGCCTCAAGATGTCTCTTGTTTCGCTGGCGCTTCCTTGCCGGCGGGCTTGGTCTCGTTCTCTTCGGAAGGGGTCTTTGCAGGCTTCAGCTTCAATGCGGCCGCAACCCTAGCGGTCAGGTCCTTGAAGGACATGTCATCAATCCTTTGATTGGCCGGAGCCAACTCCTCATCCATGATGGACCGGGATGTTTGACATCGGTACTTTACATATGGGGATTGGCGACGTGATTTACGATGGTGTATCGAAAAGGAGGCCAAGATCAATCAGGCCAATTCATCTGTCCAGACCTTGAATTCCGTTAACGTATTTTCACCGAATGTCTGGGTCAGCGGCACATCGGCGGCATCGCGCCCGCGCGCAATCAGAATTCTCGCAAACCTCGGCTTATTGTTCCGCGGGTCGAACATATGCCACTCACCAGAGAGAAATACCTCCATCCACGCGGCGAAGTCCCCCGGCGGATGCGGGAGAGGTTCACCGATGTCGCTCAGATATCCGGTGCAGTAGCGTGCCGGAATGTTCATGCAGCGACACAAAGCGATGGCGAGATGGGCAAAGTCGCGGCAGACTCCCTGTTGCTCGGCCATTGCCTGCGATGCGGTGCGCGTCGCTTTCGCCTGCATGTAGTCGAAGCGGACATGTCCGTGCACGAAATCGCAGATCGCCTGGACGCGGGACCAACCGGGTTCCGTGTTCTCGAAAAGTCGCCAGGCTTCCTCCGAGAGAAGATCGGTATCGCAATACCGGCTCCCCTGTAGAAACACGAGTGTCTCGAACGGCAGATCCTGAACCGCGTGCTGCTGCGCGTCGAGAAAGACGGGATCGGGCTGGCCGGTATCGCGGAAGATGCCGTCTGTCGACAGGGTGAAGTCGCCCTCCGGAGCCAGCATGCGCGTACACCAGTTGCCGAAGCCATCCCGGTAGCTTTCGAGCGGCACGCTGGGGGATGTCACGAGATAGTCCGCGCGCTCCAGGTCGCCGAAGCGCGAATAGTGGACGTTCAGCATCGCGATCATGGGCGTCGGCTGTGGAAAGCTGTAGCGCAGACGACACCCTATGCTGACCCGCATGCCAGACGCGCGGCCGCGCTTTGCCATGTCACGATCACCGTCCAAGACTGCACGCCCCGACGGAGAGCCGGAAGTCCCAATAGACTGCGTCCATTTTCAGGATTCTAGAAATCGTCAAGTTCTGGAACCTTCCCAAGCCTTACGAGGAAGCTCGGTTCGCCAACTTCTCCACTGGCGGGATCTTCCGTCACCATGTAGGCGTCCGCGCCTGCGCAATCTTCTGATTGAGCCTCTCGTTCGGCTCTGTTTTGTGCTTCTGAAGCTGTAGAATATTCAAGTTGCTTGGCAATTTTCAGGCCAGTCTGCCCGTTGCGCCCAGCTTTCATTTCAACATAAGTCTGGCAGATATAGTGGATTTTTTCTGGGGATCGCTCTGGGTTTGTCATGGATAGTTCCGTGTGATCGGCAGAGAGTGTTGGGAAGTTCTGGGAGCAGCCCTCGCCGATTTCCGCCAGATTGAAGTGTCCGTTGCCCGGCGGAGCACATCACGCAAACATAGCCGCCGAAGTTCAACTACCGGGTCGAAGCGGCTTTCGAGCGACGCAATTTAGACGCTGCTGAAGTTTTTGTTACAGGTGGCGTGTTTGCTTCTCTTTCAAGGCGGGCGTTGCGCAGTCGGGAATTCTTGGTGTCACGTTGTTCCGTTTGTTCGTCGACCATTTGTCTGACGACACGCGTCGTCTTATCCATCGCGGTTTCCGGTTTGGAGTCATACACTTTGAACAGATTGTTTTTTGTAAGTTTCGTCAATTTTCAGTTTCCTTTGTTGTTGAAGGTCGGCCAGACCAAGCGAGGTCTTTCACACCGACGCCAAGTGGTTGACCTTGCCTTGGGCACGCCGTGATGGGCGCATGGATTGATCGCCCAACAGTGTCACTTCGATGTCCGGCGCGGCCATGGCATGCATCAACGCATTGTAATTCATCTGGAATCTCACCTCGGAACCCACCTTTGGCAGGGTTCGGGGCGTTCCAATGACAAGATGATCACTGGTTGCACCGAGCAATGTGCTTCCAACAGGCATTGAGAGCCCCAGAATGTCGGTGTCCTGATGTCCCATCGCGAGGATCATGCTGGCGGAAGCTCTACTGGCTGTCACAATGCGAAGTCGTTCCCTAGTTGGATCGATGAGGGCGATAGGGAAAGGTGGAGGTTTTGCACCCGTTTCAATAACTTCGGCAACAAGCGTGAAGGCGTCCGTGTGCATCCCGTCGATCCGGTCTCCGGACACAGGTTCAACACCCAGAAGGATCGCTTCACCCAGACGGAGATCGTTGACACGACCCGTCACGTGTTCGCCAAGCGCCCAAGGTAAATTGGCTGAGCTACCACCAGACACGATCTTGAGGAACGGGCCGCACACCCCCTCGATCTCATTGGCGAGGTCGCAAAGAGCCGCCATTTCAGAGGCCGTGGGAGCGCCCCCGTTCAAACACGCAAAGTTTGCGCCAATACCTTTCAACGCAACCCCTGACATTTGCATGACTTGCTGCGCAATATCTGCCAGATTTTCCGGTAGTATTCCGTCGCGCTGATCGCCCATTTCGACCATCAGGACGACACCGTGAACTTTACCGGTGCGGATCGCGGCAGCGGCCAGTGCCGAAATGACCAAAGTCTCTGTGTTATAGCTCACTTCGCAGGACTGAACGACTTGATCGGCCTGGCTTAACATCGGCGTACGGATCAGAGTGATAGGGCCTGTCATGCCTGCCGCGCGTAGCCTTTGCACATTGCTGATACGTGCATCTGCAAGCCCAGCAGCCCCACCATCGAGCATGGCCTGAGCAATCTCTGGATGCCCACAGACTGCCTTGGTCACGCCTGTAACGCCGATCCCACGCAGGCCCAGACGCCCAGCAATTGTCTGTGTGTTGTCCCGTATTTTGCCCAGATCCACTTCGATGCGGGGGCAACTCATACTGCTGCCACGGCAGGCCCATCAGTCAATCCGGGGTACGCGGCTGTTACCATCGCAAGCAGATGTGCAGCCGGCCTGGCCAGTCCATCGGTAACGGACAACCCGAGTTTGTGGGATAGGGCCGCGATGGTTTCGGTGATTTCGACCTCTGTCATGCCTTCGTGATTGAGGGTGACACCGATGACCTTTGTATCGGCAAAGGCTTCGACCAAGGCGATCTCACTGGCGGCAGAAGGCATCGGCATATTGGGAAAGTCACAGCGGTGGGCACGTTTCGGCGCGTGCTGAAGGATGACAGCATCCGGCTGGCTCCCCCGAAGGATAAAGGCGGATGTGCAAAACGCGGGATGGCTCAAAGCACCCTGACCTTCGATCAAAATGACGTCGGGCTGTTCCGCTTCAGAAGCCGCAACAATCGCGCCTTCAAGCTCGCCACAGCAAAACTGGGGCGGTACGGCATCCATTGCGATACCGTATTTCGCGCCCTGCATCAGGCCGGTCTGGCCCGTGCCGACAAGGACCGTCTTGATGCCCCTGGCATTCAGGGTCTGGGCCAATACGGTCGCCGTTGTCCGCTTTCCAATGGCGCAATCGGTTCCCAGAACGGCAATCCGCAGCGCTTTAACACCGGCGACACTGCCATCAAACAGTCGCATGTCCTTGCTGGGTTTCGGCTTGCGGATGTCGCGGATTGTGACATTCCGCATCGATGCAGCGTTGGCTATTTCGCTGTCATCGCTCAGATATTCATGCAACCCACTCACGATGTTCATGCCTAGCTCGATCGCCTGCAGAACAACACCCCGATCCGCAATCGAGAGACGCCCTGTTGAGGGGGCCATCCCATAGATCAACGTATCGGGAAGGGCAGCTTCATGGGCAACTGCGGCGTCCAGATGGCCAAAGATCGGTATGTTGTTGCTGACATCATCCAGAACGGTCCCGCTGTCTTGTCCGCTACAGGTGCTGTCGATGACAGAAAGGATACGATACGCTTGCGAATGGCGCACAAGGCCATTTGCCGTCTTGCCGTCGATTTGCGCGAAATTCCCTTCGCAATAGACGACCGCCGTCGGTGAGGACGTGATCTGCCTGCCTGACGTCAAGCCTACGGGTTTGATCTGTTTCATTGGAGGTGCCTGCGGTCCCCTGATAGGGCGGCGGATGGTATCGACAGTTTCAGATTTGGTTTCCATTGTGGTTCTCTTTCACAGGTTGGCAGGGAGGGCAGAATTGCCCTCACATGTGCATTTTGACTGGGCGTGGCGCCGTGGCGCGCGCCTAGTTGTTAAGGACGCACAGCCCCTTTGATTTTTGGAAATTTTTGTTGCATTCCCAGCGGTTGCCCGACCTGTCCAGATGCGCATTCTCGGGAACGTTTATGAACTCGCATGTCTCGGCAGAGGCGGCGTATCCCCGATCACACTTCCACCCTGAGCCGTAGCCTGCGTCGTCGAAGTATGCATTTGCGGGGATCGCGACGGCTTCACACAGACCAGCCTGTTCAAAGAAGCCGCGCTCACATGTCCAAGGCTGACCGTATCTTGATCCATTCAGATAGGCGTTGGCTGGAACCGCGATGGCAGTACACCGGTCGCCCGTTGTTTCAAACCCGCGTTCGCACGTCCACGTGGAGCCATATGAGGCATCTGCCAAGTACGCATTTGCTGGCAGCACGATTTCCTGACATGTGTCATCGACCTTGATGTAGCCGCGTAAACACCGCCACCGTTCGCCTGAGGGGTCCAAGAACCCACCTTCGGGCACCTCTACTGCAACGCATGCAGCTTCATCGGTTCTGCGAAACCCATGCAGACATTCCCAACCGGATCCGTAGGACCGGTTCGTGTCATATGCGTTTTGCGGCACGACCACAGCGACGCAGGCATTCTCGTTCAGGCGGAATCCAATATCGCATTCCCATCCATCACCGTAACTTTTGGCACTGGCGTTCTCGGGCATTGGTTGCGAACTGGTTTGGGCAATCGCTGGCGTTAAAAGCAGTGTGACCGCCAAAATCGAACCAACAAATAGGGCAATGATCGTTGGTTTTTTTGCAGGGGCGCAGGCAGCGATTACATGTGGACCGTGAGGCTCTGTAAGTTTTGATTTACGATCCATCTAGTTCAAGCTCCGCAAGACACGCGCTTGCGAGATCCCGGCTCGGGGCATCAGTGCCCGGCATTGTGGCCCAGCCTGTTTCCATCATCGCAGTGCGCCGCTGAAAACTGGAAGCTTCTTGAAGTGTTGCCAGTATCGAGGCGCGTTCTGCATCGGCTTCTGAAAGGCCCAAACAGACCGGCACCATGGCCAAAGTGACTTGCTCTGCGGCAAAGTTATCAGCCATCTCCTGGGCACCGCCTGCAGTTGTCCAGCCGCCCCAGGTGAAGCCAAGAATAGAGACGGCAACCGCACCAACCAAGGCACCATAGACACCGGGTTTCGTCCATTCGGGAATATTCATGTTTCATCCTCCTGCGGGGAAAGCGCCGCATCGCTATGATCGTTCTTCTTGTTTGCGCCCTGGTCCCGGCTCAGCGCCTCTTTCAGATCACTGTCAGATGTTGCGCGTAACTCGGAGCGTCCCGCATGACGGCCCCTGCCGCGCACCGTCAGGTAGGTCGCCGTCCGACGGTAGGCCTCGAAGCTCAATCCCTGCAGAAGCTCTTCTTCGACGAGAACTTCGTAATCTCCAGCGGGCAGTTCGCCCGGGTATCCCGACAGGGTGAACGGGTTCGAAAACGTCACCGTCGATCTGGTCGACCGCATGTTCATCTCTGGTCTCCGCGAATTTGGCAGATTCGTCGCTCATGACTGTCGATGGCCCCTTGGAGTCCGGGCCCGACCTGTCGAACGCTTTCGCCTTTTGTAGCCCATGCTCGTTAGTCTGGCGCTGACACATGTTAGTCCCCGGCACCGCGACGGTTGCAACTGCCTGGGCACAATCGCCAGCACTGACCTGTGTAAGGGCGCCGGGACCGACCTGCGCGTATCCTTTGGGAAACAGGGGCGATCTGCGTTCCTGCAACCAAGGAATGGAACGACGATGGCCGACGCCAATGTACTCAACCCGCACCCACCCGAGTTTGATCGGTTTCTCTATGCGTCCGTCGGCGAGGATCGAAACGGATATGTCGTGACGGTCCTCTCCACGCTCGCGCGGCTCGGCCTCGATCCATGGAAAGAAACCGCTGAGTTGGTCGCGCTGGGGCGCGATGCCGCGCGATCACGGTTGGGAAAGCTGCTTGCTCGATTTCCGGATGTTCCCACGCTCGCAAGCGATCACGGCAGGGTCGCACGGGACCTGAGCCAGCTGCTCCCGGATGGCCCGGCGCCAGGTACCCTGAAGCGAGCTGCCTCGACGGTGGCCGTTGGTCGCCCGGGCAAAAGCGGCGCGATCTGGGCCGTGCTCGCGATCATCTTTGTGCTGTTTCAGATGTTTATGGTTGGCGGGTCGGGGTCTGGCGAATGACCGTTTCCACTCAGACATCAACGCCAATGGGTCATTCTGCGCACAAGACCGGGACGCTTTCGCCGCGCGAACAGGGCGTTCTCTGGGACATGGAGGAACACTTCTGGACCAGTGGCGCCGACAACGCGCGGGCGACGACAGCGAACAACGCCATCATGATCTTCCCTTATCCGCCCGGCATCCTCCAGGGTGACCAGATCTGGACCCATCTAAAGCAGAGCACCGGCTGGCGCTCCGTCGTCATGGCCGAACGTCGCGTCACGCGGTGTCATGACATTGCCATTCTCACCTACCGTGTCTCGGCGGAGAAAGCCGACGTACCGATCTACAAGGCACTCTGCGCCTCAACGTACCTCAACGATGACGACACCTGGCTGAGGATCTCCCACCAGCAGACCATGGTGGCCTGAGTGCCGCAGTGTCATTCGACCTGCCGCACGCGCCGGGACTAACCTGCGTCAGTGCGGAGGTGCGTTGATATCGACTAGGTGAGATGTGCCCGCCGAATATTTGGTAAGGCATTTTTTCCGAGTACCCGAGAAGCATGCGGGCGTGTCAGACCTCAAAAGGTCAGCATGTCGGCGTGCTTCTTATTTCTCGGAACGTCCAGAAAGGACAATCCCAATGACACCCGAACAGACCAAGACAGCCGACAAGATGAAGTCAGTGAAAGCCGCCTGGGACAAGGCACCCTCAGGCCCGAAGAAGGATTCGGCGCTGAAGCATTACCAGGCAGCTGAGAAGGCAAACACGGCGAAGAACGACGCCGAGACCAACAAGGAACTCGACGCGGCGACCCACGCCCTCGCCTGACCTTCGGCGTCTGACCTGATCACCGGGGCCGCCCGCCAAACAAGGGAGGGCGGTCCTCTTATTTCAGGAGCGGCCCGGTCTGATCCAGATAGGCCGGATCGAACTCGGCAAGTTCCACCAGCCCGCCATAGTCGTGAAACGTCACATGTCCGTCCCGAAAGGTCACCAGTCCACTTTCGCGAAGCTGCCGCAGGACGCGGTTCACGTGGACCGCGCTCAGCCCCAGGGTATCGGCGAGGTGGTACTGCGTCAGCGGGCATTCGAACCCTTCTTTGCTGCCCATGCCCACCAACGCCAGCCTTGACCCCAGCTCCAACAGGAAATGCGCCATGCGCGCGTCCGCATCACGCCGACCGATCCCGACGAGGTGCTCGACCACCATCGCCTCGTCCCTTGACGCCGCCCACAGAATTGCGGTCGCCAAGCGAGGGGTCTGCGCGAACGCATCAAGAAGATCGCTCGTCAGCACTTCGGCAGCCTCGATGTCCACGATAGGTTCGAAACTGTGGTCCGAGGTGCGCAAGAGAACGCTTCGCAACCCCAGAAAATCCCCCGGCACCTGGAAATCCACGATCTGGCGCGTCCCGTCGGCCTGTAGCTTGTAGGAACAGACCCAACCTGCAGAAAGAATATACGCGGCCTGAGACGACTGGCCCTGATGCACCATATCGCGCCCCGCGACGAAGGATCGACGACGCTGGTGCAGTCGTTCAAGGACGGCCAGCTCGACCTCCGACAGAGCGACGAAGGCCGAGAGCTTGCGCGTCAGAGGGCTGTGTTCAGCTGATGTCATGGGTCCTCCCGGCATGCTTCTACCCAAAAGCAAGACTCGGCCCGGACACTGCTCTGGATCAGTCCAGAATAACGCACTTCCTGCGATAAGTACGGATGCATCTGAACCTCGCCTTTCCCCGGTTCGCGATGCCAAGGAAGGAAACCCCGATGTCCACGGCGAGCGACCATGCAGGCCAGGCCGCCCTATCGATCTGCGAGGCGCTCCTGCTTGCCATGAATGATCGCGGGCTGCTGCCGGAACACGAGATCGTGGGGGTTCTTCGCGACGCGGCCGCGACACACGAGAACGCCGTCGGCACCGAACTCGAAACGGAGAGGCACCGCGCCGTCGCGGACTTGATCAACGCGATCATCGCTGGCGGCAACTCGGTTCGACGCTTGTGAAATCGAGCTTCAACGAACTGCAGGAGCAGTTATGGATATTCATTGATTGGTCGCAGAAAGATATTTTTGAGGCGCCATTGTAGAGCCCCTGCTGAGCCATCATTTCGATAACATTGGCACTCCGGTATGGCGAGTGCCAATGCCTATCCGAACATCGCCATGCTCCCTTGGACATATTAAGAAGGAGCACTCTGGTGCCGTTCACTCCACTCCACGACCGGGTTCTCGTCCGCCGTATCGAAGGCGACGCGAAGACCTCAGGTGGGCTCATCATCCCTGACACCGCAAAAGAGAAGCCGCAGGAGGGTGAGATCGTCGCGGTCGGCGCCGGCGCCAAGGACGAGGATGGCGAGCGCATCGCCATGGACGTCAAGGCTGGCGACCGGATCCTGTTCGGAAAATGGTCCGGGACGGAAATCAAACTCGATGGCGAAGACCTCATGATCATGAAGGAGAGCGACATTCTCGGCGTCATGGCCTGACCCCGACAGCGACGCCGAAATTTCACTCTCAGGAGCACCCAATCATGTCCGCCAAAGACGTCAGATTCAGTACAGACGCCCGCGACCGCATGCTGAAAGGCATCAACACGCTGGCCAACGCCGTGAAGATCACCCTTGGACCCAAGGGCCGGAACGTCATCCTCGATAAATCCTGGGGTGCGCCGCGCATCACCAAGGACGGTGTGACGGTCGCCAAGGAAATCGAGCTGTCCGACCATTTCGAAAACATGGGCGCGCAGATGGTCAAGGAGGTCGCGCAGCGCACCAATGACGAAGCTGGCGACGGAACCACTACCGCGACCGTGCTCGCCCACGCGATTGTCCGGGAGGGCATGAAGTCGGTCGCGGCCGGCATGAACCCGATGGATCTCAAGCGCGGGATCGACAAAGCCGTCGCATCGGTTGTGGCCGAGATCAAGACCATGTCCCGACCCGTCGGCGACAGCGACGAGATCGCGAAGGTCGGCGCCATTTCGGCGAATGGAGAAGTCGCGATCGGCCGTCAGATCGCAGATGCGATGGCCAAGGTCGGCAATGAAGGCGTGATCACCGTCGAGGAAAACAAGGGACTGGAGACCGAAACCGAAGTGGTCGAGGGCATGCAGTTCGACCGCGGCTATTTGAGCCCCTACTTCATCACGAACGCTCAGAAGATGGTCGTCGAACTGGAAGACTGCGTCATCCTTCTGCACGAGAAAAAGCTGACCTCGCTGGCCCCGATGGTGCCCTTGCTCGAAGCGGTCATGCAAGCGGACAAGCAGCTCTTGGTTGTCGCCGAAGATATCGATGGCGAAGCGCTCGCCATGCTTGTCGTGAACAAGCTCCGCGGCGGGCTGAGGGTCGCGGCCGTCAAGGCACCTGGCTTCGGGGATCGTCGCAAGGCGATGCTGGAAGACCTTGCAATTCTTACGGGCGGCCAGGTCATTTCAGAAGTACTCGGAATTAAGCTCGAGAACGTCACGTTGGACATGCTCGGCACGGCGAAAAAGGTCGCGATCACCAAGGATGACACGACGATCATCGACGGCGGCGGCGCCAAGGACGCCATCGCGGCGCGCGTCACCCAGATACGGGCGCAGATCGAGGACGCCATCTCGGACTACGACAAGGAGAAGCTGCAGGAACGGCTGGCCAAGCTTGCCGGCGGCATTGCCGTGATCCGGGTCGGCGGGGCAACCGAGATCGAGGTGAAGGAGCGCAAGGACCGCGTGGACGATGCGCTGAATGCTACCCGCGCTGCGGTTCAGGAAGGTGTCGTGCCCGGTGGCGGCGTGGCACTGGTTCACGCTGGCAAGGTGCTGGCGACGCTGAAAGGTGAGAACACTGATCAGGATGCCGGCATCAAGATCGTGCGCCGCGCGATCCAGGCACCGCTGCGCCAGATCGCCGAAAATGCCGGGGTCGACGGATCGGTTGTCGTCGGAAAGGTGATCGAGAACGACAGCCCGAGCTTCGGTTTCGACGCGCAGGCCGAGGAATACGGCGACATGCTGAAGGCAGGTGTCATTGATCCGACGAAGGTCGTCCGGATTGCACTCGAAAACGCAGCGTCGATTGCCGGGCTATTGATTACAACCGAAGCGATGGTCGCGCAAAAGCCTGAGAAAGCTGGTGCCCGCAGCGAAGTGTCCGACATGGGCGGAATGATGTAATCGCCCGCATCTCATTGGCAGGGCCCCTGGGGCGCCAAATCGCAAACTGACGAAGGCCAAGGACGAAAGAAAAGCATCAGAAACAGAAATCTGGATCAGGAGGATCTGACGTGTCAAAAGGTGACAAGAAGCGTGGAAACAGAGAAGCGAAGAAACCCAAGAAAGTGAAGGAAAAGGTCGTTGCGACAGCCGACTTCACGAAGGGCAGAGCCCTGAACAATATTGGCGAGCACAAGAAGAAATAGGTGTCGGTCCACGTGACTTTATATCACGAAAGATGGAGCCAGATGGCAGTGGGAGAAGCAGCGGCTTGCTGCATCAGGCAGCCTCTGGGCCGCAAAAGAAGCAACGGTGAAGAGTTGCCGAAGAAAATACGCAACACGCTTGTTTGATCGAGAAGTCGCGAGTTAGCGAATGCAATCCCGCGCCTGCTCTCGCATCACGGCGTAGTCGCTGAGCATCTCCACGATTGCTGATCCCTCGCGCAGCAGGACCAGCTCCTCTGCCGCCCGGACCTGAAACTCCCCGCTATATTCCACGACCGGTGGACATGCCGCCAAGCTGCGAGTTTCAAAATCCGCCTTCACGCAGCCGGTCAACCAACTGGCCCCGATCACGAGGACGGCGAGCCGCCGCCTCCAGCATCCTTCGCTGAACTTCATCAGCTTTCTCCCTAGCTTCAAGGCGTTCCGCCAGGCGACCAGCGCGCTCGCCGGAGCGGCGCAGGGTCAGCAAGAACAGAAGAATCGCAAAAACTGTGACGCCGTAGCGGAGCGCTGCGCGTGCCCATGCCGATCCAACGAGCGAAGCGAAAAGCTCACCGATCATCGCTGCCCCCGCTTCCAATCATCGAGGCGCGCGTAGATCGTGACCGCAATGCCCGCGACTGCCACGGCGATAAATACCCACCGGAGCGTGTCAAGATACGGCACGAGCGGCAGGATGGCGGATTGGGTCTCCGCGAGGACGCTTTGCGCGACCTCGACACCTGCCGCGCCCAGCGTCGCCACTCCGGCCGCCCCGCCGCCCTTCATGGTGCGACTGTCGGCCAGCACTTCGCGCGCGGGCGGCACGTCCTCGGCGAAAGCTGTCGCCCGGACCGGAAAGCGCTCTCCCCACTGGCGGGTGGGTCCGAGATCGACATGGATGAAACCCGAGCGCGGATAGAAGCCGAACCCAAGGAACCCGACTGCGCGTGCCGCCGCCTCGAACACGACCGGGTCATGGTTAGACATTGCGATATCGAAGGCCGCGCCATCCATGTGCTTGGACCGCGTCGCGCCGCCGACGGCGCGGTTGTGCTCCGGGCTACGATATGCGGACCGCACGATCAGCGGCTTGCCCAGCCGGTCGCGCAGCGCCTGCAGCTTGTCCAGCGCGGGTTCGTTGATCAGCAGCTTACCAGTGCCACGGCATGCGATTTCGGCGGGCGAGAAATTGGGCCAGCGCCAGGTGCCTCCCGGCACGTCACGCCAGTGATCGTAAAAGGTCGTGGTCATGGTGTCCTCCAGAAACAAAAAAACCCGCCACAAGGGCGGGTCCGGGTTGGCAGATGAACTGAGGCGAGCGCTTTTACGGACCGCCGCCGAAGATCTTGAGCTTCAGTGCAATTCCGGCGAGGAGCGCCAGCATCACGCCAGTAGTGATGAGATGGACGGCCGTCTGAACGGCCGTGCGCCGCACGAAGCGGATGCAGTCGAGCAGTGAGCGAAGATCGCGGATGTCGAGGACCGCGTCCTTGCCATCGATCCCGGCGTCGGCCAGCGCCCGTTTGGCCCCTGCTTCAGCAGCGCGCGTCAGCATGGTCTGGAATTCGATTTCGGACATGCGCATGTCGCCCTGATCGGCGCGAGGTGGCGTCATGACGAGACAATCCCGGCTTCTGTCGGCAGCGCGGCCGTGGTCCAGGCCGTGCTGTCGGCCGGGTTCACGTCCCAGGTCGAATAGACCGGACTGGCCAAATCGGGCGACGGCGTACCGGGCGACGCATCATAGTCGACCCCGCCGATCCGCAGGAACCCCGCTATACCGGTTGGCCCTGCCGTTCCGAGCTGGGCCAGCTGCTTCACATGCACGCCCGCGATGGCTGAAGCCCCGGCAGGCCCCGTTGGCCCCGCCAGCGAAAACGACAAGCGCTGACCGGCGATGTCACTTGCGGCGCGGGTGGCGATGTCGCCGTCCTTCACCGCATCGACCCCACCCGAAAAGGCGTCATAGGTCGCGACCAGATCGGGCGTGCGCCGCGCGAAACGCCGCCCGATGGTCGAGACGCCGTCGAGCACTGCGATGTGGGCGTAGTACCAGGTGGCGGGGTTGTAAAAGTCGAAGAGGTAGAGGTTGCGCCAGACGCAACGGACGGGCCGTCCCTTGGCGCCCGTGTTGGCGGCGGTCGCGCTGCTATGCATCACGCCGTCGACGTAGAACTCGACGGTGATGTTGGCACCCACGGCGATCTTCACATCGATCCAGTATGTCTGGTTCGTCGCCGCGACGAAGGAGGAAGCCCCATCGACATTCGTGTCACCCATGGCCATGGCGTGGTACTTCTCGTCGTCCCGCTCGGTCCGAACCTGGCCGACCTGCCGGTTCGCCGCGTCGTAGAACTCGAGGAAGATGCCATCCTGAGCGATGATGTGGGCATTGATCGACGGCGCCCGGAAGCGGAACCCGATCCAGACATCGCCCGTGGGTTCTGCCCATGTGGCCGAGAATGGCACGGACGAGCCGTTGTTGGCCGTGATCTTGACCGCGTTGACGTCGTATGCCGGATCGAACCCGGCGGCGTCAGCGCTGATGCGGCCCTCGATGCCCGCAAGGTCGGTGACCTGGTGTCCAAGATGGAGAATGTGGCTCATGGAAGTACCTCGATGTAGAGAGCGGCCTCGGCGGCCGTGAGGCGGGACTGACCGCCCCATTCGTTGAAGATATCGATGTCCGGGATGGTGAGGCGCGCGTCACTACCAAAGCCGATCCAGAGGACCGCCTCTGCGATGGTCAGCTGTACCGCCCCGCCGCGATCAAGGAAGATTACTGTCTCGGCAACGGTCAAGCGCGCGTCGGCCCCGATCTCGGTCCAGGCGGAGACCTCGGCGACCTTGATGCCGTCCGGCATGAACAGCCGGATCGACCGGGCTTGCCAGGCCTCGTAGCTTATGGTCCCGGTCGTGCGGCGAGCCTGCACCCAAACCTCGAAATGCTTGGTGCCTGTGGGCGCTGCGAGGATCGGGACATCCTCCTTGTTCAGCGTGACGCTGTTGGCGGCACCCACGTCGATCACGGCGGCCGGTGGCTCGATGGTTGCGTCGGTATCGGGATCGACCCAGCGGATCTCGACGGCGTAGGTAACGCCGGGTTCCGGCCCGATATCGCCTGCGTCATAGGCATCGAACACGCTACTGGTCTGGGTAAGCCTGTCGCGATGGGACCAGGTCAGAAGGACCGGCCCGAGGTTCAGGACGTTCGGATTCACGACCGACACACCGTTGCCCCGCAGATCACCGGGCGGAAGCGGTCGGATGGCGCGGCTGGCCAGCGTCACGGCATCTTCGGGTGCCTGTGCCAGCGGCAGCGTCCCGAAGCCGGTCTCGGGCAGCATCTTGATCGTGACCGTTTCTCCGGCCGCAAAGCCCGCCTCTGATGCATTTGCAAGCTGCTGCCAGCAGATGACTGGCGTGCCTGCGGTATGGGCTTGCGGGACAGTGTCGAGACAGCCGCGCCCGACAGTCAGCGCGGTAGCACTTACCCCATCGATCCGGACCAGCTCATCACCGATCACGGCCAGCGTGCCGATGGCCACGTCCCCGAGCCCGGTCCAGCTGCCGACGGTAAGCACGCGTTCGGCCGGATCGTTACTGACGTCTGACACAAGCAGCGCTGTCGGCACAAACTCGACCGCCTCTTCCAGCGTGTAGCCCGCCCCGCTGTCGCTCCAGACCTGCGCAGAGAGCGCATCGGCCGAGGGACGTTCCCCGGCCGCAACGATCGCACCCACTCCCGGATCCTCCTCGAGAAGCGCGTCGGCTTGTGCATGCCCCAACTCCTGGACCAGCAGCCAGTATGGTGCTTCGGCAACCCAGCGGCGGGTCAGCGGCTTGGGCGGCAGGATCAGGCTGCCGGGATCGCCGCTTTCGCCGCCGACAAGGGCAGTCTCGCCAAGCGCGAACACATCCTCGGCGACCCTGAGGCGCACGCCATTGGCGCGCCCGTCGCCATGGTCGATCTCGACGATGCGAACCACGACGCCCTCGAGCCCGCGCCGAGGATTTGACAACACGATCACGTCGCCCGGATCGAGCTCGGCGCCAACGCGGGAGACCGTGATCTCGCCCGACAGGATCGGTGCCGACAGCGCCCGTAGATCGCGTTCCGCGACCCGGACGGCAAGGGACTCGAAACGAATGCCCGGATAATCGACCGTCGCGCTCACGACCTGACCGAGGTCCTGGACGAGCGCGGTATCGGTCACGCTGACCGATCCGGTCTGGTCGGTGCGGGCGTCAGAAAACTTCGCCGTCACTGAGTTCACGAGATCAGCGGCCTCGCGACGGCCTAGCTCACCCCAGTCGACGACATTGGTCTCATCGAAGACCGGCAGCGTCTCAGGATCATAATCGGCGCGGATCAGGCGCAACTCCCAACGACCAGAGCGGCGGTCGACATAGAGATAGGCGTCGATGTGCTTCAGCACGTCGGCAAGGAAATCCTCGATGGTCGATTCCCGCTGCCAGAGCAGCGACAACCCGAAGCCTTCGGAAAAGAGCGCGTCCGCGGCGACAGCGAAGCTGGGGCCGATGTCGGCGAAGGTATGTCCAAGGCCCCAATCCCCGTTGGTCAGACACTCCCGGATGATGTGGGCCGGGTTCATGTCGGGGCCCTGCCCGAAGGCTGCGCGCAGCGAGGCCACCAGTGCATCGGGATCGCCGGGCGGCACGACCGGCACGCCATCAACGGGCGTGTTGTCGATCTGGGCGGTGGCGCTGGTATCGGAGAGCGCGATGTTGAAGGCGAAGACATCGACCTCCGAGATGCCGGAGAGCGTTGCAATGGCGGTCTGGAGGGTCGAGGCCGGGCTCGGTTCGCCGTCGGTGACGAAAATCAGGATGCGGCGTTTACCGCCCGATCCATTGAAAAACGCCCCAGCTTGGCTGACGGCGACGCCGAAATCCGTGCCGCCGCTCACCGAGCTCGAGAGCGCATCGACCCAGTCCTGGAGCTCGCCGTAGGCCGTGGCATCGGCGTCGCGCCGCAGGATCGAGCCGGATACGGTGGAGTTCCAGGTGACGATCTGGACGTCGTTCGGCTCCAGGGCGTTCTCGCCGATCTCTTCGACCAGACGTGAGACGGCAGCGATTTGCGCCGCCATGCGCGATCCCGACATCGAGCCCGAAGCGTCCATGGCAATGTAGATCGCGGCATCCCCGATCCGCACTTCCGGTACGATCTGCGCTTTTTCAGGATACCATTGCGGGCCGCCGTCCTCGGCCTGCAGTATCCGCGTCAGGCGCACCGACCACGGCTTAAGGTAGGGATTAAGGCCGAGAAACACCTGCCGCAGCACAAGCGAGCAGATGCCGCGATAGCCGGGCACATCGGCCCCGGCATTGGCGGCGAGATAGTCGTTCTGTGCCTGGCTCGGCGCGCCCATCAGCACGTCGATGTCGCCGACGATCCCGCCTTCGCGCTTCTCGCCGCCGAAGAGATCGGGCTTGTTGATCCGGATGCGTCCGCCCGCAGCCCCACCGTTCAGGCTGGGCACGCTGGCTGCATCCGACACCGCCACCGATTGGGCCGTGAAGGCCGTTGCCGCAGGCTCGACGAGCCAGGTGGTGATGCCGCTGCCCGCATCATAGCTCACGGCCTGCACGGTTACGGTGCGGGTCCCGTTATCCGTCAGAAGCTGCAGGTCATAGCTTTGACCAAGCCGGATGCCGGTGAGCATGCCCGGGAACCGGACCTCGGCCACGCTGTCGCCCTCTGCCGCCGCAGTGGCGGACATGGCGGTGACCGTGCCGTAGCTCGTCAACGCGCCGACACCGGTTCCTTGCGACGTGCTCTGACCCGTTCCAATCGACCAGGCCGTGCGGTCATCGACCCTGATCTCGCGGATCGCATCCACGGGCCCATGACAGAGCGCCAGATGCGCCCCGAGCGAATAGCGGTACCCGACGGTTTGGCTCTTTGAACGACCACCCATGGCTCAGGTCTCGCTTGCCGTGCGCGTGGTCCGCTTCTCGGCCTCTGCGATCACACGGAATGCCAGCGCGTCACCGGTGGCAGCCAGCACGTCGGCAGGCAGCCCGTCTGCGAGGAAGGCCTGCCAGTCGAGGCCATGGCGCCGAAACCACGGCCGCGCGCCCTGAAAGCAGAGCCGGGAGGCGCGCAGGTCCTGCACGGTGACGATCAGATCTTCGCTCATTTCTTGCCGCCCTTCTTGCGGATCGGATCGACCTTGAGATCCCCGGCCCAGACGACATTCGGGCCACGCAGCAGCATCGTGCCGAAGACCACAGGGATCGGACGGCCTTCCTCGGCCGTCGGCAGGTCGAAATCATCGAGCCCGGCCGCCTTCGGGGCCTCGGTCTTCGGCTTGGGCGACAGCGCATAGGAGATCGCCGTCAGCACCAGGCTGGCGACGATCTGGACGACGAAATTCCAGACCATGATGGGTTCTCAACTGAGGGTCAGACGATGCTGGTGCCGCCAAACGGATTGCGCCCGGGGATGTCGGGAAAACCGCCAAAGTTCAGCAGGTTGCCGAACTTGGCCTTGCAGGTGTCGCGCCGCAGATCACAGCCGGGGGCGATCTCGACGAGCGCCAGGGCTTCGGGATCATCAATGGCCGCCTCCAGATCGGGCATCCGGCCGGAAAGCGTCAGTGCATCTCCGACATGCCCAGCGATGAACCCCAGAAGGCCCGCGTGGCGCAGCACACCGCCCCGGAACCAGCCGTTTGGCAGCAACGCGACCTCGGGGACGGTGATCGTGAGGCCCTGATGCGCGCTGGCTATGCCCCCGACGAAAAAACTCTCGATGTCGAGACGGCAGCCCCGGGAATAAAGTGCGTGGCGACAGAGCCGCTGGTATTTGGCGCGGACGCCCTCGCGGCGCATGGATGTGAACAGGGATTCATAGCGCAGGGTGATACGCCGCCCCTCGACCCGGGCCGAGACGACCCGGCCCTTCCAGTGTGCAACCACCTCCGTTGGCACCTGTTCGTGCCCCCGGAAGATGGTGAGTGTCGTGAGCGCCCGGCCGCGGGGCCCGAGATAACGGCGCGCGAAGGGATCGGAGAGCGGAAAGGTGACGCTGAGGTCGACCCGGCGGGGATCACTGCTCTGAACGACGGAGCCGTGACTGACCGCTGAAGGGTCCCAGATCAGATCCTCGGTCTCGTCGGCGATGGCCCCAGCAGGCGAGGTCCAGGCGCTGGCTCTGCTGGTGAACCGCCACACCTGATCACCCTCGGCAAAGAGATACAGGAAATACGGCCGCCCTTCGGCGGTCGAGGTCTCGGCAAGATCATAGGTCATCCGGGTATCTCGATCAGGCTAGCCGCGAACTCGGAGCGATTGCCGAAGTGTTCCAGTTCGATCCGATCCGTATCTAGCCGTACCTGGGTGAGCAGGTGGATGGGCGTTGAGACGGGAATGCTTTTGCCCGGCGCCGCAATGGTCAGCCGGATCCCGAGCGCGTCATAGACGGCGTTGGTGATCTCGCGGAACACTGGGCCGGAGGCGAGATCGAACATCACATGCCGTCCGATCCAGCCGCCGGTATCGGCGGTTGCCGTGACGACCACGGAGGTGGCCGAGGGCGTGACCGAAGCCTGCAGGGCCAGTTCCCAGCCCCAGGTCGGAAGCCAGAAGGCACGTTGGCGGCCGCGCAGGCTGCGTAGCCAACGGCGGCGCATCCAGCGGGCCGCACCCCGGTCAAGGAGTGTGATCGTTGACCGCCGCTGGACATGGGTCAGCACAGGTTCGATCAAGATGGGACCGAAGCCGTTGTCGATGTATTCAACGGTCTGCCCAATTGTCTCCCCCAGCGGCTGGCGGAGCACGGCCGGATCGGTCAGCACATCCAGACCCAGATGGGTCGCGTAGCTGCTGGCAGACAGGTCGGTCCCAGTTTGTAGGGTGAAGGTCGCCGTGACCGTGCCTAGCCCCTGGCGCCGCCTGTTGATCTCGAGGGGTCGCGTCAGGATCCCGACGCCCAGCGGCGCCACAATCGGATGCACAAGGCTCACGCCCGCAGGCGCGGCCAACTCCAGCCGGTCCGGCAGGACCGCACTGACTTCGACAAGATATGCCGCACCTCCGTCAGCTGCGATGACGGCCTTTCCCGGCGCTTCGAACGCTCCCTCGCCGGTATCGACGAATACAGTGAGGTCGGCAACATCCACGGCCGAGGCCGCCGGGCGCGCCATATGCCAGAGCGGCACCGTCCACTTATCGACCAACCCGGCCCGGACAAACTCGGCGGCACGTGCGAGGTCAACGGCATTGAGGAGATGCGAGACCGTCAGGATCGACCGCGGCACGCTGCGCAGCGCGATCCGCTGTTCCGCTGCCTCGGTGATCAGGGTGTCGGTGCTCCATTCCAGCACTTCGGTCACCGGTTGGCGCACAGCGAAGGGCCAGAGCCTAAGCATCGAGGCCTCCCCGGTTGCGCCGGATCACGTTGACGATCAGCCGCTCGCCCGCAGGCGTTGCCAGATAATCGCCGACAATAGAGGGATCGAGCACGTTGACAATGCGGGTCGCGGACTGCGCACCCTGACCCTCGCCACTCGACTCAACGCCCAACCGACCGCCCCGACCACGCCGGAGCGGCAGGATGGCCTCTGGGCCTGCCTCCCCCATTAGACCGATCCCGCGCGCAAAGGGAAACACCGTCGGGCGCGAAACGACGCCACCGTTGGCAAATGCTGTGATTTCGCCAGCCTGCCCAAAGGCACCGCCGCGCGCGAAGGTGCCGCCCATGCCGAAAAGTCCGCCGAGGGCGCTAGAGAGCCAGCCAAAGAGACCGCCGCCGCCACCGCCCGACCCGGACAGAGCCCGGAACAGTGCGTCCTCGATCGGCTTGAAGGCGTTATCAATCAGACGGTTGGCCAGGTTCTGCGCGATCCCCGATATTGCGCTCGCGAAGGTCTGCCAGCTCAGTTCGCCCGACTTCAGCGCCTCCTTGATCGGCCCGGTAATATCGTCGGCCAAACCCCGCGCGATTTCTTGCGTACGCTCAACCGCCGCGCGCGCAGCGTCCCAGGACTGACGCGCGACATCAGCAGCGCTCTGCAGCGCACCTCCCGCACGACCGGCCGCAGCCGCTGTTTCATCGAGCGTGGCTGCCGGGCCACCGGTTTCATCTTCGGCCAAAGCAGCGTCGAAGCGATCCGCAGCTGCCGTGGCTCCATCCAGCGCCGTCTCGGCCTCGGTTCCTGTAGTACGCATCGCAGTGCGCAAAGCCTCCATCGCTTCGAGCGGCTGCAGGGCGCCATCGGCGAGCGTCGCGGCAGTCTGTCTCCAGGCCTCGGCTGAGGCGGCGGCATCACTGGCTGCTCCTGTAAGTCCCAGATCCGGCACCGCCAGCGGGTTGTCCGCAAACGCACCGGCAAAAGCATCTTGCGCTGCGTTGGCCGCTTGGGTCGCAGCGCCTGCAAAGCGATTCTCAAGCTGTCCAAGATCGAGATCGGCAATCAGGCCGATCCGCCGCTCAACGCCGAGCGCTTCGAGACCGGCGTTCACGCCGTCGATGAAGCCGTTGATCCTGGAGACGACGCCGTTCAGCATCGCCTCGACGCCTTCGATCAGGCTGTTCGCCGCCTGAAACGCGAGATCACCGATGGCGGCGGGCAGCAGCGCCCAGACGGCTTTGATCGCCTCAAATGCCCCCTCAAAACTGTTCACGGCCGCATTGGCAAAACCGACGACGCCCTCGAGCGCGCCCTGCATCGCGGCAGCCGACGCTGCGTGCACGTCCGCAAAAGCCGCCATCGCAGAGGCTGCAAAGCTGCCAGCGCCCATCTTGATCCGTTCCCACACCTCGCTCACAAGGCTGCCCAACAGCGCCATGGCATTTCCGAACCCACCAGCGCCAGAGACAAGCTGGCCGAATTGGTAAATCAACTCACCCGCGCCGACGATGAGCGCCCCGATCCCGGTGCGGATCAATGCGCCGCGCATCACAACCAGTGCCGTCGCAAGGCCGCGTACGGAAATCGCCGCAGCCGCCATTCCGGCCACCCAGCGCCCCGCCAGGAGAGCCGCAAAGGTCGCGGCGTAGGTGGTCAGACGGCCGATATTGTCGAATAGACCCCGGATCGCAACCCCCAGCGGTCCGGTTCGACTGGCTACGGACGCCATGGCATTTGCGACCGCTTCGAGCGCGGGGGCTGCGGCAACCGCTAACTGGTTCGACAGCCCGCGCCAGACGAGGCCGAGACGCGAGATCGCATCATTGGTGCGTTCGATCTGGTCGGCATCCTGCTCTGACACGACCACACCGAAGGCCAGAACATCCTCGGTCGCTTGACGCAGCGTCGCGGTGTCGATACGCGACATGGCGATCGAGCCTTCTTCGCCAAAGAGCTGACCCGCGACGGCCGCGCGCTCAGCGACCGGGACAAACTCCTCGATGGCCGCGTTGATCGCCCCCACCCGCTGATCCAACGGCAGGGCGATCAGTTCACTGGCCGATAGCCCCAGCCGGTCCAGCGCATCGGCAGCGGGACCAGTCCCGGCGGCCGCCTGGCTCAGCCGCCGCGTCAGATCCTTGGTCGCCTGTTCGATGCCGGATATGGAGACACCGGCCAGCTCGCCCGCACGCTCCAGCGTCTGGATCGACGCGACGGTGGTGCCGAGCGATTGCGCGAGCTTGGCCTGCGCATCCACCGTTTGAAGCCCCGAGCGGACCATAGCGACGCCAGCAGCAGCGGCTGCGACGACTGCAGCGGCAGCGGCAATCCGGACCCGCCGCGAGAAAGCCGCAAGCCTGGTGTTGGCCGCTTCCATCTCTCGACTGAGCCGTCCGAACCCGCGCGCGCCAGCCTCGCCGACACCTTCCAGCTCGGCGCGCACCTGTCGGCCGCCCACCGCAGCAAGGCGGACAGAAACGCGCTTCTCAGCCATTGGAATGATCCATCTGTTCGTTCAGTTTTGCCACCATCACCGCCTCAACGGCGGGCAGCAGTTCGGCCATGGCCAAGGGCGGAATGCCAAGTGCGTCACCAAGGGCGAGCACCGCCGACATGTCCCAGCCGACAACCGCGCCGGGCAGCACACGCAGCTGACCGCCGAGACGACCGACCAGGTCCCAGACCTGCCAGCCTTCAAAGGTGGTGGGTCGGTTCAGCCGCGCCGGGCAGGTTTCGCACGTCGCTTCGCACGCGTCGCAGTATCTCTCGCCCCCGCCGAAGGACCATTCGGCAAGGGCGCAGAGCCGTTTTTTTCCTGGTCCAGGAGCAGGCCTTTGGAAACATAGGTCAACTGGAAGGCCTCAAAAATTGGCCAGATGTCGAGAAGCGCGTCGACGGCCTCGGGACTGGAGTCGATCGCGTTGCCGTCTGCATCGCCGATGCCCTCCCAGGAGAGAACTGCCCGCCGTGCCAGCGCCTTGGCGAAGGCTACAGCGCGTTCCTCGTCAGACGCCTCCTCAGGGACCGCCTCCACTGCGGCATCGCTGCGCGTTGCAACCATCAGCGCCGTGGTTAGTGGACGCAGCTGCACCCGGACGCCCGGCGCGAGGTCGTGCCAGCGGGGTGCATTCGTCAGATCGAGCGTCAGCATCAGTAAATCTCCACATCATTCACGAGGGTGGCGGTGCACATCCGGCCGACGGTGCTGTCGCGGGCGGCCTGCCAATCGAAGGTCGCCTGCACGCCCTGCGGCCCGGAAATCTCGATCCGGGGGCGCGGCAGGTAGACGGCGTGCACGGTGAAGGTGAAGCTCTCGCCGGAAGGCAGTACATAGGCGAACTCGAGCTCGCAGGGATTGCCATTAATCGCCTGTGTCACCAGCGTCTGGTCGGCGAAGCGCACCTCAATGGAGCCAGTCAGCGCGGCAATAGACGGGTCTGCCCCATCGATGCGGCCGTCCGAACGGATGGTTTCGATGCGGTCGAGGTTGTTGGCATAGGTGATGTCGGCCGAGACAACATTGCCGAGCGCCGATCCGTTGCGCGTGATCGCCCCGTTGAAATGGCCGAAGCGCTGCAATTCGAGAGCGGCAGGCGTGCCCGCACCGGTGGTCGTTCCGACCGTCTCACCCTGCGCGACCAGCCGCGCGGTCGCGGTCAAAAGGCCAGATCGCTGCATTTGCCAGTTGATCTGGTCGAGTACGCAGCCGGAATACATCGCAAAACGCGGGATCTCGGGCATGCCGGTCTCGATCGACATGCTGGGCAGCGTCCACGCGCCCGACTGAAACTCGTGCGTCCAGGGACCGGTGCCGGTCGTAGTCGGGTCGCCAAAGGCCGCCTTCAGCCAGAACCCGAAGGCCTCAGCGTCGAGCGGCACGACGACATCGCCGTCCGCCGTCACCGCATCCTTGATGGGCGCCAGCGGATCGCGGCCGTAACCCAAAAGTTCCGAATTGAGCAGCGGCTGCTCCGCGCCGAGCGAAGTGCTGGCGAAGGGCATTTTCGTAAAACCGCCCACGGGGGGCGTTCCATAGGTCGTCTCAAACGCAAGCGCCATCTGCGCCCGTGCCCCTTGGGCTCGTGCCATGTTCTTCTCCTTGGATTGTCGGGATCAGGCCAGCGGGTCGGCCGTTGAATAGTGCAGCACCACCGAAACGACGGCCGCCTTCAAGCTGGCCGCGCCCTCGACCGGCAAATCGACCGGTCGCGGCGCTTCCCCTTCGACCCAGTCGCAGAGGCCGCCCAGCGTGCGGTCGGCGGCGATGGCCGTGCCGATGCTGGCGCTCAGCGTGGCGAAGGCGGCGTCACGGGCGGTGCCTTGAACGACCGCTTCGATCTCGGCACGGTGCTGGTAGTGATAGCGCAGCGGCGACAGCGTGACCTCGGGCTCGCCCGGTTCGCCGTCGCGCAGGATCAGCAGGCCATCGGCTGGAACGCGTTCAGGCAGCACCTCGCCGCGCAGGGCGGTGGCGGGCAACGTCGAGAGCCGCGCGTGCAGCGCGGTGAGGATGGTTTCGCGATGGGTGGGCATTGTTTTTATCCAAGAGCAGAACCGCTGGGGATCTGCTTTACCTGAAAGTCTATCCAGCGCCTAATGCCTAAGATCGCACGGAGATTTCAGAGAGGTGTCTAAGGCAATGACAAACATGACTTTTCGACGTTATACAAATTTGGCTGCAGCCATTCATCTATTAAAGAAGCGCAAGATTACGCTGCTTGATCCCTCAACTTGGGATGACAGGAATGACGCGTTCTTTATGTCAGAATACAAGCAGCGCACGAGTTCAGCCTCGGTATTGGCGCTCTGCTTCGCTGAAAGCCATGAGACCTATCACCACTGGAGGGTCTTTTCGCACGGCTCAGATGGTGTGTGCATCGAATTCGACAAGGAGCAAATCCTTAAGGCATTCGACCGTGATCAAAGCATCCGGCACGGAACCATGAATTATACGCTTTTGAAGCAGGCGAAAAAGATGGCCGATATTGATGTCGAGCAGCTTCCTTTTCTCAAAAGGTGGCCCTACGGCGATGAGGCCGAGTATCGCGTCGTTTGCGTCGACCGCGATGTTTCAAAGCCCTTTCATGACGTTCCCATTAGCTTGAATCATATCAGACGCATAACTTTGAGCCCTTGGTTGGCAACCGCACTCTCGGATTCTGTGAAGTCGATCCTGAAGTCGATTGATGGTTGTTCGAAGATAAAGATTTACCGGTCGACCCTGATCGACAATCCTGACTGGAAGAAACTGGCTGGCAGGGCTACGCCAGTGTTACCCGACAACCCGTGATAGTTGCGTACAACTAGCGATTTGCGAAGTCCTCCACCCATTTCGCCACGATCAGCCCCGGAACGCGGTCCAACGCTCGGTCCGCATCCCGCGCGAGATTGAGCCGCTTCGGCAGCTTGACCTGCGGCACCAGAAGGAAGATCGGCGCGGTGACCTTTCCGCGCCCAGTCTTTGATCGGGAGACCACCGCCTGACCCTTGGTGTTCAGCCGACTTTCTGCCACCAGCAGGCTTGGACCCGTCCGGCGATAGACGAACCGCAGGCGCAGGCCACGTCGACGCTCCCATTCGCCGGGGGTGATCCGCCCGCCGCGCGTGGACTTGCCCGCAGCGGGCAATGGGATCGCCAGCCAGAACCCATCCTTCGATCGGATCAGCGGCCCAGTGTCATGCGCTCCAATGATGACCGGGGCCTTGGACCAGACCAGCGCAGCGGCATCCAGGCTCTCGCCCGACCTCGGGAAGTTCTGGTTACGGATCGAGTTGGCAAGCTGTCGCCCTAGTCCCGCGCCAGTAATCTGCGTGCGCCAAGCAGTCTTCAGCCCGGTCCCGGCCTCGCGCATTGCGGCCGTCACCGCGCGTTCGCCCGCCGCGACCTCTGCCGCCATCATGGCCACAATGTCCGGATCGATGTCGAGCTTGAGCTTCACGCGGGCCTCAGATCAACGGTCCAGACCAACCGTTCCCGGTCGCGCACAGGCTCGCCCTGAAAGAGGAAGGCGTCGCCATCGATTTCCAAGCGGTCACCCGGGCGCGGGGCCGGAACCTCAGCCACACGCAGATCGATCCGGGTCGTTTCCGACCAAAGCCGTGCGTCACCGAAGTCGGTAATCGCATCAGCCTGACGGGAGACGATGCGCACCAGCGTGGGCGCGCCGCCATCGGAGGTGTAGACCGCCTCTCGCCCGATGTTCGGGTCGGCGAACAACAAGTCGACGGCGGCGTCGAAGACAGACATCAAGTTCGCCGGGCGCTGCGCAGAACCTGCGGGCGGGTGCAGATCGGCAGCGGGTTGCTCTCGATCTCAAGCCGCACCCATTCGTCGCGATCCCGGTCAGGGATGGTGCGCGCATAAAGCGGCAAACCGAGCGTGTTGACCGTCTCGAACGTATCGGCGGGTGCGTGGTAGATCTCGAACAACCCCTCCACCCCTTCGGGGTAGAAGAAGGCCTTGTCGGTCGGCACACCAAAGCCCGCCCCACCTCGGTAGCGACGGAATGTAATACCGCCAAAGCTGACCTCGTCAGCAACCCGGCCGCGAAGATCAGCAGCGGCGGCCGTGTTGAGATAGGTCTCGCGCACCTCCTTATGGGCGATAAGATCAGCAAAGAAAGCTGAGCCACATTCGGCACGGACCTGCACGGCCCCGGCCGCGAGCCCGCCCATGCTGTCCTCGACATCCTCGATCAGCGCCTGGCAGCGTTTGCGCAGCGCGCCGGAACCCGGTGTCGCATTGTCGAGATCAAAGTCGATCTCGGTGGCGGGCGTGATGGCGAACTCGGTGAAGTAGTTGATCACCGTGGCGCTGTCCTTGGGATCCTTCACGATCCCCTGGATTCCGTTTAGCAGGTGATATTCGAACGTCGCCTCCGCATCTTGGCGCAAACGGGCAAGCTTGCGGGCGACCTCGCTTTGCACCTGCTGGGTCGCACTTTCCGAGCCGAAATCACGGATGCCCTGGATTTCCGAAGCCCAGAGCACGTCCTGCTTCTTGAACTGGCGGCACACGAAGGCGCGCATGTCGCGACGCTCTGGCACCTGCTGCTCGGCCGCCGAGCCGCGTTCGGAGAACGGGATCAGCGACAGCGTGCCGTCCCGGCTCTCGATCACGACGGTGCGCGAGCGCACGCCGCGCGGCGAGAACAGGCTGGCACCCGACAGGATCGCGGGCTTGAAGGGGATGTTTTCCAGTGCACGGGTAAGCTCGATGATGGTGAA
The DNA here is from genome assembly GCF_029212575.1 of Antarcticimicrobium sp. GTDB lineage: Bacteria > Pseudomonadota > Alphaproteobacteria > Rhodobacterales > Rhodobacteraceae > Antarcticimicrobium. The sequence goes on from NZ_JARGPK010000048.1 coordinate 29,036, forward strand.
GGCATCGCCTTCGAAGATATCCATGGTGGTCATGGGAATGCCTCCTTTGAGGGTTTGATCAGCGGACGAGGATGCCGACCGCCAGCAGCGCTGCATGGGCGGCGGTGATCTCGCCCTCGCTGGGGGTGCCGACAAAAACGAGATCGTGGCGATTGACGACGGCGGGGCCGCGGACCAGCGCGACGGCGGGCACGTCCCCGCCCGCGGCGTCGGCCTTGCCCCAGAGCACCGCCACGGCGGTTTCAGTACCGTCGACGGCGGCGGGATCATGGGCCGCGTATTTGCCCGAAGCCGTGATCTTGCCCAGCACGGTGCCCGGATTGAGCGTACCGGACGCGACGGTGACGGTTTCGCGGGTGTAGTCGCGGAAGGCTTCCCAAACGAGGAAGCCTCCGGGATGCGTGGTCTCCGTGAGCGTGGTCAATAGTTATCCTTTCAGTTTGAAGGTACGGGCGACGATCTCGCCCCATGGGCGGGCCGTCGTGCTGCGGCCCGGTTGTGCGTGATGGGCCGTGATTTCGGGTTCGGCCTCGGACCTCAAAGCCAGAAGGGCCATGCGGACGTCGTCGAGACTGGCGTCCTGTTCGAGGAACCGCCCCGCCATCTGCGGCTGGCCTGCGAGGCGGCAAAGATCGACGACAGCGCGGGCATGGGTGATCGCCTCGGCGCGGATCGCGACGGGATCGGGTGGTGCGACACCCGGAGCCGGGGCCGGATCCGAAGGGCTGGGCATGTCGTCGGTGAAACCATGCCCTTCCGGCTCGACAGGCGCATCGTCGCTGCCCGCCTCTCCAGTGCCGTCGGCAGGTTCGACATCGCCGTCCACGACACTGTCGATTTCTTGGTGCATGTTGATGCCTGTCTCTGGATTACCTTCGGCCGGAACGCCCTCTGCCTCGGTCGGAACACCCTCCTGGCCAGTAGCTTCCACTGCCTCGACAAGGTCGGGCGGCGCGTTGCGGAATCGACCGATGTCGAAGCGTGCGGCCATCCTCACCGGGTCCGCCAATCGATCCGCGAAGCCCGCCGCCACCGCATCACCTGCATCGAACCAGGTCTCAGCGGCCATCAGCGCTTTAATCTCGTCATCGGATTTGCCGGATTTGGCGGCATATCCCCGGACGAGGCTGCCCGCGATCTTGTCGAGCGCCTCGGCCATTGCGCGCATGTCGCCCGCCGTGCCCATTGCCAACCCCGACGGGTCGTGGATCATCAGGAACGCATTTTCCGGCATGACAATCTCGTCGCCCGCCATCGCGATATAGGACGCGGCCGAGGCGGCAATACCGTCGATCCAGACCGTGACCGTGCCCGCGTGCCGCTTCAGCGCATTGTAGATCGCCACGGCATCGAAGACTGACCCGCCCGGGCTGTTCAGCCGCAGATCGACCGGCGTCCCGTCGGGCAGTGCGCCGAGTTCGGCAAGGAACCCCTTCGCCGAGACCCCATAGGCACCGATCTCGTCATAGATCGCCACTTCCGCACCTGTTCCCAGGGCGCGGATCGCATACCAGCTTGTCATATTGTCACTCCTGTTCGGTGGCGGGATCGGTGGAAGCGGATCCGTCGCCTGTGTCGTCGCCTGTGCCATCTCCAGGATCAGGCCGCGCGGCGGGCGTTGCTCGCGCGCCCTGTGTCTCGCCGGGGCTCGCGCGGTAGCTCAACCCCAGATCGGCAACGCGTTTGGCATCTGCCGCATTTTCGCGGTCCACTTCCTCGACGTCATAGCCGGTGGCCTCGACCACCTTCCGGCGCGAGGTGATGCCCGCTTCCATGGCCAGCACTTGCGCCTGGATGTCCTTCAGCGGGTCGACCCAATCCCAGCGTGGCGGGATCCATTGCACCGGCCGCGCGACGGCGGGATTGCCGATATCCAGCGCCCCCGACAACACGGCCGTCTCAAGCCAGCGCCGCCAGATCGGCCGACACAGCTGGTGCGCCATCACCCCATGCTGCAGCTGGCCGATGCGTCGCCGGAACTCGACCAGCTCTGCCCGCAAGCTCGAATAGTTCGCCTGGCGCACATCCCCGGTTACAAGGTGGTACGGCAGCCCCAGCGAGGCTGATACCGACAAGAGCGTCCGGTATTGAAACGCCTCATAGCCGCCACCCACATCGGCCGGGCTCGAGAACTTCACATCCTCGCCCGGCAGCAGAACCTGCATCGTGCCCGGCTCCAGGCTGGCGATGGCCGCCCCATCGAGATCGGCTTCGGACTCGCCCATCATCGGGTCTTCCGGCGCGGTCTTGGTGATGAACCCCGCAAACATCGCCGCCGTCTTCTTCCGGTCGAGCTCGGCGTCGTCGTACTGGTCCAGCAGAAACAGCCGCACCATGGCCGGTGCTACATGCGGCAAGCCCCGGATCTGGCCCGCATCGATGGGTCGGTAGACGTGCAGTACGTCGGCGGCTGGCACGCGGACCGTTTCCGGGATTACCGCGCCCTGATCGGTGCTGTCGCCCGGATGGCGACGGCGGAAGTGATAGGCCACGCGGCGGCCGACGGCGTCAAACTCGATGCCGCAGCGGATACGATTGCCATTTGCCGCGGTCTCGGTCTTCTCGAACGGCAGCATCTCCGACTGCAGCAGCTGCAGTTGCAGCGGTACGAGAAGGCTGTCCTCGGCGCGGCGGGGGCGCAGACGCACGAAGCACTCGCCCGCGACGAACATTTCCCGCGCGACCATGGCCTGCAGGCCGTAGAAATCGGTCAGCCCGTCGGCATCCGCCTCATCCGTCCATGCGAGCCACAACCGCTGAACGCTGTCACGCAAGGCCGCATCCGCGATCAGCGACGATGGCTTGATCCCATCGCCGACCAGGTTTGACGCAAATGCCTCGCAGGCATTGGCAGCATAGCCGTTCGTGACGACCAGTTCCCGCGACCGCGCCAGCAAACGAGGGCCACCCGAGGCGACCAGCGAATTGATGTTCTCTAGCGGCGGGTTCCAGCCCCGCAAGCGCCGCTTGGCCATAGCGCCCTCCAGACGCGCGGACACGGCAGCGGGGCCGCCGGGATCCCGGCGGCGAAAGTGATCGAACAGCCCCATGGATCAAAGACCCTTCGTCGTCGTGACACGCACCTGCCGAACGATCCGTCGTCCCTCTGCAGCCGCAATCTCGCGGTCAAGCGCCTCGATGGCCCGGTCGATTTCCACGACGCTGCGATAGTCCACCGTCTTTCCGTCGTAGCTGATGCGCGCCACGCCAGAGGAACGCTGAACAGCCAGGGTCTCGCGGCGGGCACGGAGTTCCGTCAATGTCGGCATCTGAATTGACCTGACTTGGGAATATGTTTCATTGAGCCAACCGAATCCCGAGTGAGGGCAAAACCATGACCCCGACCGAAATCATGCGCGATCTCGCGCGCGACGACATTTTTCCGAAAACCGCCATGGCCGAAGCAGGCACCCGGCGCGAAGAAATGGCGCCAGTCTTCATCGATCTCGTAACCCGCCTCGCACATCAGCGTATCCCGGCGATGAAAGACGCTGATCTGATGGCTTTTATTCCGATCTTCCACATGCTGGGCGAATGGCAGGATCCTCGTGCCTATCGCCCTTTGGTTCAGATGCTCCGTCGTCCAACCAAGGTCATCGACCATCTCCTCGGGGACGCTGTCACCGAAACGAGCTTTCGCGTCATCGCCGGAACATTCGACGGTGACCTGCAGCCCGTGTTCGACGCGATCGAGGACAGGAAGGCTGACGAATTCGCGCGGTCATCGCTGATGAGCGCCCTCGTCTTGATCGCGCAACTGCACCCCGCTCAAAGCCACATGATCGAGGATTACTTCCGGACCTTTCGCCAGCGCTGCCCCAAGGCACCCACGGACGTCCTGACCGGCTGGATGGACGCCATTGCCGCCCTCGGGCTCGAGGACATGTCCGAGCCCGTGCGCGAGGCTTTCGACCAGGGCCTGATCCCGAAAGAGTATTGCGACTTCGGGCATTTCCTTGAGGATCTGGAGGCCACCCTCAACGAAGGTGTTTCCCCCGCAAACCGTCGTTACCAGAAAGCCCTGATCACCAATGCCATCGATGAGTTGTCGAAATGGCACTGTTATACCGATGCGTTTCTCATCCAGCAGAAGACCCGCAAAGTTGACAACGCCTTGCGCGTGGCCCCCTGGACAGAGGCCCTCACAAAGACACCTGACAAACTTGGCCGCAACGATCCCTGTCCCTGCGGCAGCGGCAAGAAGTTCAAGAAATGCTGCCTGCACTGAACCGGCCCGGCCAACATGACCCTGCGTTTCCAGCCCCTTCACCTCATGTAACTTGAGCGCACGGTTCGCCGCTGCGGTCCCGCGCGCCGAGAAGTGGGCGTGGTGTTTCCCGCCCCGTCCTCAGCCATGTCCTCCGCCGTGATCCCGACCTGTGCTTCCAGATCAGTCCACCGCGCATCGGACCAACGGTCAGCACCCAATATCCAAGCGGCTGCGCGGGCATAGACCCGACAATCCAGAGCTTCATTGCGTTCGCGCAGCTTCTGCCATTCGAGTCGGGCGAAGCCGCGTTTGGTGCGCACCGTGACCAGTTGTTCGGCCGTGAATTGCTTCAACCACTCGCCGTCCGCCCAGTTTGGCAGATGGATGGTTCCGGGCGGGCAAAGATGCCCAGCCTCGATTTCCTCCCGCGTCGGGCGGTCCTGGCGCAAATAGCGATAGGTCTCGGTCTTGAAGGTCGAGGTGGCGACCGTCCAAAGCCGCGCCCCGCGCCGCAGCCGTTTGCCTGCGATGGTCGCGTCCACATACGTCGGGCCAGTGACCGGGCTCGAGCGGTTGAAGCCTTCAACGCCTTTGACCGGTGCCACCTGCGCGAAGCCGACCTGTCGCGACCAGGCATAAACAGCACTTGTCTCGTAGCCGGTATCGATCGCCAGCCGTGCCAAGGTCATCGGCTGACTGGAGGCATGCTCCCAGGTCTGACCAAGCAAATTGGCCAGCTGCTGCCAGCACGCCGGGTCGCCGGGCCCGCCCTCAATGACCCGGTGATCGATCAGCCAGCTCTCCAGCCCGCGGCCCCAGGCCCAGACATCGACCTCGATGCGATCCTTTTGAACGTCGGCCCCGGCTGTCAGGAACAAGCCGCGCTCCGGAACAGTCCCTCCGTCCCAGGTCTCGCGCTGGTCCGCCAAGCGCTGCCAGTCGGGCGCTTCACCGGTTTCGACCCACGTCTCGCCGAGGATCGTGTTGCGAAACGCCTTGATCGCCTCGTCCGACCCTTGGGCCGCGTCCCATGCCCGCACGATCCGCTCCCAGCTCAGCCAACCGATCGGCGAATAGAGCGCCGAGAGGTGATAGCCGACGGTGCCAGGATCGGCGGCCGTCGCAGTCGCGCGCCATTCGCCAGCGTTCAGCATCGCCGTCTTGTGGTGTTCCGCGATGGTCGTTTCGCAGCCCTCGCAATGATATTCCGCCGTTTCCGGACGACCCTTCTGCCAGCGCAGTCGCTCGAACTTCAGCCACTGTTCCTGACCGCAATGCGGGCACGGCACGAAGAACCGCCGCTGGTCGCTGGCATCATATTCGCGCTCAATCCTGCTCAGTCCCCGGATTGTCGGGGTGGAGACCAGGAAGACCTTGCGGCGATGGGCGAATGTCAGCGACCGCGCTTCGGCCAGCGTGACGGGATCGCCTTCATCGTCGGCGGATGCTGGATAGGCATCAACCTCATCGAGAAAGATGTAGCGCGCCGGGGTCGAGCGCAGCCCAACGGCCGAGTTAGCCCCGGTCATGATCAGGATGCCGCCCGCGAATTCCTTCGACAGCATGGTGTTGCCCGCGTCGCGCGAACGGGCGGGTTTGACCCGTTCCCGCAGTTGCGGGCTCTCGTCGATCAGCAGGTCGATCCGCTGCCTTGAGTTTCGTTTCGCCAATTCCACCGTCGGCTGGACCGCGAGCATTGGCCCCGGCGCCTGGTGGATGGCGAAGCCGATCCAGTTGTTGCCTGCCTCGGTCGCGCCGACCTGCGCCGCCTTCATGAAGACGATCCGCTGCGTTGGATCGCCGGGCGACAGCCGGTCCATGATTTCGCCCATGTAGGGCGTGCGCGCCGTTCGATACCGACCCGGCTCAGCCGAGGCGCGGCCGGAAAGCATCCGGTGTCGATCCGCCCATTCCGACACGGTCAGGTCCGCATCCGGCGTGAGGCCCGCACCCCAGGCGCGCAGGATCTCTGCCGCGCCGTCGAAATCCAGCATATCGTCTGCATCACCGGAGATCGGGTTTGACCTCGGCAAGATCGTCGAGCTGGGTACGGACATGTTTCTCCAGAACCTTCTGCATCGCGGCGGTCTCGACGCCCAGATCAGCCGCCATCAGCGCGGCGGCACGGGCGGGCCAGTTGACCCAGACATCGCGTTCCTGCCGCGCCAGTCGGAAGACCAGCGACAGCGCACGGGCCCGATCGATTACCTCGCCCTTCAGCTTTTGCAGCCGGAGGCGGCGTTCCTGTGCCTTCAGCACTTCGTTCGCCGTCTTGGCCTGCAGGAACGTGGTGCCGCTGCCGATTTGTGGCGCCGCTAATCCCTGTTCACGGAGCGTTTCGCCAACTGCGGACACTGCCGCCTCCGGGACAGGTTTGAGTTTTGGCTGCGGCGCTTTTCGGGTCTTCGACGGATCGGTCGCCTCGGCGCGCAGGGCATCGCTTGCAACTGCGTCAATGCTGCCATCGCCGTACACAACCAGCCGTCCCGTCGCCTTGGCCTTCTGGATCGCCCCGCGTGAGAGACCGACGCGGGCGGCATACTGGCGCTCGCTTAGACCCTCCATTGCGTGCTCCGATTATCATTCAAAATCATGTGCTTATGTAGTTGATAAGCCTCCGCACCAGAGCGAACGTGGTCTCAAGAAAAAGATGCAACTCACCACGGAGCCGCGACGATGACCCGCCTGAACCCGATCACCACACCCCTCCACCAACTGCGCGCCGAAAAGGCGCGCCGTAACAAGGAAGCAGCGCTGAGCGCCTTCATCGGCAAGAAGGCCGAGATCGACGAGATGCTGGCGCGCTTGTCGAGCCTGAGCGAAGAGCATTTCAACGCCCACCCCGACGAGATTAACTGGGGCCATGTCGGCACCCTTGAGCACTACGCCAGCCTCCTGAAGCGCATCACCGACAGCGCCTTCAGCGAAGGCGAGCACGCGGAGTAAGCACCATGGAAACCAGCACCATCCGATTGCCGATCCGCAAGCTGCCCGATCATTTCGACCGAAGCCGTATCACCACGGTCCTCGACGAAATCGAAAGCGCCCTGATGGACGACGGCGGCGTTTACGTCCGCGCTTATGCCGACAGCATGACGATTACCATCGAGGTGCCGACTAGCCAGCTGATCGATGCGGCAAACTGCCTGAAAGACCTCGACCTGATCTGAACCGCGCGGACGCGCAGACCTGCCCCGCATGCGCGGGGCTCGTCCCGGTAGAAGGGTCGCATTCCGCGCCCCCGATGACCGGAGACAACCATGGCCAAGAATTCCACTCCCACAACAGCCGATGCTGCACCGCGCCAGACCAAGCAGCAGATCATGATCGATCTCCTGCGGCGGCCCGAAGGCGCGGGCATCGAAGAGATCACCGCCGCAACCGGATGGCAGTCGCACACGGTGCGCGGCGCAATGTCCGGCGCGCTCAAGAAAAAGCTGGGGCTCGATATCACCTCAGAAAAGATAGAGGAACGCGGACGCGTCTATCGGATCGAGCGCTGATTTCGATCCGGCGCACCGCTGAAGTCCCGACTATAAGGAAGCCGTCGCCCTGTAAGCGGCGGCTTCGTCGCTCTGACCCGGATTGTCTCAAACAGCCTCCTCAGCACATAGGACCGAACGATACTGACAACGGTAAACACCACGCCCATCTTCAGATTCTGCGCCAGCGTCGTGTGCAGCCCGAAGATCGGGAAGATCAGGATTTGTGTAGCGACGGCGACGCCGTAGCCGACGATCACATTGGCGACGGACTCGACCAGCGACATGACGCGCGACTGCTTCATGCCACCACCTCATCCATCGGCCAGCAGTTGAGCTGCAAGAGTTCGGAGCGCATGCGCGGCAACCAATGGGACCACGCCGTTGCCACAGAGGCGAAGCCGGTCCACCCGGTGGGCCAGCCCATCAGCGCCTCGACGAACAGCGGGTTCAAGGTTCGGCGCGGCTCGGAGGTATCGCTCCCAGCCATCGGTGTCACCAGGACCTGGCGGCCAAGCAGGCCGTTCACCGGCGTATTGGCAAGGCTCGTCGCCCCATCCTTGTGATCGCGTGCCGTCGGCGTCATCCACATCTGGCTGGCGCTGGTCAGGTCGGCCGATTTGCGATTGCCCGCGCTCGGCTTGTTGCCGTCCGTCGCCATCGGCGTGGGCCAATCCCGGGCCATACCGTCCAGACCCTTCTCGTGTTTCCGGGCACCGCCCCGGCTGCGGAAGCTGTCGGTCTGCGGTGTCGGCCACATCGCCGCGCTCGTTGCCAGGTTCATCCCGTGCTTGCCCGCTTCCTGCGAGGGCGTCGGCTTCGTCTGCCGGTTCTCGTTGGCGCTCGCCCTGGGCGTCGGCCACAGCCGCAACAACTCGGTCCGGTTGCCGCCACTCGACCGGGTCCCGGAGCAGGCGCGCGGGGTCGGCCAGTTCGTCACCTTCGCGGATGGCGAGGATGAACAGGCGCTCGCGCTTGTGGGGCGCACCGACTTCCGCCGCCGTGAAGAGGCCTGCCGCAACGCGGTAGCCCATGCCGACCAGTCCTCCGGCGACTTCGGGGAAGCCGAGGCGGAGATGATGGGCGACATTCTCGAGGAAGACGAAGGGTGGCTCGCACTCGCCGATGATGCGGGCGACATGCGGCCAGAGGTGGCGCGGATCCTCGGTGCCGAGGCGCTTGCCTGCAACCGAGAACGGCTGGCACGGATAGCCCGCAGTGACGATGTCCACCGCGCCGCGCCACGGGCGGCCGTCGAAGCTGGCAACGTCGTCCCAGACAGGCGCTGGATCCAGGGCCGCCTCTTCCATCCGTGCCACGAGAATGGCCGCGGCGTAGGTTTCCCGTTCGACATGGCCCACAGTTCGATATCCGGGCATGGCGATGGTGAGCCCGAGGTCGAGCCCGCCTGCGCCGGAGCAGAGCGAGAGGCCGAACAGGTCTCCGGCTCCGGAAGCGCGTCCGGAGGAAGGTAAAGCCAGGTCATGCATCGCCTCAGCGCGGGTTGGTCGCCAGATCGGCGAAGGTCTGGCCGGTCCCGTCCAGGACTGCCTCCTGGCCGGTGAACTGTTGCCACCGCTCCACCGCAACATCGACATAGTCCGGATTGAGTTCGATCCCGTAGCAGACCCGGCCCGTCGTCTCGGCCGCGATCAGTGTGGTGCCGGATCCCATGAAGGGCTCGTAGACGGCCTGTCCGGGGCTGGAATTGTTCAGAATCGGGCGACGCATGCATTCGACGGGTTTTTGCGTCCCGTGCACAGTTTCAGCATCCTGATCCTTGTTTGCGATCTGCCAGAGCGTTGTCTGCTTGCGGTCGCCAGCCCAGTGGCCCTTGCCGGTTTTCTTCACGGCGTAGAGGCAGGGCTCATGCTGCCAGTGGTAATCGCCACGGCTCAGCACCAAGCGATCCTTGGCCCAGATGATCTGGGAGCGGATGTTGAAGCCGGAGGCCTCAAGGCTTTCGGCGACCGTGGTCGCGTGCAGTGCCCCATGCCAGACATAGGCGACGTCGCCGGGGAAAAACGCCCAGGCCTCGCGCCAGTCGGCGCGGTCATCGTTCAGCACCTTACCAGTGCGCTTGGTCGCGGCTGCACCTGCTTTGTTTCGCCAGCCGGGATCGTATTCGACGCCATAGGGCGGATCGGTCACCATCAGGAGCGGTTTCACATCACCGAGCAGCTGCTCGACATCGGTGGCAACGGTCGCATCACCGCAGAGCAGCCGATGTTTGCCCAGCACCCATAAATCGCCGGGACGGCTAATCGGGGATTCAGGGGCTTCTGGAACATCGTCCTCGCCCTGGCGGGAGGCGCTTTCAAGGTCGACCTCACCAGCCAGCAGCGCCTCGAGTTCAGCGTCGTCGAAACCGATGAGCGACAGATCATAGTCCTCGGCCAGCAGGTCGTTCAGTTCGGCCGACAACAGCGCATCGTCCCAGGTCCCGAGTTCGGTGAGTTTGTTGTCCGCGATGCGATAGGCCCGGCGTTGTGCTTCGGTCAGGTGCCCCAGCACGATCACCGGCGCGTCGGTCAGTCCGAGTTGCGTCGCGGCTAGCACTCGGCCATGGCCCGCGATCAACTCGCCGTCGTCCGCGACCAGGCACGGAACGGTCCAGCCGAACTCGGCCATGCGGGCCGCGATCTTCGCGACCTGGTCCGCGCCATGCGCCTTCGCGTTCTTCGCGTAGGGCTGGAGCTTGGCCAGCGGCCACATCTCGATCCGCTCGGGGGCGAAGCTCAGCGTCATGGTCGGGTGGTTTCCGATGTGATGGTGGATGCTGGCCGGATTCCGGACACCGGATGCCGCGCTGGACTCCATGCGGGGTCCAGCGGCGTCCGGGGTATCCGGCCCGAAGGCCAGCATTCATTGGGGTTTGCGCGGGTGTCGGGTGGTCAGGCTTCCGGGTGGCTTCCCAAAAATCCGGCCCTGTCGCTGGCGAAGTCCCGCGCTTCGCCCCCCCGTATACGTTTGTGGCCCAGAAGGACCCGCGAACGCGCTTAGCTACGGCGTCGCGCACCTCGCGATCTTACCAGTCACATACCGGCGGGACGGCAAAAGTGTCTGGAAGAAAATTCAATCGCCGCCGATGGGTCAAAGCGCCGGGTCGTCAGCGCGTGCGAGGTCGATGACCTGCTGCATGGAGAGCCGCGGATTGATCCGGCGGTTGTTCAGGCGATGGGAGATCAGGCAAAGCCCATAGACCCAGTGGTGATGGGCTGACGCGCGCTGCAGACCGACCATTCGGCAGATCTCTCGCCAACGATATCCATAGGCCCGCAGCCAGACGATCTTGCCGTCTTGCGGCTCGAGCCCCGCGGTCCAGGTCAGCGTCTCTTCCATTCTGCTGATGGATTGCGGCGATGGAAGCACGCGCATCTTCCTGGGCTCTTGCCCGACCTTGTCCGCGAAACTGTGAACGATCTCCGGCCAGGTACTGAAGTACCCTAGCATACGTGGCTCCGGCAGCCGTTTGAGCACGAAGGCCGCCTCCGACAACCGGGCTTCCACCAGTCCCGCGGTCCAGACCACGTTGTGCGAATTCGAATGTGCGTTCATTGCGGTCCGCCCTTCGTGTCGAGAGCCCAGAGAAGGAGCGCAAGGGCGTCGGCCTCGTTGTCATCCTCTGGAGAAAAGCCACGCTGCCGGATCGCTTCGATCATGGCAGCCTTGTTCGCATTGCCTTTGCCGGTGGCAAAACGCTTGATGGTGCCCACGGGCACGCCCTCGTAAGGGATGCCGCGCAACTCCGCCCATGCGGTGAGCGTGGCCATGAGCCCGCCATAGACGTGGCTTGCATCGGTGCCAGCGTGTCGGCGGACCTCCTCGAACCAGATTGCGGAAATAGGGCCTGAAAGCCTGTCGAGTTCAGTCATCCAGTTGGTGAAGCGCAAGTACCGCATGCCGCCACCATCGAAACGGCGTGGCCGAAAACAGGCGGTCCCGCTGACGATCAGCCCGTCCGCGCCGCGCAATGCCCAGCCTGTCGCCGTGCCGAGATCGAGGGCGAGCACGGGATGGGGCAGCGCATCTTCAGCCCGCGATCTCAGGTCGCCGGCGGGTGTGACGGGTGTGACGGGTTGTTTGGTAACTCCGTTACGGACGCGCGTATGCGCGCGCGTGACGGTTATATGGGTATGACCCGTCACATCCGTCGCGGTCTCTGATTTCATTGACATTTTTCAACTCCGATCAAATAGGTCATCATCGCTGTCGCAAACCCTGATCCCCTGGAATCCACGCGCGCTTCGCGTGTTGCGTTTCTCGAACCCACGGGCGCCGAGATTCTCAGAGAAGCGCTTCATCGACCCGGCGTATTCGCCATTGGCCTCGGCCCAGGACTTCCAACTGGCAAAGAGCGCGCTCGAACCAGTCCAGTGCGATAGGCCGGTCTGGCATCGTTCCTCGATCCAGCGTCCGAGTGCGTCCTCGGCCTCGAAATAGTCTTCGGTCGCCGCCATCACGGCTTCGGGCGGGCGCAACCCGGTCTCCTGCCATTCGAGGCATCCGCGCAGCGCCCAAGCGAGGATGCCGTCCCGCTCGGCCAGCAGACGGTCAGGCAGGCGGCGGTCACGCTTGGCGGGCGGGATCGTCACCGTGAAGGGAATCATGTGAAGCCGTCGGCGCATGGCCTCGTCGACATTGCGGATCGAAGGCTTGTGGTTGCCGACGATCAACAGCTTGAATTGCGGAATGAACTCGAAGAAATCCTGACGCATGAAGCGGGCGGTGATCTTGTCGCCGCCCGTCAGGGCCTTGAGCTTGCTCTCCGCCCAACGGCTGCCCTGTTCGGTCTCGATTGACGTCACGATCCGCGCGCCGCGCAGACCCGCCATGTCGGTGGGATGGCGGTCGCCGTGAGTTGCCATGAACATGTCCATCGCGGCGACGGTGGCGTAGTCGCCCATGATTTCCGTCAGGGTGTTGGCGAAGACCGACTTGCCGTTCGCGCCGGTGCCGTAGAGGAAAAAGAGCGCATGCTCGGTCGTCACGCCGGTCAGACAGTATCCGGCCATTCGGCGCAGATAGGCCTGCAACTCCTTGTCTCCGCCGGTCACGGTGTCGAGGAATGCCTCCCAGGTCGGGCACGCATCTTTTGTCGATGCCTCCGCAATCTTTGTCATGAAGAGTTCCGGGTCGTGCAGGGCGCAAGCGCCCGTCCGGAGATCGATCACGCCATTGGGGGTATTCAACAGCCAGGGATCACGGTCCCAAATCTCGGTGGTACAGGCATGACGGCGGTCGCTGCGGGCAAGGCGTTCCACCGCAGAGACGGTCGATGCGGTCGACAGCTTGGTACGCACGCGCGCTGAAGGTGCTCGAACCGCCGCGTTCCGACACACCTGCCTTGCGAGATCGAAGGCCTGCAACGTCTCTTCGCGTCGCCAGACACTGCCGGTCCATGTGAGCCATTGGCCCCAGCCGGCGACATATCGCCATTGCTCTGAATGGGCTGATGCGAATTGCGCCGCCAGCGCGTCTTCGGTGAAACGGACCGGTATGGGTCCGTCGCCATCGTCTCCGCCACCCGCTTGGTCCGCATCCATGTCGGCATCGTCGATGTCGCCATTGCGGCTCTGGTCGCGCTTCCACAGGCGTTCGGATTCGGCGCGCAGGCGATCCTCCGTCCATGGCGGGTCAATACGCGCGAGATTGTACGCCTTGATCTCGTCCCACGACTCTGCTGGCGTGACATGGCCTTCGCGGCAGCGCCGGATCCAGTACCCGATGACCCGTGACAGCGCATCGAAACGGGTTGTCCCGTCAACGCCTCCCTCGCGGACGGGTTTGCCAAAGAGCTCTGGTACCGTTCCCCGCAAGGGCGTCGCGCCATTGAAGTCGAGCGGATCTGGCTGCGCCCCCTCCATCGGAGGCATGGCGATGACCGCCTCGATCAGATCGGCGAGGTCGTGGTCAACGGTGGCATGGGCGAGGATTTCTACAAGGCGGCGCTGTCCGGCTTTGGCATGTACGGAACCGGCGACCCGGATTGGCTGATGGGCGGAGCGAAAAGCCGGGTCACCGCCGACCTTGGCGGCAATCATTTGCCGGGCTCGGCACACCCGGGCAATGTCTTCCTCTTCCGCTGGTTCGGTGAGCCGCCAATAGAGGTGCAACTTGCGGATACCATCGGCCGTCACCCCACCTGATGCCACCACCAGAGTGGCCTTGCCGAGGTGGCGTTCAAGGTGCGCACGCTTGGCGTCGATATCACCATGATCGAGATCGACGAGCACAACCTGTGTCTGAACAATGTGCTCGGCCCGCGCATCGACCGGTGTTGCAACGGTGCCCGGTACCACAAAGAGAGCCATGCCAGCCGAGGCCGCCCAATCCGCCTGCTGCGCTAGACGCCCTGCGAGATCATCTTCCGTAGGCAGGAACGGCGTATGCGGCGGCGCGTCAGCGCTGCCTTTCTCCGCAAGCGCGCGAATTGGAGCGAGATGATCGCAATATCCGAAGACGACATCGGTATAGGTCGCGATCATGGCAGGGTCAGGCGCAACCGCGGCCACGGGGTCCACGCTGCTATCGCTCATTCCCAGCACCTCGCCTTCCAGTCGCAGAAACGGCATTGGAAATGCTCGGGATCTTCCGTGTGCCGAGGCAGTTGTTCGCCGGCATCACAGGCGCGCAGAATTCGAACGGCCTTGTCGCTTGCGGCCTGGGCGCGCTCGGCGTCGAAGGGGACCAGTTCGTGCCATATCTCGCAGGTGTCCTTGTTGATCGCGGTGAACAACGCGGACGCTTCCGTCAGCCCCAAATAGGCCTGGTAGAGCGCAATTTGGGCCGCATAGACGGGCTTGGCTTTGACAACGCCCCGTTTCGCAATCTCGCGCCAGTTCTTTGCGTTTGCGGACTTGCACTCCCACAACGCCGGCACCGCCATGCCGTTCGGCGCCTCGACGACGACGCCATCGGCATGTCCCTGAAGGCGTCCGCCCGCGACTTCGAAACCGAACTGCTCGCCATGGCGATTGCGGGTCCTGAGATCGAACCCCGCCTTGCGAAGCCAGTCGATTGCCAAGTCTTCGAAAACATGCCCGAGCGCAAAAATCCGCAGGGTCTGACCCGAGAACCCGGAGCCCTCGTCCTTCGGCACCTTTAGGTACTCGTATTGCAGCCGACGCTGACAGGCATCGCCGAGTCGGCTGCCGCCCAGATAGTCCCGAGTCGGCCGCGTGGCCTGCTCTGCAACAAGGGCATGATCAATCAGTACGTTAACGCCATCGGCAAAGGTTGGTTTTTTCTCACGGTGATTGAAGTCGAGGAGCGCTGTCATCAGAAGGGCACCTCTGGGTCTGGTCTTGGGGCCGTCGCCAACATCCCTTCCTGAAAACCGTCAACAGCGGCTTCGGCGAGCTTGGCGGCCTGATCGGCAGAAAGGTCGTTGAAACGTGTCGACCAGCCGATCTCAGCCATCAGTTCGCCCATGAACCTCAGGGCGACCTTCAAGGCTTCCTGTTCGCGCTCATCGGGATCAATCACCGCGCACCTCCACGAGGGGTACCTGCGACCGGCAAAAAGCGAACGGTACCGCGCCGAGCGCGATCAGAGATGTCGATCATGGGGGAAGCTCCAGCTGCCACTGTCACATACCGGCAAGCCGCTTTGGCTGTCGGTTGCGGGCCATCGCAAGAATCCACACATCACGATCTTGTGCGTCGTTAAGACGCTACCTACTTTATCTGGTTGACGAGATTTGGAGAAAAGAGGCCGATGCCAGCATTTAACCCCAGGATTTTCACGAACCCCGACCGCCTTAAGCACATTTCACCGAAATATTTGCTGGCATTCTTCAACAAGTGGCGGAGCTACATTTCCGCACGTGGCCTTGAGCTTCCCGATGACGCGGCCGATGGTTTTCCTTTCGATGATCTGTCGCAGATCCTGATGCGCCCCGATGACAGCGTTCCTCCGGAAATGGTGGATGCGCTCTACTATGTTCATGAAACAGCGTCCAAGGAGTCAGCCGAGGAACTGATTGAAACAGCGCAGAATGCCGGCCTGACCATTGAGCCTGGCGAAGAACCGTCGGATGCCGACGTGGCACTGCAAATTTGGCTTCAGCGCCCCGATATACTCCGCCGCCAACACGCAGAAGTCGTTGCCTTCAAACGCTCTCGTTTCATGTATTTTGGTGGCAAGTCAGGAAAGCCGCGTCCTGCGATCGACCCCACGCCGGAACAGGTCAGCGCGATGCAAGGCAAGATGGATGAATGGTTCGACAAAAAGCGACGAGGCAAGGGAAGTCGGATCTTCGCGTTCCCACGGGGAACGAAGACGTGGTTTCTGATTAGGCACGGAGAACCCATGCGCCGGGAAGGTCGGCATCAGGATGATGGCGGCTCTGGCATTGCATATTACCGCCCCCAGAAACATGACGTTGTGATCTTCGATGGCGAGACCGACGAGATGGCCGTCAATGCAGGCACCAAGGGGGAACGTGAACTGTACCTCGGAACGTTTGGCGAGATCATCTTCGGGGATGATGAATACTTCGACAGATCAGATCGCTTCACCCTGTTGCCATTGCTGGACAAGGGCCCGAACGCATTGGTGAACGAAACGGTTCCCGAAATCAGCAAGGTTCGCTTGATTGAGATCGAGCGCTTCTGGGGAGGCAAGGCAAAGGAAAAGGAAATCCGGAAGGCAACAGATCTTTTTGTTGCTTGGGAAGATTGCTGGAAGGAACGCCTGAACATGGGTTCGATAGATCGAGCTGTCTTCAAGGTGAAGTTCGCCGGCGATGGAAAAGAGCGGACGGTGGCGATCTTACCGCCTAGCCTGGCACGCTACGACCGCGACGATGACAGTGATCGTATCGACCGTTGGCTTAAGGATCAGGGATTCTGCAAACTCAATCCGGAAAGTGACGATGATGACGACGACGGCGCTGTTTTGGAAGACGATTGAGGATATTCCCGGACTGGCAACGGACACCCGGGACTGGAGGCGGCGCCTCGGCGAAACCTGGAAACATGCCCGGCCATATCTAACGGAAACTCCACGGTTCGCCGAGCAGGTGAATTGTCCAATGCCGGGCGGCGAGCACTGCCCGAGGCGGGTTGTCAAACAGGATGATGGATCCATCCGAGCGGTGTGCGGTGACCGCGAGCGTCTGTGCAAATCGCTTGACCTGCAACCTAAGCATATCCGCATCCGTGAACTCGATACGGATAGGCTGCGATCCGATATCGCCAAGGCATTCGGGATCAACCCTGTCGCTCGGCAGCAACGCGGGATGATCGAGCATCTGGGCGATTACCTGGTGCGAGCGGGCGTGGGTTTTCCGGTGTTTTTTTCGCTTGCCGGTCGGCGAAACCCTATCGGCACTTCTGACATATTCGGCCTCGACCGCCGTGGACTTCCGTTCGTTCTCATGGTTCCCGCGCTACGAGACGTTGAACCAAGTGTTGTTGCAGCGATTCACGGTATGGACGGACGAGTGCTTGCATTCGATGAGTGCATGCAATTCGCACGGCCTCCCGGACAGGGCTTCGATGCATCGATGCTGCCGTCCGAGATATTCGCTCCGGAGATCGCGACACTGGCCGACGCCGAAGACGATCCGGTCCAACCCGTCTTGGACCTGCCGGTCGGGGCGACGTGGGCCAAACTGAAATTCGCGTTTATTTCCGAAGAGGTCATCAACGTCAGTTACGGCAAGCAAGCGCCGGTGAGGATCGAGCCGGACCTCCTTGGCATGAAGAACCAGCGAAATGGCAAGGCAACACGTCAATGGCGGCTACTTCTGGTCTGTGCCGTTCTCGACGGCGCCCTGCCTCGCTCATTTCCTGTCCAGACCATCAGGGGCCAGCCACTTTCTGCCGGGTCGATCAAAGCTCTCGATGATGTCAAACGGGGTTATGATCGCCAACGCCAACACCTGTTTGCTGCCTTGAAGTCACGTTTCGGCATCACGGATCTCCCCCCCTTCAAGAGAACTGTGGACTGCTACGAGGCAGAGTTCGTCGTAGATGCGAGCGGCCTTCGGCAGGGCGTTGCGGATCAGCGCGACCGAAATTTCGTCGAGCCGCGCTGAAAAAATCTGAAAAAAATCGCATCGCAAAACCGCTGAAGACTCTGGGTCTTCGGCGGTTTTTCTTTGTGTCGAAGCCACTCCCACCGCCGTCCCAGCGAAATTTCGCCGGAGCCGGGTACTCGGGCCGCGTGCCCGTCCACCTGGACGAAGGCGAAAACCATGGAGCAGCTTCAACAGCTTACCAACCCCAATACACGTATTTCCCGCAATATCCGCTTCCGCGCAGCCCGTCTGGCGCGTTCTGGCGCGGTGCCGGGTCTCGACGCAGACGACATCGAGCAGGAATTGCGTCTCGACCTGATCAGGCGGGCCAGCCGCTTTGATCCAGCGAAATCTTCCTTCGACACATTCGCGGACCGGATCATCACGAACCGGATCGCGACGCTGGCAAGCAGCACAAAGGCCATGCGCGCCGAGCGTGAGATGCAATCTATCCATTCGCCCGCCGGTGATGTTGATGGAGGGTTGGCCCTTTCCGACATTTTGCCGGAAGCGGCGGCGTTGGATCCTGTCGACGAGTTTTCGCTGAAACACGGGCCGGGCTTGAAAGGGGATGTGGGCAAGCTGCTCGCCGCACTGTGCCCAACAACCCGGCAGGTCGCAATCGCGGTCACCCACCTCAGCATCTCCGAAACGGCGCGCGCACTCGGGCTGCACCGGAGCACAGTCTACGAGCGTCTCGGCGTGATCCGCAAAACTGCCAGGGAACTGGGACTCGACGGGTATTTCGAAGCCGTCCCGACAGTTGCGGCGGCCCGCCGGTAAGTAACGGCAAGCACCCAATCAAATTCATGCCGGGCCTTCGGGCGAATGCAAAACCCTCAGGGAAACACCCCGACCGCGAGCTCCAAGGCGGCGTCGGGCCCGGCAGTTGTCACCTCGCGACGATCCTTGGGCAAGACGGAAAGGAGCATCGATATGTTCACCAACCCCCTGAAAAAACTGCGGCAGTCCACCTGGCTGAGCGCCATACCCGACACAGTCGCGGTGCCCGCCATCGGCGATCGCCCGGCGCGCACGGTCGCCATTGAGCGTGCCACGATCGACGACATCGCGTTCGCGTTGTTGCCGCTGAATCGGGAGCGCTCTGCACTCACTCAGACCATCGTTGCGCTGGAAGAAATCGCGTCGATGGCGCGCAAGCAGGGCGCGGCTGGTACGGACATTGCCGTCTCGGCTGCCGCCCGCGAATTGGAGGCACGCAAATGAGCGCGCCTTTCCAACCCGCCCCGTTGAAGATCATCACCGCCGACGAACGCCTGAAAGAAGCACGCGGCATCAAGGGCGTCCTCACCGGCATTTCCGGGATCGGCAAAACCAGCCAGCTTTGGACGCTGGATCCGGAAAGGACCCTGTTCCTGAACCTCGAAGCAGGCGAACTGGCGGTACAGGGCTGGCCCGGAGACGAGGTCCGTATCAGGGACTGGGAACGGGCCCGCGATCTTGCCTGCTGGATAGGCGGCCCTAACCCTGCGATGCGCGAGGATCAGCCCTATAGCCAGGGCGATTATGACCGCGTACGCGCCGCCTTCGGTGATCCCGCCGTACTGGACAAGTACGACACCGTGTTCGTCGACAGCATCTCGGTCGCCTCCCGTATCTGCATGCAATGGTGCAAAGGCCAGCCTCAGGCGCAGTCGGATCGCAGCGGCAAGCTCGATTTGCGTGGCGCCTACGGGTTGCTAGGCCAGGAAATGATCGGCTGGCTCACGCACCTGCAGCACACGCCGCGCAAGAACATCTGGCTGGTCGGCCTCCTCGACCGGAAGATCGACGACTTCGGCAAACCGTTTTTCGCGATGCAGATCGAAGGCTCGAAGACGGGCCTCGAACTGCCCGGCATTGTCGACGAGGTCATTTCGCTCGCCGAGATCCGCCCCCAGGAGGGCGAGCCTTACCGGGCGTTCGTCTGCACCACCATCAACGATTTCGGCTTTCCCGCGAAAGACCGCAGCGGCCGGCTCTCAATGATCGAGCAGGCGCATCTCGGACGCCTCATGGCGAAGATCCGTGATGGCGCGGGGACGACCGCCAAATCCGGCCTCGACTTCGATCTGCCGCAAGCGGCGGCCCAGCCGAATTCCCCGACGAAAGGAGCATAAACCCATGGCAGACAACATGGATTTCAACGGCGCCGACAGCCAGGACGCCGCATTCGACCTCATCCCCGCCAACACCTTGGTCAAGGTCGGCCTGACGATCCGCCCAGGGGGTGCGGGTCCAGAGGGCTGGCTCACCCAAAGCCGCACGAGTGCGGCGCTTTATCTCAACACCGAAGCTGTCGTCCTCGATGGCCAGTATGCGCGCCGGCGGATCTACACCCGTATCGGTTTCAAGGGAAAAAGCGTCAACGAACGCGGTGAGGATACCTACGCCAACCGTGGCCGCGCCCTGATCCGAGGCATTCTGGAATCCGCGCGTGGCATCAAGGCCAGCGATCAATCGGAAGCTGCGCGGGCCGCGCGTATGATCCGCAGCCTCGGAGACCTGAGCGGCATCGACTTCGTGGCCAAGATTGGGGTCGAAAAGGACCGCGACAATCCCGACGACGCCGGGCGCAACGTGATCAAGGCCGCCATTGGTCCGGACAATGGGCAATATCTGACCGTGATGGGTTCCGCGCCGATGCCGACAACCGCAGCGTCTGTGCCGCCAGTCAACTCTGGCGCTGTAGCGGAACAGCCTGGCTCGTCCGCGCCTGCCTCGGGCGGCGCACCGTTCTGGGCACGCTGAGGGAGACCATCATGATCCCTCGTGACTATCAGCGGGCAGCCGTCGACGCTGCCCATGACCGCACGGCCTCGCACGGCAATACCATGCTCGTGCTGCCGACCGGAGCCGGGAAGACGGCCATCGCCGGGTTCTTTGTCGGTGAACAGGCCGAACGGGACCGCGACGCCAAGATGCTAGTGCTTCAACATACGGATGAGCTCATCGAGCAAAACCGCTCCGCCATCGGCGGCATCTCCGGGCTGGGCACCTCGGTTGTCAAGGCAGAGCAGGATTGCTGGGATGGCCGTGTCGTCTTCGGCAGTGTGCAGACGCTTGCCCGGGAAAACCGGCGCAAGCCCATGCCGGAACTGAGCCACATCGTGATCGACGAGTGCCACCGTGCAGCCGCCGGAAGCTACCAGGCAATCCTTGATCACGCGCGGGACATCAGCCCTGGAGTGAAATTACTCGGGCTTTCGGCCACGCCGGGGCGCGGCGATGGCCGGTCCTTGCGCAAGACCTTCAGCAATGTCGGATACCATCTGCGCATCGGCACGCTCATTGCGCGCGGCCTGCTTGTCCCGCCCCGGACCTTCACCATCGATCTCGGGATCGACGACGAGCTCTCCGGCATCAACAGCACCGCCGGTGATTTCGACATGCGACAGGCCGACAAGGTCCTCAATCGCTCGGTGCTCAACGAGACCGTGGTTGAGCATTGGAAGGACAAGGCAGCCGATCGGCGCAGCATCTTCTTCTGCTCGACGGTCGATCACGCCGAAGCGGTGGCGGACGCATTTCGTGCGGAAGGGGTCATTGCCGAGCCGATAACCGGCGACATGCCAGCCAAGGCCCGCGCCGATCTCATCGCCCGGTTCGACCGCGGCGAGGTCCAGGTGCTCACGAATTGCATGGTCCTGACCGAGGGTTTCGACAGTCAGCCTGTGGGCTGCATCGGCATCCTGCGCCCCATGCTTCACAAGGGGACGTTCATCCAGGCCGTCGGCCGCGGACTGCGCCGGGTCGACCCCGAGCGCTTCCCCGGCATCGTCAAAACGGATTGCGTCGTGCTGGACTTCGCGGGTGCCGCGCTCCGCCACGGCTCTCTTGAGCAGGACATCGCCCTCGATGAGGATGAAACGCCGCCTGGCGAGCAACCCTGGAAGACCTGTCCATCCTGTGACGCGGAACTCCCGCTTGGCGCATCCGTTTGCGATTTCTGTGGGCATGTCTTCACGCGCGACATTGGCGAAAAGCGACTGCTGACCACGTTCGAGATGACCGAAGTCGATCTTCTGGATCGCTCGCCATTTTCCTGGTGCGATCTCCATGGCGACGGCCAGGCGCTCATGGCCAGCGGTTTTCAGGGGTGGGCCGGAGTATTCCATGACGGCGAATTGTGGCACGCGCTCGGTCACCCCAAGAGCAAGCCGATCCGCACGCTGGCTGTAGGGACGCGTGTGCAGGCGCTTGCTGCGGCCGACGACTTCCTGCGGGCCACGGAAACGTCCAGCGCCTCAGCCAAGAGCAAGCGTTGGCTCAATGACCCGGCCAGTATGCGGCAGATCGAACTGCTGCAACGCGCGGGTTTCGAAGCCAGCGGTATGGATTTCGGGCTCTCGAAATATGCGGCCAACTGCCAGCTCAACTTCCGCTGGAACCGGTCCGCCATCCGAGCCGCTGTCCTGCGCGATCTGAAGCGAAGCGCCGCATGAAACGGCCTAACCCCTTGCCTCCAGACCACATGTCGCCCGCTGAACGCCGCGCCGAGCTATGCGGCCTGCTGGCTCTTGGGCTGGTACGGTTGCAGATGCGTGATCGGGCGGAAGTATCTGACAAAATTGGAGAAAGTAGCCTACACTATCCGACCGACGAATGGCGTCATGCAACTCCAACTCACCGGAGAAATGCATGACCAAACAAGATCCCATTCCCGCCCGCCTCGCCGCGCTCAAGACCACGTCGACACCAGACCTGAAGCAGCAATGGCGCGACCTGTTCGACAGCGAACCGCCGCCGTTCAACCGGCGCTACCTCGAGTCCCGCCTGGCCTACCGCATCCAGGAACTGGCCTATGGCGGGCTGAAGCCCGAAACGGTGAAAAGGCTGGAGGCGCTTGGCGAGCAACTCGATGGCGGAGATCGGAGGAAGAGCCGCATCCGCGCTGACCTGACGCCCATCGTCGGGACGCGGTTGATCCGCGAATGGCAGGGCATTGAGCATGTCGTCACCGTCACCGCCGACGGCTTTGACTGGCAGGGTCGCCCTTACAAATCGCTCTCCGCGATTGCCCGCGCAATCACCGGAACGCGTTGGAACGGCTGGGTGTTCTTTGGCCTGAAAAACCATCGGAGGGGCGTATGACCAAACCGATTGTCCGGAAACTGCGCTGCGCGATCTACACGCGCAAATCCTCCGAGGAAGGGCTGGAGCAGGAATTCAACTCGCTCCACGCCCAAAGAGAGGCCTGCGAGGCGTACATCGCCAGCCAGCGATCCGAGGGTTGGGTGCTGGTCCGCGATCAATATGACGACGGTGGGATCTCCGGCGGCACGCTCGAACGCCCCGGGTTGCAACAGCTGATGGCGGACATTGAGGACGGCCTCGTCGACGTGGTCGTTGTCTACAAGATCGACCGCCTCAGTCGCTCGCTGGCCGATTTCGCCAAGCTGGTGGAAGTCTTCGACCGCAATGACGTGACCTTCGTGTCGGTGACGCAGTCGTTCAACACGACCACATCGATGGGCAGACTGACGCTGAACATCCTGCTCAGCTTCGCCCAGTTCGAACGCGAGGTGACCGCCGAACGCATCCGCGACAAGGTCGCGGCCAGCCGCAAGAAGGGCATGTGGATGGGCGGCGTGCCGCCCTACGGCTACCGCGTCGAGAACCGGAAGCTGGTGATCGACGATGATCGCGCCGCGCATGTCCGCTGGATCTTCGCCACGTTCCTCGCGATCGGATCGGGAACAGAACTGGCCCGCGAGGTCGCCAAACGCGGCATCCGCACGCCGCGCGGCAACCGGGTCGACAAGAAGTACCTGTACCGAATGCTGAATAACCGCGCCTATATCGGCGAGGCGGTCCACAAGGGCGACAGCTATCCCGGCGAGCATGACGCCATCATCGACAGGAGTGTCTGGGACAAGGTCCACGCCATTCTGACCGAAAGCCCCCGCAAGCGCGCCGCGCGCACTCGCGCCGACACGCCCGCGCTGCTGAAAGGGTTGCTCTTCGGCCCAGATGGTGCGGCGTTCTCGCCGACACACACACGCAAGGGCGGCAAGCTTTACCGGTACTATGTCAGTCAGACAGTTCTGAAGCACGGCGCTGGATCGTGTCCCGTGGGCCGTGTCTCAGCGGGCGAGATAGAAGTCGCCGTCGTCGACCAACTGCGCGTCGTTTTCCGCCAGCCCGAGATCGTTGCAGGGACATGGAAGGCGGCGCGCGCACAGGAGGGCGAGATCACCGAGGCCGATGCCCGTGACGCGCTGATCCGTCTTGATCCACTCTGGGACGAGCTCTTCCCCGCCGAGCAGGCGCGCATTGTCACGCTGCTGGTCGAGCGCGTGGACATCAGCACGGCGGGCCTGAACGTCAGGCTCCGCATGGACGGCCTCCGTGACCTTGCGCGCGAGATGTTTGAAGGCGGTGTTGAGGCAGCGGCATGACCCGCGGAGGGCCAATCCCTGAAACGGTCACACTCCACGTCCCGTTCCGCGTCGTTAAGCGCGGTGGGCGAAAGGAAATGCAGCTGCCCGAGGGCGTCCAGCAATCGCGGCGGACCGACAACACGCTGGTCAAGGCGCTTGCCCGTGCGTTCCGTTGGAAGAGGTTGCTGGAGTCGGGCGAGTTTGCAACCATCGCCGAACTATCCGAGCGCGAGGGGATCGCTCCCTCCTACATGACGCGCGTCCTGCGACTTACGCTGCTCCCGCCCGACATCGTAGAGGCGATCTTGGACGGGAAGCAAGGGCTGGAGGTGACACTGGCGCGCGCGCTCGAGCCGTTTCCTATGGCGTGGGAGGAGCAGCGCCAGCACTTCCAGACAGTTACTGACCATTGAACTCCATCCGAAAAGTCCGCGCGAGGGGTTGATTGGCTATATGCGTATAGTTTATATACCCATCATCAAACGATTCTGGTGGACGATCTCGCTCCACCTGCTCAACGAGGACGTGATATGCGCTGGGGTGTCGAAAAACGATTGGAGTTCATTGAATTCCGCCTCTTTTGGGAGGGCGGCATCAATCGTGCCGATATCGTAGACCAGTTCGGCGTATCCGTGCCCCAAGCCTCCAAGGACCTGACACTCTACGAGGATAAGGCGCCGGGAAATCTGATCTACGACAAGAGCGCCAAGCGTTACAAAGCGGCAGACGATTTCAAGCCAGTATTCATGCAGCCCAATGCATCCGCGTACCTCGCTCATCTGCGCGAGACTAACGGAGGAGCGTCTGGTGTGACCGACGCCTGGCTTGCATCGGCGCCGGAGCATGATGCCCTGCCTATTCCGAACCGGCGCGTGGAGCCCGAAGTCCTTCGCGATGTACTCAAAACCGCAAGAGAAGGGCATTCCATCGAGGTCTTCTACCAGTCCATGAGCGCCAAGAAGCCCACCCCTGAGTGGAGGCGGATTTCTCCCCACGCCCTCGGCAATGACGGACTGCGGTGGCATGTTCGTGCCTTCTGTCACATCGACCACAAGTTCAAAGACTTCATCCTCTCGCGATGCGTGAAGACCCGAAAGCATGCGCTATCTGGCGCGTCTGCGAATGACGACAAGCTCTGGCATGATCGCTTCGCGGTGGCGCTCGCGCCGAATCCAGCCCTGAGCGAGAGCCAGCGGTCGATAATCGAGCAAGACTATGAAATGACGAACGGGCGCTCCGAAGTCATGGTACGGAAGGCGCTGCTCTACTACTTCTTGAAGCGTCTCCGTCTGGATGTCGCAGACAAGCTGGACAACCCCCACGAGGTCCCGGTCGTGGTCGCCAACCGAGCTGCCTTTGACGCCGCTCTTGCGGAGGCGATGGCATGAAATCGCTCAACTTCGAATTACTACGTCAGGGCTGGCCTGAACTTGCTGGTCTTGGCGCGTTTGCAGAGTCGTATGCTCACGCTGACCCAGCAAGCGCACTCGTCAAGCTTCGCCTTTTCGCGGAGAACCTGACAAAGGATATCTATCGCGAGCTCCGACTGCCAAAGCCGGACCTGCCCACGTTTGTTGATCTCTTGAAGAACGACGCCTTTATCGCGATCACGCCAAAGGTTGTACTCGACAAACTTCATGCGTTGCGGATGCACGGCAATAAAGCCGCGCATGGCGAGCCCGTAAGAAGCCAACACGCGCTATGGCTGCTCAAAGAGGCACACGATCTGGCCCGCTGGATGTGTGTCAGATACGGGCAAGCGAAAGCAGACCAGCTTCCGGCCTTCCAGCAACCGGCTATTCCGGGCCAGGTAGAGGAACGGGAACGGCGACAAGTCCTCGAAAAACTCGCGGCTCAGGAAGCGCAGATGGATGCGTTGCTTTCGGAGCTCGAAGAAGAGCGCTCGAAAGCAACTGCGGCCCAGAAGGAAGCGGCTGAGCTCAAACAGCTTGCAAGCTCGGCACAGGCTGCGGCCGATGAGCTTCAGTTTAGTGAGGCGGAAACCCGGACACGGCTCATCGACAGCATGCTGGCGAGTGTCGGCTGGGATATCGCAGAGGGTGTCAAAAGCACGGCTCAGGTCGGCAAGGAAGTCGAGGTCGACGGCCAACCCACGACCACAGGCACTGGTTACGCCGACTACGTGCTTTGGGATGACAATGGGAACCCGCTTGCCGTTATCGAGGCGAAAAAGACCTCTGTCGATGCGGAACTCGGTCGTCACCAGGCGAAGCTTTATGCAGATAGCCTCCACAAGAGGTTTGGTCACCGCCCGGTCATCTTCTACACAAATGGCTTCGACATCTGGATTTGGGACGATGCCCAGGACTTCCCACCACGGAAGCTCTACGGCTTCTACTCGAAAGACAGCCTTCAGCATCTGGCCAACTATCAACGCCATCAAAAGAAGCCCCTCGACACAGTCGAGATCAGCGAACAGATCGTTGATCGCCTGTATCAGCTCGAAGCGATCAAGCGGGTTTCGGAGCGGTTCTCCCAGAAGCACCGTCGGGCACTGGTGGTGCAAGCTACGGGTACAGGCAAAACACGCGTTGCGATCGCTCTAACTGACCTTCTGATAAGGGCCGGTTGGGTCAAGCGGGTCTTGTTCCTTTGTGACAGGAAGGAACTTCGAAAGCAGGCTAAGAACGCCTTCAACGATTTCCTTTCCGAGCCCACCCGGATCATCACTTCGCGCGTCAAGACGAATGCCAATGAGCGCGTCTTCCTCGCGACCTATCCCGCGATGCAAAAGGTCTTTCAGTCGTTCGACCCCGGCTTCTTCGACCTCATCATCGCTGATGAGTCCCATCGGAGCATCTACAACGTCTACGGAGACATCTTTCACTATTTCGATTGTCATCAAGTCGGGCTGACCGCGACCCCGGTCGACTTCGTCACTCGCAACACCTTCCGTCTCTTTGGATGCGAGGGACAGCTTCCGACGTCGAATTATGATCTCGAACAGGCGGTACAGGCAGGCTACCTGACCCCCTTCGAGGTCTATGAGCACACGACCCAGTTTCTCCGCGACGGCATCACCCTCGACGGCCTTTCTCCTCAGCAGATTCAGGAACTGGAAGACCAGGGAGAGGACCCGGCACAGTATGACTTCTCTTCGGAGCAGATCGACAAGGTCATCTACAATAAGGATACAAACCGCACGATCCTGAGAAACCTTATGGAAAACGGGATCAAGGATGCAACGGGACAGATTCTCGGAAAGACCATCGTATTCGCGCGCAACCACCAACATGCGATGCTGATGCGCCAGATCTTCGACGAAATGTATCCGCAGTACGCCGGCAAATTTTGCCAGGTGATCGACAACTATGACCCCCGAGCCGAGCAACTGATCGACGACTTCAAGGGTGAAGGCACCAACAACGATCTGACCATCGCGATCTCGGTCGACATGCTCGACACCGGGATCGACATACCCGAAATCGTGAACCTTGTTTTCGCAAGGCCAGTCAAATCGCCCGTAAAGTTCTGGCAAATGATCGGCCGCGGTACGCGTCTCTGTCCAGACCTCTTCGGACCAGGCCAAAACAAGAGCGTGTTTCGCATCTTCGACCATTGGGGCAACTTTGCCCGCTTCGAGATGGGCTATCGACCCGCCGAACCCACGCAGAGCAAGCCGCTTGCCCAGCTGGTCTTCGAGGAGCGGCTGAACGTTGCCGATGTCGCCCTTCAGAAGAGCGAGATCGCGGCCTTCGACACCGCCATCGGACTTGTCGAGCAAGACATTAACGCCTTGCCGGAGGAGTCGATCGCGGTTCGAGAGAAATGGAAGGAGAAGCGCGCGCTATCACGCCCCGAGGTCTTGAAGGCATTCGCCCCGGCGACCGTCGCCAGACTACGCCAGGAAATTGCACCGCTGATGCAGTGGCGGAACATCCGTGGCTTCGGCGACGCTCTTTCGCTCGATCTTCTCATTGCTCGCATGCAGATCGCGGTGCTGCGTGGCTCAGGTGAGATTGCCGACCTGAAAATCGAGCTCCTTGACCGACTGTCATCCCTCCAGATGCACCTGAACCCGGTCCGCGAGAAGGCGGAAGTCATCAAGCGCGTGAAGTTGGATGCGTTCTGGCAGGATGTAACTGTCGCTGACCTTGAGGACGCGCGTCTCCAGCTTCGCGGGATTATGCATCACCGGGCGAAGGGTGGCTCGCAGGGCGTTCCTCCAAAAGTGGTCGATATCACCGAGGATGCCAGTCAGATGCATCTGGCACGTCGTTCTGCGACCCTGAAATCCGTCGACATGAAGGCCTATCAGCAGATCGTCGAGGCGGAGCTTAAGAAGCACTTCGAGACCAATCCAGTCTTGAAGAAGGTCCGTGCCGGTGAAGCCGTGTCCGACCGAGAAATAGACTCGCTCGTGTCGCTCATACTCACCCAGCATCCGGATGTGCGCCGAGAGCACCTTGAGGAGTTCTTTAGCGAGACCGCCGGTCCGCTATATCTCGCCATCCGCATGATCGTTGGGATGGACTCCGAGGCGGTGCGGGAAAAGTTCACAACCTTTGTCCAAAAGCATCCAAAGCTGAGCGCAAAGCAGACACGCTTTCTCGCGCTCCTGCAAAACCACATCGCGCGCTACGGCACGATTGAGGTTGAACGGCTCTATGACGACCCCTTCACCGTGGTCGATGCCGACGGACCGGACGGCGTGTTCGAGGACGAAGCCGACATTGCCGATCTCATCAACATCGTGCGCTCCTTCGGCACCGAGGTCGAAGAGCGCGAAGACGAAAACCCGAACGAGAGGAAACAATAATGATCACGGGTGATCTCAAGCGGCGCGTCGATGCGCTCTGGACTGAATTCTGGCAGGGCGGGATCACCAACCCGCTGACGGTGATCGAGCAGATCACGTTCCTGATGTACGCGCGCCTCCTCGACATCAACGAGGCGCGGGACGAGAACCGTGAAAAGCGGTCCGGCAAGCCGTTCAAGCGCCGCTTCAAGGAAGACGAGCAGCACCTGCGCTGGTCCCAGTTCCGGCACCTTGGCTCCGACCAGATGCTGCCACTCGTGCGCGACCAGGTCTTCCCGCATTTCCGCAGCACGGTCGCCAGCGGCACGGCATTCGCCGAGTTCATGAAGGACGCGCAGCTGATGATCCAGAAGCCGGGGCTTCTGGTGAAAGCGGTCAACATGATCCACGAGCTGCCACTGACCGAGGGTGACACCAAGGGCGACCTCTACGAGTACCTGCTCAGCAAGCTGACAACGGCTGGCATCAACGGCCAGTTCCGAACGCCACGCCATATCATCCGGCTGATGGTCGATCTGCTCGAGCCGAAGCCGACAGATGTTGTCGGCGACCCGTCCTGCGGCACCGGCGGCTTCCTTGTCAGCGTCATGGAATACCTGCTCGAAACCTATACCTCGCCCGAGGCGGTGATTGAGGAGACCGATCCGGATACTGGCAATGTCGAGAAGATCTATATCGGAGACAAGCTCAGCGACGAGGACCGCGCGCACATCCGCAGCAATATGTTCCATGGCTTCGACTTCGACGCGACCATGCTCCGGATCGCGGCGATGAACCTGATGCTGCACGGGGTGGATGATCCAGATATTCACTACCAGGATACGCTCAGCACCGGCTTTACGGATAAGTATCCGAGCCAGGCGACCGAGGGTTTCGACGTGATCCTTGCAAATCCCCCCTTTAAGGGCAGCCTCGATTTCGAGGACGTGCATTCGGGGCTGCTGCGCCAGGTCAAGACGAAGAAGACCGAGTTGCTCTTTCTCGCGCTGATCCTACGCATGCTGAACACCGGCGGCCGTTCGGCGACCATCGTGCCCGATGGCGTGCTGTTTGGCTCCTCCGGCGCGCACCGTCAGCTGCGTCAGCTCTTGGTCGACAACAACCAGCTGGAAGCCGTGATTTCGCTGCCCAGCGGTGTGTTCAAGCCCTACGCAGGTGTCTCCACAGGAATCCTAGTGTTCCGCAAAGGCGGGCGGACAGATGATGTTTTCTTCTATGATGTTCAAGCCGATGGATTTTCTTTGGACGACAAGCGAGATCAAATCGACGACGACGATCTGCCTGGCTGCTTAGACGCCTGGAAGAAGCGCGATCCAAAGGAGGACACGGATCGGACGCAAAAGGCGTTCTTTGTTCCAGCCGAAGAAATTCGCCAGTCGAACTATGACCTTTCACTGAGCAAGTACAAAGAACAGCTTTACAAAGAAGAAACCTACGATCTGCCTTCGGAAATCCTGACACGGATGAAGGGCCTCAACGAAGAGATAGCCGCTGATCTCCAAGAGCTCGAAGGAATGCTAGGATGAACGTCGGCACCGTTTCACTTGGAGCTGTTGCCGATGTCTCGGCTGGACAACCAGCGCCTAAAGCCCATGAGTTTGCAGATGAGGGTCATCCGTTCATTCGAGCGGGAAGCCTCGAACGGTTGTTGAACGGCGGATCCGAGGACAGCCTAGAAAAAATTTCCGAATCTACGGCGTTACGAAAGCGGCTCAAACTGTATCCTGAGAATACTGTACTGTTCGCCAAAAGCGGCATGTCAGCGAAATTGGGCCGCGTCTATCGGTTGAAGGGTCCCGCCTATGTCGTCAGCCACTTGGCTGCGGTAAAGCCAACTGGACGCTATGACCCACACTATTTGACGTACTGGCTTCGAGCCAACCCGCCGTCTCGGCTAATCAAGGACGATGCGTATCCTTCAATCCGAACCTCCGAGATAGCTGAGATTGAAGTGCCTGCGCTAGAAGTGAACGAGCAGCACCGGATCGCGGCGATCCTCGACAAGGCCGAGGCCATCCGCCTCAAACACGAGCGGGCCCTCGACTTGGCTGATGCGTTTCTGAAGTCTGTGTTTCTGGAAATGTTTGGGTATCCGCTGCGCCCCAAAGATGGCCTTGAGGTCAGCAACATAGGGGCAGAGTGCAACCTCTACGCAGGTAACAGCCTCCCCAAGGGAGAAGAGTTCAGAGGACAGGAAGGGGGAATTATTCTTACCAAAGTTTCGGATATGAATTCTCCGGAGAATACAACGGAAATCAAATCCGCAAGGCTGTGGGCTGAGGATGACGGTAAAATTCGGCAGTCGATAATCGCTCCCTCTGGCACGATCGTGTTTCCTAAAAGAGGGGGCGCGATTTCAACCAACAAGAAACGAGTTTTGGCTCGCAAGGCAGTTCTTGATCCAAACCTAATGGGTGTTTTTCCAAAACCTACTTCGAGGGTTTCCTCGGAGTATCTTCGCGCTTGGTTCGGCTTTATCGATTTGGTGACTATTTCAAGCGGCAGCGCAGTGCCTCAGTTGAACAAAAAAGACCTTGCTCCACTGCCAATTGCGGTTCCGTCAAACGACGCCATGTCAATGTACTCGGAAGTCTCAAAAAAGAACTCTACGCTTCGTCTTCGGTTAGGCGCGGCTCTTGAGGAAGCAGACATCGCATTTCATGCACTTTCGCAGAGCGCTTTTCGGGGCGAGCTTTGAGGTAACGACATGCGTTTGACCCGGATGGAAATCGAGAACTTCAAGGGCATTGGTACGCTCCAAAGTATTGACCTGAAGCCGATCACGCTGCTCTTCGGCCCGAACAGCGCGGGCAAGAGCACGATCCTGCAGGCGCTGCACTACCTGCGCGAGGTAATCGAGCGCAACAACCCAGACCCGGACCAGACGATCGCCGGGGGTCTGACCGATCTTGGCGGCTTCGCCAACCTCGTCCATGCGCATGAGACCGGTCGGTCCATCCACATCAAGGTTCAACTCGATATCGGGGACGATCAGGGCAGCGATCGCCTGCCGCTCAATTCCGGCGGCAACCTGCAAGACCCGCAGTTCACAAGCCTGCCGGTGCAATACATCGCCGGTGAGAACACCGAGCTGAAAACCTACGCCGTCGTGCAGGAGGTGGGTATTGGCGTCGAGGTGGCCTGGAGCGACCTGATCCAAGGCCCTTATGTCGCCAAGCTGACGGTCGACCTGAATGGTGACGAATTTGCCGCGCTGCGCTCCCCCCCACAGGAGGGCCAAGCCGAGCTGATCGATATCAACTGGCAGCACCCGATGCTGGAAAAGCTTGTCGATCCGGACGACGAACCGGAAGACTGGGATGAGGGTTTGCCGACGGCTCTCGGATATGATCCAGAGGCCGAAAAGGGCGACCCCTTCAAGTCACCACTCGGTAACGAGCTCTATGAACTTTCCCGCCAGATCGTGGCGGATGCACAAGTCAACGACCGCGTGCGGTTTCGGGTAAAGGTCGATACCGAATTCGGAGCCTTGCCCGAACTGGATCGTCCGCTTGGACTCGATCTGGTTGAACTCGACAAGAACCTGATCCGGATGCGCTATGCGCGCGGCGCCTCCGTTCCACGGCTGTCGGACAGCGACGAACTACGCGCCGCCGACGAATTGGACCTGGAGACGTATCGCCGTGCCGGGTTGAGCGCGCTTCTGGACGAGATGGTTCTCGGCCCGGTCCGGATTCTGCGCGACTACCTCAAGTCGCTGACCTACATCGGGCCACTCCGCGACATCCCCAGCCGTGGCTACCGTCCACGCCTTTCGCCTGACGAGTCCCGTTGGGCGCAGGGCCTTGCTGCCTGGGACGTCCTTCACAACCAGACCACGGAGCACCTGCTTGAAAGCGTGAATGACTGGCTCTCATCCGATCTGAAACTGCGGACCGGCTACCAGCTGCAGCAGACCGTCTTCAAGCAAGTCCCCAATACCAGCCGGTTCCACCAGCTGTTCCAGCGCGGCATCGATGAAGACGACCTGGGTGATCTGCAGGAGCTTTACGCATCATTGAAAACGGTGAAGGAGTTCAGGCTGCTCGATCTGAACAAGGGCGTTTTAGTTGCGCCCAGCGACGTCGGTGTAGGCATTTCTCAGATGGTGCCTGTGGTTGTCGCCTGCCTGATGAATCCTGACGGCCTCATCGCCATAGAGCAGCCCGAGCTTCATATTCACCCGGCCATCCAGGTCGGACTTGGAGATCTTTTCATCGAAGCGACACATGGACCACAGCCGGCTGTTGGACCCGAGCGCAGCCTTCTGGTTGAAACGCATAGCGAACACATCATGCTTCGTTTGCTGCGTCGCGTGAGGGAGCAGACAGAGAACGAACTTCCGCCAGGAGTTGTCGGCCTGACCGCCGACGATTTGTCCGTCGTCTATGTGGAGAACTCTGCTGAGGGGGTCCGTTTCCGGCCACTCCGCGTAAGCCCAGATGGCGATTTCGTAGACCGATGGCCCCACGGATTCTTCGCGGAACGGGCCGAGGAACTGTTCTGATGCTGTCGGAATACGCAGTAGAGCCTGCAGCGATCGGGACAGATTGGAACACATTTCGATATCTGATCGAAAAATTCGGGGCCGACAAAGGCAGGCTGATATCCCGATTTCCCAACAAATGGGAAAAGAAGGTCATTCAAGCGGCGAAGGACGCTGGTCTCTCAGAAGTGAAATTGGCTAGCGTTGTCGAGCGTTTGCATGGTGCGAAGCACAAAGTGGTGGGCTTCAACCGAACCTATGATCACGAGACGAGTTGGGTTGATAACGCTATCCGCGAGCATGGACATAGACCATTTCGCGCAATCGTCTGCGGCGAGGGAGCCGTGACCTGCGCAGAAGCACTCGCGCCTGATGATTGTTTTGACGAGAACGCGTTCTTCAACGCACCGATCAGCCGTGACGTAGCGAGGACCTCGGATGATATCGCCGATGCCCTATTGCTGATCGCGCTGGTGGCTGGCGAAATTGACATCGTCGACCCCTATTTTGATCTGCGTCCAGCGAGAGGTAACTATACTGGTCCATTGACATCATTGCTTGGCAAGCTCGCTGCTGCGACGCCGACACCGAAAGTGATTAAGGTACACTTCCGGTCACACGACTCTCGTCCTCCGCCGAATATTCTCGCGCAACATGCTCCTGCTCTTACCAATGGGATTTTGCCGCAAGGATATTCTCTGGAACTCTATGAGTGGACAGAGGTGCCAGGAGGAGAGGACCTTCACGATCGCTTCTTCCTAACTGATGTCGGTGGTCTGATGGTCGGTGCGGGTCTTGCCGCTGCGGGGCCGGGCGAGACTGCTACGTTTACACTTTTGGATAATTCTCATGCGCAGCAACTTCGGAGCCGGTTTTCTTCAAATTCAACGGTTTACACCCGTGTTGGGTCTGCGGTTCGGGTTGATGCCAACGGTAACGTCGAGCTCTTCTGACCCGGGAGCCCGAGCGGCATTGTAAACACAGGACAGGCGTTCGATTTCGGTCCCTTTTGGGAAAACGCCACCAACGTCGAAGTGCTCAGCCGCACTTTGGAAAACCGCATTGAGATCAGACACTTACACCCTGAACACCAAACAGGCGCAGTCATGAGGTTCAGAGAATACCGGCCCGAGAGAACGCTTCCGGGCCGCCTGGCACTGGGGCCAGTGCTCAGCCCCTCCCGCATAACCCTCGAATACAACGAGAAAATCCGGCCGCAGCCGGATCAGGAGAACGCTTTCGCGAGGGCAAGTGGCGGAGACGATGGGATTCGAACCCACGAGACCCTTCCGGGCCTACTCCCTTAGCAGGGGAGCGCCTTCGACCACTCGGCCACGTCTCCGCCGACCCGTTTACAGAGGCCGGGCGCCAGGGACAAGCCCACAATCTCCGTTTTTGCGGGATTTCCTTGCCCTGCCCCACGACCGGTCCCGCGGCGCGGACCGGTCATCTGTTCGGTCGCGCGGAAGGGGGCTGCGCCACCCACTGTCTGATCAGGTGTTGAACAGGAAATGCATCACGTCGCCGTCGCTGACGACGTAGGATTTGCCCTCGGCCCGCATCTTGCCGGCCTCCTTGGCGCCCTGCTCGCCGCCATGGGCGATGAAATCATCATAGGCGATGGTCTCGGCCCGGATGAAGCCCTTTTCGAAATCGCCGTGGATCACCCCGGCGGCCTGCGGCGCGGTGGTGCCTGCCTTGATGGTCCAGGCGCGCGCCTCCTTGGGACCGACGGTGAAATAGGTCTCCAGGTGCAGCAATTCGTAGCCGGCGCGGATCAGCCGGTCGAGCCCGGCCTCCTCCAGCCCCATCTCCTCGAGGAACATCTGCGCCTCTTCCGGGTCGAGTTGGCTGATCTCCTCTTCGATGCGGGCGCTGATGACCACATGCGCGTTGCCCTCGGCGGCGGCCATCTTCGCCACGGCCTCGGAATGGGCGTTGCCGGTTGCC
This sequence comes from Antarcticimicrobium sp., assembly GCF_029212575.1. Classification (GTDB taxonomy): domain Bacteria; phylum Pseudomonadota; class Alphaproteobacteria; order Rhodobacterales; family Rhodobacteraceae; genus Antarcticimicrobium. Next base: position 64,354 of record NZ_JARGPK010000048.1, read on the forward strand.
GCCTCGGCTTCCGAGACGTTGCAGACGTAAAGCACCGGCTTGGTGCTGAGCAGTTGCAACATGGTCCAGGCCTTGGCGTCCTCCGCATCGACCTCGACCACGCGGGCGGGTTTGCCCTCTTCGATCGCGGCCTGGGCAGCGGCCAGCAGGCGGTCCTGCTGCTGCGCCTCCTTGTCATTGCCCTTGAGCTTGCGCACCAGGTTGGCGCGGCGCTTCTCGATGCTTTCCAGATCCGCCAGCATCAGCTCGGTCTCGATGGTCTCGGCATCCGCCACCGGATCGACGCGCCCCTCCACATGGGTCACGTCGCCATCCTCGAAACAGCGCAGCACATGGGCGATGGCATCGACCTCGCGGATATTGGCCAGGAACTGGTTGCCCAGCCCCTCGCCCTTGGAGGCGCCCTTCACCAGCCCGGCGATATCGACGAAGGTCATCCGGGTCGGGATGATCTGCTTGCTACCTGCCGCCGCCGCCAGCTTGTCAAGCCGCGCGTCGGGCACCGCGACCTCGCCCACGTTGGGCTCGATCGTGCAGAACGGGAAATTCGCCGCCTGCGCCGCGGCGGTCCTGGTCAGCGCGTTGAACAGCGTGGACTTGCCCACATTGGGCAGCCCAACGATCCCCATCTTGAAGCCCATCTCGGCCCTCCGCATCATCGGTTTCGGCGCCTTCTATGCGCATGGGGCGCCCGCTGCAACGGGCCATGTCACCACACCGCACGCCTTTGGCATTGATTTCCCCCGGCGTATTCGCCAAACCGTGCCGGAACACAGACGGGGGGCCGTTCATGACACGCATCGACGCCAAATTCGCCGCGCTGAAGGCGCAGGGCAAAAAGGCCTTCGTCGCCTATGTCATGGCGGGCGATCCGGATTACGCCAGCTCGCTGGAACTGGTAAAGGGGTTTCCCGGCGCCGGGGTCGATATCATCGAACTGGGCCTGCCCTTTACCGATCCGATGGCCGACGGGCCGACCATCCAGGCCGCTGGCCAGCGGGCTCTGGGGGCTGGAATGACCCTGCAAAGGACCCTCGACCTGGCCACAGAATTCCGCAAGACCGACGACACCACCCCGATTGTTCTGATGGGATACTACAATCCGATCTACAATCGCGGCGTCGAGACCTTCCTGACCGATGCCAAGGCGGCCGGCATCGACGGGCTGATCATCGTCGATCTGCCCCCCGAGGAGGACGAGGAACTGTGCCTCCCGGCGCAGAAGGCCGGGCTGAACTTCATCCGCCTCGCCACCCCCACCACCGATGACAAGCGCCTGCCAAAGGTGCTGACCAACACCTCCGGCTTCGTCTATTACGTCTCGATCACCGGCATCACCGGCTCGGCCGAGGCCGAGACGACCGATGTCGCCCCCGAGGTGGCGCGGATCAAGGCCAGGACCGACCTGCCGGTGATCGTCGGCTTCGGCATCAACACGCCGGAGAAATCGCAGGCCATCGCCGGCGTCGCCGACGGCGCGGTGGTCGGCTCGGCCATCGTCAGCCAGATCGCCGCGGGCAAGCCGGTCGCCGAGGTGCTGGATTTCGTCAAGTCGCTGGCCGACGGGGCGCACCGCGCCTGACATTTCCCTTGATCGGGTCCCGGCCCTTGCTATCCTTCACTCGCTCAAGTCGGCAGGCAGTGAGCGGAATCGGTGTGTGCCATGCTTTTCTTTTCGCCAGGAGAGGAACCGATATGGCCGAGAGCATTCCCCAGACCCCGCGCCGCCGCCGTGGCCGCAACAACCCGCCGGTCAGCCGCGCCACGGCCGATGCCTTTTCGCTTGATCATGTGATCGGCCCGCGGGCCGGGTTCGGCTTTCTCGACAGCGACCGGATGGAGTTTCTCAAGGCCCGCGCCCTGACCCTGCTGGAAGACTATGGCGTGATGATCGTGCATCCCGCCGCGAAATCCGCCCTGATCGCCGCCGGCGCGCGCGAGGGGGCCGAGGCCGGGCGGCTGCGCCTGCCCCGCACGCTGGTGGAGGAGGCGCTGGCCGCCACGCCCAAGACCGTGCGCCTTGCCGGCAAGACCCGCGCCCGCGACATCGAGTTGCCCCGCGCCGACCGGGGCTTCGTCCTGCGCACCGGCACCGGCGGGCATGGCTATGTCGACCCGCGCGATGCCAGCTATCGCAACATGGACCTGAGGGCGGTGGGCGAGATTGCTGCCGTCGCCGACAGTCTCGATCAGGTCGGCTTCATCGCCCATCCCTTCGTCCACGGCGTGCCGGAGGTGACGGCAGATATCCATTCCTATGCACGCATCACCGCGCACACCGGGAAACATGTCTGGATGCAGCCCTATCAGAAGGAGAACATCGACTATCTGCTGAGGATCGCCGCCATTGCCGCCGGCGGCGAGGATGAATTGCGCGCCAATCCTTCGACCAGCACCATCACATGCTCCTTCTCGCCGCTCGAGTTCAAATACATGGATACCGAGGTGATCCTGCAATGCGGCCGCTATGGCGTGCCGGTGCATGCCTGTTCGCTGCCCTCCGCCGGGGGCACCGCGCCGCTCTCGGTGGCCGGGCTGGCGCTGATGGCGGTGGCCGAAATTGTCGGCATGGTAACGATGGCGCATGTGCTCTCACCCGGTCTGCCGGTGATTGCCACACCGCTGATGTTCGCGCTCGACATGCGCACCGGCAGCGCGCTGCAATCCAGCGTCGAGGCGATGCAGGCCGCGAGCCTCTCGATCCAGATCGTCAAGCATGGCTTCGGGCTGTTGTCCCACACCTATGGCGCCGGCTCCGACACGCCCGACGCCGACCATCAGTCGATGGCCGAACGCGCGCTGCTGATGCAGACCGTGGCGCTGAGCGGCGCCGATATCCTTGGCGGGGTCGGTCAGTTGGAATGCGCCACCGTGTTCAGCCCGGTGCAGGCGGTGCTCGACAACGAGGTCGGCGCGATGCTGCGCCGTTTCCTCCGGGTGCCCGATATCAACGAGGAGGCGCTCAACTGGGACGAAATGCGCCAGATCCGCGTGGGCGGCCATTTCCTCGACAGCGACCATACTGTGACCGGCTGCCGCGACCAGTTTACCCCACGGGTGTTTCAGCGGGTCGGCCGCGACGATTACGAGGCTTCGGGCCGCCGCACCGCCTTTGATGAGGCCCGCGACCGGGCGCTCGCCGCGATTGCCGCCGCGCCGGAACAGGGGGTACTCAGCGAAGACCAGAACCGCGAGATCGCCGCGCTGGCCGCTGCCGCGGACGAACACATCGTCGAGGTCTATCGCGGCAAGGTCGAGACGATCTGAGCCCGGCGCGGCGCCGCTACCCGCGTGTCTTCAGTATGTGGATGCCGGTATACTCGGCAACCCTCTCGCCGTGCTGGTTGTAGACCTCGTTGCGCACGGTGATCCGCCCCCGGTCGGGCCGCGAGGCCGAGGGGTGGCTCTCGATCACCTCGGCGCGCACCTTCAGGCCGTCGCCCGGGCGCACCGGTTTCAGCCAGCGGATGCTCTCCATCCCCGGCGACCCCATCGAGGCCTCGGCCCAGAGCCCGCTGTCGTACCACAGGCGAAAGGCGACGGTCAGCGTATGCCAGCCGCTGGCGATGATGCCGCCATAGATCGTGTTCCTGGCCGCCGCCTCGTCCACATGAAAGGGTTGCGGATCCCAGTCACGGGCGAACAGCATGATCTCCTCCAGCGGCATCGGGCGCGCCCCGGTCTCATGAACAAAACCGACCGGGAAGTCTTCGAAATACATCGCCATGGGTTATTCGCTCCTGTTTTCGGCTTTCTTCATAGCCACCAAACGCAGCGGCGAAAACCACCTCTCCCGGCGTGGCAACCGCGCCTCATTCAGCAATTGCGACATTGTGCATCGCTCCGCAGATTGGTAACCCGGATCGACAGGTGAGTTTGTCGAAGGGGACACGCGCGATGCCAGTGATCACCAATATCGAAGACCTCAAGCGCATCTACGAACGCCGCGTTCCGCGCATGTTCTACGACTACGCCGAGAGCGGCAGCTGGACCGAGCAGACCTTTCGGGAAAACAGCAGCGACTTCGACCTGATCCGCCTGCGCCAGCGCGTCGCCGTCGACATGTCGGGCCGCTCCACCGCAAGCCAGATGATCGGTCAGGACGTGACGATGCCGGTCGCGCTCGCCCCCGTCGGGCTGACCGGCATGCAGCACGCCGACGGCGAGATGAAGGCGGCCAAGGCGGCGCATGACTTTGGCGTGCCCTTCACCCTCTCGACGATGTCGATCAACTCGATCGAGGACGTCGCCGAATACACCGGGCAGCCGTTCTGGTTCCAGCTCTACACGATGAAGGACGAGGATTACATCCGCCGCCTGATCCAGCGCGCCAAGGATGCCAGGTGCTCGGCGCTGGTGATCACGCTCGACCTGCAGATCCTCGGCCAGCGCCACAAGGACCTGAAAAACGGCCTATCCGCCCCGCCAAAGCTGACGCCGAAGACCATCGCCAACCTCGCCACCAAGTGGCGCTGGGGGATCGGAATGCTGGGCGCCAAGCGGCGCGAGTTCGGCAACATCGTCGGCCATGTGCACGGCATCTCCGACGCCTCCAGCCTGGGCGCCTGGACCGCCGAGCAATTCGACCCGACGCTCGACTGGGGCAAGATCGGCAAGCTGATGGAGCAATGGGGCGGTAAGGTGATCCTCAAGGGCATCCTCGACGCCGAAGACGCCAGGATGGCCGCCAAGCTGGGGGCCGATGCGATCGTGGTGTCGAACCACGGCGGTCGGCAGCTGGACGGCGCGCTGAGTTCCATTCGCGTGCTGCCCGAGATCCTCGACGCGGTCGGCGGCGACACCGAGGTCTTTCTCGACAGCGGCATCCGCTCGGGCCAGGACGTGTTGAAGGCGCTGGCGCTGGGGGCCAAGGGCACCATGATCGGCCGCGCCTTCGTCTACGGGCTGGGGGCAATGGGCCAGGCGGGCGTGACCACCGCGCTCGAAGTGATCCGGAAGGAACTGGACACAACCATGGCGCTCTGCGGTGAACGCAAGGTCACCGATCTGGGCCGGCACAACCTGTTGGTGCCGGAGGATTTCGGCGGGCGCTGGCAGGGCTGACCCCTTGCAGGTCTTCTCCGAACAGTCGCTGGCCTTCCTGGCGGTGCCCAAGACGGGCACCACCGCGCTGGAACTGGCGCTGCGCCCCTACGCCGACATCGCCTTTTCCAAGCAGCGCAAGCACATCACGGCGCAGCGGTTCCACAACCAGATCGCGCCGTTTCTGAAATCGGCCTTCGGCCTGACCCTTGAACGGATGGCGGTGATCCGCGACCCGGAGGACCAGATCCGAAGCTGGTACAAGTACCGCACCCGCACCCGTCTGGAGGACCGCGAGGCGGCGACCGACACGATGAGCTTCAACGATTTCGTCCGCGATGTGATCCGCGACGATCCCCCGGCCCACGCGCGGGTCGGCAGCCAGTTCCGGTTCCTGACCTCGGCGCGCCGCGCCGTGCTGGTGCACCACCTCTTCGCCTATGAGGATCAGCCGCTCCTGCTGCGCTTTCTCGAGGACCGGTTCGGTGAACCGGTGGAACCGGGGCGCAAGAACGTCTCGCCCCCGGTCGAGGCGCCGCTCGACCCCGATTTGCGGGCCAGGCTGCGGACCGCGCGGGCGGCCGAGTTCGCGCTCTACGACCGGGTCGCGGACGCCGGCGGGCATCTGCGGACAAGCATCGGATAACCGCCGCCCCGACGGGCCGAAAGGGCGAAAAACCCTCTTTCCATCGCGGGTCATCTCGTCTATACGCGCGTCTTCACGCGGGGCTACAGCCTTGGAGGAGCCCCGCCCTTATATTGGAGACATAACATGGCTGGTGAGATTCCTGATCTCGAAGCCCAGGAACGGACGGGGACAGGCAAGGGCGCCGCTCGTCAGGCGCGCCGCGCCGGCATGGTTCCGGGCATTGTTTTTGGTGGCGACAACGACCCGCTGCCGATCCAGATCCCGTTCAACGCGCTGCTGAAGAAACTGAAGGCAGGCCGCTTCAAGTCGACCCTGTTCAACCTCAAGGTTGAAGGGCACGAGGACGTGCGCGTGATCTGCCGCGACGTGCAGCGCGACGTGGTCAAGGATCTGCCCACGCACCTGGACCTGATGCGCCTGCGCCGCACCTCGAAGATCAACCTCTTTATTCCGGTCGAGTTTCTCAACGAAGAGGACGCCCCCGGGATCAAGAAGGGCGGCGTTCTGACCGTCGTGCGCCCCGAAGTCGAACTGGTGGTGACCGCCGGCGACATTCCCGAAAAGCTGACTGTTGACCTCACCGGCCTGAACATCGGCGACACGGTGACGATCTCCGCGATCACGCTGCCGGAGGGCGCCAAGCCGACCATCGACCGCGACTTCGTGATCGCCAACCTCCAGGCCCCGTCGGGCCTGCGTTCCTCCGAGAACGAGGATGACGGCGAAGCCGAAGAGGTCGAGGTCGCCGTCGAGGAATAATCCCCCTCGCACCGCGATTGGAAACGGGGTCCTTCGGGGCCCCGTTTTCGTTTGCTGCCCCCGCCTCTCCCCGCTCTGGATTCCGCGCCGGTTTCCGGGCATGTAGGGGCCAACCGTTCACCTGCGAGGGATGCGATGCAACTCTTTGTCGGCCTTGGCAATCCGGGCGCGAAATACGCGCACAACCGGCACAACATCGGCTTCATGGCGCTGGACCGCATCGCCGCCGATCACGGCTTCGGCCCGTGGAAATCGAAATTCCAGGGCCAGATCGCCGAGGGGCGGCTTGGCGGTGACAAGGTGCTGCTGCTGAAACCGGAAACCTTCATGAATCTCTCCGGCCAGTCGGTCGGCGAGGCAATGCGGTTCTACAAGCTCGAGCCCGGCGACGTCACCGTGTTCCACGACGAGCTTGACCTCGCGCCGGGCAAGGTGCGGGTAAAACAGGGCGGCGGGCACGCCGGGCACAACGGGCTGCGCTCGATCCACGGCCACATCGGCGAGGCCTACCGCCGCGTGCGCCTCGGCATCGGCCACCCCGGCCGCAAGGAACTTGTCTCGGGCTACGTGCTGCATGATTTCGCCCGTGCCGACGACGACTGGCTCGACGATGTGCTGCGCGGGCTCTCCGATGGCGCCGATCACCTGGCCGCCGGCGATGGTGGAAAATTCCTGAACGCCGTCTCCCTGCGCACCGCGCCGCCGCGCTCCTCGACCACGCCGAAGCCAAAGCAAACCGGCGCGGCGGATGTCGAACCGGCCAAGACAACCGACGCGGACGACCGCAGCCCGATGCAAAGGCTGATGGACAGGTTCAAGTGACCCTCCGCCTGAGCGGTTTCCGCCGCGTTCCCCCTTGCCGCGCTGCCCCCGCTCGGCTCAGATAGGGCAAAGCGGGAGGGACAAGATGCGTATCTTCGGAAAATGGCTGGGCCGGGTTCTGCTCGCCCTGGTGCTGGCCGCCGTGGTGGTGGGCCTGTGGAAACGCGAAGAGATCCAGCGGCTCTGGGCGGTCAACACGCTGTTCGACGAGGGCCGGATCGTGCAGAACTTCTCGCATATGGACGCGGCCTTTCTCACCGCGCCGCTGGCGCGCGGACCCGCCGCCATCAGCCCCCTGCCCCACGGCGCATCCTACGACCTGCCCGAGGGTGCGGAAACATGGATGGACGAACGCGCGGTCACCTCGCTGCTGGTGATGCAGGACGGCGCGCTCCGCTACGAGGAGTATTTTCTCGGCACCGGACCGGACGACCTCCGGATCTCCTGGTCGGTGGCGAAAAGCTATCTCTCGGCCCTGCTCGGCGTGCTGCTGGACGAGGGGGCGATCGCCTCGATCGACGATCCGGTGACCAAATATGCCCCGCTGCTCAAGGGCACGGCCTATGACGGCGCCAGCATCCGCAACGTGCTGAACATGGCCTCGGGCGTCACCTTCGACGAGGATTACCTGGACAACAACTCCGACATCAAGCGCATGGGCCGGGTGGTGGCGCTCGGCGGCACGCTGGATGATTTCACCGCCTCTTTCACCGAGCGTTTCGCGAACCCGGGCGAGACCTGGCAATATGTCTCGATCGACACCCATGTGATCGGCATGGTGATCCGCGGCGCCACCGGGCGCAGCGTGACCGATCTGATGGCCGAAAAGATCATCGCCCCGCTGGGGCTGGAGCGGGACGGCAATTACATCACCGATGGCGCCGGGGTGGCCTTTGTCCTCGGCGGGCTCAACTTCACCACCCGCGATTTCGCCCGCTTCGGTCAGATGATCCTGCAGGACGGGGAATATGGCGGCGCCCAGGTGGTCCCGGCAGACTGGATCGCCGCCTCGACCGCCCCCAGCGCGCCGACCGCGCCGGGCAAGACGCGCTACGGCTTCTTCTGGTGGATCCCCGCCGACGCGCATGAGGGGGAATTCTTCGGGCGCGGCGTCTACGGCCAGTATATCTACATCGACCGGACTGCCGGGGTCATGATCGTGGCCACCGGAGCCGACCGGCGGTTCCGGGACGAGGGCGCGTTTGAGCAGAACCTCGAAATGTTCCGCAGAATCGCGCAAAGCCTGTAGGCTGGTTGCATGGAACCGGATGAAAGCCTCAATGTCCTTGGCGGCACCCTGACCCCCTGCTCTTTCGAGCCGCTGACCGGGTTCTTCCGCGACGGCTATTGCAACACCTGCGCGGCCGATCAGGGCAGCCATACAGTCTGCGCTGTGATGACCGCAGAATTTCTCGCCTATTCCAAATACGTCGGCAACGATCTGAGCACGCCGCGCCCGGAGTTCGGCTTTTCCGGGCTGAAACCCGGCGATGCCTGGTGTCTGTGCGCCGCGCGCTTCCTGCAGGCCCATGACGAGGGCTGCGCCCCCAGGGTGCACCTGGAGGCAACCCACGCCCGCGCTCTGGAACTGGTGCCGCTGGCGGTGCTGATGGACAATGCGGCCGACTGAGCCGGTGGTGGTCAGTCCGCGTCGCGCCCCTCGGTATCGGACATGTCAAAGCCGAGGTGCTTGGCGACGGTAAAGATGTCCTTGTCGCCGCGCCCGCACATGTTCATCACCATGATATGCTCGCGCGGCAGGTCCCCGGCGATCTTCATCACATGGGCCAGCGCGTGGCTAGGTTCCAGCGCCGGGATGATTCCCTCCAGCGCACAGGACAGCTGGAACGCCTCCAGCGCCTCGCGGTCGGTGATCGAGACATATTGCGCCCGGCCCACCTCGTGCAGCCAGGAATGCTCCGGCCCGATGCCCGGGTAATCGAGCCCGGCCGAGATCGAATACCCCTCAAGGATCTGCCCGTCGTCGTCCTGCAGCAGATAGGTGCGGTTGCCATGCAGCACGCCGGGCCGCCCGCCGGTCAGGCTGGCGCAATGCTGCATCTTCTCGTCCACGCCCTTGCCGCCGGCCTCGACGCCGATGATGTTCACCGACTTGTCGTCGAGGAACGGATAGAACAACCCCATCGCGTTCGACCCGCCGCCGATCGCCGCGATCACCGTATCGGGCAGGCGGCCTTCGCCCTCCTGCTCGGCCAGTTGCCAGCGCACCTCCTTGCCGATGATCGACTGGAAATCGCGCACCATCGCCGGATAGGGGTGCGGGCCCGCGACCGTGCCGATGCAATAGAAGGTGTCGCGCACATTGGTCACCCAGTCGCGCAACGCATCGTTCATCGCGTCCTTGAGGGTGCCGCGGCCAGAGGTCACCGGGATCACCTCGGCCCCCAGCAGGCGCATGCGGAACACGTTCGGCGCCTGCCGCTCGACATCGTGCTTGCCCATGTAGACCACGCATTTCAGCCCGAACTTGGCGCAGACCGTTGCTGTTGCAACCCCATGCTGCCCGGCGCCGGTCTCGGCGATGATCCGGGTCTTGCCCATCCGGCGCGCCAGCAGGATCTGACCCAGCACGTTGTTGATCTTGTGCGCGCCGGTGTGGTTCAGCTCGTCGCGCTTGAGATAGATCTTGGCGCCGCCCAGATGGTCGGTCAGCCGTTCGGCGAAATAGAGCGGGCTGGGCCGGCCGACATAGTTCTTCCACAGGTCATCCATCTCGGCCCAGAAGGCCGTATCGGTCTTGGCCCGTTCGTATTCTTCCTCAAGGCTCAGGATCAGCGGCATCAGCGTTTCGCTCACGAACCGTCCGCCGAAGATGCCAAAGCGGCCTTTTTCATCCGGCCCGGACATGAAGCTGTTGAATAGATCGTTGGCCATTGTGCGCCCCCCGCTTGCTCTGCGCCGTGCATAAAAGGGGCGCGGGGCAAATTCCAGCGGATTCGGGGCCAGCCCCCGCCCTGCCCGGATTCGCTCAGGCCTGCGCGCTGCGGATGAAGGCCTCGATCAACCCGGCATCCTTGACCCCCGGCGCACGCTCCACGCCAGACGAGACATCGACCTGCCGCGCGCCGGTCAGGCGGATCGCCTCGCCCACGTTCTGCGGCGTCAGCCCGCCCGCCAGCATCCAGGGCCGCTGCCAGTACTTGCGCCCCGCCAGCAGCCGCCAGTCAAAGGCCAGCCCGTTGCCGCCCGGCAAGTCCGCCCCCCGGGGCGGCTTGGCGTCGATCAACAGCTGATCGGCCACCTGGGCGTAAAGGTCGATCTGCGCCAGATCCTCTTCACCCGCCACGCCCACCGCCTTCATCACCGGCAGGCCGTATCGGGCGCGGATCTCGTCCACCCGCTCGGGGCTTTCGCGCCCGTGCAACTGCAGCATGTCCAGCGGCACGGTCTCGATCAGCTGATCCAGCGCGGCCTCGTCGGCATCGACCGTCAGCGCCACCTTGCAGATGCCCTCGGGCACCTCCAGCGCCAGCGCGGCCGCCGCGTCCACCGCCAGGTTGCGCGGCGATTTGGCAAAGAACACGAAGCCGACATAGGCCGCCCCGGCCGCCACCGCCGCCCGCACATCGGCCGCCTCGCGCAGCCCGCAGATTTTCACCCGGATGTCAGATGTCATGCAAAGGGTTCTAGGGCGCATTCGGCCCGGTTGGAACCGGCTTTCGGATCAAATCCCGCCGCCGGTCTCAGCTCGCCTCGTCCAGCAGCGCCAGGACCTCGTCCTTGTCCTCGGATTTGGTCTGCTTCAGCCGTGTCACCTCGCGCTCCAGCTTGCGAACCTCGCGGTCCTTGCGGCCGACGTCGCGGCGATGCTTGTACTCGCGCATCCATTCCCAGAGGAACCCGATCACGAGGCCGGAGGCGATGCCGCCCAGAACCACCACGAACAGCGGCAGCGCGATGGAATAGTTCCACGCCAGCAGCGCGGCGATGTCGTCCGGCATCAGCTGCAGCGTCACCGCGCCGCGATTGGCCAGAGAGACAGAGATCAACACGATTCCCAGCGCCGCCAGGAACGCATATCGAATGTAACGCATCAGTCAGGTTTTCCGTTCAGACGATCCCGAAGAAGTTTCCCCGTCTTGAAGAAGGGAACGAACTTCTCCTCAACATGCACGGTTTCCCCGGTCCGGGGATTGCGACCGATCCGCGCGTCGCGCTTTTTCACCGAGAACGCGCCGAACCCGCGCAACTCCACCCGGTCGCCGCGCGCCATCGCCTCGGTCACCTCTTCGAATACGGTGTTCACGATGCGCTCGACGTCGCGTTGATACAGATGCGGGTTGTCGTCTGCGATCTTCTGGATCAGTTCAGACCGGATCATGGAAGGCCCTCCCGAGGCGCGGGTTGATCTTGCGGCAGGCATTCTGCGATGCATTTTGCACGACTATAAGCAGAATTTTCCATCACGGAAACGGGAAGTACAGGATTTAACACGGAAATTCGGGGGCGTATCAGGGACGACACGGGTCTCGCACCCGATTTGTGCCTTTGGCGCAGCATCCGCACGGTCGTGCGGGCCGCACATATGGCGACCCGATTCGCGGACCGGGGGCCCTAGCAAGGAAACGGGCCCTGGGCAGAACGCCCGGGGCCCGCCCCGTTTCAGTTCGGAGAAATGACCCCGATCAGTCGTTGTCACCCTTAAGCGCGGCGCCCAGTATGTCACCGAGCGAGGCACCCGAGTCAGAGCTGCCATACTGCTGCACGGCTTCCTTCTCTTCGGCGATCTCGCGCGCCTTGATCGACAGACCCAGACGGCGGGTCTTGCTGTCCACGTTGGTTACGCGCACATCGACCTTGTTGCCGACCGAGAACCGGTCAGGACGCTGCTCGCCACGGTCGCGGCTCAGGTCCGAACGGCGGATAAAGGACTTCATGCCCTCGTATTCCACCTCGATGCCGCCATCCTCGATCGCGGTCACGTTGACAGTGATGATCGAGCCACGCTTCACGCCGCCCACGGCCTCGGCGAACTTGTCGCCGCCCAGCGCCTTGATCGACAGCGAGATCCGCTCTTTCTCCACGTCCACTTCCGAGACGACGGCCTTGACGATGTCGCCCTTCTTGTAGTTCTGGATCGCGTCCTCGCCACGCTCGTCCCACGACAGATCCGACAGGTGAACCATGCCGTCGATGTCGCCGTCGAGACCGATGAACAGACCGAATTCGGTGATGTTCTTGACCTCGCCCTCGACCTCGGTGCCCTCGGGATGGGTCTCGGCAAAGACCTCCCACGGGTTGCGCATGGTCTGCTTCAGGCCCAGCGAAACGCGACGCTTGGCAGCGTCGATTTCCAGAACCATGATATCGACTTCCTGGCTGGTCGAAACGATCTTGCCGGGATGGACGTTCTTCTTGGTCCAGGACATTTCCGACACGTGGACCAGCCCCTCGACCCCCGGCTCCAGCTCCACGAAGGCGCCGTAATCGGTGATGTTGGTGACGCGGCCCTTGTGCACCGAACCCAGCGGGAACTTGGCGCCGACCAGATCCCACGGATCATCCTGCAGCTGCTTCATGCCCAGGCTGATGCGGTGGGTTTCCTTGTTGATCTTGATGACCTGAACCTTGACGGTTTCGCCGATCGACAGGATCTCGGAGGGGTGGTTCACACGACGCCAGGCCATGTCGGTGACGTGCAGCAGCCCGTCAACGCCGCCCAGGTCAACGAAGGCACCGTATTCGGTGATGTTCTTGACCACGCCGTCCACGGTCTGACCTTCGGTCAGGTTGGCGATGACCTCGGCACGCTGCTCGGCGCGGCTCTCTTCCAGGATGGCGCGGCGCGAGACAACGATGTTGCCGCGGCGGCGGTCCATTTTCAGGATCTGGAACGGCTGCTTGAGACCCATCAGCGGGCCGGCGTCGCGCACCGGGCGCACATCGACCTGAGAGCCGGGCAGGAAGGCCACGGCACCGCCGAGATCGACGGTAAAGCCGCCCTTGACCCGGCCAAAGATCGCGCCTTCGACACGCTGGTCGTCGGCATAGGCTTTTTCCAGCCGGTCCCAGGCTTCTTCGCGGCGGGCCATCTCGCGCGAGATGACGGCTTCGCCACGGGCGTTCTCGGCGGAGCGAAGATAAACCTCGACCTCGTCGCCGACGGCAATCTCGGGGGCCTCGCCGGGATTCGCGAATTCCTTCAGATCGACGCGGCCTTCCATCTTGTAGCCGACATCGATGATGGCCTGGCCCGCCTCGACGGCGATGACCTTGCCTTTGACGACAGTCCCCTCATCGGGGGTGTCCATTTCGAAGCTTTCGTTCAGGAGGGCTTCGAATTCCTCCATGGATGCGTTCTGAGCCATGTGGTCTCTGATTTCCTTTTACGTACGCTTTAACTGGCCGCGCGGTTGTCTCCGCCGGTCTTGGGATTTCGTTGGTCAGGACGATCCGCAAAACAAAGAGGGCCGGTGCATCCCGACCCTGCTCGCTCTCTTCGCTTGCGGGCATTTTCGCCCTTGTTGACCGGGGTTCTATAAGCGGTTGCGCGCCACGGCGCAAGGGGGAGTGCTTTCGCGCCACCGCACCGACGCGTCCTCCGCCGTCAGCGCGCGGCGATCCCGAAAACCGTTTGGCAACGCCCCCGCCCGGTGTAGGTTTTCCCCCGGGAGGACAACACATGACAATCATCAAGAGCCGGTTTCCCGATGTGGAGATCACCGCCCAATCCGTCACCGAACGGGTGTTCCGGGGCATTGACCCCGATCGCACCATCCTGATCGACGGCCCCTCGGGGCGCGAGATGACCGGCGCGCAGTTCATCGGCGCGGTGAAATCTCTGGCCGGCGGTCTGACCGAACGGGGGCTGGCGGGGCAGGTGCTGGCGCTGATGGCGCCGAACATCCCCGAATATTGCGTGGTGTTCCATGGCGCGGCCTGGGCGGGCGGCACCGTGACCACGATCAACCCGACCTATACCGCGCATGAGGTCAAGCACCAGCTGCTCGATTCCGATGCCCGGATCCTCGTCGTCGTAGCCCCCTTCCTCGACACCGCGCGCGAGGCGGTGCAAGGCACCAACGTGCAGGAGCTTATCGTCATCGGCGAGGCCGAGGGCGTCACGCCTCTGTCCGACCTGATGGGCCCGCCGCTGGAGGCTCAGGCATTGGTCGACACCGCCGAACATGTGGTCGCGCTGCCCTATTCCTCGGGCACCACCGGGCTGCCCAAGGGGGTGATGCTGACCCACCGCAACCTCGCCGTGAACATCGACCAGGCGTTGGTTCCCGCCGACGTGCGCGAAGGCGAATTGACGGTCGCCTTCCTGCCGTTCTTCCACATCTACGGGCTCGAGGTGCTGATGAACATCTACCTCGCCGCCGGCGGCGGGCTGGTGACCATGCCGCGTTTCGACCTCGAACAGTTCCTGACGCTCTGCGCAAAGCACCGCACGCCGCGGCTCTGGATCGTGCCGCCGGTAGCGCTGGCGCTGGCAAAGCACCCGCTGGTTGACAAGTTCGATCTGTCCTTCATCGAACAGGTCAACTCCGCCGCCGCCCCGCTGGGCGCCGACGTGGCCGAGGCGATGGGCGCGCGGCTCGGCACCAACGCCACCCAGGGCTATGGCATGACCGAGCTCAGCCCGGTCAGCCATGTCTCGCCCCAGGGCAAGGGCAAGCCCGGCGCCTCGGGTGTCGCCATCTCCAACACCGAAAGCCGCATCGTCGATCCGCAGACCGGGGCGGATCTGCCGCCGGGACAGGATGGCGAGCTCTGGGTGCGCGGTCCGCAGGTGATGAAGGGCTATCTCAACAACCCGAAGGCCACCTCAGAAACCATTACCGGCGACGGCTGGCTGCGAACCGGCGACATCGGCCATTTCGACGAGGACGGCTATCTCTACATCACCGACCGGCTCAAGGAGCTGATCAAGTACAAGGGGTTCCAGGTCGCCCCAGCCGAACTGGAGGCCGAGATCCTCACCCATCCCGAGATCGCCGACGTTGCGGTGATCGGCTTTCCCGACGACGAGGCCGGCGAGGTGCCGATGGCATTCGTGGTGCCCGTGCCGGGCAGCACCCCGACGCTGGACACCCTGCAGGGCTATCTCGACGGGCGGCTGTCGCATTACAAGCAGCTGCGCAAGATGGAGGTGGTCTCCGAGATCCCGAAATCCGCCTCGGGCAAGATCCTGCGCCGCCTGTTGCGCGATCTGGTCGGGGCGTAACCCCCCCGTTGGGCGGGCTTCAGCCCGCCGCGATGCCGCACCTAACGGCGGGCTGAAGCCCGCCCCACGGGCAGATTCTGCGGGACAAGGTCGGGGCGCATGGCCGCCAATAGGGCCGAACCGGCCCTGTCACCCCCGCGGAAACGGGGGCCACTCGCGGCCGGCACAAGGGCGATAGGATCGCCGCCTTCGCGGGGATGACAACGATGGCCCGGCCGCAAGGCCGGGTTTCGGTCAAAGGGCCGTAGGGCGGGTATTTTGCCCGCCAATGGCCGCGACACAGGCGTTTTCAGCCGGCGATATGGCCGTGGCGAGCGGGCAACACGCGATCAGCAATACCGCTCCGGCCCGACCCACTGGCCCTCGTTATAACGGTCGCCATGGGCCCAGCCCAGCGGCAGCACCTGTTCGATCCGGTCCATGTCCGCCGCCGTCAGTTCCAGATCGCAGCCCGCCACCAACTCGCGGAAATGCTCCACCGACCTTGTGCCGGGGATCGGGATCACCTGATCGCCCCGATGCAGCAGCCAGGCGATGGCCAGCGCCGCCGCCGGCACCCCCATCTCGGCGGCCAGAGCGCGAAATCCGTCGGTGATCGTCAGGTTGGCGCTCAGATTCGGCTCCATGAAACGCGGGTTGGCCTTGAGGAACCCCAACTCGGGGATCACCTCCTTCGGCAGGGGATGATCGGTCAACAAGGACCGCCCGACGGGCGAGAACGCCACCAGCGCGGTGCCCAGCTCGGCACAGGCCTGCACCAGCCCCAGCTCCGGGCTGCGGGTCGAGAGCGAATATTCCGACTGTACCGCCGCGATCGGATGCACTGCCGCCGCCCGCCGCAGGCTGCTGGGCGCGATCTCGGAAAACCCGATGGCGCGCGCCTTGCCCTTTTCGACCAGCGTGGCGAGGTTACCCGTCGCCTCCTCGACCGGCATCCCGGCATCCCGGCGATGGATGTAGAACAGATCGACGCAATCGATCCCCATCCGCGCCAGCGACTTGTCCAGCTCCGCCTCGAGATGTTCCGCCGTGTTGTCGAAATAACGGTTGCCCTCGGAGTCCCGCGCGATCCCCGCCTTGGTGGCGATGTGGAAGCGGTCCCGCGTTCCGGGCCGGGCCTTGAGAAAGCTGCCGATCGCCTCTTCCGACTTGCCCATGCCATAGACGTTGGAGGTGTCGATATGGCTCACCCCCAGCTCCAGCGCCGCCTCCAGGATGGCATGGCTGCGCGCCTCGTCGGTGGGCCCGTAGAAGTTGGAGAACGACATCGCCCCGATGCCGATGGCCGAGGTTTCCGCGCCGTTCCTGCCCATGGTCCGCTGTTTCATGATCCCTGCTCCTCAAATTGCCTTGTATCTTTCTTCCACCGCCCGCACGGCCTCGGAGACCGCCTCACCGATGCTCAGGTGCGAGGTGTCGAGGCGCTGCGCATCCCCGGCCGCGCGCAGCGGCGCTGTGGCCCGTTCGCTGTCGCGTTCGTCGCGGGCGATCACATCGGCCAGCACCTCCTTCTCGGTGGCGTCGCTGCCCTTGGCCCTCAGCTCAAGGTAACGCCGATGCGCCCGCACCTCGGCGCTGGCGGTGACGAAAAGCTTCACCTCCGCCTGTGGACAGATCACCGTGCCGATGTCGCGCCCGTCCAGCACCGCGCCCCCGGCCCGGCGGGCAAAGGCGCGCTGGAAATCCACCAACGCCGCGCGCACCGCCGGCAGAACCGCCACCTTGCTGGCCGCCTGCGCCGCCTCGGCGCCGCGCAGCCAGTCCCCGTCCTCCAGATCCGCGCGCGTGAGCGCCCGCGCCGCCGCGACCGGATCGACCCCCTCCAGCATCTTCACCCCGACCGCGCGATAGAGCAGTCCGGTATCCAGATGGGCAAAGCCGAAACGCTCGGCCACCGCCCGCGAAATCGTGCCCTTGCCCGAGGCCGCCGGCCCGTCGATGGCCACGGTAAAAGGTTCGCTCACGTCTTCCTCCATTTCTTCCATGCGGCCAGCGCCAGCCCGGCACAAACCGCCAGAATCACCACCGTGCTCAGCCCCGCCTTGACCTGCGTCGCCCGGCTGGCCGCCGTGATCATCGCGTCGGTGATGGCCCCGTCATGGCGCAGCATGGCGCCGACGCGCGCGTTTTCAAGGTAATCCGCCGCCATGCCGCCCAGCGCCATCAGCGCCAATCCCCAGCGCAGCGATACCGGGCCGATCAGTGCGCACACGGCACCGATCAGCACCACCGCAAGAAGCGCCGGATAGACCAGGTCCAGCGCATGCTGCGGCCCGAGATAAAGCGCGCGGCCCTCCGCGCCCAGCGCCGCCAGAAAGGCCCGCGCCTCGGCCACCGAATAGCCCATCGGGCGCATGTCGAACGGCACCAGCCCGCCGGCATCGCGGGAAATCGCCGGCAGGGTCCAGCCCACCATCGCGCCATAGACCGCCAGCGTGGCGGCGAAGACCACCCAATATGTGATCCGCGCCCGGCTCACGTCCGCTCGACCCTTGCCCCCAGCGCCGCCATCAGCGGCTCGAACACCGGGAACGACGTGGCGATCGGCCCGCCGTCATCCACCGAAACCGGTTCTTGTGTTGCCAGCCCCAGCACGAGGAACGACATGGCGATGCGATGGTCCAGATGGCTGGCACAGGTCGCCCCGCCCGGCACATTGCCCGCACCCAGCCCGGTGACTTCCCACCAGTCCTCGCCCTCCTCGACGCTGACGCCGCAGGCGCGCAGCCCCACCGCCATGGCGTCAATCCGGTCCGATTCCTTGACCCGCAGCTCGCGCACCCCGGTCATCAGCGTCTTGCCGCTGGCAAAGGCCGCCACCACCGAGAGCACCGGGTATTCGTCGATCATGCTCGCCGCGCGCTCAGGCGGGACATGGATGCCCGTCATCTCGGGCGAATAGCGCGCGCGCAGGTCCGCCACCGGCTCGCCGCCCTCTTCGCGCTCGTTCTCATAGGTCAGATCCGCGCCCATCTCGCGCAGGGTGGTGAACAGGCCCGCCCGCGTCGGGTTCAGCCCGATACCCGGCACCAGCACGTCCGAGCCCGGCACGATCAGCGCGGCACAGACCGGAAAGGCGGCGCTGGAGGGGTCGCGCGGCACCGCGATCACCTGCGGTTTCAACTCGGGCTGGCCGGTCAGGGTGATCACCCGGCCCTCGTCACTCTGTTCGGTCATGACCTCGGCGCCGAACCCGGCCAGCATCCGCTCGGTATGGTCGCGGGTGGCCTCCTTTTCGATCACCACCGTCTGGCCCGGCGCGTTCAGCCCGGCCAGCAGCACCGCCGATTTCACCTGCGCCGAGGGCACCGGCACGGTGTAGCGCACCGGCAGCGGGTCATAGGCGCCCTCGATCGTCATCGGCAGCCGCCCGCCCGCGCGCCCCACCGCCCGCGTTCCGAACAGCGCCAGCGGATCGGTCACCCGCGCCATCGGCCGCTTGGTCAGGCTGGCATCACCGGTAAAGGTCGCGGTGATCGGGCAGGTCGCCATCGCCCCCATGATCAGCCGCACGCCGGTGCCCGAGTTGCCGCAGTCGATCACCTGATCCGGCTCGGCAAACCCGCCGACACCGACCCCGTGCACATGCCAGGTGCCGTCGTCGTCGCGCGTCACCTCGGCGCCAAAGGCGCGCATCGCCCTGGCGGTGTCCAGAACGTCCTCGCCCTCCAGCAACCCGGTGATCCGGGTCTCGCCCACCGCCATCGCGCCCAGGATCAGCGCCCGGTGCGAGATCGACTTGTCGCCCGGCACCTCGGCCACGCCGGACAGGGGGCCGGAGGCCGCGGTCTTCATCGGGATCGGGGTGCCGTGGGCTGACATCTGCGCGGGTTCCTTGCTTGGTCTGCGGGTTGGGTAGCGCATGACGGCGCAGCCGTCCATGACGTGTTTGGCCCCGAAACCCCGTCCCGGACCACCACGCGGCCAAACCGTACATTCCGGCCCCGAAACTCCCCGATCCGCCGGGTCAGTTCCGGCGAAAGGTCAGGTAATGCGGCACCCGCCCCTCGCGCAGCGCCTTCTGCTCGTAGCGGGTCGAGATCCAGTCACCCCAGGGCGCACGCCAATCCGAAGGGCGCTCTGCCAGCCACTCGAACCCGGCGCGCGGCACCTCCTCCAGCGTCTGGCGGACGTAGTCGGGGATATCGGTCGCCACGCGAAAGATCGCGCCGGGCTTCAACACCCGCGCCAGCGGCACCAGATGCTCCTGCGTGACGAAGCGGCGGCGGTGATGCCGTGCCTTGGGCCAGGGATCGGGATAGAGCAGGAAGGCGCGCGAAATGGAGTTGTCCGGCAGCACGTCCATCAGATCGCGCGCATCACCGGGATGCACGGCGAGGTTTTCCACCCCCGCGCGCCGGATCTTGCCCAGCAACATGGCAACCCCGTTGATATAGGGTTCGGCCCCGATGATCCCCACGTCGGGGTTCAAAGCGGCCTGATGCACCATGTGCTCACCGCCGCCAAAGCCGACCTCCAGCCAGACCGGACGGCCGCCGAACAAACCTTCGAGGTCCAGAGGGATGCGCCCGGGGTTCTCGTCCCAGCCCACCGGCCCGGGCGAGAGCCGCGCGAGATCCTCGTCCAGATAGGTCTTCTGGCTTTTCTTCAGGGTCTTGCCCTTGAGGCGGCCATAGAAATTGCGCCGGGGGCGGTCAGGGTGCTGCGTCATGGCGCGCGGTGTAGCGATTGGGCGCGCGCGGGGCAAGCGGGCGCAATCGGGCCGATCAACGGCAAGCCAGACGTCTGCCCTCCAAGGCACCGCAAAGGGAAGGTTCCGCTGGTTCAAACGCCTGTCTGCTCGCAAAACATTCGAATCCCTGCCCCAATTTGTTCTGGCTCAAGGACCGTGCCAACATTTTCGTTTATCCTTTTCTCAAGAGCGCAAATCATCGAGGATTCTGCATGAAGGACTATTTTTATACCGTCGAGATCACCGCCAATGATTTCCATGGTATTCGTCAGCTTGGTTGGAACGGGGAGAGCGTAACACTCACTATCCGAGATGATGACGGCAACGGCATCGGTAGTGTGGACAGCGAGACGTGCGGCCTTCCGGTAATCCATTCCGTGAATGGCAGAACGGATCACTGGTGGGTCGATAACCCCGTTGCGTTTACGAGAACCTACGACCTCCTCGATGCGGATGCGGATTGGTGGGAATTCTATGATGGTGTGGCCGATTACTACGGGCTGGCGATCTGGTCGTCCGACTATACCAGCGCTGTAACCTACGAGTTTCCGGTGCTGAGCGACCGCCCCGAGGATTATACCTATACCATCCAACGGGACCAACAAAGCACATACAAGGGCGTCGAGTGGATCTCCGTTGAGATGCTTTCGCCGGATTACGCCCTGCCCCGACCGGGAACCAAGCTCAAGGCCTTTGACAAGATATTCGCAAAACAGGGCAAGACCGATTTCATGGCGACCCTCGCTCTTGCGGCTTACAGTCTGGAGACTGAAGTAGAGGGGAGCGGGATCAATGATTTCAGCGCAGCAGGCCGAAAAGCCTATGACAGCATTGGCGCACAGATCCGGCTTCTGAATGGCGAGGATCTGTGCATGGATGCCGGAACTTTCGGAGGCGCCACGCCGCCCACGGGTCCCGACTATCCTTTTGATCGCAATGGCCTGAAGGACGGTATCTTCACCAGTGGCAACGCCGCCGCTTTGGTCGGCCGCTCCAAGGATGCTCTGTTCCTGGCGTTTCGCGGAACCAACGATGCGAGTGACGTCGACGCGGAGTGGTGGGAGGTCCTGTCAGGTGCGACCCCGGATATCGCCGACTGGGACAACAAGAGCGACCACTATGACCAGTACGAACACCTGCTGGAAAGGCTGATCGCCTACACGAAAAATTCGGAGAATGGCATCAAGAAGGTCTTTGTCACCGGTCACAGTCTGGGTGCGGCGATGGCCGAGAAACTCACAGATGCCTGGGGGAGCAAGAAGGTGGAAACGATGACCTTCGCCAGCCCCGGCTACGGGATCGACATTGACGGCGACGAGGATCGGCAAAGCAACATCTGGATTGATGGCGACCCGATCCTTGCCGCCACGTTCCTGGCCGACAACGAAGGGGACGAAAACATCATTTACCACAACATGTCGGAGGCGAGCGGGCTTTCGGACGCGGCCAACCTGCATTCCATGACGCTCTATCTGGAGATTATACGTTTCTTCGAGAACGAAGGCTGGGCGGACGATGTCTTCACCGGAAAGGTGCACGGGATCGACTATGACTCGTTCTTTGTGCACGCAAACTTGCCGGTGACCCATGATCATTCTGATTACTGGACCATCGGGACGGCAGCAGACACAATCGTTGGCTCGGCAGACAATGATTTCATTCTTGGCGGTGACGGCAACGACATCATCGCCGGCCAGAAGGGCAAAGACCATGTCGAAGGCGGGCGCGGTGACGACACTCTCGCCGGCCAGAAGGGCAAAGACATGTTGCTGGGCGAGGCCGGCGATGATCGTCTGATCGGCCATCGTGGCGATGACACGCTTTCGGGAGGAAGAGGCAAGGACAAGCTCTTTGGCGGATCGGGGCAGGACACTCTCTCTGGCGGTGTGAAGGGTGACCTTTTCATTTTCCGGGCCACGTCAGACAGCCCCAGCTATGGCAAGGCCGATACGATCACCGACTTCGCGGCCTCCCAGGGCGACAAGATCGACCTGAGTTCGATTGACGCGAACATCGGCAAGCGCGGCATCAATACCTTCGAGTTCATTGGTCGCGATGGCTATTCCGATACCCCTGGAGAACTACGTTATGTCAAACGGCGGGACGACAAGAAAACGGTCATCCTTGGCGATACCGATGGCGATGGCCGATCAGACCTGGTCATCACACTGGACGGGGTGCAGACGCTCCACGCATCGGATTTCATTCTCTAGGCCAGAGGGCAGACCGCAGGTCATGATGCGAAAAGGGGCGCCCGAAAGGACGCCCCTGGCATGTTGTCCGCCTGGGCAAGCGATGCCCGCAATTTCGTCGCTCAGACCGCCTTTTTCAGCGCCTCGGCCAGATCGGTCTTTTCCCAGCTGAAGCCGCCGTCGGCGTCCGGCTCGCGGCCGAAATGGCCATAGGCCGCGGTGCGCTGGTAGATCGGCTTGTTCAGCTGCAGATGCTGGCGGATGCCGCGCGGGGTCAGGTCCATCGCCTGGCCGACCGCCTTCTCGATCACCTCGTCGGGCAGTTCACCGGTGCCGTGGGTGTCGATGTAGATCGACAGCGGCTTGCTGACCCCGATGGCGTAGGAGAGTTGCAGCGTGCATTTCTTCGCGAGCCCCGCCGCCACCACGTTCTTGGCCAGGTAGCGCGCGGCATAGGCCGCCGAACGGTCGACCTTGGTCGGGTCCTTGCCGGAAAATGCGCCGCCGCCATGCGGGGCCGCGCCGCCGTAGGTGTCGACGATGATCTTGCGCCCGGTCAGCCCGGCGTCGCCATCGGGCCCGCCGATCACGAAGGTGCCGGTCGGGTTGACCCACCATTCGGTTTCCGGCGTGATCCAGCCCTCGGGCAGCACCTCGCGGATATAAGGCTCGACAATGGCGCGGATGTCGTCGCTGGTCTGATCCTCGCTCGCGTGCTGGGTGGAGAGCACGATCGAGCTGATGCCGACCGGCTTGCCATCCTCGTAGACCACCGAGAGCTGGCTCTTGGCATCGGGGCGCAGGCTGGGTTCTGCACCGGATTTGCGCACCTCGGCCAGGCGGCGCAGGATGGCGTGGGAATACTGGATCGGCGCCGGCATCAGCGCCTCGGTCTCGTCGGTGGCATAGCCGAACATGATGCCCTGGTCGCCGGCGCCCTCGTCCTTGTTGTCGGCGGCGTTGACGCCCTGGGCGATATGGGCCGACTGCTCGTGCAGGAAGTTCAGCACGTGGCAGGTGTTCCAGTGGAAATGTTCCTGCTCGTAGCCGATGTCCTTGATGCAATCGCGGGCGATCTGGCCGATCCGGCCCATGTAGTTCTTGAGCTGCTCCTGGTCGGACAGGCCGACCTCGCCGCCGATGACAACCATGCCCGTCGTCGCGAAGGTCTCGCAGGCGACGCGCGCCTCGGGCTCCTCGGCGAGGAAGGCATCGAGAACGGCGTCGGAAATCCGGTCGCAGACCTTGTCGGGGTGGCCCTCCGAGACGGACTCGGAGGTAAACGTGTAGTTCTTGCGGGACATGAAAGTGCTCCATTGGTTTTTTGCCTGTCACGCCAGGAAGCCGTTGTGACAGCGGTCAAACCCGGGTCCGCGCGAGCCGCGGGCCGGTCAATCGCTATGTAGGCGATCTGCGGGGGCTTTGCATCAGCATAATCGCCAAGGCGGCACAAAGTAGCACCAGGAACACAGGTCCGTCCCCCATTCGCGCGTAAAACGTGGGCGGCAGCGGCGCCGGCAGCACCGCATCGACAAAGCCCGCCTGCCCCAACGGGAGCGAGCGGATCACCTCCCCGCGCGGGCCGATCATCGCCGAGATGCCGGTATTGGCCGCGCGCGCCAGCGGCAGCCCCTGCTCGATCGCGCGCATCCGCGCCTGCGCGAGGTGCTGATAGGGGCCGGAATGGGTGCCGAACCAGGCGTCGTTGGTCACCTGCAGCAACAGGTTTGGGCGCGCGGGTGCCGCGTTCACGTCCTGCGGGAACACCGCCTCGTAACAGATCAGCGGCAGCGCCGCGCCCAATGCGCCCAGATCCAGCAGGCGCGGGCCCGGCCCGGCGCTATAGCCCTGCCCCTCCTGCGCGGCAAAGCCGTACACCCCGAGCCGCGCTGCCAGATCGCCCAGCGGCAGGTATTCGCCAAAGGGCACAAGGTGGTGCTTGTCGTAAAGCCCGGCGACCTCACCCGCGCCATCGAGGCGCACCAGCGAATTGTAGACCCTCCAGCCGTCGAAACGCTGGATGCCCAGAACCACCTGGGCGCCCCTTGCCGCCTGCGCGATGCGCTCCAGCGTCGCGGCGGCGTCGTTCAGCGCGACCGGCACCGCGCTTTCCGGCCAGACGATCAGGTCGGGGCGCGGGTCTGCCGCGGTAAAGTCGATCTGCCGCTTGAAGAAAACCGGGATAAAGGCCGGATCCCATTTCTGGTGCTGCGGCGCGTTGGGCTGGACCAGCCGGACAATCGCGCCGGTGCCTGCCGGTGCCTCGCGGTCCGAAGCGGCGGCGAAGGCGGCGGCGGCGAGAACTGCGGCAGGCAGGCAGGACAGCGCGAGGGCGCCCGCCCCCCGGCCCCGGGCCAGCGCCCAGCCCGGCGGTAGCGCGGCGACCAGCGTTGCCAGCCCCAGGCCCTGCGGTCCGATCCAGGCCAGAAGCAGGGCGACCGGGGTATCGACCCAGACCTGCGCCGGTGCGGCCCACGGAAACCCGGTGAGCAGGTAGGCGCGCCCGACCTCGGCCAGCGACAGGGTCACCGCCAGCGCGGCGGTGCGGCTGGCCGGACCACGGGCGAAACGGTGCGCGGCCCAGGCCGCCGCCGCCCAGAACAGCGCCAGCCCGCCGGCCATGAACACGAGGGCAAAGGGCGCCATCCAGCCATGGCGCTCGGGCTCGACGAGGAACGGCTCGATGATCCACAACAGCCCGTGGGCAAACCAGCCGGCGCCAAAGGCCCAGCCGGTGAGTGCCGCCGCACGCGGGGTGGCGCAGGCGATGAGCAGCGAGGGCAGTAGCACCAGCGCCAGCAGTGTCGCCGGCCAGGCGCCGACCGGCGCCAGCCCCATGGCACCGATCGCGCCGATCAGCGCGGCGATGGCCATGCGCCAGCGCAGCCGCCACCGCCCCACCCGCGTCATGCGGTTCCTGTCATTCGCCGGGGTCCGGGACGTGCACGCGCAGCCGCTTGATGCGGCGCGGGTCGGCGTCGATCACCTCGAACTCGGGGCCGTCGGGGTGCACCACCACCTCGCCCCGCGTCGGCACCCGCCCCGACAGCATGAAGACCAGCCCGCCGAGGGTGTCGATCTCTTCCTCGTCCACCGCATCGTGGCTGGTCAGCGAGCGACCGATCTCGGCCTCGAACTCGTCCAAGGGGGTGCGCGCCTGGGCGACGTAGCAGCCCGGCTTTTCCTTGACCCAGGGCTGGTCCTCGTCGGTGTCGTATTCGTCCTCGATCTCGCCCACCACCTGTTCGATCAGGTCCTCGATGGTCACCAGCCCGTCAACGCCGCCATATTCGTCGATCACCAGCGCCATGTGCCGCCGTTCGGTCTGCATCTTGGTCAGCAGCACGCCCAGCGGCATCGAGGGCGGCACGAAAAGCAGCGGGCGTACCATCGCGGCCAGATCGAACTCGGCCTCGTTGTTGCCGTTGAACCCGTGGGTCAGGGCTAGGTCCTTGAGGTGGACAAAACCCAGCGGCGTGTCCAGCGTCCCGTCATAGACCGGGATTCGCGTCATCCCGCTTTCGCGGAAGACGCCGACGAGCTCCTCCATCGAGATCGCGCTGGGCACCGCGACAATCTCGGCCGTGGGAATCGCCACGTCCTCGACCCGCAGCCGCCGCAGGTTGATCATGCCGCGCGGGTTCACCGCCGCGGCCGGATGGCCGTTGAGCGCCTCTGAAGGTGCGCTCTCTACCGGTGCAAGAGCCTCGAATAAGCGTCCGAGAAAACCCGTCTTTTCCCCGGTTCCCGTCTCGCTGTTCTCTGGATGCGCGCGTTGCGCCGCGTTAGAACAATCGTCTGTGTCGTCGCCCATTGATCCTGTCCGAAAAGGGCCTCATGGCCCGTGTTGTTCCCTATATGGGTCATCAAGGCCCAGTCTGCCAAGTATCTCGACCTCCAGGCCTTCCATCAAAGTGGCATCCGGGTCACGGATGTGGTCATAGCCAAGCAGATGCAACAGCCCGTGCACGATCAGATGTGTGGTGTGATCGGCCAGGGATTTGCCCTGTTCCCGGGCCTCGCGCGCGCAGGTTCCAAAGGCGATGGCGATGTCGCCCAAGGCGATTTCCCCGGTAAAATCCGGCTCGGGCAGGTCGGGACGGGCGCCCGGAATTTCGGCACCCAGATCCTCGGCCGGCCAACTCAGCACGTTGGTCGGCTGCGGTTTACCCCGGAAATCGGCGTTGAGTTCGGCGATGCGCGTATCGTCGCAGGCCAGCAGGGCAACCTCGCAGTCGTCCGGGTCAAGCCCCAGGCGCCGCAGCGTTTCCGCCACCGCCCGTTCCGCGAGCGAGGGCAGATCGACCTTACCCCAACGGGAGTCGTCGACAGAAATTTCAAACGTCATCTTCGGTTCACCCAGGCCGGACAGACGGCCCGGAGACCCGGCAGCCACAGTCAGGTTTCGGCCTCATACGCCTCGATGATGGCCGCGACAAGCGGGTGACGGACCACATCCCTGGAGGTGAAATAGTTGAAGCTGATGCCGCCGACCGTTTTCAACAGCCGCTCCGCATCCGCCAGCCCCGAGGGCATGCCGCGCGGCAGGTCGATCTGGGTGCGGTCGCCGGTGATGACCATGCGGCTGCCCTCGCCCAGGCGGGTCAGGAACATCTTCATCTGCATGGTCGTGGCGTTCTGTGCCTCGTCCAGCACGACAAAGGCATTGGCCAGCGTGCGCCCCCGCATGAAGGCCAGCGGCGCGATCTCGATGCGCTTTTCCTCAATCAGCT
The DNA here is from genome assembly GCF_029212575.1 of Antarcticimicrobium sp. Taxonomy (GTDB): domain Bacteria; phylum Pseudomonadota; class Alphaproteobacteria; order Rhodobacterales; family Rhodobacteraceae; genus Antarcticimicrobium. The sequence continues at coordinate 91,436 of NZ_JARGPK010000048.1, forward strand.
TGGCAAGCTGCTTGCCCGGCAGGAAATCGTTCAGCGCATCGTAGAGCGGCTGCATGTAGGGATCGACCTTTTCCTTCATGTCGCCGGGCAGATAGCCGAGCTTTTCACCGGCCTCGACCGCCGGGCGCGACAGGATGATCCGGTCGACGTGACCGCCGATGAACATCGAGACCCCGACCGCCACCGCGAGATAGGTCTTGCCGGTGCCCGCCGGGCCGATGCCACAGGCAAGCTCGTTCTCGAACAGCGACCGGACATAGGCCTTCTGCGCGTCGGTGCGCGGCTCGACCAGCTTCTTGCGGGTCTTGATCTCGACCGGGCCGCCCTTGAACATCTCGAGCTGGTCACCGGGGTCGCCACCTGCATCGGAGCCGCCCATCCGCAATTCCCGGTCGACGTCGCCGGAGTCCACCGCGCGGCCGCTTTCCAGCCGATGGTAGAGCGCATTCAGCACCTCGATCGCCTGCTTCTGCGCGGCCTCCTCGCCCATGATCGCCACCTGGTTTCCACGCCGCAGGATCTGCACCGAGAGCTTGCGCTCGATCTCGGCGAGGTTGCGGTCGTATTCGCCACACAGGTCGATCAGCAGGCGATTGTCGGGAAATTCGATCAGCACCTCTTGCGGTGCGCTTTCGGCTTGCGGTGGGGTCAGGGCGCCAATGGCCAATCCGCTCTCCTTGTCTCAAACGGTAAGACAAGCCTGCCAAGATCGGTGGCACCGCGCAAGCGGATGTGTGCGTTTTTCACGGATTTGAAACAAAAAACGGCCGCCCCGGGTGGGACGGCCGCATGGATGATCGCAGCGGGGTCAGATCGCGTCGACGACCTTGCTGCCTTTCTTGAACGGGCCGGTGGCCACGCCCGGAGGGGCGGCACCCGAGCAGACCGGCTTGCCGTGACGGTCCAGACGCTGCGACAGGTATCCCTCGACCCCGTCGTCGATGATCCAGTGATCGCAGCCGTTGGGATCGACCCAGATGCCGGCCTTGAGCTGGCTCAGGTCCTTGGTGTCGAAGATGTTCCGGTCGCGGGTTTTGTCGGTCGCTTCGCAGGCGGCGAGCGTTCCGGCGGCGGCGAGCAGCGCGATGACCTTGACGAGTTTCATTGTCTCTCTCCTCACTGCACGCAGATGATTTCGACGCGACGGTTCTGCGCCATGTTGGCCGCGCTGGTGTTGGGCACCCGTGGGGAACGCTCGCCATAGCCGCGAACATCGACCACGTTGGCCCCAATGCTGCGGGCAACACGGGCCACCGAATTGGCGCGGTTGCGCGACAGCGTCATGTTGTAGGCGTCCGAGGCCCGGCTGTCGGTATGGCCGGTGATGATGTAGCCGCGCGCGCCCGCACTGGAGAAGAATTCACGCAGGCGCTGCTGCCCGGCGGCGTTGATATAGTATTTGTCGGTGGCAAAGAACTGATCCGCCGGCATCGTGCCGCACAGGTTGCCCCGGCGGCAGACCGGGGTTCCGTCGCGGCGCACATGCGGCGTCATGTAGCCCTCGGCTCCGTCATCCATGACCCAGTGCTCGCAGCCGTCCGGGTCGACCCAGATGGTCGGCACATAGCGCTCCCCGATCACCGTTTTCGTCCCTGCCTGCGCGATGGTCCCGAACGCGAAGGCCAGCACAATCGCCGCGACCAGCGCGGCCAGGGCACGCTGGGCCCTTAAATCAATCACCTTTGATGCAGTCACCTTTGATCCCCCGAAAATGACGCCGCCCCCCGATATCCGGAGCCGACTTCGCCTTTATTGTGCTAAGGTTATGAAACTAAGCGATACATGTGAAGCGAAAACCTCGATATGTTGAGGTATCGGCCAGAACACCCCCCACAATCCTGCACCATATGGTTGCAAAGAGGTCCGGCGCGTTTTCGCCAATGCGAAACCGAAACCTTTCTCCGTCCGCGACCGGCGGCGGCGCGCCCCTTCGGCGCCGGGCGCGATCTGCGTCCACGGGGATCAGCGAAGGGTACGGGTCTTGCCGCGGATTTCCGGCGATTCGTAATAGATCCGGATCATCTCGGCCTTCATCGCGGGCTTGTTGCCCACCAGATGGTCGTCGCGGCAAATGCGCTCGGCAATCGCGTGGGCGTTGGGATAATCGTAGCCGAAATCGATCAGGCTATCGATGAAATTGGAGTTTGGACGATCCCAGATCACGTCCTTCCAGGGGCCGCGAAAGCAGCTCACGATCAGCGTGTTTCCGTCCGCGACAAGCTTGTATCCTTCTGCGGAAACTTGGCACGCCGTCCCGATCAACAGGGCCGCGGCGAGGATCACACGTTTCATCGGAGCACTCCAAAACCAAAAAATCTGTCGCGCTGATGCGACGCCGGTTTCCGACCAACAGCAAGTCATGATCTTTCGAAAGCCTGCTGCCATCATACACCGCCGGAAAACACGGGCAAATTTTTCTCCACGGTTAGATGGAAATGTGAAACAATTCCGTCCTATCGGGGAGATATTTTCCGCCCTGGCATCAATCGGACCTTGGTCCGGGGGGCGCCTATAGGCACCGAATCGTCTCTGCGCGGATGCCGGTGGCGGATCAGCGCAGCATCTCTCCGGCCAGCGAGTTCGGCCCCGAGGATACGATTCTGACCCGGGCAAGGTCGCCGGGCGCCACCGCATCCGTCTTGACGTGCACAGCGTGCAGGTGGTCGGACTTGCCCACCATCTGCCCCGGCATGCGGCCGGTCTTCTCGAACAGGACACCGACGTCCCGGCCGACCATGGCATCCTGCAGCGCCCGCTGCTGGCGGGTCAGCAGGGCCTGCAGGCGCTGCAGGCGGTCGTCCTTCTCGGCCTCGCCGACCTGCGCGCGTTCCGCCGCAGGGGTGCCCGGGCGGGTGGAATACTTGAACGAAAAGGCCGAGCCGTACTGCACCGCCTCGACAAGATCGAGCGTGGCCTGGAAATCCGCCTCGGTCTCCTCCGGGAAACCGACGATGAAATCGCCTGACATGTGCAGATCGGGCCGCGCGGCGCGCAGTCGTTCGATCAGCCGCAGATATTGCTCGGCGGTATGGCTGCGGTTCATCCGCTTGAGAATCCGGTCACTGCCCGACTGAACCGGCAGGTGCAGATAGGGCATCAGCTTGGGACAACTCGAATGGGCCTCGATCAGGTCATCGCCCATGTCGTTGGGATGCGAGGTGGTGAAGCGGATGCGCTCCAGCCCATCGACATCGTTCAGCGCCCAGATCAGCCGCGCCAGCGACCAGTCGGCGCCGTCGGGGCCCGCCCCGTGATAGGCGTTGACGTTCTGACCCAAGAGCGTGATCTCACGCACGCCGCGCTCGACCAGGTCGCGCGCCTCGGTCAGCAGGCGGTCCACCGGACGTGAGACCTCGGCGCCACGGGTATAGGGCACCACGCAGAAGGCACAGAACTTGTCGCAGCCTTCCTGAACGGTCAGGAACGCGGTCGGCCCGCGTTTCGCCTTGGGCCGCGCAATCAGCTTGTCGAACTTGTCCTCTTCGGGGAAATCGGTGTCGAGCGCCTTTTCGCCCGCGCGCGCCCTCGCCTCCAGCTCGGGCAGGCGATGATAGCTTTGCGGCCCGACCACCAGATCGACCAGCGGCTGGCGGCGCATGATCTCTTCGCCTTCGGCCTGGGCGACGCAACCGGCCACGCCGATTTTCAGATCGGGCCGCTCGGCCTTAAGCCCCTTGAAGCGGCCAAGCTCGGAGTAAACCTTTTCGGCCGCCTTTTCCCGGATATGGCAGGTGTTCAGCAGAATCATGTCGGCATCGTCGGGCGTCTTTGTCTCGACATAGCCCTGTCCGCCCAGCGCCTCGGCCATACGCTCGCTGTCGTAGACGTTCATCTGGCAGCCATAGGTCTTGATGAAGAGTTTCTTTGGCGCTGTCATCGGGTCTGCTTTCGCGGCTACGGAGTGAAACGCCGCACATAGGGTTTTGCCCGGCGGCTTGCAATGACGGCCCGAATACCCGACTCTGCGAAAAAACGCCAGCAAGGTCGCGGGCAGGGCACGGCATGCACCACACATCTCTGAATGACTTTCTGAAGCACGGCGCAGCGGCCCTGGCCAAGGGGCCGGTTGCCTTGATCTTTGTCGAGGACACGGTCGAACTGGGCAGCACCCTGCGCCATCATCTGGACTGCGGATTTCGCGCGGTGGTCGCCCTGATGCCGCGCGCGTTCGACATGCCGGAGGATCTGGACGAACGGGTTCACCGGGTGGATTTCGATTGCAACCCTCCGCAAAGGGTCTTCGATGCGGTCAACCGGGTGATCGAGGCGGCGCCGGGCCTCTGGCTGTTTTACTGCTACAATGCCGAGTACCTGTTCTTTCCATTTTGCGAGACGCGCAGCATCGGCGAAATGCTGACCTTTCACACCGAGGAACGGCGCGATGCCATGCTCACCTATGTCATCGATCTTTACGCCGACGATCTCGAAACCTGCCCGGACGCGGTGTCGCTGGAGCGCGCGCATCTGGACCGCGCGGGGTATTACGCTCTGGCCCGCCCGGACCCTGACAACCACAACCACCCGAAAGAACGGCAACTCGATTTCTTCGGCGGGCTGCGCTGGCGCCAAGAGGAGCACATCCCCACCCCCAGCCGCAGGATCGACCGGATTGCGCTGTTCCGCGCCAAGCCCGGGCTGCGGTTGCTGCCGGACCACACCTTCAATGATCAGGAGTACAACACCTATGCCTGCCCCTGGCACCACAACCTGACGGCGGCGATCTGTTCGTTTCGCACAGCCAAGGCGCTGAAGGCGAACCCGGGCTCTGCCTTCGACATCACGACATTCCACTGGCGCAAGTCGACCCCGTTCGAATGGCATTCCCGCCAGTTGCTCGACCTCGGACTGATGGAGCCGGGGCAATGGTTTTGAGGGCGGGCGGCGCTATGACCGGTCGAGCAGGATGGGGAACCAATCCTCCCGCAGCCTTTGCCCCGGGGTCATGTCATGCCCGGGGAACGGCGGCGAGGTGGGGCCGGGACGTTCGACGTAACGCGCATCGTCGCCGACCAGCCGGATCGAGAACGCCCGGCGGCGGGCCTGGCTGGTATTGCCCCGGGCCCCGTGCAGGGTGCGGAAGTTGAACGCCACCGCGTCGCCCGGCTCCATCTCGTACTCGACGATGCGCATCCCCTCGGCCTCCGGATCGGGCACCGGCATGTACCGGCTTTCGTCGGGGAAAAATCCCTCTTCGCTGACCCAGCGTGTCGGCAGAACCTCTTTCTCCCAGCGGTGCGATCCGGCGACACAGCGCAGCGTCGCCTCGCGCACCGGGTCGAGCGGCGACCAGAAGCTGACGGTCTGTTCGCCCTCGACGAAGTAATACGGCCCGTCCTGGTGCCAGGGGGTGGCCATCGAGGTGCCGGGCTCCTTGACCAGAACGTGATCGTGGAACATCTGGACCGTGCGGGATCGCATCAGATCTGCCGCCACCTCGGCCACGGGTGACGTCTGGACCACCTCGACGAACTCCGGGATCCGCGTCCAGTTGCAGTAGTCGTCGAAAAACCGCCCTGTCTCGCCCGCCTTGTTGTTGTTCGAGGCCGAGGGACCGGGCGCCGCCATGTTCGCCGCCACCCCACGACGCAACCCGTCCACGTGATCGGCGAAGAGACCCTTGACCAGCACAACGCCATCGCGCTGGTAGGTTTCGATATCGGCCTGGGACAAAAGCGGGTGAGTCATGATCTGCGCCTCATTTTCGGGCAGAATGATGCCGACGCGCCGCTCGGTTCAACCGAAAATCGCGACCGCGGCAAACAAGGATCAGGATTTGCGGCGCAGGCGGATCACTACATCCACCGACGCAATCTCGGCCCCTTCGGGCGCATCCGGCAGCCGGGCGATCTGCAATTGCTCGGCGGGCGCATCCGACAGGCGACCGTCATCCTCCCAGAAGAAATGCGGGTGATCGTGGGTGTTGGTGTCGAAATAGCTTTTCGATCCGTCCACCGTGATCTCGTTCAGCACCCCGGCCTCGCAAAAGGCGCGCAGGGTGTTGTAGACCGTGGCGAGAGACACCGTCGCCCCGGTCTGCCGCGCCGCCTCGAACAGGCTTTCGGCGGTGACATGCCTGTGCTGCCCGTCACCGACCAGCAGTTCGGCCAGCGCAAGACGCTGCCGCGTCGGGCGCAACCCTGCCCGGCCCAGCCACAGGGTGGCGTATGTCGCTCTTTCCGGTTTCACTTTCCGGCCTCACCCGTCATGTTGGCCGTATATATAGGGCGCAAGGACGCTAAAATACAAATGATTTTCATTCGCACCGACGCGACCCCGGCCTGCGCCGAATGCGCCCACGGCACGCGGCGCCCTTGCAGGACCCTCCGACGCGATGCTAGAGGATCGCAGATGCATCGAAGCGGCAAACAGGAGACGCGGCAGCATGTCCCAATACCCGAGCAGTTTTGACAAAGACGATTTGCTGAAATGCGCGCGGGGTGAACTCTTCGGGCCGGGCAATGCGCAACTGCCGGAACCGCCGATGCTGATGATGGACCGCATCACCGAAATCAGCGCCGACGGCGGCAGCAACGGCAAGGGCCATGTCGTCGCCGAGTTCGATATCGTACCGGATCTTTGGTTCTTCAAATGCCATTTTCCCGGCAATCCGATCATGCCCGGCTGCCTCGGCCTTGACGGTCTTTGGCAGCTGACCGGGTTCAACCTGGGCTGGCGCGGCATGCAGGGGCTGGGCATGGCGCTGGGCGTGGGCGAGGTCAAGCTGACCGGGATGGTCACGCCGGCGCGCAAGATGCTGACATACTACGTGGATTTCACCCGCGTCATCGACCGCAAGCTGAAACTGGGGGTCGCCGACGGCCGGGTTGAGGCCGACGGCGAAGAGATTTATTCCGTCAAGGGCATGAAGGTCGGCCTGTCCGCCACAGGGGCCTGAGCGCGCCCGCGCAGAGTTACGAGGAGAGCATCGATGCGTCGCGTCGTCGTCACAGGGTTGGGGATCGTTTCGTCCATCGGCAACAATGCCGGTGAGGTTCTGGAGGCGCTGAAGACCGGTCGATCCGGCATCGTCGCCAGTCCGGAAATGGCCGAACACGGGTTCCGCAGCCAGATCGCAGGCACCATCGACATCGATGTTGCCGAGCATGTCGACAAGCGCGCCCTGCGCTTCATGGGTCCAGGGGCCGCCTATGCCCATATCGCGATGCAGGAGGCAATCGCCGATGCCGGTCTGGAAGAGGCCGACATCGTCAACCCGCGCACCGGGCTTGTCGCCGGGTCGGGCGGGCCGTCGACAAGCGCCTTGCTGACCGCGCATCAGACTGTCCTGAAGACCGGAGCGACCAAGCGGATCGGCCCCTTCGCGGTGCCCAAGTGCATGTCGTCCACGATCTCGGCCAACCTGTCGACCGCCTTCAAGATCAAGGGCATCAACTATTCCATCACCTCGGCCTGCTCGACCTCGCTGCACTGCATCGGCAACGCGGCGGAACAGATCATGATGGGCAAGCAGGACGTGATGTTCGCCGGCGGCGCCGAGGAGTTGGACTGGACCCTGTCCTGCCTGTTCGACGCCATGGGCGCGATGTCGTCCAAGTACAACGACACCCCCGATAGGGCGAGCCGCGCCTTTGACGCCGATCGCGACGGCTTCGTGATCTCGGGCGGCGGCGGCATCCTCGTGCTGGAGGAACTGGATCACGCATTGGCACGCGGCGCCAGGATCTACGCCGAGGTCACCGGCTTTGCCGCCACCTCGGACGGGCATGACATGGTCGCCCCGTCGGGCGAGGGCGGCGAACGCGCCATGCAGCTCGCGCTGGCCACCGTGCCGCAGGATCGCAAGGTCAGCTATATCAACGCACACGGCACCTCGACCCCGGTCGGCGACGTCGGCGAGGTCAAGGCGGTGCGCCGCGTCTTCGGCCCGATGAACCAGTACGGCGGGCGGACCCCGCCGATCAGTTCGACCAAGTCCATGACCGGGCATGCCCAGGGTGCCGCAGGCGCGCTGGAGGCCGTATTCTGCCTGCTGATGCTGGAAAACGATTTCATCGCCCGGTCGATCAACGTCGAAACGCTTGACCCGGCACTGGAGCCGGCGGAAATCGCGCTCGAGACCGTGTCCGGAGTGGGCCTGGACAGCATCATGACCAACAGTTTTGGCTTTGGCGGCACCAACGGATCCATGATCCTGTCGAAATATTACGGGTAAATCATAACATGTCGAATGCAATGCAAGGCAAACGCGGGCTGATCATGGGTGTCGCCAATGATCGCTCCATCGCGTGGGGTATCGCCAGGGCGATGCACGGGGCCGGGGCCGAGCTTGCCTTTACCTACCAGGGCGATGCCTTCGGCAAACGGCTGGAACCGCTGGCAGCCTCGGTCGGCTCGGACTTCATGGTCGATGTGGACGTGACCGACGATGCGAGCCTGGATACCGGTTTCGCCGCGCTGGCCGCGCGTTGGCCGACCATCGATTTCGTGGTGCATGCGATCGCCTATTCCGACAAATCCGAATTGACCGGCCGTTTCCTCAACACCAGCCGGGCGAACTTCAAGAACTCGATGGACATCAGCGCCTATTCCTTCATCGAGGTCGCCCGCCGGGCGCACCCTCTGATGAAAGAGAACGGCGGCACGCTGCTGACGCTGACCTATCAGGGTTCGACCCGTGTTGTACCCAACTACAACGTCATGGGCGTGGCCAAGGCGGCGCTGGAATCTGTCACCCGTTACCTGGCCAACGATCTCGGCCCCGAGGGCATCCGCGTCAACGCGATCTCGCCCGGCCCGATGAAGACGCTGGCCGGTGCCGCCATCGGCGGGGCACGCAAGACCTACAAGTTCACCGACCAGAACGCGCCGCTCGGCTCCAATGCCACGCTTGAGGCGGTCGGCGGCACCGCCGTTTACCTCGCCTCCGACGCGGGGTCCTGCACCACCGGCGAGATCATCCGCGTCGATGGCGGTTTCCACGTGCTGGGCATGCCGCAGCCGGAATTCCTGTAGGCTGCAATCACCCCGCTCCGTGGTCTTTCTGGCCACGCCGAAGCCGCGATACCGTATCGCCGAACGCCTGCCCGTCGCCGAACTCGGCGAAACCGCCGTATTGCCCATGCGGCGCCTCGATCCGGCGGGCGTGTTTGATCGGGCACCAATGGGCCTCGGTCCGGGCCGCGACCTCACGCACATAGGCGATCAACCCGTTGGCATAGCCGCAATAGACGCAATTCAGCTTTTGCAGCCCGTTCAGATAGGCAAGATGATGGCGGTCGATCGCGATGAAGTCGGCGCGCCGCACCTTCTCGATCCGGTAGACCGGAAAGCACACCGCCTGGTAGAAGCTGACGAATAGGTCCAGAAGAACCAGCGGAACGATCAGCGCATAGATCGCCGGCGCGGTCAGCACCACCAGCGGACGGGTCCGCGACAGGAAGCTGATCCAGCCCTCCCGCAACTCCCGATGCCGCCGCCGCATGTCCGCGTCGAAGACCACCCGCCCCCTCTCGACCCGATAGCGAAAGGCGGAGCGGCGCTCTTCAATCTCGTCCTGAACCGCGTCCTGAATTTCGCGGAGACGGTTCAGCAACTCGTCTAGCCTGCTTGGCATGGCATATGCCCTCCTTGCGCCCGGGTGCAGTGGAGCACGGGACGCGGAAAAGAGCCATAGAAGTTGCCTGCAGTATCAGACGATCTCGACCAGCGCGATGGCAAAGGTGAGGTCCTGGCCGGCCAGCGGATGGTTGGCGTCCAGCGTCACTGTCGCGTCATCGGCGGCGACCACCGTCACCGGCACGGCCTGTCCGTCCGGTGCCTGCATCTGCAGGCGCGAACCGATCTCGAGCGGGATGTCGTCGGGGATCCCTTCGCGCGGGATGGCCTGGCGCGCCTCCGGGTTGACCGGGCCATAGGCCTCGTCGCAAGGCACCTCGACGGTTTTTTCCTCGCCCACTTCCATGCCCGGAATCGCGCCGTCCAGACCGGGAATGATCTGCCCGGCGCCAACGGTGAATTCCAGCGGATCGCGCCCCTCGGAACTGTCGAACCGGCTGCCGTCCGTCAAGGTTCCGGTATAGTGGATGCGGACCGTGTCTCCGGTTTTTACTGTCGTCATGAATGCTCCGGTGTTTTGCGTGGATTGAACGGCCCAGCCTAAAGGCTCAAAACCGGATGTAAACCCGAGGGCCCGAAACCCGGCGGTAACGCATTTGCGTACAGAACGGCCGCAAACCTCCCCTTTTCGCCCCCGTCCGCCTGTGCAACTGTGCCCCGGCACGGAGGACCACCATGACCATAACCACAGCCGTTTTCGATGCCTATGGCACCTTGTTCGATGTCGCCGCCGCCGCCCGGCAGGCCGCGGCGGAGCCGGCCTTTCCGGCGCTGGCCGACCGTTGGGCGGACCTGGCCGCGCATTGGCGGCTGAAACAGTTGCAATACAGCTGGCTGCGCGCCGTCACCGGGGCCCATACCGATTTCTGGGCGGTCACCCAGGACGGGCTCGACTGGGCGCTGGAGGCGACCGGGCTCGATGGAGACGCCGCGTTGCGCGAACGCCTGCTCGCGCTCTACTGGGAGCTTGGCGCCTACCCCGAGGTTCCGGCGATGCTTGCGGCACTGAAACGGAACGGGTTGAACACCGCGATCCTGTCCAACGGCTCGCCCGACATGCTGGACGGCGCGGTGCAATCGGCGGGCGTGGCCGGGGTGCTCGACGCGGTGCTCTCGGTGGAAAGCGTGGGTGTGTTCAAACCCGATTCGCGGGTCTACGACCTGGTCGGCCAGCACTTCGGCTGCGCCAGGCACGAGGTATTGTTCGTGTCGTCGAACGGCTGGGACGCCGCCGCAGCGGCCGGCTACGGGTTCACGACCGCCTGGGTCAACCGCGCCGGCGAACCGGTGGACAGGCTGCCCTGGCGCCCCGACACCATCCTTTCGGACCTGACGACAATCCCCGACCTGGCAGCCAAGGCATGAGCACGTTCACGACCTCCGACGGAAAACGGCTCCATTACACCGACACCGGAAAAGGCCAGCCGCTGCTGTGTCTGGCCGGGTTGACGCGCAACGGGTTGGATTTCTCCTTTCTGGCACCGCATTTGACCGACCTTCGGCTGATCACGCTGGACAGCCGCGGGCGCGGCGCCTCCGACTACGACGCCGATTTCATGAATTACAATGTCCTGCGCGAAGGGCATGACGTGATCGAGCTGCTGGACCACCTTGGTCTGGACAAGGTCACTGTCCTCGGCACGTCGCGCGGCGGGCTGCTGGCGATGGCACTGGCGGCCAGCGTTCCCGGGCGGCTGTCGGGCGTGATCCTGAACGACATCGGCCCGGTTGTTGGCGCCCGGGGCATCGCGCGGATCATGGATTACGTCGGCAAGAAGCCCCGGGCAAAAACGCTGGACGCCGCCGCTGCCGATCTGAAGGTGGCGATGGAAGCCGAGTTTCCCGGCGTGCCGCTGTCGGTCTGGCGGCAGCAGGCCGAATACCAGTACCTGCAAACCGAGGCGGGGCTCGAACTGCGCTATGACCCGGCCCTGCACAAGGCGCTTTTGGAGCAGGCGGCCACCGGCGCGACACCGGACATGTGGATGTTCTTCAAAGCCCTGCGCGCGCTGCCGCTGGGGGTGCTGCGCGGCGCCAACTCCGACATCCTCGACCACGAGACGCTTGAGGAGATGCACCGCCGCCACCCCGGCATGATCTCGGACGAGGTGCCGGATCGAGGCCACGTGCCCTTTCTCGACGAACCGGAATCGCTGGCGCTGATCCGGCAAATCCTGGAGCAGGCCGCATGACCGACATTGCGATGATCGAGGCCGCGGCGGAGCGGCTGCGAGGCCACGCGCGGCGCACGCCGCTTTTGTCCTCGCCCTTTCTCGACGAGATTGCCGGGCGCCGGGTGCTGGTCAAACCGGAATGCCTGCAGCACACCGGCAGCTTCAAGTTCCGCGGTGCCTGGTCGGCGGTCTCCGCCCTCGCCCCCGAGGTCCGGGCGCGCGGCGTCATCGCCTTTTCCAGCGGCAACCACGCCCAGGGCGTCGCCTATGCCGCGAAACTGCATGGGGTCTCGGCGGTGATCATCATGCCCTCGGACGCGCCGAAGATGAAAATCGACAACACCCGCGCGCTCGGCGCCGAGGTGGTGCTCTATGACCGCGAGCGCGAGGATCGCGATGCCATCGGCGCGACCCTGGCGCAGGAGCGTGGGCTGACCCTGATCAAGCCGTTCGACGAACCGCAGGTGATCGCCGGCCAGGGCACCACCGGGCTGGAGATCGCCGAACAGGCCGCCGAGGTTGGTGTCACCCGGGCCGATGTGCTGGTCTGCTGCGGCGGCGGCGGGCTGACCTCGGGCATCGCGCTGGCGCTGGAGGCCCGCGCGCCGGGGCTGCGCGCCCGCCCGGTCGAACCGGAAGGGTTCGACGACGTGACCCGCTCGCTCGCCTCTGGGCGGATCGAGCGCAACGCGACGCAATCGGGCTCGCTCTGCGATGCGATCGTCACGCCGCAACCGGGGCAGATCACCTTTCCGATCATGCACCGGCTCTGCGGGCCGGGGCTGAGCGTGACCGACGACGAGGCGCTGCGCGCCATGGCGCTGGCCTTTGCCCGTCTCAAGATCGTGCTCGAACCCGGCGGCGCGGTGGCGCTGGCCGCCGCCCTGTTCCGCCCCGACCGGATCGCAGGCGATGCGGTGATTGCCGTCGCCTCGGGCGGAAATGTCGATGCAGGCCTGTTCCGTCAGGCACTGGAAATTCACTCGGCATGAACCTTACGCAACGGAAACCGGTTTGTCGCGAAACCGGGCACGGTCGTTTGATTTGCCTCAAGTCTTGATAGATCACAAAAGCACAATATGTGACGGGTAATCGAGACCGATTGTTTCCTGGAGGACATAAATTGACCGATTTTACAGTTAAAGGCCCGATTGAAGAAACCGTTGTGGGAACCGATGGCGAAGATCGCCTGACCTACAAGAGCATGTCGGGGACAGGCGGTGTAACCTTCGATCCTCTCACCCCGAGCGCGGTCAGCGGGTATGACGGGGCCTTTCGTCCCGGTGACGACCCCGAGGACGAGTATGTCACCAGTTTTACCGGGATCGAGCACTTCACCTTCATCGACAACACCGGCGGCGACGACATCATCACCACCGGCGACGGGGCGGATACGCTGGTTGGCCGGGGCGGACGCGATATCCTGACCGGCGGCGCGGGCAGCGACATCCTTGACGGCGGCAACAAGGCCGACAAGCTCTTTGGCGGCCTTGAGGGCGACACGCTGCAGGGCGGCAACGGCAACGACAAGCTGTTTGGCGAGGACGGGCACGATTCGCTGTTTGGTGAAGACGGCAATGACCGGATCTTCGGTGCCGCCGACAACGATTTCATCGAAGGGGGCGCCGGTGACGATCTGATCTACGGCGGCTCCGGCGACGATTTCATTGTGGGAGACGCCGGCGACGACCGGTTGTTCGGCGGCAAGGGCGCCGACTTCATCATCGCCAGCCAGGGGGCCGATGTGGTGGATGCCGGCAATGGAA
>NZ_JARGPK010000051.1 GCF_029212575.1 Antarcticimicrobium sp.
GTTCCGGCACGCGGGGCGTGCAGCACGCCGAATCCCGCGATCAGCGTGGCCCCAAGCCCGTGCATCAGCCGCCATGCCTCGTATCGGGAGCCCAGCGTGGTGCGCCCGATCGCCATCAGTACCAGCGTCGGCAGCAGAAGCCAGGCGACGATGCCCGGCCAGAGCGCCGAAAACTCTGCCGTCACGAAAAATTGCCGCTGGGTGTCCCAGTCCGGCGCCGGCGCCCGGCGGGTGGTGTAGAGAAACGGATGGACGATCGCCAGGATCGCCGCCCCCCGCGCCAGCAGCTGATGCATCCGCATCACGATATCTGTGCCCAGGCGCCGGGTCATGAAACGGTAGCGGCCCAGCAGCAGGAATTCGGCCAGGATCACCGTCAACGCCAGAATCCCGGCGCCCGAGGCCAGTTCGTCGGCAACGGAGCGCGGCGTCAACCCCTGCGCCCAGGCCAGGCCGAGCGGCAACAGGACGACGCCCAGATAAAGAATGATCAAAAGCCCCGCCGGCATGTTCGGTGCCCCCTTTTCGTCTCCTTTAGGGCTAACGACGTGATGGAACGAAATCCAGTATTACTCGCCGGGCGAGGCCTGGGTCGGGTCGGTTTCCTGCCGAGGATGTCGCTTGACGCCCCGCAGCGTTCGCCGCACTGTCCGCGCCGAGCAGAACTGGAGCAGCCGTGGCCAACCGCACGCCCCCCTTTGCCCCCTTTGAGTGGATGATCGCCTGGCGTTATCTGCGCGCACGCCGTGCCGAGGGCGGGGTCAGCGTGATGACCTGGATCAGCCTGATCGGCATCACCCTTGCGGTCTTTGCCCTGATCGCCACGCTGGCTGTGCGATCAGGGTTCCGGTCGGAGTTCGTCGGCACGATCCTGGGCGCCAACGCCCATGTCACCGTCTACAACCTGGGCGAGGTGACCGCGCAGGGCCGGATCGACCGGACCATCCCCGATTTCGCAGACATGGCCGCGCGGCTGGCGCAGGTGCCCGGCGTGACCCGGGCGGCGCCGCTGGTGCGCGGTCAGGTCATGGCGGCGCATCGCGGGCGCAATTCCGGGGTCGAGGTGTTCGGCATCCGGGCCGGCGATCTGGCCACGCTGCCGGCCATCGCCGCGGGCGAGCAGGCGCAGGGCGAACTGGGCGATTTCCCGGCCGGCCTCGCCATCGGCTCCGGCGTGGCGCGTGAACTGGGCGTGGCCGTGGGCGACCGGATCAAGCTGATCTCGCCCGAGGGGGTCAAGACGCCCTTTGGCACCAGCCCGCGGGTGAACGCCTATGAGGTGGCCTACATCTTTACCGCGGGCCGCTACGATATCGACCGGACCCGCGTCTACATGCCTTTTGGCGAGGCGCAGATCTATTTCAACCGCGAGGGGGTAGCGGACGAAGTTGAAGTGATGGTCGAGGAGCCGGAGGCGGTCGAGGCGATGATCCCCGCGCTGCGCCAGGCGGCCGGGGAACGCGCCCAGGTCTGGACCTGGCGCGATGCCTCGGGCGGGTTCCTGCGCGCGCTGGAGGTCGAGGATAACGTAATGTTCGTGATCCTCTCGATCCTGGTGCTGATCGCGGCGATGAACATCGTTTCCGGGCTGATCATGCTGGTCAAGAACAAGGGGCGCGACATCGGCATCCTGCGCACCATCGGGTTGAGCGAGGGTTCGGTGCTGCGGGTCTTTTTCATCTGCGGCGCCTTCACCGGGCTGATCGGCACCGGGCTGGGGGTGGCGCTCGGGTGTCTCTTCGCGATCTACATCGATCCGATCTTTTCCTTCGTGAACTTCGTGATGGGCGGCGGGGTCTGGGACCCTGCGATTCGCGGCATCTATGCCCTGCCGGCCGAGCTGCACCTGGCCGACGTGCTCAAGGCGGTCGCGCTGTCGCTGGGGCTGTCGTTCATCGTCACCATTTTCCCGGCCCGGCGCGCCGCCCGGCTCAACCCGGTCGAGGCGCTGCGCTATGAGTGAGCCGATGTTGCACCTGGAGGCGGTCGCAAAGGGCTATAATCCCGGTACGCCGGGCGCGGTGCAGGTGCTGCGCGGCGTCGACCTGTCGCTCGCGGCGGGGGAAACGGTGGCGCTGGTGGCGCCCTCGGGGGCGGGGAAATCGACGCTGCTACATATCGCCGGGCTGCTCGATTCCCCCGATAGCGGCACCGTGGCCATCGCCGGGCAGGACATGACCGGGCGCGGCGACCGGGCGCGCACCGCCGTGCGGCGGCGCGATGTCGGCTTCATCTACCAGTTTCATCACCTGCTGCCTGAGTTCACGGCGGCCGAAAACGTGATCCTGCCGCAGCTGGCCGATGGTGTGGCGCGGGCGCAGGCCGCGGCGCGCGCGGGGGAGCTGTTGGAGCGGGTCGGGCTTTCGGCGCGGGCCGATCATCGCCCGGCGGAGCTTTCGGGGGGGGAGCAGCAGCGCGTCGCCTTTTGCCGGGCGCTGGCCAACCGGCCGCGGCTCTTGCTGGCGGACGAGCCCACCGGCAACCTCGATCCGGAGACCTCCGACCGGGTGTTCTCGGCGCTGATGGCGCTGGTCACGGAAACCGGGCTGGCCGCGCTCATCGCCACCCACAACCTGGACCTGGCGGCGCGGATGGATCGCGTGTTGCACATGGATGGCGGCCGCATCGCCGCGCCATAGCCGGCGCGGGGCCGACGCGTTGATCTGTGTCATTGAGGTGAAACCGCCGGGCTGAAAGAGTGGTCATGGTGCGGGTCGTGTCGCGCCGCCTTGCCCCTCGGTCTTGTCCGGACGGGTTGTCATGGGGCGGGCGCGGCGGGACGTGTCGGTGGAACCTGTTGAATCGCATCAGGAATTGTGATCCTGTCAAATCTAGCAAGGGGAGAAAAACAATGCGTGTCGTGAAATGGATTGCCGGCCTTTTCCTGGCCGGCGCGGCGGTGCCGGCATTGGCGCAGGACGTCGAGAAGGGGGCCGAGCTCTACCGCGTGCATTGCGCCACCTGTCACGGCATCGAGGGGGGCGGCCAGGGGCCGATGGCAGGGGTGCTGGTGATCCAGCCCGCCGACCTGACCCGATTGGCCAAGTCCAACGGCGGCGCCTTTCCGCTCGAGCGGGTGATCAAGCGCATCGACGGACGCGATCCGCTGGTGAGCCACGGCAGCCCGATGCCGGTCTACGGGTTCTTCTTCGAGGGCAAGGGCACGGCGATCAAGACCACCAGCGGCCAGCCGATCATGACCAGCAAGCCGATCGTCGATCTGATGGCCTATCTGCAAACCCTGCAAGCCGAATGACCCAGCCGATGACCGAGAAACTGCTGATCGCCGTGCCGGTGCTGGCCGTTCTGGCGGCCTGCGTTGCCGACCAGAGCCAGATGCCGGGTCCGGACGAAGGGGCGGCGCTGTTTGCCGAAAATTGTACCGCCTGCCACGATTACCAGGGGCAGGGCGGAACGCTTGCCGGTGGACAGACGGCGCCGGACCTGACCGGGATTTCGGCCCGCAACGGCGGGGTCTTTCCCCGTGCCGCGGTGCTGTCGAAAATCGACGGTTATGGTCACGGCGGGATGACGCCCGAGATCATGCCGGAGTTCGGCGCCCTGTTGGAGGGGGATCTGGTGCCGGTCGATGTCGAGGGAACGCTGACCCCCACGCCGCGCCCGCTGGCCGCGCTGCTGAGCTACCTGGAGAGCATCCAGACCGCCGAAGGGTAGCGCCCTAGTCGCAGATGCCTTTCAATTGGGCTTCCTTCCACGGCAGGAACACGGCGGTGTCCGATTTGCCGCGCGGCAGGGGCGAGACCGGAAACGCCCCCGACAGCATCTCGTGCAGCCGTTCGGTCCGCGCGGCCCGGGGCGCCAGGGTGCGGCAACAGACGTATTCCTCGACGATGGCGCCCTGTTGTTCGTAGCCGAAGCTCAGGAAATCGGGCGCCGCGGCGAGGTCGAAGAGATAGGGGTCCGTCCCGGCCCCATGCTCGGCCGCCGCGCGCAGCGGAGTGTAGCCGGTGCGCGCCCGGTTCTGCCATTGCCAGACATGGGTCAGCTCATGCGCCAGCAGCATCGCCTCGACGAGGTAGAGCCGCTCGGGATAGCCCGGCGCGTAGTTGTCCAGGTACCAGTCCTTGCTGAGGAAGATGCGGTTGAGCAGCGTCACCGCAGCCGGCCGGGTGGTGACGATCTCATCGGTTTCCGGTGGCATGATCCGTTCGCGGCAGGTGACCGGCGGGCGCGGTTTGCGGCGAAAGGTGATCGTGCCCACCGGGGCGCCGTGCACCAGCCGGACCCGGTCCAGCGCCATGCCGCGCCCCTGCAGGGTTTCGGCAAAGGCGCGCTCGGACCCGGTCAGGGGGCGGCCGCAACCGGCCAGCGCGGTGGCGGCGCAGACCAGGAGGGCGAGCGCGCGGCGCATCCGGCTCAGGGCGCGTAGAAGGTGGCCGTGGCGGTGGCGACCGTCTTGCCGCTGTCGGCCTCGGTCATCCCGGCCCGGGCGAAGACCAGCGCCCTGCCGGCCCGCACGATCTCGGCCCGGCACAGGATCGCGCTGCCGGTGCCGGGGCGCAGGAACTGAGTGTGCAGGTCGGTGGTGGCAAAGGGTTTGAACCTGCCGGCCTGGGCCGCCGCGGCGAGCACCATCGTGGTGTCGGCCAGCGCCGCCAGCGCCTGCCCCGAGACGATGCCGCCGACCCGGGCCAGATGCGGGCCAAGCGGCATGCGCATCAGCACGTGGTCGGGGTCTGCCTCGCTCACCGTCAGGTCCAGCGCCTGTACCCATTCGGCGAAATTCTCGGACAGGATCTGTTGCAGGGTTTCCGGGGTCATCGGCGGCCTTTCCTGTTGCGTGCCGGCACCCTAGCCGCCCGGTGGCGGCGGCGTCGAGGGGCTTTCGCACCGCGCCCAAACTGCGTATCCCACGAAGGCCGAAACCCGGAGAACCCCTATGCGCGTCCCCTATGCCCGTCTCAGCCGGTCCGAGCTCGACCGCCAGCTTTCGCCCAGCCTGTCGGCCAAGGCTTTCGAGGCGGTGCTGTCCCGCCACGCGACCGAGACCGCGGCGCTGGCGGGGGCCGGGGATCTCCTGCGTTGGCCCGACGTGACCTATGGTCCCGGCGCGCGCCAGCGCTACGACGTGACCGCGCCACGCAAAGGGGCGGGGCGGCCGTGCCTGGCCTTCATCCACGGCGGGTTCTGGCAGGAGGGGTCGAAGGACGGGTCGGGCTTTGCCGCCCGTGCCTTTGCGCGGGCCGGTTGGGCGCATGCCGGGCTGGGCTATACGCTGGCGCCGGAGGCCGGGCTGGAGCAGATCATCGACGAGATCGCAGAGGCGTTGCGCCACCTGCGCAGCAAGGCCGCAGACTATGGAATCGACCCCGACCGGATCGTGCTGGCCGGTCATTCGGCGGGGGCGCATCTGGCCGCCGCGATCCTCGCCGGACTGGGCGGCGAGGATCTGCCGGGCGCATTGGCGGGCTACGTTCTGATCAGCGGCGTCTACGACCTCGCGCCGGTGGCGGCCTCCTATGTCAACGATGCCCTCGGGCTCAGCCCCGGCGATGTGGAGCGTCTTTCGCCGCTGCTCTACTGGCCCGCCGCCGAGCGCCCGGTGCACCTCGTCCTGGGTGCCGACGAACCCGAGGCCTTTGGCCGACAAAGCGATGCGCTGGCCGTGCTATGGGGACGCAAGCTGCGGCGGATCAGCCTGGCGCGCTGTCCCGGGCGGGACCATTTCGACATTCTCGACGAGCTGGCGCAGGAGGGATCGGAAACCTGGGTCCGGATCCAGCGCATGGGGCAGGGCAACTGAGCCGGATCAGCCCGCGTCGCGGGCCTCTGGCGATTGCGCCCGCCGGTTCGCCAGCCGCGCGGAGGCCGCCTCCAGCGCCTCGATCAGCTTGGCCTTGCGGATCGGCTTGCTCAGGAACCCGTCCATGCCGACCTCCGCGCTGCGGGTGCGGTCCTCGGCCATGGCATGGGCGGTCAACGCCAGGATGATACAGGGCGGCAGACCGGCGCGGCGTTCCAGCGCGCGGATCTCCCGCGTTGCGGTGAACCCGTCCTTGCCGGGCATCGAGATGTCCATCAGGATCACGTCCGGCCGCTCGGCGAGATAGGCGTCAACCGCCTGCTGCCCGTCGGTCCAGGGGATCACGCAGGCGACGCGGGTGGCGATCATCTTTTCGACGATGAAGCGGTTGGTCTTGTTGTCTTCGGCCAATCCCACGCGCAGCCGCGCGGTTTGCGGCGCGGCTGCGGCGCTGTCGTCGGATCCGGCCGGCGGGGCGGAGCTGCGCTTTTCCGTGCCGCCCGCCTTGGTGGCGCGGCACAGGACCTTGAACAGCCGGTCGTTGCGCACCGGCTTGCTGAGGCCGAAGTCGATGTCGGTGCGGGTGAAGGCGGCGCGGAGCGCGTCCAGATCGCCCGACGACAGGATCACCACGGGCAGATCTTGCGTGGCGGGATCGGCCCGCAGTGCCTGCAACAGGTCCGCCCCGTCCATGCCCGGCATGCGGTGATCGGAGATCACAACGTCGGGCTGCGGCTGCCGCTTGTCGAGCACGGCGGTGAGGGCCTCCGACGTGTTTGCATAGGCGGCGCTGCGCATGCCGAACCCGGCCAGGCGCGCGGTCAGGATATGGCGGTTGGTCTCCAGGTCGTCCACCACCACGGCGGTCTTGCCGCGCAGGGCGCCGGGGTCGAGAAACAGCACCGGAACATCGGTCTGCGCGTGCTCGGGCGGTTCGGTCGCCGGCAGCGGCAGGACCATGCGGAACAGGGAGCCCTTGCCGGGCGTGCTTCGGACCGAGATGTCGCCGCCCATCAATGTCAGCAGCTTGCGCGTGATCGCCAGACCCAGCCCGGTGCCGGTGCGTTGGTGCCCGTCGGTGCCTTCGACCTGTTCGAAATCGCGAAAGATCGTGTCGATCTTGTCCTGCGGAATGCCGATCCCGGTGTCGCGGACGGAGATTTCGATCCGGTCATCGCCCGGGCTCGTGACTTGGATGGTCACATGCCCCGCTTCGGTGAATTTCACGGCGTTTCCGGCCACGTTCAGCAGGCATTGCCGCAGCCGGGCCTCGTCACCGATCACCCATGCCGGCAGCGGGGTCTGGAAGTCGACGCAAAGTTCCACGCCCTTGCCGTTGCCGGCGGGAAACAGCAGCGCCGCGGCGTCCTGAACGCACTCGTGCAGATCAAAGGGCGCGCGCGCGATTGTAACCTTGCCGGCCTCGATCTTGGAAAAATCGAGGATGTCGTTGATGATGGTCAGCAGGGCTGCCGAGGAATTCAGGATCGTCGCCGAGAAATCGCGCTGTTCCTCGGTCATCTGGGTCTCGTTCAGCAGGTCCGCCATGCCCATGATCCCGTTCAGCGGTGTGCGGATCTCATGGCTCATGTTGGCCAGGAACCGCGATTTGACCGCCTCGGCATGGCGCGCCGAGTCGCGCGCGCTCGTCAGTTCGACGTTCAGTCTGGACTGTCGGAGCCAGGAGTAGCTGATGACCGAGATCGGGATCAGGCTGGCGAATGTCAGAACCGAGGCCACGAACAGGCTGAACCGGCGAAATGCGGCGGCGATATCGTCGGCCGGGCCGCTCGCATCGAGGATGACCTCGGCCGCGCCGAGGATATGGCCTTCGTGCCGGATTGGCAGAATGCTGCGGGCGAATACCTTGGATGTCTCCTCGCGCCGGGCACCGATATCGAAGGTTGTTATCGGCATGCCTGAGCGCAGCACCGTCTGAACCGCGGTGCGGTCGTCCTCCGTTCGCGGCGGGGGGCCGCCGGGGATCGGGCTGGTCTGGCCAGGTTCGGGGGCGTTTGTGGCGGCCAGTGTCAGACGCCCCCGTTTGTCGAAGATCCGAAAGAAAACAATCTCTCCGAAAGCTTCCGGATCGGTGTGATAGCGAGGTACGACTTGGTCCTGCTCGTTTGCGAGAGCCAATTCTTCTAACGCGCCGGCATGAAGGAAATAGTGGCGGTACCAGATTTTCGTGATTACCTCAGTCGCGTCGGTCGCCAGGGCTTCGGTCACCGATAGCCGGGCGTTGACGATCACCAGGGTGGTCGCGAAAATCAGCATCGCCATGAGCAGGGCTGCCCAGGAGAAGAATTTCAGCGTGTTGGCGCCCATTGTCCGCTCCAAACCGTGTCGCGTTTTCCGGATTGGGCCGGGGAAACGCTAAATTCACGTTAAGCCCGGAAAATCC
>NZ_JARGPK010000002.1 GCF_029212575.1 Antarcticimicrobium sp.
CCCCCCCCCCCACGACCAGCACCCGCGCCTTGGCCAGCCCGGCCGCCTTGAGCAGTTCGGGCCGGGTGGGATCGCCCAGGAATCCCTTGACGCCGAACCGGCGCATCAGCTGGATCGTTTCCATGTCGTGATCGAGAACGATGGTCTTGATTCCGCTGGCGCGCACCAGCCGGTTGACGATCTGTCCGAACCGCCCGATCCCGGCGATGATGACGGGGCCTTGTTCGTCGATCTCGTCGGGCTTGTGCACCGGCGCCCTGTCCTTCATGCGCTTTGACAGCAGATCGTAGGCGATGAACAGCAAGGGCGTGATCAGCATGGTCAGCGCCACCACCAGAAGCAGCTTCTCGGAAAGCTCCTGCGGGATCACGTTCTGCTGGCTGGAAAAGGCCAGCAGGACGAAACCGAATTCGCCGGCCTGGGCCAGCCCCAGCGTGAACAGCCAGTGATCGCGCCCGCGCAGATTGAAGGCGCGGCCGACGAAGAACAGCACCGTCCCCTTGGCCAGGATCAGCAGCAGCGCCAGCCCGATCAGGTCCAGCGGATCGGCCAGGAAGGCGTGGTAGTTGATGCCGGCGCCGACGGTGATGAAAAAGAGGCCCAGCAGCAGCCCCTTGAACGGTTCAAGGTCGCTTTCCAGCTCGTGCCGGAACTCACTGTTGGCCAGCACCACCCCGGCCAGGAAGGCCCCCAGCGCCGGCGACAGCCCGACCAGCGTCATCAGGAAGGAGATGCCGACCACGATTCCCAGCGCCAGCGCGGTATACATCTCGCGCAGGTTGGCGGCGTGGATGTAGCGAAACACCGGCCGGGCCAGGTAGACGCCGGCGAGGATGATGAAGGCGACCGCGCCAAGGGTCACCAGTGTCACCGCCCAACCCGGCAACCCATCGACCAGCGACAGCCCGCCATGCCCGGTGCCATGCCCGGCGGCTTCGGCGGCACGCTGGATCGACCCGTCGCCGCCGAAATGCGCGCCCTGCGTCACCGCCAGCAGCGGCAGCAACGCCAGGATCGGGATCACCGCGATATCCTGCGTCAGCAGAACCGAGAACATCGAGCGCCCGCCGCCGGTTTGCATCAGGCCCTTTTCCGACAATGTCTGCAGCACGATCGCGGTCGAGGACAGCGACAGCGCCAGGCCGACGGCCAGGCCCACCTCCCATGTCTCGCCCGCCAGCACCGCGACGCCCATGATCGCGAGGGTGGAGAACAGGATCTGCAGCCCGCCCAGCCCGATCAGCCGGTGGCGCATGTCCCACAGCGCGCGGGGGTCCAGTTCCAGCCCGATCAGGAACAGCATCATCACCACGCCGAATTCGGCGAAATGCTGCAAATCCTGGGTTTCCGAGCCCACCAGCCCCAGCACCGGCCCGATCACAATTCCCGCCGCCAGATACCCCAGCACCGATCCCAGCCCCATGCGCGCGGCAAAGGGCACGGCGATCACCGCCGCGGCCAG
Organism: Antarcticimicrobium sp.; assembly: GCF_029212575.1. GTDB lineage: Bacteria > Pseudomonadota > Alphaproteobacteria > Rhodobacterales > Rhodobacteraceae > Antarcticimicrobium. Next base: position 1,463 of record NZ_JARGPK010000002.1, read on the forward strand.
GTAGACGGTGGCCTGGAACAGGAAGTTTTCCATGAATGCGGCTCCTTTCGGGGGTCAGGTGGGCAGCGGGGCGTCGGGTTTGAACTGATCCATGACGATCTGGCTTTGCACGCGTGCGACCGCAGGATGGGGCAGGATGACCTCGTGGAGCAAGGTGTTGAGGGCCGGAAGGTCGGCGCAATAGACCCGCAGCAGGTAATCTGCCTCTCCGGTCATCGTCCAGGCGCTGATGATCTCGGGCCGGGTGTGCACCAGCCGGGCAAACCCCTCGGCCTGCTCGGGGCCATGCGAATGCAAAAGCACCTGGACGAACCCCTGCACGTGCAGCCCCAGTTTCAGCGGGTCGAGCCGGGCGGAATAGCCCACGATATAGCCCTCCGCCTCCAGCCGCTGACGGCGGCGGCCGGCCTGGCTGGGCGACAGGTTGAGCAACTCGCCCAACTCCTGCGCGGTCAGGTGGGCGTTCTTTTGCAGCGCCGCCAGCAGGCGTGTATCGGTGTCATCGAGCATATGCGGCATTTCCTCGTTCATCTTCTAGATAATGCGCGTAACCCGCGCATCAACCGTCAATCGTGCGAAAGAAAGCGCAAATTCCGCAGGTCCCATGACGTATTTTAAGCATCGCAGAACATTGAGATGAAAAAGGAGACACTGCATGGGACCGTTCCCGCACAATGCCCCGAAATCGGTGATCAGCGCCGAGAACCCTGCCGGCACCGACGGGTTCGAGTTCGTCGAATTCGCGCATCCCGATCCGCAGGCGCTGCGCGATCTCTTCGGCCAGATGGGCTATGAGCTTGTGGGGCGGCACAAGACCAAGCCGGGGATCGAGCTGTGGCAGCAGGGGGACATTACGTACATTCTGAACGCTGAACCGGACACATTCGCCGCCCGTTTCGCCGAGGCCCACGGCCCCTGCGCCGCTTCGATGGGCTGGCGGGTGGTGGATGCGCAGCACGCGTTCGATCATGCGGTGAAGATGGGCGCCGAACCCTATGAGGGGGACGACCGGACCCTGGACGTGCCGGCGATCAGGGGGATCGGCGGCAGCCTGATCTATTTCATCGACCAGTACCACGACACCTCGCCCTATAACCGCGCGTTCGAATGGCTCGAACAGTCCAAGCCCAAGGGCGTGGGATTCTATTACCTCGACCACCTGACCCACAATGTCTTCAAGGGCAACATGGACAAGTGGTTCAAGTTCTACGGCGATCTGTTCAATTTCCGCGAAATCCGTTTCTTCGACATCGAGGGGAAATTCACCGGCCTCTTCAGCCGCGCGCTGACGTCGCCTTGCGGACGCATCCGCATCCCGATCAACGAGGACCGCGGCGAGAAGGGCCAGATCGTGGCCTATCTGAACAGGTACGGCGGCGAGGGAATCCAGCACATCGCGGTGGGAAGCGAAGATATCTACAGCGCTACCGATGCCATCGCCGAAAACGGCATCCGGTTCATGCCGGCCCCGCCGGATGCCTATTACGATCTGAGCCACGACCGCGTGAAGGGCCATACGGAGCCGGTCGACCGGATGAAGAAACACGGCATCCTGATCGACGGCGAGGGGGTTCTGGACGGCGGCGAGACCCGGATCCTGCTGCAGATCTTCTCGAAGACGGTGATCGGGCCGATCTTCTTCGAGTTCATCCAGCGCAAGGGCGATGACGGATTCGGCGAAGGCAACTTCAAAGCCTTGTTCGAGTCGATCGAGCGCGAGCAGATCGAAAGCGGCGAGCTGTCCGGGGCAGATGCGCCCGCCGCCGAATAGCTTGCCCCCGGCGCGCATCCGAGCAGGCGGGCCGGGGAACCGCTCAGGCCGAGGCGTTCAGCGCCGCGACGATGGGTGAAAAATCTGCCGCCGTCAGGCTGGCGCCGCCCACCAAGGCACCGTCCACGTTGGGCACGGCGAAAATCTCGGCGGCGTTGTCGCCCTTGACCGAGCCGCCGTAGAGCAGCCGGACCGAGCGGCCGACACCGGCGCCGAAGCGCGCCTCGAGACGGGCGCGCAGGAAACCATGCACCTCGCCGATCTGCTCGGGCGAGGGCACCCGACCGGTGCCGATGGCCCAGATCGGCTCGTAGGCGATCACCAGGTTCTCGCCGGTGGCCAGATCCGGCACCGATTCCGAGAGTTGCCCGCCGATGATGTCGAGCGTATTGGCCGCCTCGCGCTGGGCCAGGGTTTCACCAAGGCAGACGATGGCGGAGAGCCCGGCCTGCATCGCGGTGCGGGCCTTGGCGCGCACCGTCTCGCTGGTCTCGCCATGATCGGCGCGCCGCTCTGAATGGCCGAGAATGACATGGCGGGCGCCCGCGTCCAGCAGCATTTCGGCGCTCACGTCGCCGGTATGGGCGCCGGAGGTCTCGGCGTGGCAGTCCTGCCCTCCGATGGTCAGGGCGGTGCCCTGAGCGGCCTGTGCGGCGCGGTGGATCAGCGGCGCCGGCGGGCAGATCAGGATGTCGCATTCGGGGGCGGGGTGCGCGCGGGCCAGCGCCTGCAGTTCCGCCAGCGACGCGCCTGTGCCGTTCATCTTCCAGTTTCCCGCCGCGAGTTTGCGCCGCATGCCGTGTCCCCTGTCCCTGTTTCCGACATGTCGTACCATCGGGCGCAGAGGGTGACAATCGGACTGGGCGGCGCGGCGGGCCTAGTCTTCGACTGCGGCGGTGTCCGGGCTGTCCTTGAACTTGATGGATTCGCCGCAGCCGCAGGCCTCGGCCACGTTCGGGTTGTTGAACTTGAACCCGGCCTCCAACAAGGAGACCTCATAGTCGATCTCGGTTCCGAACAGGAACATCTGCGCCATCGGCGCGATCATGATCCGCGCGCCGTCCTGCTCGACGACCTCGTCGTTGGGGTCGGCGGTCTCGACATATTCCATGGTGTATTCCATGCCCGCGCAGCCACCCTTCTTGACGCCGATGCGCAGGCCCGCGTGGCCGGCCTGGTCCATCAGCCTAGCGATCTGCGCCGCGGCGCGCGATGTCATCGTGACGGCTTGCTTGCCGGGAATGCCAAACATATGCGTCTCCTTCATCTTTAACCTAGTCGCGGCCACCGGTGCGCTCAAGGGGGGCTGATCGGTTCGGGGCGGGGAAAATGCGGGGCCGCGCGGATGGGGCGGTCCCGCCTGGGCCAAGAAGTGCCGGGGGGACGGCAATGAAAAAAGGCCCCTCGTGTCCGGGTGCCAACCGCCGGGCAGCGGTTGCCGCAGCAGGAAAGTCCGGTAGGGCGGCATGCGCAGGCTGTCTGCGCGTTGTGACCGTCAGCCGAAGGTTGCGCGACGGATGCATGAAGCTTTTGTAACGCGCCACGCTTTTTTGTGGATATCCGCCGAAGCTACATGAAACCCAGTTCCAGCCGCGCCTCGTCGCTCATCATCTCCATGCCCCAGGGCGGTTCCCAGGTGAGCTCCACGTCCACCTGCTTGACGCCCGCCAGGGGTTCGATCGCATCGGCGACCCATCCGGGCATCTCGCCGGCCACCGGGCAGCCCGGTGCGGTGAGGGTCATCACGATGCGCACTTCGTTCTGATCGGTGATCTCGATCGTGTAGATCAGACCCAACTCGTAGATATTGACCGGGATTTCCGGGTCATAGACCGTCCGGCAGGCCTCGACGATCGGCTCGTAGAGCGGATGATCGACGGACGAGGGCGCGATCAGCGGCGCGCCTTCCAGCGGTTCGGGTGCTTTGGTCATCGGAGCCTCGGTATCATTTCCTGAGCAATTATATAGGAAATGTGGGCCGGGCGTCCAGAGGCTGCGTTCAGGACAGGCGTTTTCGACGCGGAACCGGGCGCGGGCGCGCCTTTTGCTCGATTTCGTCGTAGAGCTTGCCGACCAGATCCTTGCCGGTGGCGCGCTCGATGCCCTCGAACCCGGGCGAGGAATTGACCTCCAGCACCTTGGGCCCGTCGTCGCTGCGCAACAGGTCGACACCGGCCATGTTCAGCCCGAAGGCGCGGGCGGCGCGCACCGCCATGTCGCGCTCGGGTTTGCTTATGCGGGTGACGCTGGCCTGGCCGCCCTGGTGCAGGTTGGAGCGGAAATCCCCCTCGGCGCCGGTGCGTTTCATCGCCGCCACCACCTTGCCGCCGATCACCAGGCAGCGCACGTCCTCGCCGGCGGCCTCCTTGACGAATTGCTGGACCAGGAAATTGGCGCGCAGCCCGCGAAAGGCTGAGATCACGGATTCGGCGGCCTTCTTGGTTTCGGCCAGCACCACGCCCTTGCCCTGGGTGCTTTCCAGCAGCTTGACGATCAGCGGCGCCGATCCCACCAGCCCGATCAGGTTGCCGGTGTCCTTGGGCGAGGCGGCGAAGGCGGTGACCGGCATGCCGATCTTGTGCCGCGCCAGAACCTGATGCGCGTGCAGCTTGTCGCGGCTCGCGGTGATGCCGGCCGAGCCGTTCACGCAATAGGTGCCAATGGTCTCGAACTGCCGGATCACCGCCGTCCCGTAGGGTGTGATCGAGGCGCCGATGCGCGGGATCACCGTGTCGTAGCGCGGCAGGCGCTTGCCGTCGTAATAGACCTCGGGCGCCAGGGCGTTGATCGCCATGTAACAGCGGGTGGTATCGATCACCTCGACCGAATGACCGCGATCCTCTCCGATCTCGACCAGGCGGCGGGTGGAATAGTTGTTCTCGCGGCTCAGCACGGCGATGCGCAGGGCCCGGTTCGGCGCGGCGTGGCGCACCTGGGCGGAATGGTAGACGTCGTAGGACAGGATCGGTTGCAGGTGGCGCTCGGTGGGCGTGATCGAGATGTGGTCGGTCAGCGCCTGGCGGCCCAGCAACATGCGGCTGGTCATGCCGGAACGGTCTGTCAGCGTGATCTCGATCGGCCAGGTCTGACCGGCGACCTCCAGCGACGTGGCGATCACATAGCGCTGCTCGGATTCGCCGTTGGACGATGTCACCTCGCGCCGGTCGGTGACCAGCGCCGAACAGGGGATCGCCAGATCGCCGCGGCCGGGGACCGGGTGCACCGAGAACCGCACCTTGGGCGCGGCGACCGGGCCGAATACCTCGATATCATAGGCATGCAGCGCCGAGGTCCGTGCCCCGGTGTCCACCTTGGCGCTGATCGCGGGCAGGCCGAGGGTGGGAAGGGAAACCCATTCTTCCCAGCCGAAGGTCAACGGCCGGGGCGCGGTGGGGGAATCGGTCATGATCGGCCCTTTCCTGTCCTGCGCCGTGCGGCCTCCCTATCGGTTTGTCGGGTTCACGCAAGGGTGATTTCGTGTCTGGACGGTTTAGCGCGGCGGCGTGGGCTCACGGCCGCATGCGTCGCCGGGCGCGGTCAAGCGCGAGATGGACCAGAAACGCGGCGCCGTAGCAGGCCGCGATCATGGAAGTCATGCCGCGCACTCCGGCCAGCCCCAGCACCGCCAACATCAGTGGCGTGCCCAGCATGTTGCCGAGGTTTCCCATCTGCGCCAGCGCCCCGTTGGCCAGCGCCCGGCTTTCGGCGGTCTGGTTGAGTTCGGCGATGGCGGCAAAGCTCGCCCCCTGCACCAGCCCCAGCGCGGCAAAGAGGGCGATGGCGGGGGTAGCGCCCTGCGGGGCCAGCGGCAGCGTCAGCGCCAGCACGGCGGCCAGGGCGAAACCCGACTGGACCACGCGGATCGCGCGCCAGCGGCGCAACAGGATCACGCCCAGCGTCATCGAGACCGCGATGGCGGCGAGCGGGGCGACGGAGGCGACGAGCGTTGCCGCGCGCGGCGGCAGCAGCGGCGGCCAGACCGCGAGAACCGCGACGAAGGTGATCGTGTAGAACAGCCAGCCCCAGGCCGGCGCCGAGAGAAATGGCGAGCGATAGATCTCGCCATGCCGGTGCAGCAGCGCGCGCAGGGTGAGGCGCGGCGCATTGCGCGGGCCGGGCGTATCGGCGGGCACCAGGTAGCGCAGCGCCAGTGCCATCGTCGCCATCCAGACCCCGTGCGCGGCAAACAGCGGCCCGGGGCCGTACCGGGTGGCGAGCGGCACGCCGAAAAGCGCGGTCAGGGCGAAGGCGACACCAAAGAAGGTGCCCCAGAGCGTCAGCGCGGCGGGACGGATGCGGTCCGGCGCGATCTGGGCGATCAGCGTCGGCGCAGCGACGACAATGGCGAGATGGGTGGCGCCCTCGATCACCCGCAGGGCCAGCATCGCGGACAGGGGCGGCAGCAGCGCTTGCACCAGCGAGATCGCGGCGCCGAGCGCCAGCGCCCCGATCAGCGTCCGGCGAAAGCCGAGGCGCGCCACCAGTATTCCGGCCACCAACCCCAAGACTACCCCGACCAGACTGAGCAGCGAGACCAGGAATCCCAGCGCCGCGCCGGCCCCGGGATAGGCCTGGCCGAGCTGAGGCAGGATCACCGCCATCTTGGAAAACTGCCCGGCGGCGCCGAGGCCGGCGGCATAGAGGGCGAGAATGGCGATCGAGGGAGAGGCGGGGCGGGTCATGGCGGATGTGGTGACCTGCGGCAGGACCGAATGCAAGGGGCAACACCTTGGTACCGGCTCTTGCCAGCGCCGCGCGTTTGCCGCAATACCGGCCCGATCAAACAAGGGCCCGGCGCGATGACGACACGATTTTCCTTTCAGCTGAACGCCAGAGACGGCAAGGCGCGCAGCGGCGTGATCGACACCCCCCGGGGCCTGATCCGCACGCCCGCCTTCATGCCAGTGGGCACGGCGGCGACGGTCAAGGCGATGCTGCCCGAAAGCGTGGCGGCGACCGGTGCCGACATCCTGCTGGGCAATACCTATCACCTGATGCTGCGCCCCACGGCGGAGCGGATCGACCGGCTGGGCGGGCTGCACCGGTTCATGAACTGGGACAAGCCGATCCTGACCGACAGCGGCGGGTTCCAGGTGATGAGCCTGGCCTCCCTGCGCAAGCTGACCGAGGAGGGGGTGACCTTCAAATCGCACATCGACGGCTCGAAACACCACCTCAGCCCGGAACGTTCGATGGAGATCCAGCGGCTGTTGGGCAGCGACATCGTGATGTGTTTCGACGAATGCCCGGCGCTGCCTGCCGACCGCGACCGGATCGCGGAATCGATGCGGCTGTCGATGCGCTGGGCCGAACGCTCGCGCGAGGCTTTCGGTGACCGGCCCGGCCATGCGCTGTTCGGCATCCAGCAGGGCGGGCTGGAACGCGACCTGCGCGAAGAAAGCGCCGAGGCGCTGAAAGAGATCGGCTTTGAGGGTTATGCCATCGGCGGGCTGGCGGTGGGCGAGGGGCAGGCGGCGATGTTCGATTGTCTCGACTATGCCCCCGACATGCTGCCCGAGGATCGGCCGCGCTACCTGATGGGGGTGGGCAAGCCCGACGATATCGTCGGTGCGGTGGCGCGCGGGGTCGACATGATGGACTGCGTGCTGCCGTCGCGCTCGGGCCGCACCGGGCAGGTTTTCACCCGGCGCGGCGTGCTCAACATCAAGAACGCCCGCCACCAGGACGACCCGCGACCGCTGGACGAGCACTGCACCTGCCCGGCCTGCCGCAACTATTCCCGCGCCTACCTGCACCACGTGTTCCGCAGCCAGGAGATCATCAGCTCGATGCTGTTGACATGGCACAACCTGCACTACTTCCAGGAGATCATGCAGGGCATGCGCGACGCCATCGCCGAAGGGCGGTTCACCGCGTGGCAGGCGGCGTTCCACGCGCAGCGGGCCGAGGGCGATATCGAACGGTTGTGAGGGCGGAGGCGCTCAGGGCACCCGCTTGCGCTCGGACGCGAAGGGGCTGAGGCCCAGCCAGCTTTGCATGCTGCGCCGGAGGGCGGGGTCGCCGTCAAACGTGATCTTGTCGGCCGCGCCCGAGACCGTGGTCAGCCCCATCCAGATCGCGGTCATGGTGCGCAGATCGGTGGTCACGTAAAGATCCACGTCGAAGCCGGGATGCGACTGGCACAGGTCGACCGCGCCGTCGGGTTCGACCACCAGCCACCAGTCGCGTTTCGAGGCGGGCAACTCCGGGTAACAAACCTGCACCACGATGCGCCGCTCGGGCAGGGGGGCGGGGTTCAACCCGCGCCGCATGTCCCACATCAGCAGCGAGGGGTCGAGGTTTTCCAGCGAGGGCTGCGATTCCACCCATTTCTGGCCCCAGAGGCCAAAGGCCTCGATCACCGGGCGCAGATCCTGCCCGGCCTCGGTCAGCCGGTATTCGAGCACCTCGGGCTGTTCCGGCACCGGGCGGCGGCTGAGGATGCCAGCCTCCTCCAATTCGCGCAGACGGCGCGACAGCAGGCTGGGCGACATTCGCGGCACCCCCCGGCGCAGGTCGTTGAACCGGGTCGATCCAGCGATCAGCTCGCGCAGCAGCACCATGGTCCAACGGGTGCAGAGCACCTCCGCCGCCATCGCCACCGGGCAGAACTGCCGGTATCCTGTCTGGCTCATTTCCGCATCCCCCCAAGCCGTCCGGCGCCATCGCCCGGTACAGTTCCTGTACTATCACGGTTCGGCACCGCTGGATAGAATCGGCAGCAGGGAACAGAGGGGGGCCGGGCACGCGGCCCCGCTGTTCGGAACGCGACAGAATACGGGAGGAAGACAATGCAAACCAGTCTGTACGAACGCCTTGGCGCCGCAGCCGGGATCAAGGCCATCGTTGCCGACGTGGTCGAGGCGCATATGAACAACCCGGTGATCCGGGCCCGGTTCCTGCCCTATCGGGACGACCCGGAGAACCTGGCGGCGGTGTCGCAGCAGTTGTGCGATTTCCTCTGCGCCGGCAGCGGCGGGCCCGAGACCTATACCGGGCGCGACATGGTGGAGACCCATCGCGGCATGAACATCAACGCCGAGGAGTACATGGCCGCGACCGACGACATCATGGCCACCCTGGCCGCGCATGGCATCGACGAGGGGACGCGCAACGATGTCCTTGCCATCGCCTATGGGCTCAAGGGCGAGATCATGCGGGTGTAAACCCCGGGCGCAAATCGTGGGGGCGCGTCCCGGGGGCCGGGCGGTGCGGGGTCAGATCCCCAGCACCGGCCGCGCCACCAGCCACATCGCCCCGGTGATCAGCAGCGTCGCGATCAGGTTGAGCCAGAGGCCGGCGCGGATCATGTCGCCCATGCGCAGCCCCTCGTAGCCAAAGACGATGGCATTGGGCGGCGTCGCGACCGGCATCATGAAGGCCATCGACGAGGCCAGCGCCACCGGCACCATCAGCCATTCAACCGGCAGCCCCATACCCATGGCCACCGCCCCGAGGATCGGCAGGAAGGTGGCGGTGACGGCGGTGTTCGAGGTCACCTCGGTGATCATCAGGGTCACACCCGCAACCGCCAGAACCAGCAGCCACAGCGGCACCTCGGCCAGCCCGGCAAAGCCGCCACCGATCCAGCCGGCCAGGCCGGTGTGATCGAACCCGGCGGCAAGGGCCAACCCGCCCCCAAGCAACAAAAGGATACCCCAGGGCACCGTTCCGGTGTGCGCCCAGTCGAGCAGCCGTGCGCCGCTGCCATCGCCCGCCGGCAGCACGAAGATGGCGATGGCGGCGGCGATGGCGATCCCGGCGTCGGTCAGCGGCAGGTCCAGCACGCCGCGGAACATCCAGCCCAGGGCCGCCAGCGCAAAGACGGCGGCGACCCGGCGCTCGGGCACGCGCATCGGCCCCAGCGCGCGGCGTTCCCCGGCAATCACCGTCTCGGCCCCGGCCGCGCCGAGATCGCCGAAATGGAACAGCACCCGCGTCAGCAGCAGATAGCAGGCGGCCAGCATCACCGCCGAGATCGGCAGGCCGACCAGCATCCATTGCCCGAAACCCAGTTCGATCCCGTAGGAGGCGGACAGGACGCTGGCCAGCAGCGCGTTGCCGGGGGTGCCGATCAGGGTGCCGACCCCGCCGATCGAGGCCGAATAGGCCACCGACAGCATCAGCGCGACGCCGAACCGGCGCGCGGTCTCGTCATCGTCGGCACGGGCGCCCACCAGTTCGATCACCGGCAGGGCAACGGCGAACATCATCACCGTGCTGGCAGTGTTGGAGATCCACATCGACAGGGCCGCCGTTGCCAGCATGAAGCCGAGCAGAATGCGCCTTGGCGCGGTTCCCATCGCTGCCACGATGGCAAGCGCGATGCGGCGCTGCAGCCCGTGACGCTG
>NZ_JARGPK010000009.1 GCF_029212575.1 Antarcticimicrobium sp.
TTTCATCTCGAGGAATTCCTCGATCCCGTGGTGACTGCCTTCACGGCCCAGACCGGACTGTTTGACGCCGCCGAAGGGGGCCACCTCGGTCGAGATGATGCCGGTGTTCACGCCGACGATTCCGTATTCCAGCGCCTCGGCCACCTTGTAGACGCGGCTGAGATCCTTGGCGTAGAAATAGCTGGCCAGACCGAAGATCGTGTCATTCGCCAGTTCGATCACATCATCCTCGGTCTCGAACTTGAAGAGCGGGGCCAGAGGGCCAAAGGTTTCCTCGGTCGAGAACGCCATCTCGCGGGTTGCCCCGGTGACGATGGTTGGTGCGATGAAATTGCCGTCGTTGCTACCCGACTCGTCGCCCAGAATAACCTCGGCCCCTTTGGATTTCGCATCAGCGATATGCTCGCGCACCTTGTCGATCGCCTCGGAATTGATCAGCGGACCAAGGTCAGTACCTGCTTCAAGGCCGTCGCCCACCTTCATCTTGGACACGCGATCCTTCAGTTTTTGCGCAAAGGTGTCATAGACTCCGGCCTGCACATAGATGCGGTTGGCGCAGACGCAGGTCTGGCCGTTGTTGCGGAACTTGCACATCATCGCGCCCTCGACGGCGGCGTCCAGATCGGCGTCGTCGAACACGATGAAGGGGGCGTTGCCGCCCAGCTCCATCGCGCATTTCATCACCTGGTCGGCGGCCTGGCGCAACAGGATGCGCCCCACCTCGGTCGAGCCGGTAAAGGTCAGCTTGCGCACCTTTTCGTTCTCGCAGAACTCCTTGCCGATCTCGCTGGAGCGCGACGAGGGCAGCACGTTGAAGACCCCAGCCGGGATTCCCGCCCGCTCGGCCAGAACCCCAAGCACCAGCGCTGAAAGCGGTGTCTCGGCGGCGGGACGGGCGACAAAGGCGCAGCCGGCCGCCAGCGCCGGCGCCGCCTTGCGGGTGATCATCGCGTTGGGAAAGTTCCACGGCGTGATCGAGGCGGCCACGCCGATCGGCTGCTTCATCACCGTGATCCGCTTGTCGCGCTGGTGGCCGGGGATCGTCTCGCCATAGATCCGCTTGGCCTCTTCGCCGAAGAACTCGACGAAGGAGGCGCCGTAAACGATCTCGCCCTTGGCCTCGGCATGCGGTTTGCCCTGCTCGGCGGTCAGAATGGTGGCCAGATCATCGGCGTTCTCGATCATCAGGTCGAACCACTTGCGCAGCACTGCCGCGCGCTCCTTGCCGGTCCAGCTTGCCCAGTCCTTCTGCGCCGCATAGGCCTGCTCGATGGCGCCCGCCACCTGCGCCCGGCTCAGGTCAGCAACCTCGGCGATCACATCGCCGCGCGCCGGGTTGGTCACGTCGAATGTGCCTATGTCGCCGTCCACCCATTGGCCGCCGACATAGGCCTGCGTCGCCAGCAGGCTCGGATCCTTCAGCAAGGATTTGAGATTGGTGGGTGCGTCGAGCATTTGGGCCTCTCCCTCAAAAAAAACGTCTCGCAGAGGCAAAGCAGTTGGGGCAGGCTATGTCCAGATCAAACAAGGGGGACAGGATGGGCAAACTGGATGACGCATATGCGATTCAGCCCCATGTGGAGGGGGCCGCCGACATCCTTGCGCGGATGCCGACCCGCAGCGATGCGCTGCGGGCCACGCTTGGCGACAGGGTCGCGCGCAACCTGTCCTATGGCGACAGTCCCCGGCAGGTGATCGACCTCTATCGCCCAGAAGGCCGGTCGAAAGGCACCCTGGTCTTTGTCCATGGCGGGTACTGGCGGATCCTCACCGGCGAGGTGCACGGATTCCTGGCCGCCGGCGCGCTGGCCCGCGGCTGGTCCGTCGCCATGCCCACATACGACCTTTGCCCGCAGGTCCGCATTACCGATATCTCGCGCCAGATCGCGGCGGCGGTCTGTCATGTGGCGCGGATGGCAGAGGGGCCGATTTCGATCACCGGGCACAGCGCCGGCGGGCATCTGACCGCGCGGATGCTGGACCCGGCCCTGGTCCCGGATGATGTGGCCTCCCGCTATCGCATGGTGGTGCCGATCGCACCGCTCGGCGACCTGCGCCCCTTGCTGCAGACCGCGATGAACGATGATTTCCGCATGGATATGGCCGCGGCCGAGGCCGAAAGCCCGGTCTTGATGACAGCCCGCCACAGGGCGAACACCGCCGTCTGGGTCGGGTCCATCGAACGCCCGGCCCTGCTCGATCAGGCGCGCTGGCTCAGCGCGGCCTGGGGTGCCGACATGGTGATCGCGCCGGGCAAGCATCATTTCGACGTGATCGAGGCGCTGACCGATCCTGACAGCAATCTCGTGCGGCTCCTGACCGGCTGACAAACCTGTTGCGTCGCGGAAGCAATCCGGTCACAGATCGGACGGGCACCGGCGATGGCGTCGCCGCATGCCGCGCGCATGCGCCCAGCTTCCCCGTCCTGAACGCCGGGACCTTTCTGAAAAGGAGGGTCAAATGACCGAACGTCCGGAATCCTACCGCTTTCACAACGGGCAAAAGGCCCCGCTGCCCTTTGCCGAGACCGAGTACCAGGCGCGCCTGAACGGTCTGCGCGCCGCGATGGAGCAGGCCGGGGCAACCGCCGCCGTGCTCACCTCGATGCACAATGTCGCCTATTACTCGGGCTTTCTCTACTGTTCCTTCGGCCGCCCCTATGCCGTGGTGGTGACCGAAACGCAGGCGGTGACCATCTCCGCCGGGATTGATGCCGGTCAGCCCTGGCGGCGCAGCTTCTGCGACAACATCACCTATACCGACTGGACCCGCGACAATTTCTGGCGCGCAGTGCGCTCGGTCACCGGCCCGGGCGGCGTGGTCGGCTACGAGGGCGACCACCTCACCCTGATGCAGCGCGACAAGCTCGAGGATTTCCTCGCCCCCCTCACCATGGTCGACCTGGCCCCGGCCACCATGCGCCAGCGGATGCACAAATCCCCGGCCGAGATCGCGCTGATCCGCGCCGGGGCGCAGGTCGCCGACGTCGGCGGCTACGCCATCCGCGACGCCCTGCGCGAGGGCGCGCGCGAGATTGACGTGGCGATGGCCGGGCGCGACGCGATGGAGCTGGAGATTGCCCATCGCTTTCCCGATGCCGAGTATCGCGATACCTGGGTCTGGTTCCAGTCCGGTCTCAACACCGACGGCGCCCACAACCCGGTGACCGCGCGCCGGTTGCAGCACGGCGATATCCTGTCGCTCAACAGCTTCCCGATGATCTCGGGCTATTACACCGCGCTGGAACGCACCCTGTTCCTGGGCGAAGTCGATGCCGAGAGCTTGAAGATCTGGGAGGCCAATACCGCCGCCCATGAATACGGCATGTCGCTGCTGCAACCGGGCATCTCCTGCGCCGAGGTCACCCAGGCGATCAACGCCTTTCTCGCCGAACGCGACCTTCTGCAATACCGGACCTTCGGCTACGGCCATTCCTTCGGCCTGCTGTCGCACTACTACGGGCGCGAGGCCGGGTTGGAACTGCGCGAGGATATCGACACCGTTCTGGAATCCGGCATGGTGATCAGCATGGAGCCGATGCTCACCATCCCGCAGGGCCAGCCCGGCGCCGGCGGTTACCGCGAACACGACATCCTGGGGATCACAGAGGACGGCGCCGAGAACATCACCGGCTACCCCTACGGGCCGGAATTCAACGTGGTCGCCTGACGGCTCCGCTTGCCGCCCCCTTCCCCGTTTAGGGGAAGGGGCACTAACGCCAACGCCGTAGGGCGGGCTTCAGCCCGCCCCCGCCCTCCACGCCCCCCGTCATCCCCGCGAAAGCTTGTCACCCCCGCGAAAGCGGGGACCTCCCACCCCAAGTGCCCGCACGGACAGATCCCCGCCTGCGCGGGGATGACAGCGAGGGACTCGCCCAGAAGGGGGCGCTGCCCGGCGGCGCTCCGCCCCTTGTTCCGGGCAAGCAGGTATCACCCTCTGCGCCGTCGGGCTATCCGCGGCAAAAGACGGCTCCGAGCCCGGAGCGGCAATTGATTGGGTTAGATGGCAGGACACAAGAACCTAACTGCAAATCCGTCTCAGATGGGTTGACTATGAATTATATTGCAAACTTTCGAAAAAAGGCGCAACGATCTCGCGACTGCCTGACCACGCGCTTTCTTGCGTGACCAGCGGCCGGCTTCTTTGACAGGGGCTCAAGGTCGTTAACATGGATCGTCTATATATCATTGCAGGATTTCTCTGGCTGATCGCTGGCATGGTCTTTGGGATCTACCTCGGCATCACGGATCAACTGCAGTTTGCAAACACGCATGCCCATGCGAACCTACTCGGGTTCGTAATCTCGGTACTGTTCGGTCTGTTGTACCGGAACTGGCCAGCGTTGATGTCAACCAGACTGGCGTGGCCACAATTCGCTCTCTACGAAATTGGGTCGCTCGTTCTGGTGATGGGCAAATATGACATTGACAGCGGCGGAGACGGCGCGCTGGCGCCACCCGGAGCCGTCCTCGTCGTCATTGGCACACTCGTGATGTTCTGGATTTTCGCGAGAGGGACAATGGAAATCAACGTTGCTAAGAAGAGGATTGTCTGATGTCAGTACGGGTTCAGGATCACTACGGCTCTGCGGACATAGTTGAGCGTATTCTCGCCGCAGCCGCTCAGCCTGTTGTCGAAGGCGCGCCCATCTCGGCAGAGATGCTTTTTCCGTTTGATCAATTGCATGGCCGCGAATTGGTCGCAACGAAGGACCATGCTGCAAAGCTCAATCCGGCCGCGGACACCCATCTACTTGATGTCGGGTCCGGCATCGGTGGGCCAGCGCGGTATTTCGCTAACGTCTTCGGGTGCCGCGTGACCGGAATTGACGTAACTCCTGAGTTCGTTGCGGCAGCAACTGACTTAACCAGACGCACCGAGCTTGCTGAAAAGGTAGACTTCGTTGAGGGCAACGCGGTAAAGATGCCCTTCAAGTCAGCCACCTTCGACCATGCTTACTGCTTCTACGTCGGTATGAACCTTCCCGATAAACCGTCTGTCATTCGCGAATGTTTCCGGGTGTTGAAGCCCGGTGGCAATTTACTCTGGACAGAAGTTACATCCAACTCTGGCGACCCGTACTATCCGCTGCCATGGGCGCGCGACGCAGCGGGCAGCCACGTCGGCACCAGCGAAAAATTACTCGATCATATCCGTGAAGCAGGGTTCGAACTGTTATCGGTCGATGACGAGACCGATGCACATGTGGAGCTTGCCCGTCGCATAAAGGCAGCGGGTTTCGTGCCAACGGAGGATCAACGTCAGGCGAACGAGGTGGTACTGGGCAATGACTTCGTAGAGCGTCGGATGAACTATATTCGAAGCCTCTCGGGCGGTGCCTTGGCGAGCACCGTCATCTTCGGGCAGAAGGGTAAGGGTGAGGCAGGTCGCTAATTGCCTCAGCGCAGTAGCTAAAAAGCGTTCCTGCTGGCACCGGGTATCGCAGCGAACGACGGCTCAGTCCCGCATTGCAGACCCTCGCCATGAGGCGTTGCCCGCCATCAGGTCAATTTCTCCAGCAACCGCAGGAACACCGCCCGTTCCCCCGGTTCCAAGGGCGCCAGCGTATCCGCCGTCACCGCGTGGGCCGCCGCCACCAGGCCCTCGTAAAGCGCGCGCCCGGCCTCGGTCGGGGTCAGGAACACCCGCCGCAGATCGCCCGGGTCGGGGGCCGAGGCCACCAGCTTGCGCCGCCGCAGCCGGTCGATCACCCCCTTGATCGTCGCCGCGTCCATCGCCGTGGCGCGGCCCAGCGCGTTCTGGCTGGCCTGCCCAAGTTCGCACAGCTTGGCCAGCGCCGCGAACTGGGTCGGCGTCAGCTCGGGGACAGCCTGCGCGAACAGCGCCAGATGCCGCTGGTTCGCCCGCCGCATCAGGAATCCCACCTGGTCGTCCAGCCGATAATCGCCGCCGCCGGTTTCCTCGCTCACCGTCCCCTCCCTTTGATCGGACATGTTGACAGGGCCGGGGGCGCTGCCTCACACTCTTGCTTGTATACTAACAATAAACCACCCAACAGCGCGAGGGTCCGGCCATGAGCCTGTATCACCGCCCCGGCAATCTGCAAGAGGCGCTCGACGGTCTGGCGCGCGCCCCCGCCGTGGTCGCCGCCGGCTGCACCGATCTGTTTCCCGCCACCGAACGCGCCGCGCTCGACGGGCCGGTGCTCGACATCACCGGAATCGCGGCGCTGCGCGGCATCTCGCAGACCGCGGAGGGCTGGCGCATCGGCGCCACCACCACCTGGACCGATATCGCCCGCGTGCCCCTGCCGCCCGGCTTCGACATGCTCAAACAGGCCGCGCAGGAGGTGGGATCGGCCCAGATCCAGAACGCCGGCACCGTCGCCGGCAACCTCTGCAACGCCTCGCCCGCCGCCGACGGGGTGCCGCCGCTGCTGGCGCTGGATGCGGCGGTCGAGATTGCATCGGCGATTGGCACCCGCGTCCTGCCGCTGGCCCGGTTCATCACCGGCCCCCGCGCCACGGCACTCCGTCCGGGCGAGATCCTGACCGCCGTTCACATTCCGCGCGACGCCGGGCAGGGGGCCAGCCGGTTTCTCAAGCTCGGCGCGCGCCGCTACCTTGTGATCTCCATCGCCATGGTGGCGGCCCGCATCGTCGCCGAACAGGGACGCGCCGCGCAGGTCGCCCTTGCCGCCGGCGCCTGCGGCCCGGTCGCCGCCCGGCTGCCCGAGGTGGAACGCGCGCTCACCGGCCTGCCGCTCTCGGATCTTGCGGCGGCCATTGACGCCGAGGCAGTCGGCGCCGTGCTTTCCCCGATCGACGATCTGCGCGCCGATGCCGCCTATCGCCGCCATGCCGCCACCGAACTGCTGCGCCGGGCGGTGACCGAGACCGTGGAGACGATGCGATGAAGGACCTGCCCCAGATCACCCTCACCGTGAACGGCGCGCCCGCGCAACTCGATATCGCCCCCGGACGGCGGCTGTCGGAGGCGCTGCGCGAGGGGCTCGGCCTGACCGGAACCAAGGTCGGCTGCGACGCCGGCGATTGCGGCGCCTGCACCGTGCTGCTGGACGGCGAGCCGGTCTGCGCCTGCCTGACCCCGGTGATCCGCGCCGAGGGCGCCGAGATCACCACCGTCGAGGGGCTGGGCGCCCCGATGGAGCGGCTCAGATCCGCCTTCCTGCGCCACGGCGCGGCGCAATGCGGCATCTGCACCCCCGGTATGCTGATCGCCGCCTCCGCGCTGCTGGCCCGTCCCGGCACGCCCGACCGCAACGCGGTCGAAGAGGCCCTCGGCGGCGTGCTCTGCCGCTGCACCGGCTATGCCAAGATCATCGACGCGGTGATGGATGCCGCCGGCAGCACGCCGCAGGCCGGCCCGCCCGAATCGCCCGCCTCCGGCGCCGCGGTCGGCGCAAGGCTGGAGCGGCTCGACGGCGCCCCCAAGGTCGCGGGAACCGAGGTCTACGGCGCCGATTATGCCCCCGAAGGCGCGCTCTGGGTCCGCGCCATCCGCTCCCCGCATTTCGCCGCCCGCTTCACCCTCGGCGATCTCGTGGCCTTCGCGCGCGAGACCGGGCTGCTGGTCTTTACCGCTGCCGATGTGCCCGGCCAGAATATCTTCGGCACCATTCCGCCCTTCGCCGACCAGCCCGCCCTGGCCGAGGGCGTGGTGCGCATGCGCGGCGAGGCGGTGGCGCTGGTCGCGGGCGAGGCTTCGGCTCTCGAGGCCCTCGGCCCCGAGGATTTTCCCGTCACATGGTCCCCGGCGCCCGACCTGCGCGACACCCCCGCCGCCCGCGCCGCGACCGCGCCGCGCCTGCACGAGACGCGCGAGGGCAACATCCTGATCGCCGGTCTGGTGCACAGCGGCGATCCCGCGACGGGCTTTGCCGCTGCCGCCCATATCGCCCAGGGTAGCGCGCAAACCCCATACGTCGAACACGCCTATATCGAGCCCGAGGCCGGCGCCGCCTGGCTTGACGGCGACACGCTGGTGATCCAGGCCTGCACCCAGGCCCCGATGATGGACCGCGACGACACCGCGCGTATCCTCGGCCTGCCGCCCGAACGGGTGCGCATCATCCCCTCGGCCACCGGAGGCGGCTTCGGCGCCAAGCTCGATCTGTCGGTGCAGCCGCTGATCGGGCTGGTGGCGCTGAAAACCGGACGACCCGCGCGGATAACCTATTCGCGCCGCGAAAGCATGACCTCGACCACCAAGCGCCACCCCGCCCGGATGCGCGCCCGCATCGCCGCCGATGCCAGCGGTCGGCTGACCGCGATGGAGTTCGACGGCGATTTCAACACCGGCGCCTATGCCAGCTGGGGCCCCACCGTGGCTGTGCGGGTGCCGGTGCATGCCTCCGGTCCCTATACCATCCCGAATTACCACGCCGAGGCCCGCGCGGTGCATACCAACGGGCCGATCTCCGGCGCCTTTCGCGGCTTCGGCGTGCCGCAGGCGGCAATCCTGCAGGAAACCCTGTTCGACGAACTGGCCCTCAAATCCGGGCTCGACCGGCTCGCCTTCCGCCGTCTCAACGCCCTGCCCGAGGGCGGCCGTAGTGTTTGCGGTCAGGAATTGCACGGCGTCGGCATCGGCCCCTGCCTCGACGCGCTGAAACCGCGCTGGGACGCCGCCGCGCAAGAGGCCGAGGCGTTCAACGCCACCCATCCGGGGCGCAAACGCGGCATCGGCATCGCCTCCTGCTGGTACGGCTGCGGCAACACCGCCCTGCCCAATCCCGCGACCATCCGCATCGGCATCACGCCGCAGGGGCAGCTGAAACTGCACCAGGGCGCCACCGACATCGGTCAGGGCGCCAACACGGTGATCACCCAGATCTGCGCCGATGCGCTGGGTCTGCCGATCACGGCCTTCGACCTGGTCGGCCCCGACACCGCGCTCACCCCCGATTGCGGCAAGACCTCGGCCTCGCGCCAGACCGTGGTGACCGGCAACGCCGCGCTGATGGCCGGCCGCGCCCTGCGCGCCCGCATCCTTGCCCTGACCAACATGGGCGAAGCGGCGCGGATCGCGCTGCACCCCGGCGCCCTGAGCGTGAGCGAGGGCGACCAGACCCGGCGCATCGACCTTGCCGCGCTGGGGGAGGACGCCAACGGCTATGCGCTGGCCGCCGAGGAAACCTATGATCCCCCGACCCATGCGCTGGACGAGAACGGACAGGGCATCCCCTATGCCGTCTATGGCTACGGCGCCCACCTGGCCGAGGTCGAGGTCGATCTCGCCCTCGGCACCGTCCGGGTCCATCGCCTGACCGCTGCCCATGACCTCGGCCGTGTCATCAACCCGCTGCTGGCCGAGGGCCAGATCGAGGGGGGCGTGGCCCAGGGCCTCGGCCTGGCGCTGATGGAGGAATACATTCCCGGCCGCACCGAGAACCTGCACGATTACCTGATCCCGACCACCGGCGACATGCCCCGGATCGACACCATTCTGATCGAGGCGCCCGACCCGGAGGGGCCGTTCGGCGCCAAGGGCCTTGGCGAACACGCGCTGATCCCCACCGCGCCCGCGATCCTCAACGCCATCCGCGACGCCTGCGGTGCGAAGATCACCACGCTGCCCGCTCTGCCGCACCGGGTGCTGGCCGCGATCAGGGAGGCAGAGCAGAATCCATGACCGACCGCCCCCCGCGTGAGGAGAAGATCCGCTGCGACGCCTGCCCGGTGATGTGCTACATCGCCGAGGGCCGCATCGGCGCCTGCGACCGCTACGCCAATAGGGGCGGGCGCATCATCCGATGCGACCCGCTCACCGTGCTCGATCGCCGCATCGCCAGGGGCGACGAGGTGAAACCCTTTCTCAGGGCCGACTGGGACGGCACCCTGTCCGGCGACGACCTCTTCGTCACCGCCGTCGGCGCCGGCACCACCTATCCCGATTACAAACCCGCCCCCTTCATCGTCTCGCGCGAGGTGGACGGCGCCGATTTCGTCACCGTGGTGACCGAGGCGATCTTTTCCTACTGCGGCGTCAAGGTAAAGATCGACACCGACCGCCACCTCGGCCCCGAGGGCGCTGTCGTCCGTGCCCAGGGCGAGGCGGTGGGCCTGATGATCACCTCCGAATACGGCTCCCGGATGCTGTCGCTGGGCGGCGTCGATCACCTCACCGGCGGCTCGAAACCCGAGGGGCGCATCACCTGCGACACCCTCCTGCGCCTGTGCAACCGTGAGGCGGTGGAGCTTACCGTCGATGGCGGCGCGACCGTCATCGTGCAGGCCGGCCACCCCCCCATCGTCGACGGCCAGCGCGAGGAACGGATGCGGGTCGGCTGCGGCTCGGCCACCATCGGCATGTTCGCCAGCCAGTGGCAGGGGCTGGTCGACGAGGTGGTGGTGGTCGACGACCACATCACCGGCGTGGTCAGCGAACATCAGGCCGGCAAGGTGCTGGGCTGGCCTGACACCGGCATCCGCATCAAGGGCCGCCGCTCCACCCCCGGGCGCTATTTCCAGGTCGCCGAGCCGGGCCTCGGCTGGGGCGGCACCGACATCACCGACCCGCTCACCATCCTGGGCGACTGGATTCCGAAAAAGGGTGCGCGACCGGGCCTCACCCTGCTGATGGTCTCCACCACGGGCGAGCAATTCGCCTATTTCGTTCTGGACGACGATCTCGTGCCGCAAAGGCGCGACCTGCCCGATACCCTGCGCCCCTCGGTCGATCTGATCGCCGAGAACTGCGAACCGGCGCTCTGCACGGTGCTCTTCATGGGTGGCGCCGGCGGCTCGCTCCGCGCCGGCGTGACCCGCAACCCGGTGCGCCTCACCCGCTCGGTTCAGGGCGAGAAAACCCGCGTCACCGTCGGCGGCGCGCCGGCCTATGTCTGGCCCGGCGGCGGCATCACCATCATGGCCGATGTGACGCAGATGCCCGACAACGCCTTTGGCTATGTCCCCACCCCCGCCATCGTCGCGCCGCTGGAATTCACCCTGTCCCGCGCCGAATACCGCGCGCTGGGCGGCCATGACGACAAGGCCCGCGCGGTCGAGGACATTCTCGAACATGGCGGCGAATACGGCGCCGATGTCCGCGCCCTGGGGCCGACCCCGAACAAGGCCTGATGATGCAGGGCCCGCAGATCGCCTTCCTGCCCGACGGGCGCCGGTTGCACCTGCATCATGGCCCCATCGACCTCATCCTCGATGCCGAGGGAGAGGGGCGCGCAGCCGCCCTGCGCGCTGCTGCCCTGCGCTTCGAGACCGTGCTCGACGAGTTGGTCGCCGAGCTGCCGCAGTTGCGGTCACCGACCGGCCCGCGCCCCGAGGGCGCCATCGCCCGAACCATGCACGCCGCCACGCAGCCCTTTCGTCCGGCCTTCATCACCCCGATGGCCGCCGTCGCCGGCGCCGTGGCCGACGCGGTACTCGCGGCCATGACCGGCGCGGGGGCGCTCACCCGCGCCTATGTCAACAACGGCGGCGATATCGCCCTGCACCTCGCCCCGGGCGAAAGCTTCGCCGCCGCCATCGCGGGCGGCGCGCCGGGCCGCGCTGCCATCCCCGCCGACAGCCCTACGCGCGGTATCGCCACTTCCGGGCGTCACGGTCGCAGCCATTCCCTCGGCATCGCCGACAGCGTGACGGTGCTGGCCTGCACGGCGGCACAGGCCGACGCCGCCGCCACCCTGATCGCCAATGCCGTCGATCTGCCCGGCAACCCCAAGATCACCCGCACCCCCGCGCGGGATCTCGCCCCCGACAGCGACCTCGGCGACCGCCTTGTCACGGTCGATCTCGCCCCGCTCACCCAGGAAGAAACCGAAACCGCCCTGACGCGCGGCCTCGCCTTTGCCGAAACCTGCCGCGCGCGCGGTCTCATCCAAGCCGCCCTGCTGACGCTCGCGGGGGAAACCCGCATGCTCGGCGCCCCCGACCTCATCGCATCCAAGGACCCGACCCATGCCTGATTTCCCCCTGCGCAAGACCATGATCTTCATCGAGGATATCCACCACGAAGGCGGTCCGCCCCCGGCGCAGCCCCGCCGCCGCGCCGCCATCCTCGCGCTCGTGAAAAACCCTTTTGCAGGCGGCTACACCGAGGACCTGCAATCGGCGATGGAGGATCTCAAGCCGCTGGGCCTGATGATGACCGACCGGCTGATCGAGGCGATGGGCGGCATCGAGGGCATCGACGGCTACGGCAAGGCCGGGCTGGCGGGCGAGGGCGGCGAGCTGGAGCATACCGCGCTCTGGCACGTCCCCGGCGGCTATGCCATGCGCGCGCGTCTGGGCGCGGCCAAGGCGATTGTCCCCTCCGCCATGAAGGTCGGCGGCCCCGGCACCCGCATCGACATACCGCTCGGCCACATCAACGCCGCCTATGTCCGCAGCCATTTCGACGCCATGGAGGTCGGCCTCCCCGACGGCCCCCGCGCCGATGAACTGCTGTTCGCGCTGGCGATGAGCAGGGGCGGCCGCATCCACCACCGCATGGGCGGCCTGCAGGTCGAGGACGTCAAGGGCGAGGACGGGTTGCGGTGAGGCTCGAACATGCCTGAATGAAGCAACAAGGGCCGCGCCCGACCTGGCCTGCGGCCGGGCGAACCATCGTCACAGCGGTCCCATGTCCTCTTGTGCCACCGCTACCCCCGCGCCCCGAACAGCCGGTGAAACCACCCGATCGGCAGGTGCCGTCCGATGGTAAACAGCCACGAAAACGGCGCCGGAAAACTGGTCGAGAACCGCCCCGAGCGGATCGCGCCCATCACCCGCGCCGCCGCCGCCTCCGGCGCCATGATCTGCGGCATGGGAAAATCGTTCTTTTCGGTCAGCCGGGTGCGGATGAACCCGGGATTGGCTAGTTGCACCCGCACGCCCGTCCCGCGCAGGTCCACCGCCAGGTTCTCGCCCAGGTGCATCAGCGCCGCCTTGCTGGCGCCATAACCGATCGCGCCCGGCAGCCCGCGATGCCCGGCCAGCGAGCCGATCAGCACGATCCGCCCGGCGTCCCGCGTCACCATGCCGGGCAGCACCCGGCCCAACACCCGCAGCGCGCCGGTGAAATTGGCCTCCACCATCGCCTCCGGCGTGCCGGGCTGCCAGCAGGTCGCCGGCATCGGATCGTAAAGCCCGACGCAATAGATCACCCCGTCGACCGCCCCGGCCGCCTCGGCCGCGCGCGCGACCGAGCCTGCGTCGGTCACGTCCATCGGCACCGCGCGCGCGTCACGCAATCCTGCCGCCACCGCCTGCAGTCGCTCCGCCCCCCGCGCCGAGAGCACCAGCCGCGCCCCGGCGGCGTCCAGTGCCTCGGCCAGCGCCCGGCCCAGCCCCTCGCTGGCGCCGACGATCCACCATGTCTTGGCGTCGAACGGGTCCATCACACCTCCTCCCCGGGCAGCCGTGCCACCAGCGCGATGGCGGGCAGTTTCAGCGCGCAGGGCAGCACCGCGTAGGTGATGTTCAACGCCGCCAGTGCCCGCGCCGGGTTGTCGCCGCCGGGGGTGAACCCGGCCCATTGCAGCGCCGGCAGCACCAGCGCGGCGGAGAGCGCCAGCGCCAGTTTCGCCACGAAGGACCAGGCGCCAAAGGCGGTGCCCGCCGGCAGCTTCGCCCGCGTCAGCCGCGATGCGAAGAGCGCCGGCAGGATCATCATGTCCGCCCCCAGCGCGGCGCCGGACAACAGGCAGATCGCGGCAAACCGTCCGCCGGCCCCGGGCGGCAGCAGCCCGGTTCCCAGAAAGGCAAACACCGCCAGCCCCATCGCCGGCAACAGCACCCGCCGCGCCCCGAACCGCGCCGCCAGCCGCGACCACAGCGGCGCGCTCAGCCCGGCGGCGGCAAAGAACAGTACCAGGAACGGCCCGGCGAGCCCCGGCAGCGCCAGCCGGTCCTCGACGAAGAACAGGAACAGCGTCGAGGTGATCGCCACCGGCATCGTGTTCAACAGTCCGATCAGCAACAGCCGCCCGCCCCCTGCCGCAAGGAACCGGCGCAGTGGCAGGCTCTGCCGCTCGGTCACCACCGGCCCCCAGAACCGGCGGCCGACCAGCGCCACGAGCAGCGCCGCCGCGCCCAGCACCAGCCCGAATCCCGCGTACCCGCCAAGGGGGCCCCAGCCCCGCGCCAGAACCTCGGGCAGCACGGCGGCGGCGACGATGCCCGCCAGCGTGCCCGCCTCGCGCAGCCCGGCCAGCCGGTAATGCGCCGTCCCGCCGCCCGGCCCCGCCAGCGCCGCGCCCTGCCCGTAGAACAGGATCGTGCCGAGGCTGTAGGCGGTAAAGACAAGCACCAGCCCCGCCACCAGCCCCGGCAGCGCCGGTTGCAGCGTGAACACCGCGACAAAGCCGGCGCCGATCCCGACCAGCGCCAGCGTCGCCAAAGCCCGCCGCTGGCGCGGATAGCGATCTACCAGCAGCCCCAGCGCCGGGTCCTGCAGGAAATCCAGCGCCCTCAGCGCCAGCAACAGCGCCGCCACCGTGCCAAGGCTCAACCCCAGTTCGGCGGCAAACCGCGGCAGGTGGATGTAAAGCGGCACCCCGGCCGCGGCCAGCAGCGCGGCGATGGCGATCACCCGCGGCCCCTGTCCGGCAAGGGTGGGGACCGTCGCAGGGGGCGGGGCGGCAGAGGTCATGGCATGCGGCATCGGGGCTCCTGTTCCTGCCCCGGTTACGCAGCCCGCCCGCCTTTGGTTCAGAAAAGGCGCCTCAGCCGCGCCAGTCGAAGAATCCCGGCCCGGCCCGTTCCAGCAGCTTCAGCGCCATCTCGCGGCCCAGCTTGGCACCGTCCTCCACGGGACAGGTGGCATCGTCGGAAATCGCCTCGGACCCGTCCGGGCGCAGCACCTCGCCGCGCAGCCGCAGCGTATTGCCGTCCAGCTCCGCCAGCCCGGCAATCGGCGTCTCGCACGACCCGTCCAGCGTGGCGAGAAAGGCGCGCTCGGCGGCCAGCCGCCGCGCCGTCTCGCCGTCGTGGATCGCCGCCAGCATCCCGGCCACGGCGGAATCGCTTTCACGCCGCTCAATGCCGATTGCACCCTGTGCCACGGCGGGCAGCATCGCCTCGGGCGCCACCGGCGTTGCGGGCACGTCGCCCCGCCCCAGCCGGTTCAGCCCCGCCATGGCAAGAAAGGTGCAGTCGGCGACGCCGTCGGCCAGCTTCTTCAGCCGGGTCTGCACGTTGCCGCGAAACTCGACCACCTTCAGGTCGGGCCGCCGGTTCAGCAGTTGCGCCCGCCGCCGCAGGCTCGAGGTGCCGGCAACCGCCCCCTCGGGCAGATCCGCCCAGCCCGACAGCGTGGGCGAGACAAAACCGTCGCGCACATCCTCGCGCGGAAGGTAGCAATCCAGGATCAGCCCACCGGGCTGCTCCACCGGCATGTCCTTCATCGAATGCACCGCGATGTCGATGCCGCCCGCCGAAAGCTGCTCTTCGATCTCCTTGGTAAACAGGCCCTTGCCGCCGATCTCCTTCAGCGGCCGGTCCTTGGCGATCAGCGCGGCGTCGTCGCCGGTGGTGCGGATCACCACCACCTCGAAGGCCTCTTGCGGCAACTCGAAGGCGGCGGCCAGCCGGTCGCGCGTCTCATGCGCCTGGGCCAGGGCGAGCGGGGAACCTCGGGTGCCGATCTTCAGCGGCGAAGCGGGGGAGGGAAGCGATGCTGTCATGACTTTCCCCTTTAGTCGCCGGGCCGGGCGCTGACAACCGCGCGATGGTCGCGGCGACGATGCAGGCCGGTGCCGGGCCAATCGGGATCACGAAAAAATGTCCGGGAAAGGCCGCCTGAATTTCCGGTGCGTTAACCGTCCCGGCAGGCTGTCGCGACCGGACTTGGGCGGATCGTACGAAATGGCGTCGAAACTCCCCGATCCGTCGCTTGGGCGGTACGGCTGACTGGACCGGATTGTACGAAACGGCGCGAAAACTCCCCGTTTCCGGGGGCGCGACTCGGCCTTGCGACGGGGGCACGCGGCCCCTTACCGATGCGCGCGCACTATTTGCCGGGCGGTCATCCGAATCGAAAAAGCCCGGGCGTTTCCGCCCGGGCCAGTCATTCAGGCTGAGGGGAAGGTACTCAGCCCTTCGAGAACTCGGGATAGGCTTCCATGCCCAGCTCCGCCATGTCGAGACCGTTGATCTCTTCCTCTTCCGAGACCCGGATGCCCATGGTCAATTTCAGGATGAACCAGACCGCGCCGGAGACCACGAAGACGAAGACACCGACAACAAGGATCGAGTAGAGCTGCGTGCCCAGGCTCGCGTCGGAGTTGGTCAGAACCACCGCGATGGTGCCCCAGATGCCGGCGAACAGGTGCACCGGAATGGCGCCGACCACGTCGTCGATCTTCAGCTTGTCGAGGAACGGAACCGCGAAGACCACGATGATACCGCCCACCGCGCCGATCAGGGTGGCTGCCCCGAGGCCCGGGGTCAGCGGTTCGGCGGTGATCGAGACGAGGCCCGCCAGCGCGCCGTTCAGCACCATGGTCAGGTCGACCTTCTTGTAGAGGATCTGCGTCAGGATCAGTGCGGCGACCGCGCCACCGGCTGCGGCGGTGTTGGTGTTGGCAAAGATGCGGCTGATGTCGGCCACGTTGCCCGCGGTGTCCATGTAGAGCTGCGAACCGCCGTTGAAGCCGAACCAGCCCAGCCACAGGATGAAGGTGCCCAGGGTTGCCAGCGGCAGGTTCGAGCCCAGCATCGGATGCACCACGCCGTCCTTGTACTTACCCAGGCGCGGACCCAGGATCAGCGCGCCGGCCAGAGCCGCCCAGCCACCGACCGAGTGCACCACGGTCGAACCGGCGAAGTCGAGGAAGCCGCCAGCGTCAAGGAAGCCGCCGCCCCATTTCCAGCTCGCCTGGATCGGGTAGATCAGCGCGGTCAGGACGATCACGAAGACCAGGAACGGCCACAGCTTGATGCGCTCGGCCAGGGTGCCCGACACGATCGAGGCGGTGGTGGCGCAGAACATCAGCTGGAAGTAGAAGTCGGACCCGACCGAGGCATAGGTCAGGTCGGTTTCGGTCTCGGCCAGGCCGACCGGCTCCATCGATGCCGGAGAGAAGGCGCCGAGCACGCCGTCGATGCTCCAGCCGTCGCCCGGGTACATCAGGTTGTAGCCGATCAGGTAATACATCAGCGCGGCAATCGAGAACAACGCGATGTTCTTGGTCAGCTGCATGGTCACGTTCTTCTGGCGCACAAGGCCAGCCTCCAGCATGGTAAAGCCGGCGGCCATCCACATCACCAGAAAGCCGGTGACCAGGAACATGAAGGTGGTAAAGATATAGCCGATTTCCTCGTTCGGCGGGGTGACGTCCGCCTCCTGCGCCAGGCCCAGCGAGGGCAGCGCGATCAAGGCCGCAGACGCGGCGAGAGTGGTGAGTCTTTTCATAGCTCCGTTTCCCTTGGTTGCGCGTCTCAAATCGCGTCTTCGTCGGTTTCGCCCGTGCGCACGCGGATCGCCTGCTCCACATCCAGAACGAAGATCTTGCCGTCGCCGATCTTGCCGGTCTTGGCGGTGTTGGTGATGGTCTCGACCACCTGGTCGGCCATGCCGGCGCTCACCACGATCTCCAGTTTGACTTTCGGTACGAAGTTCACGGCGTATTCCGCGCCGCGATAGATTTCGGTGTGGCCGGACTGTGATCCGAACCCCTTGATTTCCGTCACCATCATTCCGCGCACGCCGGCTTCGGTCAGCGCCTCGCGGACCTCCTCCAGCTTGAACGGCTTGATTGTCGCAATGATCAGTTTCACGATCGTCCCCTTCATTCAGCAGGTCGCCCTGCACTCGCATTGCAAGCAACGCGGTTCGACCGGTCGAAGGGAACGTTAAGGTTCAGAAAACAGGCAGTTTGGCGCGAAAGTTTGCACATTATTTGCACAGTTTTGGGAAGATGCTTAAAAAGTAATCTAAAATGAGTCGCGAATCTCCTGGCACGCGGCCTCTCAACAAATCACCCGCGCCACTGTATCCTGCACCCAGAACAATGATCGGGCAGGATCAGGCATGGCCAAGAGAACAGGTCGCTCGTCACCATTGGTGGCCGACAAGCGGTATCCAAAGGGGGCGCGGACAAAGGCTTCGGCGAAATCGTCGCGGCGCGGCGAAAGCGCGACCGGCGCCAAGCCAAAGCCGAAAAGATCGGCGCGAAAACCCGCGACACGCCGGGCGCGCG
Organism: Antarcticimicrobium sp.; assembly: GCF_029212575.1. GTDB lineage: Bacteria > Pseudomonadota > Alphaproteobacteria > Rhodobacterales > Rhodobacteraceae > Antarcticimicrobium. The sequence continues at coordinate 18,125 of NZ_JARGPK010000009.1, forward strand.
GCGGCGGTGGCCGCGGCGGGATCATCGGCGCGCTGCGCGGCCTTGTGCGCGGCATCTTCCGGCTGATCTGGGGGATCTCCTGGCGCATCGGCATGGTGATCGCCCTGCTGATCGGCATCGGCGTCGGCTATCACGCCAGCCAGTTGCCGGAAATGACGGCGCTGCTTGACGGGCGCGCGCGCGGGTCGGTCACCCTGCTGGACCGCGACGGCAATGTCTTCGCCTGGCGCGGCGACCAGTTCGGCGGGGTGGTCACCACCGAAACCGTTTCACCGCATCTGAAGAACGCGATCATCGCCACCGAGGACAAGCGGTTCTATCGCCATTTCGGAATCAGCCCGCGCGGCATCGCCAGCGCCGTGAGCATCAACCTGAGCGAGGGGCGCGGACCGCTTTCGGGTCACGGCGGCTCGACCATCACGCAGCAAACCGCCAAGCTTTTGTGCCTGGGCGAACCGTTTGATCCCAAGTCCGGCCAGACCGAAAAGGAATACGAGGCGAACTGCCGTCAGGGCACGCTGTGGCGCAAGGTGAAAGAGGCGATCTACGCCATGGCGATGGAGGCGAAATACTCCAAGGACGACATCCTGACCATCTACATGAACCGGGCCTTTCTGGGGGCGGGCGCACGCGGGTTCGAGGCCGCGAGCCAGCGCTACTTCGGGAAATCGGCGGCCGAGGTCACCGCCTCGGAGGCGGCGATGCTGGCCGGGCTTCTGGTGGCGCCGACCCGCTACGCGCCGACCAACAACCTGACCCGCGCCCAGAACCGGGCCGAGGTGATCGTGGGGTTGATGCAGGATCAGGGGTATCTTTCTGTGGCCGAGGCCGACCAGGCACGCGCCAGGCCGGCCGAGCTGTCCGAGGCCGCAGCGGCCCGGGCCGGCGGCTATTTCGCCGACTGGGTGATGGACGAAACGCCGGAGTTCTTCGGTGACAAGACGACCGAGGACGTGATCATCAGGACTACGCTGGACCAGGACATCCAGACCGCCGCCGAAGAGGCGATGAACGTCGTATTCCAGGAAAAGGTGAGCGACGGGTCCAAGGCGCAGGCGGCGATCGTGGTGATGAGCGCCGACGGCGCGGTGCGGGGCATGGTGGGCGGGCGCAAGACGCGCGTTTCGGGCGTGTTCAACCGCGCCACGCAGGCCAAACGGCAGACCGGCTCGGCTTTCAAGCCGTTCGTCTATGCCACCGCGCTCGATCTCGGGGCCTCGCCGCTCGATACGGTGGTGGACGAGCCGTTCTGCATGACCATTCCCGGCTCGGGCCGGTGGTGCCCGGAGAACTACACGCACAAGCATTACGGCGAGGTCACGCTGACTGAGGCGCTGAAAAAGTCGCTGAACATCCCGGCCGTCAAGACATCGGAGAAATACGGGCGCGACAAGGTGCGCATCGTTGCCAGCGAGTTCGGCATCGACAGCGATCTCGCCGCCGGTCCGGCGCTGGCGCTGGGGGCGTCGGAAAGCACGCTGATCGAGATGACCGGCGCCTATGCCGGGATCCTGAACGGCGGATCTTCGGTAACGCCTTATGGTCTGACCGAGTTGAGCCTGCTGGGCGAGGACACGGCCGTTTTCGGCGCGGCGGGCGGGATCGGCGAAAGGGTTATCCGCACCGAAGCGGCGGAACAGCTGATCTGGATGCTGCAACAGGTCGTCGCCGAGGGGACCGGTCGGCGTGCACAACTGCCCGGCTGGCAGGTGGCGGGCAAGACCGGCACCTCGCAAGCGGCCCGCGACGCCTGGTTCATCGGGTTCACCGCTGATTACGTGACTGGGGTCTGGATGGGGTATGACGACAATACTCCGCTCAAGGGGGTGTCGGGCAGCGGGTTGCCGGCTGAGATCTGGCACGAAACCATGATGCGGGTGCAAGAGGGACGGACCCCGAAACCGCTGCCGATGCGCGATCCGATCCCGCCGCACCGGACCGAACCGGCCCAGCCCGAAGGAAGAGCCGGCGAAGGTGTCGGCGGTGCGGTCAACCAGATCCTGCGCGACATTTTCGGCAGTAGTCGCTGAGGCGCAAACGATAAGGGCCGCGACGTCTCCGTCGCGGCCCGGAATGTCACCCGCACAACGGCCGTGGTCAGCCTGCGCGTTTCAGATCGGAAATCAGCTGGTCGATATCGCCCCGGTGCGAATCAAGCATCGAGCCGACTTCGGTCCGCTCGGTCAGCAGCATGTTCACACCTTCGATATAGATGTTGAAGAACAGCTCTTTCCCGGTGCGCTCGGAGACGTGGAAATCCACCCGGAACGGAGATTCGCCGCGCAGATAGGCGGTCGTGCGCACCTCGAGGAAATTCTTGACCTGGCGCACCTCCTCGACCACCAGCTTGCCGCCGATGAATTCGCGGAACCGCTTGCCGTACTTGCGCGAGATGTAGCCGGTGAACGCCTCGGTGAAGGCGCGTTTTTGCGTATTGGAGGCGCGGCGCCCGTCCACCCCCAGAGCATAGGCGGCGATATAGGAGGTATCGGAATAGGCTTTGAAGATGCGCTCGAACTCCCGGTACATCGCCGATTCGGATTTGCCGCTGTCGATCACCCGGTTGATATCGGCCACCAACTTATCGACCATGCTGCGCGCCCTGCCCGGGTTCAGCGCCAGCGCCGATCCGGGTAGCGCCGCGATTCCCGCCGCCGCAGACATCGACGCGATCAAATGTCGCCTGGAAACAAAAACAGTCATTCAGAAACCCTCGGTGCTGATCTCGTCAGGAGTAATGTAAAGGTCGGTGTTCTCGCCTTCCAGTTCGAAGCGGCGATTCTGAAGGTAAAGGGTTCGCAACTGCGCGTAGCTGTCGGCGCTTTCATAGAGCATCGCATCGACGGTGTCGGAATAGCGGCCCCGGTCGCCCATCCGTTTCACCACCTCGGCATAGAGGCCGAGATTATCGGCCGGGCGCGGGTCGGTGTAATCGAGCGGATTGGTGAACAGGTTGACCACGACCCCCACCGCATCGCGCGTGGTAGAGGGGCCGTAAAGCGGTAGTTCGACATAGGCGCCCTCGTCGAAGCCCCAGACATGCAGCGTTTCGCCGAAATCGGTATCGACCTTCGGGATCTGGAAATCCGATGCCGGGTCGGCCAGCCCGGCGAAGCCGACGGTCGAGTTGACGACGAACCGGAAAAGGGCTGTCCCGGCCTGCTCAACCTTTCCCTGCAACAAAGAATCCACCATGACCCCCGGCATCGACAGGTTCTCGGCGAACGCGTTGAAGCTATCGACCATCGGTTCCGGCACGATCGAGACGTAGCCCTTGGAAGCGGGCCGGAACACCACGCGGTCAACCACGACGTTGAAGTCGTGGACGGCCCTGTTGGTACTTTCGTAGGGATCGAAAATTTCGCCGGTCGCCTTCTGTTCCACGGTACGGGTTGCGCAGGCAGACAGCAGCCCGGTCGCGAAAAGCGCGGAGGCAAGGAAGAGGAGACGACGGAGAGGCTTCATTCTGAAAATAAGTCCATAGATGCTTGCAGTCGGACGGCAACTCCTGAAATGTAAGCGTGCGCACGTCCGATCAAAGGTGTCTTCCGCTCCCTTAACGGATGTGTGACCGTATTGAAACAGAGTCGGCGACATTATACGCCATCGCCTTCGGGTTGCAGCCAGCTTGGGCGTTTTTTTGAAAGTTTGGAGGCCCATGGCACCCCCGTACCGCACGTCCGATCATGGCGACGATGGATTTGTCGAACTCGTCTCGGCGCGCCGGCAGAGCCGCGGTTTGTTCTGGTCGGTCGGTCTGTTCAGCTTTTTTGCGAATCTGCTGATGCTGACCGGCCCGCTCTACATGCTCCAGGTTTACGACCGCGTTCTCGGCAGCCGGTCCGAGGAAACCCTGGTGGCCTTGTCGCTTTTGGTGGCCTTCCTCTACGGCATGATGGGAATCCTGGATTTCTCCCGCGGCCGGATCATGGCGCGCGTCGGGGCGCGGTTCCAGGCGGCACTTGACCGGAGAGTGTTCGAGGCCATGCTGAAACGCTCGGCGGTGGCCAACGACCCGGTGGCGCAGACCGGGCTGACCGATCTCGAGGCGGTTCAACGGCTGTGGGCCTCGCCGCCGTTCATGGCGCTGTTCGATCTGCCCTGGACGCCGTTCTTCCTGGCCGGGATCGCGTTGTTTCATCCCTGGCTGGGCATCCTGGCGCTGTCGGGGGGTGCGCTTCTGGTGGTGATCACGATCCTCAACCAGATCTACTCGCGCAAGCCCGTGCAGCAGGCCAATATCACCTCGCACCGCGCCGGGCTGATGTCCGAGGAGATTCGCCACGAGGCCGAGACCATCCAGTCGATGGGCATGCGCGGCGCGGCCTTCGACCGTTGGAACCGCACCCGGGACGAATCGCTGGTCGAATCGATGGTTGCCAGCGATGTCGGTGGCGGCTTCTCGTCGCTGACCAAGACGCTGCGGATGTTCCTGCAATCGGCGATGCTGGGCCTGGGCGCCTACCTGGTTCTCCAGGGCGAGGTGACGGCGGGCGTGATGATCGCCGCCTCGATTCTTCTGGGTCGGGCGCTGGCGCCGATCGAGCAGCTTGTCGGCCATTGGGCCAACGTCCAGCGCGCGCGCAAAGGCTGGCAACAACTGGGCGAACTGCTGAGCAAGGTGCCCCCTGATCAACCGCGTACCGCGCTGCCGAAACCGAATGCACGCCTCGAGGCGCAGGCGCTGACCGTGGTGCCGCCGGGCGACAGCAGGGCCAAGCTCAAGACGGTCAGCTTTCGCGTCGATCCGGGCAAGGCGCTGGGCGTGATCGGGCCCTCGGGGTCGGGCAAGACCACCCTGGCACGCACCTTGACCGGGTTCTGGAGACCGGCCGGCGGGACGGTGCGGCTGGACGGCGCGGCGCTGGAACAATACGCACCCGACGTTTTGGGTCAGCACATAGGCTACCTGCCGCAACGGGTGCAGCTGTTCAACGGCACGATCGCCGAGAACATCGCGCGCATGTCGCAGGAGCCTGACAGCGAAAAGGTTGTTGCCGCCGCAAAGATGGCCGCGGCGCACGATCTGATCGTGTCGCTGCCCGATGGCTATGACACCCGGGTGACATCCGGCGGCGGGCGGCTCTCGGGCGGGCAGATGCAGCGCGTGGCATTGGCCCGGGCGCTCTATGGCGATCCGGTGATCCTGATCCTGGACGAACCGAACTCGAACCTCGATAACGAGGGGTCGATGGCGCTCAACAATGCGATCAAGGCGATGAAGGCGGCAGGCAAGTCGGTTCTGATCATGGCCCACCGCCCTTCAGCGATCCAGGAATGCGACCTTTTGATGGTGCTTGACGATGGCCACCGCACCGCCTTTGGTCCAAAGGACGAGGTTCTGCGCGAGATGGTCTCGAACCACCAGCAACTGCTGAAATCTGCCGGAATGGGCGGCATGAAATGACCGGAACAGACCTGACGAAAAGGAAAAAGACCGAGATCGCCCGAACCACGGTCAAGCAGATCGAAAAGATCCACGCAGCCGCAAGCGCCGAGGCGAGGCCGCCGCTCAAATCCGGCTGGTCGGCGCGAAAGCCGCTCTTTATCGGTATGTTCGGGCTGTTCCTGCTTGTCGGCGGCTTCGGCGGTTGGGCGACGTTCGCGAACATCGCCGGCGCCGTGGTCGTCAGTGGCCGCATCGAAGTGGATCAGAACCGCCAGATCGTGCAGCACCCCGATGGCGGCGTGGTGTCCGAGATTTCCGTCAGCGAGGGCGATCTGGTCGAAGAGGGGCAGGTTCTGCTGCGGCTCGACTCCCGCAACCTGAAATCGCAGCTTCTGATCATTGAGGGACAGTTGTTCGAATTGATGGCCCGCCGCGGGAGGCTCGAGGCCGAACGCGACGGCACCGATGAAGTGGAGTTCGATCCGGAACTCCTGAAGGTCGCCGCCGACCGCCCGGAGGTCGCCGAACTGGTCGAAGGGCAACACAGACTGTTCTTCGCGCGCCGCGATTCGACCGAGCGTGAAATCGAGCAACTGGAGAAACGCCGCGGCCAGATCGGAAGCCAGATCGAGGGGATCGAGGCGCAGCGCGCCTCGCTCAGGGTCCAGCTTGGACTGATCGAGCAGGAACTGGCGAACCAGCAATCGCTGCTGGATCGCGGGTTGGCACAGGCGGCGACGGTGCTGAACCTGCGGCGCAACGCGGCCAACCTCGACGGCACGCTGGGTGAACTCAAGGCCTCCAAGGCGCAGGCCGAGGGGCGGATCACCGAGATCGACATCGAGATCCTGAAATTGGGCACCAGCCAGCGCGAAGAGGCAATCACCAGACTGCGCGATCTGCGGTACCGGGAGCTTGAACTGGCCGAACAGCGGCGGGCCCTGCTCGATCAACTCGACCGGCTGGATATCACCGCACCTGTCTCGGGCGTGGTCTACGGGATGCGGGTGCACACGCCGCGCTCGGTGATCCGCCCGGCCGATCCGGTTATGTTCCTTATTCCGCAGGACCGCCCGCTGGTGATCGCGGTGCAGGTGGACCCGATCCACGTCGACGAGATTCACGTCGGCCAGGTGGTGAACCTGCGGATGGCCTCGCTTGATCAGCGCCAGACGCCGGAACTGACCGGGTCGGTGATCCAGATCTCGGCCGACGCCTTCCAGAACGAGACCAACGGGCTTTCGTTCTACCGCGCCGAGATCGTTCTCGACGAGGGGCAGATGGACAAGCTGCCCAAAGGCACGGTGCTGATCCCTGGCATGCCGGTCCAGGCCTTCGTGCGCACTGCGGACCGCTCGCCTCTGGCCTATCTGATCAAACCGCTGGCGGATTATTTCACCAAGGCGTTCCGCGAATCCTGAGGTTTATACTTTTCGCGCGCGGGCGGAGCGGCTAGCGTCCGCGCGAACCGGCAAAGGAGAGACATCCGATGAGCATCGAAGGCAAGCTGGAACAGATGGGCGTGACCCTGCCCAGCGCCCCCGCCCCCGCGGCGAACTACGTACCCTACGTCCGGGTCGGTGACATTCTGTACGTTTCGGGCCAGATTTCGATCGACGGGACCGGCGACCTGATCATCGGCAAGCTGGGCGACACCATGGATGTCGAGGCCGGTGCGGCGGCTGCGAAACGCTGTGCGCTGGGGCTTCTGGCCCAGGTCCGCGCGGCCTGCGGCGGCGATCTGGATCAACTGGTGCGGGTGGTCAAGCTGACCGGATTCGTCAACTCGACCGGCGATTTCACCCAGCAGCCGCAGGTGGTCAACGGTGCCTCCGATTTCCTGGTCGATGCCCTGGGCGAGGCAGGGCGGCATTCGCGCTCGGCGGTATCGGCGGCCTCTCTGCCGCTGGGCGTCGCGGTGGAGATCGAAGGGATCTTCCAGCTCCGATGACTGCCCTGCCCGTCCTGCCCGATGACCTGCTGCGCCTGCCGGTGGCGCACCGGGCCTATCACGATGTGGAGCGGGGCCGCCCCGAGAACAGCCGCGCCGCGATTCGGGCGGCCATTGCGGCTGGCTACGGAATCGAGATCGATCTGCAACTGACCGCCGACGGCGCGGCAATGGTGTTCCACGACTACGATCTGAGGCGGCTGACCGGGCAATCCGGCCCACTGCGCCGACGCAGCGGGGGGAAGGCGGCGGCGATCCCGCTGCTGCATGGCGATGGCGAGACGATCCCGCGGTTCGAGGAGGTTCTCGATCTGGTCGCGGGGCGCGTGCCGTTGTTGGTCGAGCTCAAGGATCAGGATGGCGCCATGGGCCCCGATGTGGGGCCGCTGGAGACCGCCGCGGCGCGGGCGCTCGCGGGGTATCGCGGCCCGGTGGCGGTAATGTCCTTCAACCCGCACAGCATGGCTGAGATGGCGCGCCTCGCGCCCGGCCTGCCGCGCGGGCTGACCACCTGCGATTTTGACACGGCCGACTGGCCGCTGTCGGCCGCAACCTGTGACCGCCTGCGCGGAATCCCGGATTTCGACCGGGTCGGTGCCGGTTTCATCAGTCACCAGGCGACGGATCTGGATCGTCCCCGGGTGCGCGCCCTGCATGCCGACGGGGTGCCGGTGCTGTGCTGGACCATCAAGTCGCCCGAAGCAGAGGCAGAGGCGCGCAAGCTGGCCGACAATATCACCTTTGAGGGTTATGCCGCTGAAATCCCGGCTTGAACCGCAGCCCGCAGCCCACAGATAGTGGACAGGGCCGGAGGACGCATGGATCAGGCGCAGATTGAAATTCAGGTGTTGCCGTCTCTGTCGCGGATCGCGGCGGAGGACTGGGATGCCTGCGCCTGCCCCGAGGCCGCCGAGGGCGGGCGGCCCGACGATCCCTTTACCACCCACCGTTTTCTCAAGGCGCTGGAGGAGTCCGGCTCGGTCGGGCGTGGCACCGGCTGGCAACCGCAATACCTGACCGCCTATCTCGACGGCATGCTGATCGCGGCGGCGCCGATGTATGCCAAGTCGCACAGCCAGGGCGAGTACATCTTTGACCACAGTTGGGCGCATGCCTATGAACGTGCCGGCGGGCGGTATTACCCCAAGCTGCAAATCGCGGTGCCCTTCACCCCGGCGACCGGGCGGCGGTTCCTGGTCCGGCCCGGGTACGAAGGGATTGGCCAGTCGGCGCTGGTGCAGGGCGCGGTGCAACTGGCCGCCGACAACGGGATATCGTCCCTGCATGTCACCTTCTGCACCGGGGAGGAGGCCGAGGCGGGCGAAGCGATGGGGCTGATGGCGCGGACCAGCCAGCAGTTTCACTGGCTGAACCAGGGCTACGCCGATTTCGATGCCTTTCTGGCCAGCCTGTCGTCACGCAAGCGCAAGAACATCCGCAAGGAACGGGCCCAGGCCAATGCTTTCGGCGGCACGATCCAGGCGTTCACCGGCGATGACCTGCGGCCGGAGCATTGGGAGGCATTCTGGGACTTCTATCAGGATACCGGCGCGCGCAAATGGGGGGCACCCTATCTGACGCGTGCGTTCTTCGACCTGGTGCAGGACCGGATGCGCGATGATATCCTTCTGGTCCTGGCCGAGCGTGACGGGCGCTGGATCGCCGGGGCGCTGAACCTGATCGGGCGGGATACGCTGTACGGGCGGTACTGGGGCTGCACCGAGCATCATGCCTGCCTGCATTTTGAACTGTGTTATTATCGCGCCATCGACCACGCCATCGCCCATGGGTTGGGCCGGGTCGAGGCCGGCGCACAGGGCGAACACAAGCTGGCGCGCGGCTACCTGCCGAGCCAGACGCACAGCCTGCACTGGACCGCCGATCCCGGATTTGCCGAGGCGGTGGCGCAATTTCTCGAGGCCGAGCGCGCGGCGGTCAGCGAGGAAATCGAGGTTCTGACCGAATATGGACCGTTCCGGAAGGTCAGCGTGGAGGAAAAGGAATGAGCGAGAAACTGTCCGACGAGGCGCGTGGGCCGCTGCTGGACCCGCTGCTGCGGAATGGCTGGCAGATGGTCGAGGGGCGCGACGCCATCGCCAAGACCTTCGAGTTCGAGAATTTCGTCGATGCCTTCGGCTGGATGACCCGGGTGGCGATCTGGGCGGAGAAATGGAATCATCACCCGGAGTGGAGCAATGTCTACCGCACGGTCGAGGTGTTGCTGACCACCCATGATGTCGATGGCCTGAGCGCGCTCGACGCCAAGCTGGCCCGCAAGATGGACGGGCTGCTCTGATCCGCAGATGACCGGGCGGTGAGGGCCGCCCGGCGGAATCTTACAGCACGGCGAGCAGGGATTCGCCCGTGGTCAGGTCGCAGGCGCCGGGGGCCGTCTCTTGCTGAAGGTGGGTGACGACGCCATCCTCGGCCAGCAGCGCGAACCGCTTGGAGCGCGAGAAAAAGCCGACGGCGGGCACCGTCATCTCCATCCCGAGCCCCTTGGTCAGATCGCTTGCATGATCGGCCAGCAGGGTGACCCCGGCCTCGCCCGCGCCGGTGTCCTTGTTCCAGGCGTCCATGACCCAGGCATCGTTCGCGGCGATGCAGATGATCTCGTCCACGCCCTTGTCCTTGAATGCCTGCGCGGTGCGCATGAAGCTCGGCAGATGCGCGGTGCTGCAGGTGCTGGTAAAGGCGCCGGGCAGGCCGAAGATCACCACCCTGCGTCCAGCGGTGATCTCGGCGAGGGGCACCTGTTCGGGGCCGCGTTCGCCCAAACGGCTGAGGCTGGCGTCGGGCAGGCGGTCGCCGGGTTTGATGGTCATGCGTGGTCCTTTCGCGAGAGATTGTTTTCTTCCCGGACGTGGATGTAGTGTCCTGCCAGGAAATAGCCACAGCCAGAGCGAAAGGAATTTGGATGGGGGATATCGTCGTGATCGGGGCGGGGCAGGCGGGGGCATCGCTGGTGGCCAGGCTGCGCAAGGATGGCTTTGCCGGCAAGATCACCCTGATCGGCGAGGAACCGGTGGTTCCCTATCAGCGCCCGCCGCTGTCCAAGGCCTATCTGCTGGGCGACATGACGCTGGAACGGCTGTATCTGCGGCCCGAGAGTTTCTACGCGGAAAACAACATCACCCTGGAACTCAGCGAAATCGCTGTCGCCATCGACCGGGCCGACAAGATGGTCATCGCCGGCGGAAAGAAGATCCCCTACGACCAGCTTGCCCTGACGACAGGGTCGGTGCCGCGCCGTCTGCCCGGGGCCATCGGCGGCGAACTGGCGGGCGTGCATGTGGTGCGGACCCTGGCCGATGTCGATGACATGGCCCCCGCTGTGGTCGAGGGCGCCCGCGCGCTGATCGTCGGCGGCGGCTACATCGGGCTGGAGGCGGCGGCGGTCTGCGCCAAGCGCGGCGTGAAGGTGACCCTGGTCGAGATGTCCGACCGCATCCTGCAACGTGTGGCGGCGCCGGAGACCAGCAATTATTTCCGCGCGTTGCACGTCTCGCACGGGGTCGATATCCGCGAGGGCGTCGGGCTCGACCGGCTGCTGGGCGAGGCGGGCCGGGTCACCGGCGCGGTGCTGGGGGACGGCACCGAACTGGCGGTGGATTTCGCCGTCGTCGGGGTCGGTATCACGCCCGCGACGGAACTGGCCGAGGCGGCCGGGCTAAAGATCGAGAACGGCATCAAGGTCGATGCGCGGGGCCGGAGCTCGGACCCGCAGATCTGGGCGGCGGGCGATTGCGCCAGCTTTCCCCATGAGGACGGGCGCCTCAGGCTGGAAAGCGTTCCGAACGCCATCGACATGGCCGAATGCGTCGCGGACAACATGCTGGGCGGCGAAACGGATTACGTGCCAAAGCCCTGGTTCTGGTCGGATCAATACGACGTGAAACTTCAGATCGCCGGGCTGAACACCGGTTATGACCGGATCGTTTCGCGACGGGGCGAGGGGCAGACGGCCTCGTTCTGGTATTTCAGGGGCGGCCAGCTGCTGGCGGTGGACGCGATGAACGACCCGCGCGCCTATATGGTCGGCAAGCGTCTGATCGACGCCGGAAAGACCGCCGATCCCGATCTGGTGGGCGATCCGGCGCTCGACCTCAAGGCGCTGATGCGGGCGTGAGGATCGTCGCCGGGCAGTTCCGGGGATGCAGGCTCGCCTCGGTGGGCAAGGGGGACGCGGGTGCGCATCTGCGCCCGACCGCCGACCGGGTGCGGGAAAGTTTGTTCAACGTGCTGGCCAATACCGGCGCGATACCCGGCGCGCGGGTGCTCGACCTGTTCGCCGGAACCGGCGCGCTGGGGCTCGAGGCGCTGTCGCGCGGGGCCGATCACGTCACCTTTGTCGAGAACGGCAGGACGGCACAGCGCCTGATCGCTCAGAATGTGGAGATCACCCGAAGCCAGGGGGAAACCCGGCTGATCCGGCATGATGCGACACGGTTGGGGGCCTGCGAAGGGGATCCCTGCGACCTGGTTTTTCTCGATCCACCCTATGGCAAGGGCATGGGGCAAAAGGCCCTGGCGGCGGCGTTCGCGGGGGGCTGGCTGGCCCCCGGTGCGCTGGTGGTCTGGGAAGAGAACGCGCCGATGGACCCGCCCGAGGGGTTTTCCCTGCTGGATCGCCGCCGCTATGGCGAGACGCATGTGACCTTGCTCGAGGTGGGTGACTGACGGTCCGGCTCCGGCCTATGCCGCGTCTTGCCCGCGCCGGGACGGGGGCGAGGAAGTCCGTCCTTTCCGCCAGAGTAACGGTTTCGTGACGCAACGACAGGCGGGTTTCCCCTCCGTCACCCCTCGCGTCCCGGGGAAGGGATGCCTATTTAAGCAGTCCGGTCAGAAAGTGACCAAACAACAAAAACAAGACGAGCGAGAATTCGATGACTGGTTTGCGTGTGTCCTTGATGGGGGCGATTGCCCTTTCGATCCTCTTTGCGGGGACCGTTGCGCTTTATGCGTCGGATTCGGCGCAGAAGGCGGAGACGCGGTTCTCCACCGCGCCCTACCATGTGCAAAAGGCGATGATGCTGACGGTTCAGTAGGCGTGGTCCACCGCTCTTCCGGTCTGGGCGGGGGCGGTGTTTCGCCTTTGCAGATGTCGAAAGCGGTCCGCGCCCCCACGCCAGGAACAAGATACTGGGGACGATTGGCCATGGCATCGTCCCCCGCAAGCGTTAGAAAATGAAATCGCCTTTGTCGAGGGTATCAAGGCCGGTGTCGAGCAGGGTCATCGTGTTTCCGTCATCGTCAGTGATGACAACATCGTCGCCCTTTTCCGCCATGTGATTGTTCTTCAAGTCGGCAAAGCCAGTGATCCCTGCTGCGCTGCCAAGGTCGATCCGATCCTTGCCGCCAAAATCCTTTACGCGGTCGTTTCCCGCCGAGAAAACAAAGATGTCGGCCCCCTGGTTCCCTTTCAGGATATCGTTGCCGGCGCCACCGTCCAGCCGGTCGTTCCCGTTGCCGCCGTACAGCTTGTCGCTGCCACTACCGCCGAGCAGCTTGTCGCGACCATCCTCGCCGAACAGGCTGTCCTTGCCGCCGCGTCCGATCAGCGTATCGGCGCCACCGCGCCCCTCCAGCCGGTTGGCGACCGCGCTCCCGATCAGGGTATCGTTCCCGTCGCGTGAGCCGCGGACATCCTCGATTTTCAACAAGGTGTGAGTAAAGTCTGTGCCGTACCATGTCCCGGTTGCGGTACCCTTGGCCAGGTTGACGTCGACCGGGCCGACACCAGAACGGTCATAACGTACGAGGTCCTGTCCGCCGAGCCCGTTCGCCACGTCGTCGCCTCCGAACAGGATGAACCGGTTGCTGAATTTGTCGCCAACCAGTCGGTCGTCGTAGGCAGAGCCATTCAGTTCGATCTGCCCCCCCTTGTTTTGAATGTTGAGGGTCTCGCTGTTGCCCCACCCGTCGTTGGCGATGACGCCGGTCTTCAAGTTGACTTTGGCGCCCTGATCTCCACTAAAGTACATTCGCAAGATTGAGTTCGCGGAAAGCGCCAGATCGTAACTGTCGCTGCCACCGCCGCCGATCACCGCGGTCCAGCTCTTCGATGCGGTCACGATATCGAAGCTGTCGTCAAAGCCCGAACCGACCACGCCGAAGCCACCAGCAGCGGATGTCCAGCCCGCCTTCATCGGCACCGCGACATCCACGATCGTGTCTGTTCCCGCGCCCCCTTTTGTCACCGTGCCAGTGTTGGCTTTCCCGTTGATTGAAAAACCGACGCCACGGTGAAAACTGGAATAGTTTAGGTCTTGATAACCGATCCCTGAATCCGAGAGGATTATGGTGTCGTTGCCATCCGATCCCATGGTCGCGTCGTAGCCGAGGTTGCTGCCGGGGTTGAGCACATCATTCCCCGCGCCCCCATCCAGGGTGTCGTTACCAGTGCCGCCGAAAAGGAAATCGTTTCCCCCGTACCCAAACAGGCTGTCGTTTCCCCCGAGACCAAAGATGTGATCCTTCCCCGATGTGCCATACAGGTCGTCGCCTGGCATCCATTCAGGCGAGTAAGCCGGCTCCAGAACGGAGCTTATTGCGCTTTCGGTATTGTCGCCCAGAACCAGGTTGCCGACCGTCTTGCCGTCGATCCGGATCTTATCGAGCGAAATGGTGTCGGATGTCCCGAGGTCGCCGATGGTTTCCAGCACCACCTTGTCGTCCGGGTCGGTGATCTTCACGACGTCAAACGAATACCCGGTGGGCCGGCTGATATCGATCTCCGCGCCGCTGTCCAGTGCCGCGGAAAGCTCCATCAACAGGGCAAAGGCATCCCCGAGGCTTGTCGGGAAATTGCCCTCGAGAACGAGCGAGTAGCCCATCTGCGACAACGACATTTCGGTTGCGGAAACGTCAAGTTCCAGAATGGGCGTGCCGCTTAGAATGACAGAGAAACCGCTGGAGGACATCGTGTTCAATTGCGCGATAACATCGGCCTGCTGCGCGGGTGTGAGGCTTGCGTAGTCCGCGATCTGGCCGGCCATCAGTCCGACGTCGAAGATGTCCTGCAGGCTGGAAGGCAGGGTGCCCGGTATCTCGATCCGGAGGTTTCCTGAGGTGATGGAATAGCCATCGTCGCCGAAATCGAAGTTCAGGAACGTCTTGTTCGCGAGCGACTCGCCATCTCCGACCGCTGTCTTGGCCCCGGATATCTTGATCTGGGTGAACTCCCCTGTCGCGAACCCGGAATTGATCGCCGCGTCGAGCTCTTCCAGACTGCTGACAGGGCTGAGTCCCGTGCCGAGGATCTCTATCTTCAGCGATGCAGGGTTGTACCAGGGCCCCTCCACTTCGAGGACGATCTTGCTGGCGGACAGGGTGGTTACCGTCCAGGTTCCAGAATCGGCCAACAGATCAAGCATGCCCAGATGATCTGCGTATTTTATTCCGTTAAGCGCGACGAAGTCGGTCAGCCGACCGGTGTCAAAAAAATTCGCAAAGTCGGCGCTTGACTTGATGTCAACCATTTCAATTTCTCCTCGCTACCAAGTATTCAGGTGAGAATAGCCGAATACACGTTTGATGAAAGTCGTTTCTAGCCCTACAATTTTTACATGAAGGATATTTTGGTTCTCCTGGGTGTATTTTCTGTTGTCTCAGGGTGTTCCCTGCAGCCGCGCCCAGTCCGGATCGACTATGCTGTTTCTGCGCTTCAGGACGACATGCATATCATCCCGTCGTCATTGGATACCGCGGGCTCTCGGTTTCTGTCCGGATCGGGCGGGGTTGGCGCCGCGACCGCCCCTCCCGGTGCATCGGCCCCCACCGGGTTCCTGAACATCGACAAGGATACGCTCAGCTCGACAAGCGGCGTGGCCTATCAGCAGACGAAAAGCACGAAGTTGCAGGCCAGTGTCAGTTTGGAAAAACCGGTGTCCCGCCATTTCTCTGTCCATGGGCGGGGGTCTGTTTCTACGGGAAAAAGCCGGTATTTCCTGCCGGAGGGCGTTGGCATTCTGGTTGACCCGATGACGATCTCTTTCAACACGACGGGCATCGAGGTTGAGGCCGGCGTGTCCTATCATGCGGGACGAAAGGTGAAATCCGTCATTGAACTGGGCGGCGGTCGGACCTTTACCGATACCCGCACCACCCTGAATTCGGCTCTGATCAGCCTGTTATCGAAAAGCAGCGACCAAAGCGATTATGTCTATACCGCGATCCAGGTCGGGTTGGCCGTGGGACGGGCGCGGGATACGACCCTGGCTCTGCGGACGATCGCGAAATACTATCCCGACCTGGGGGGCTCGGTTCAGACGGGGCTGGTCTACGCGTTCTGAGTGCCGACCCGCGTCTGCGGGTCAACCGTAGGTCGGGTGGAACCTGCCCGCCGGCGAGAGGGTGAAGATGTCGACGCCTTCCGCCGTCACGCCCACCGAATGCTCGAACTGCGCCGAAAGCGATTTGTCGCGGGTCACCGCCGTCCAGTCGTCGGCCAGCGTCTTGGTCTCGGGGCGGCCGAGGTTCACCATCGGCTCGATGGTAAAGAACATGCCCTCCTCCAGAACAGCCCCGGTGCCGGGACGGCCATAGTGCAGCACGTTGGGTTTTGAGTGGAACACCTGGCCCAGCCCGTGGCCGCAGAAATCGCGCACCACGCTCATCCGCTGGCTTTCCACGTAGACCTGGATCGCGTGGCCGATATCGCCAAAGGTGTTGCCCGGCTTGACCATCTCGATCCCCTTCATCAGGGAGTCATGGGTCACCTGGATCAGCCGCTCGGCCTTGCGGCTCAGCTTGCCGGCCACGTACATCCGGCTGGTGTCGCCGTACCAGCCATCGACGATCACCGTCACGTCGATGTTCAGGATGTCGCCCTCCTTCAGCTTCTTTTCGCCGGGGATGCCATGGCAGACCACGTGATTCACGCTGATGCAGCTTGCGTGCTTATAGCCCTTGTAGCCGATCGTGGCCGAGGTCGCCCCGGCCGCGTTGACCTTGTCCTCGATGATGCGGTCGATCTCGCTTGTGGCCTGACCGGGAAATACGTGCTCGGCGATCTCGTCCAGGATCTGCGCGGCCAGATGCCCGGCCTTGTGCATGCCCGCGAAATCAGACTGATCATGTATCTGGATGCCGTCCTTGGTCAGGCGGCCGCGAAGTGCATTATTCAACGGACTCTCCATTTTCTTCCGTTGTTCCATATTTAAGGCGTTTGCCTAGAAGTTGCCAGAGGGGGGCGCAGGGGCTGCAGCGGGGGGGCCACGGTGATCTCCTCGGGGCTGATCCGGGTCGTGTAGACCAGGCTTTCAACCCCGGCCGCCCTGGCAAGGTCGAAGGCCGCGCCATAGGCCGGGTCGATGTCTCGGGCCAGGTCGAAGCGGGTGCAATCGGTGCGCTGCATGAGATAGAGCATCACCGCCCGATGTCCCGCGCGCACCATCTCCGACAGTTCGTCCAGGTGTTTCGCTCCCCGCGCGGTGCGGCTGTCGGGAAACTCCGCCAGGCCCGGAATACGCGACAGGGTCACCGATTTCACCTCGACATAGGCGTCGGGCAGCCCCGGCTCGCTGAGCAGGAAGTCGATGCGGCTGGATTTCCCGTATTTCACCTCGGGCCGGACCGTGCCGTAGTCGGCCAGTTCCGCGATCTGCCGCGCCTGCAGCGCCGCGCGCAGGGCGCGGTTGGGCACCGAGGTATCGACGCCGGTGAAATGGCCGTTCTCATGATCGACCAGCCGCCAGCCGAACTTCAGCTTCTTCTTCGGGTCATCGTTCGGCTCCAGCCAGATCCGGATGCCCGGCTCGGCCAGCCCCAGCATCGAGCCGGGGTTGGCGCAATGGGCGGTCACCTCGCGCCCGTCCTCCAGCGTGCAATCGGCCAGGAACCGCTTGTAGCGTCGAATCAGCCGGGCCGGGACAAGAGGGGTTTGAAAGCGCATGGAACCCGGCCTATACCTGCCCGCGCGGCCCTTCAAGACCGCGACCTGAGGGAAGGGGCACCATGACCAATCCAACCGCTGCAATGCTCGTGATCGGGGACGAGATCCTGTCCGGACGCACGCGCGATTCCAACATGTACTATCTTGCGGGCGAACTGACCAAACACGGGATCGACCTGAAGGAGGTGCGCGTGGTCAGCGATGATCCACAGGCGATCACCGGTGCGGTGCGCGCCTTGTCTGCGGGTTTTGACCATGTGTTCACCAGCGGCGGCATCGGCCCCACCCACGACGACATCACCGCCGACAGCATCGCCGCCGCCTTCGGCGCGCAGATCGGTGTGCGCGATGATGCCCGCGCGATCCTCGAAGCGCATTACAAGACCACCGGGGTGGAACTGAACGCGGCGCGGCTGCGCATGGCGCGGATCCCGGACGGCGCCGCGCTGATCGACAACCCGGTCTCCTCGGCGCCCGGGTTCACGATCGAAAACGTGCATGTCATGGCCGGTGTCCCGGCGGTGTTCGAGGCGATGGTGGCCAGTGTCCTGCCCGGGCTGACAGGCGGCGCGCCGTTGTTGTCGCAAAGCCTGCGGATCATGCGCGGCGAGGGGGAGATCGCCGGCACGCTTGGCGCGCTGGCGCAGGAGTTCTCGGACCTCTCGATAGGATGCTACCCGTTTCAGAAAGACGGCGTCTTCGGGGCCAGCATCGTGGTGCGCGGGGCCGACGGCGCCCGCGTGAATGCCGCTGTCACCCGCCTGTCGCGGGAGTTTGACGCATGAGTACATCCCAGACCTGGCTTTTCGACGTGATCGACGGCACCTGGCCCGCCGCGCACTGTCTCCGGCAAGGCCCCTGGACCCTGCGCGAGGGGCAGGGCGGCGGCAGCCGGGTTTCGGCAGCCTCCGCCGAGGGGCCGGTGACGGAGGCCGACATTACCGCAGCGGAGGAGGCGATGCGCGCCATGGGTCAGCCCCCGCTCTTCATGATCCGCCCCGGTGACGAGGACCTTGATGCGCGGCTCGGGGCGCGGGGCTACGCGGTCAAGGATCCGGTGGTGGCCTATGCCTGCCCGGTGAGCCTGCTCACCGACATCCCGGTGCCCCGTGTCACGGTTCTGGCGGTCTGGGAGCCGCTGGCCATCATGCGCGAGATCTGGGCCGGGGCCGGCATCGGCCCGGAGCGGCTGGCGGTGATGGGTCGCGCGAAAGGGCCGAAAACCGGGCTTCTGGCGCGCTACAACGACAAGCCCGGCGGCACCGCCTTTGTCGCCATCCATGATGGCGTGGCGATGCTGCACGCGCTCGAGATTCTGCCGCACCAGCGTCAGCAGGGCCTGGGGAAATGGATGATGCGCGGCGCGGCCCATTGGGCGGCGGCGCAGGGGGCGCATACGCTCTCGGTTGTCTGTACCCGGGAAAATGACGGAGCGAATGCCTTGTATTCCGTGCTCGGCATGTCTGTAGTGGGACAGTACCACTATCGCATGTCCAATGGGGAGGAAACCCGCACATGACCGACAGCAGACAGCCCACCGCCCTCGACCTTCCAATCGTCGATCCGCTGCCCGAGGCGACGCAGAAGTATTTCGACATCTGCACGGAGAAACTGGGAATGATTCCCAACGTGCTCAAGGCCAATGCGTTCGACATCGACAAGCTCAACGCCTTTACCGGCATCTACAACAATCTGATGCTGGCGGACAGCGGGTTGAGCAAGCTGGAACGCGAGATGATCGCGGTGGTGGTGTCCTCGATCAACCGCTGTTTCTATTGCATCGTGGCCCATGGCGCGGCGTTGCGGCAGTTATCGGGCGATCCGATGCTGGGCGAGATGATCGCGATCAACTATCGCGTCGCGAATCTGGAGCCGCGCCAGCGCGCGATGCTGGATTTCGCCGCCAAGATGACGACCGAAAGCTACACGATCGAGGAGGCCGATCGCGAGGCGCTGCGCGAGGTCGGCTTTTGCGACCGGGATATCTGGGATATCGCCAATGTCGCCGGCTTCTTCAACATGACCAATCGCGTGGGCAGCGCCACCGCGATGTGGCCCAATGACGAGTATCACGCGCAGTTCAGATGATCCGCGCCGGTGCCATTTGCCTGATCCTTGCGGCCTGCCCGGCCGCAGTCCGGGCACTGGAGATGCCGCAGGGCGCGCGGCTGCTGTACGAGCGTCTCTCGGCGCTCGACAGCTATGATTTGCCGCGCGCGCCCTTTGATGGCGAAACCGTGCCCGCGCAGCATTTCGAGGGGCCGGTCGAACGCCGGACGTGGCGACTCGATGGCGGGTCGCAGACGCCGCTGCAATTGCTGGCGCCGTTGCGCGATCAACTGGTGATCAGCGGTTTCGAGATCCTGTTCGAATGCCGCGCCCAAGGGTGCGGCGGCTTCGATTTCCGTTTCGGGACCGAGGTCGCACCGGCCCCGCATATGCATGTGGATATCGGCAATTTCCGGTTTCTCTCGGCAGCTCGGAACAAAAACGAGGCGATCAGCCTGATGGTCAGCCGAAGCGGCAGCGGTGCCTATATCCAGCAGATCCATGTGCTGCCCGGTCCGCCATCGGCCCAGGAACCGCGCCCCGAGGACGAGGCGGGATCTGCTGCCCCTGCGCCGGATCGGCCCGCCGCCTCCGAGCCTGCGGCGCCCGGGCAGGATTCAGTCGCCGCGCCACTGATCGCCGCGCTGCTTGCCGACGGTCATGCGATCCTTGACGATCTGGAGTTCGATACCGGCGCAAATGCTCTGGGGCCCGGGGCCTTTGACTCGCTGTCCCGGATCGCGGTCTTCCTTGCCGGCAACCCGGCCTATCGGATCGTTCTGGTCGGCCATACCGACGCGACCGGCGCGCTCGAGGCCAATATCGCCCTGTCGAAGCGCCGGGCCGAAACCGTGCGCGACCGGCTGGTGAACGACTATGGCGTCACCGCCGACCGTGTCGCGGCCGAGGGGATGGGATACCTCTCGCCGGTGGCCTCGAACCTCACCCCCGAGGGGCGCGAGCGCAATCGCCGAGTCGAGGCATTGCTGCTGCAAGCCGAATGAAAAAAGCCCCCGTGCGGAACACGGGGGCAGGCGGGTTGCCAAGGGAAGCAACATGAAACGCGTTACCAGTCGGTCGGGCCCTTCTCGGCAAAGGCGTGGACCAGGAAATCGATAAAGGCGCGCACCTTGGGCTGGGTGAACCGCCCGGGCGGATAAACGGCGTAGACGCCAAGCGTCTCGACCGGCAGCGAGGGCATCGCATCCTCAACCAGGCCCTCTTTCATCGCCTGCGCATAGAGGTAGCTGGGCAGATAGGCGATACCGAGGCCGGAAATCGCGGCGTTGAGAAGGGACTGCCCGTCGTTCACGCTGAGCCAGCCCGCGGTGCGCACCTGGCGCTTTTCGCCCGAGGGGGCGGTCAGCTTCCAGACGTTGCCGCTGGACTGGTTGGAATAATGCAGCAGCTTGTGCTCGTTCAGATCGTCGATCTTCTGCGGGCGGCCGAATTTCTGGATATAGGCCGGGCTGGCGATCAGTCGCTTGGTGGTTTCGGTCAGCTTGCGGGCGCGCAGCGAGCTGTCCTCAAGCTCACCGATGCGGATCGCCATGTCGAACCCTTCGGAGATCAGTTCGACAAACCGGTTGTTCAGCACCATGTTCACGGTGATCTCGGGGAAATCCGACAGGAATTCCGACAGCACCGGAGACAGCAGATTGACGCCGAAATCGGTCGCCACGGAAATCCTCAGCAACCCCGAGGGCGCCGACTGCATCGAGGTGACCAGCGCGTCGGCCTCGCCTGCGTCGTTCAGAACCCGGCGGGCGCGGTCGTAATAGGCCAGGCCGATCTCGGTCGGGCTGACGCGGCGCGTGGTGCGGTTCAACAGCCGGGCGCCCAATCGCGCCTCCAGGCTCGAGACATGCTTGGACACTGCTGACTTGGAGATGCCCATCTTCTTGGCCGCATCGGTGAATCCGCCCTGATCCACCACATTGGCAAAGGCTTCCATTTCGGTCAGTCGGTCCATGCCGTTGTCCTCGGTTATCTGTCTTGTTGCCTCGTTTATCCGGTTCAATCTGGGCAAGATCGGGGCGCCGATTGGATAATATCGCGGTATTGCGGGGATCGTTCCGGCCGTGGAAACAGGAGCCTATTACCCAGGAACCGGTTGCCTGCGCCGCTTCGCGGGGCGAAAGTCGGCGGCGTATTCAAAGGGAGCCGGTCCGATGATCGCCATCATATTCGAAGTCGAGCCGGCCGAGGGACGGCAGGCCGACTATCTCGATATCGCCGCCGAGATGCGCCCGCTGCTTGACGGGATCGAAGGCTTCATCTCGGTCGAGCGGTTCGAAAGCCTGACCCAACCCGGCAAGCTGCTGTCGCTGTCCTTCTGGGAGGATGAGGCGGCCGTCCAACGCTGGCGGCAGTTGGAGGCCCATCGCGGCGCCCAGGCCAAGGGGCGTGGCGGGGTGTTTGCCGATTACCGGCTGCGGGTGGCGGGGGTGATCCGCGACTATGGCATGACCGACCGCGCACAGGCACCAAAAGACAGCCGCGCGGCGCACGGGGGATAGGGCGCGGCCGGTAATCGGCCACGCCCTCTGGTCACAACGAAGCGGCCAGCCTTGTGCCCTGGTCGATCGCCCGCTTGGCATCCAGTTCGGCGGCCACGTCGGCGCCGCCGATCACATGGGCGGTGATGCCCCTGGCCTGCAACGCGTCGGCAAGGCTGCGCTCGGAGAGTTGCCCGGCGCAGAGCACGACGGTCTCGGCGGCGATCACGCTCGGGTTTTCCCGCGCCTCTCCGAAACTGACGTGCAGCCCGTCGTCGTCGATCTTCTCGTAATTCACCCCGCCAACGAAGGTGACCCCTTTCATCTTCAGCGTTGCGCGGTGGATCCAGCCGGTGGTCTTGCCCAGCCCCTTGCCATGCGCCTGTTTCTTGCGCTGCAACAGCGTCACCTGCCGTGCCGGCGCTTCCGGTTGTGGGCCTTCGGGCGCAAGGCCCGAGCGGTGCTGTTCGGGGTCGGTCACGCCCCATTCCTTCAGCCAGGCGGGCAGGTCGGTGGTCGGGCTGTGTTCCTCCAGCAGGAACTCGGAGACGTCGAAGCCGATGCCGCCGGCACCGATCACCGCAACGCTCTTGCCCACGGGGGCCTTGTCGCGCAGCACTTCGACATAGCTCAGCACGTTGTCGCGGTCCTCACCCGGGATGCCGGGATCGCGAGGCAGGACGCCGGTGGCGATCACCACCTCGTCGAAACCGGTCAGATCGTCTGCGGTAACCTCGCGGCCCAGTTCCACGGTCACCCCGGCCTCGGCCAGCATGGTCGCGTACCAGTCGACCAACCCCCAGAATTCTTCCTTGCCGGGCACCTGCTTGGCCATGTTGAGCTGCCCGCCGACCTCTTTCGCCTTGTCGAACAGTGTCACCTTGTGGCCCCGCTCTGCCGCCGCCAGCGCGGTGGAAAGGCCAGCGGGCCCGGCCCCGACGATGGCCACAGTTATCGGCTTGGCCGCCTTCTCCAACACCAGTTCAGTCTCATGGCAGGCGCGCGGGTTGACCAGGCAGGAGGTCAGCTTGCCGCCAAAGGTATGATCCAGGCAGGCCTGGTTGCAGGCGATGCAGGGCGCAATGGTCGCGGCACGCCCGGCTTGGGCCTTGGCGACGAAATGCGCATCCGCCAGCATTGGGCGGGCCAGCGAAACCATGTCGGCGCACCCCTCGGCCAGCACCTCTTCGGCGACCTCGGCGGTATTGATTCGGTTCGAGGTGATCAGCGGGATGCCCACCTTGCCCATCAGTTTCTTGGTCACCCAGGCAAAGGCGCGGCGCGGCACCGAGGTGGCGATGGTGGGAACGCGCGCCTCGTGCCAGCCGATGCCGGTGTTGATGATGGTGGCGCCGGCCTTCTCGATCTCCTGCGCCAGTTGCACAACTTCTTCGTGGGTCGAGCCGTCCGGCACCAGGTCGATCATCGACAGCCGGTAGATGATGATGAATTCCGCCCCGACGGCCTCACGCGTGCGGCGCACCACCTCGATGGGGAGTTTCATGCGGTTTTCGTAACTGCCGCCCCAGCCATCGGTCCGCTTGTTGGTGTGGGTCACCAGGAACTGGTTGAGGAAATACCCCTCCGAGCCCATGATCTCGACCCCGTCGTAGCCGGCCTGCTGCGCCAGCACGGCGGCGTTGACGATGTCGGCGATCTGCTTCTCGATGCCGGCCTCGTCCAGCTCGTTGGGCGGAAACGGCGAGATCGGCGATTTCACCGGGCTGGGGGCAACGCATTTCGGGCCGTAGGAATAGCGCCCGGCATGCAGGATCTGCATGGCGATCTTGCCACCCGCGTCGTGCACCCGGTCGGTTACGATGGAATGGTTGGCCACGTCCTTTTCCGTGGTCATCATCGCCGCGCCGGGCAGGACAGATCCCTCGAGGTTCGGGCCGATGCCGCCGGTCACCATCAAGGCGACCCCGCCGCGCGCGCGTTCGGTATAGAACTCGGCCACCCGGTTCCAGTCGCCGGTCTCCTCCAGCCCGGTGTGCATGGAGCCCATCAGCACGCGGTTCTTCAAAGTGGTAAAGCCCAGATCCAGCGGCGCCAGAAGATGTGGGTACTCGGTCATGTCGCCCTCCCTCGTGTCGCGGGCAGGATTGCCCCATTGCGGCCCCCTGTCACCCCGCAACCCTGCGTCACCCGCTTGCGCCACGCGGCGCAACCGCTAGACAGGAGAAAAACAGGAGCCGCCCCGATGACCCCCGAAGAGATTGCCAAGCTGCCTTATCGCCCCTGTGTCGGTGTCATGCTGATGAATGCCGAGGGGCATGTCTTTGTCGGCCAGCGACGCGACCGGTTCGAGGAGGCCTGGCAGATGCCCCAGGGCGGGGTCGAAAAGGGCGAGGCCCCGCGCGCCGCCGCCCTGCGCGAGCTCTGGGAGGAAACCGGCGTCACCGCCGATCTGGTCGAGATCGTGGCCGAAAGCGCCTCCTGGCTGCCCTATGACCTGCCCGCCGACTTGGTGCCGCAGATCTGGAAGGGCCGCTTTCGCGGACAGGAGCAGAAATGGTTCCTGATGCGGTTCAGCGGCACCGACGACCAGGTGAACATCGCGACCGACCATCCGGAGTTCAGCACATGGCGCTGGCAGGATCCGGCGCATCTGGTGGAGCGGATCGTGCCCTTCAAGCGCGCGGTCTATGAAAAGGTGGTGGCAGAGTTCGCCCCCCACCTGGGTTAGCCCGGGCCGCGAATTCCCTTTTTTCGGGGGACCGGTCGCGTTAGCCTTGGAGCGAACACCGGAGATGTCCCGATGCCAATTCGATCGACCCTGCTGATCTTGGCGGCCGCTCTCCTGGCCGGGTGCGAGGAGTGCAGGGATCCTGTGGACGTGAACCTGGGCGTTGGTGTCGGGACAGGCGGCGCGCGGGGGCGCATGTCTGTGGGTCAGGGCTGCGGGCCGGTCCATGTCACCGTCGGAACCGCGCTGTTGCGTCTGGGCGGCTGAGGGCGCGGGGGGCGACCGGCCGCCCCGGCTCACCCCTCGAAGATCGGGATATGCGGCCCGGCTTCGCGCGGCAGATCGCCGTTCAGGCGGGGATCCGGGGCGATCTCGACCTGTTGGCGGATCGGGGTGAACCCGCTGCGGCGATAGAACCCCAGTGCACCGGGGTGGTCCAGCGTGCAGGTGTGGACGTGAAAGCGGGTGATCGGACGCGCCCAGGCCTTTTCGATCGCCGCATTCATCATGAAGCGCCCGGCGCCGGCGCCGATCAATGTCGGCGTTACCCCGAAAAAGGCCAGCTCGCACTCGCCCGCGTCGCGGAAATCCAGTTCAAGAAGCCCCTCGGCCCGACCGTCCTTTTCCAGCGCCCAGACCTCGATCCCGGGATCGGAGAGGATCGCGGACAGCGCCGTGGCGTCGAGCCCGAGGCGCGAGAACCACAGCCAGTCCTGCCCGCCGACCCGGGTGAACAGGTCGCGATACCAGCCGGGCGCAGGTGCCGCGACGCGGCGCAGGCTGACCCCCTCGGGCGCCGGCACCGGGCGCGGTTCGGCCGGGGCACGCATCTCCAGATGGGTCACCACCGCGGCCACCATGCCAAGCGGTACGTCGTGGAAACCCGCCTTCAACGCCATCAGAGAAGCCCGGCCTCGCGCAGAAGCTCGGTGACGTTGGTTTCCGGGCGCGGGCCGATATGGCTGATCACCTCGCGGGCGCAGACATTGCCGATCTTCGCGCAGGTCTCCAGGTCGCGGCCCGTGGCCATGCCGTAAAGGAACCCGGCGGCGAACTGGTCGCCCGCCCCGGTGGCATCGACCGGCGTGATCTTTTCGACCGGCACGTCGATGCGGCTGGTGCCCTCCATCACCGTCACCCCGTCGCCCGAACGGGTGCAGACCACCAGCGGGCAGAGCGCGGCGGTCATCATCAGCGCGTCGCCCAGGTGATCGGTCTGGAACAGCGACTGGATCTCGGCCTCGTTGCCGATGACGAAATCCATCTGGTGCTCGATCAGCGACAGGAAATCGCCGCGATGCCGGTCGACGCAGAACGGGTCGGAGATGGCGATGCCGATCTTGCCGCCGCCCTTGTGACAGTCACGTGCGGCCTCGAGAAACGCCTCTTTCCCCTTGTCCTTGTCGAAGAGATAGCCTTCGAGGAACATCAGCTCGGCCTTGCCGGCGACCTCGCTGGGTACGTCGTCCGAGCTCAGCTCCGAGGAAATGCCGAGGTAGGTGTTCATCGAGCGTTCGCCGTCCGGCGACACGAAGATCATCGAGCGCGAGGTCGGCAATTCGCCGCCCGCGACCGGCGGGTTGACGAAATCGACCCCGTCCTCGTTCATCGCATCGGCATAGAACTGGCCCAGGTCATCGTCGCGCACCCGCCCGATAAAGGCGGTATCCAGCCCCAGCGCGCCGGCCCCGGCGATGGTATTGGCGACCGAGCCGCCCGGCGTCTGCAGCCGGTTGGCCATCGCACCGTAGAGCGCTTCGGCGCGGTCCTGCTCGATCAGTTGCATGATGCCCTTCTCGATTCCGTTGTCGGTCAGAAAGGCATCCTCGGTCTGGCTGATGACATCGACGACGGCATTGCCGATCCCGACGAGTTGATAGGTCTTCATAGAATCTTGTCCTCGAATTGGCACAGGTCGCGGATCAGGCAGGTGCCGCACAGCGGTTTGCGCGCCTTGCAATGGTATCGGCCGTGCAGGATCAGCCAGTGATGCGCGTGCTGCTGGAAATCCACCGGAACGTTGTCCTCGATGGCGCGTTCGACCGCGTCGACGTCCTTGCCCGGGCAGATGCCCGAGCGGTTGCCGACGCGGAAGATGTGGGTATCGACCGCCTGCGCCGGGTAATGCCACCACATGTTCAGCACCACGTTGGCGGTCTTGCGCCCGACACCGGGCAGCGATTGCAGCGCGGCGCGGGAATTGGGCACCTCGCCGCCGTAGTCCTCGACCAAGATGCGGCTCAGCTTGATGACGTTCCTGGCCTTGTTGCGGTAAAGACCGATGGTCTTGATATGCTCGATCAGAGCCTCTTCGCCCAGGTCCAGCATCTTCTGCGGGGTGTCGGCGATCTGGAACAGGGCGCGCGTGGCCTTGTTCACGCCCGCGTCCGTCGCCTGCGCCGAAAGCGCCACGGCGACCACCAGCGTATAGGCGTTCACATGCTCCAGTTCGCCCCTGGGTTCGGGCTCACGCGCCTGAAAGCGGGTAAAGATCTCGCGGATCGTGTGATAGTCGAGCTGCTTTGCCATCCGCGCCTTAATGCCGTGACAGGAGGCGCCGTGCAACGCGAAAGCGCGCGCGGGGACGCTGCCCTTTGGCACCATAAGCGCAGCTTTCGGGTCGCGTCGCGCCTGACGGCCGCGCTATGGTCGGATCACAAGACGGGAGAGCCGGAATGAATATCGAGACCCGCGAGGGCAGCTATCACTACAACGTCATGCGCCGCGCCATCGATCTGATCGACGCCGGGCACGAGAGCCTCACGCTCGAGGATCTGGCGACACGGATGAACATGAGCCCGGCGCATTTCCAGCGACTGTTCTCGGCTTGGGTCGGTGTCTCGCCCAAGCGGTATCAGCAATACCTGACGTTGGGCCACGCCAAAGCGCTGCTGCGCGAGCGGTTCACCACGCTGGAGGCGGCCCATGCGGCGGGCCTCTCGGGTGGCGGGCGGTTGCATGATCTTTTCCTGCGGTGGGAGGCGATGAGCCCCGGCGACTATGCCCAGGGCGGGGCCGGGCTGACCATCTTCTGGGGCTGGTTCGAAAGCCCCTTCGGCCCGGCGCTGGTGATGGGCACCGACAAGGGTATCTGCGGCATCGGCTTTGCCGCCGAGACCGGCGAGGAGGCCGCGATGCAGGATCTTCTGGGGCGCTGGCCCAGGGCCCGGTTCATCGAGGACCCGATGCGGTTGCGGCCCTGGGTCCTGTCCGCCTTTGCGGCCGAGGGCGGGCAGTTGGAACCGACACCGTTGTTCCTGATCGGGGCGCCGTTCCAGATCAAGGTCTGGGAGGCGCTGCTGCGCATCCCCTCGGGCCATGTCACCACCTACTCCGAGATCGCCAGCGCGGTGGGCAACCCCCGCGCGGTGCGCGCGGTTGGCACTGCCGTGGGGCGCAACCCGATTAGCTGGCTGATCCCCTGCCACCGTGCCCTGCGCAAATCCGGGGGGCTGGGGGGGTATCACTGGGGCCTGCCGGTGAAACGCGCGCTGCTGGCCTACGAATCGGCACGCGAAGAGGCACCCGCGCCCGCAGCGGAGGGAAGCGCGGCCTGAGCAGGCTTTCGCCGATCCGGGGCGGGGATGGCTTGAGGGCATCGGGGAATTCTGTGCTAAAAATGTACACCCCCCCGTCGAGCGGGGGCGCAACAAGAGGCGAGCCTGATGAAATTCCTGTCCACCCCCACCGCCGTGGCGCTCTGCGCCGCGATCACCCTTGGCGCCTGCACCGATCCGGCCCGGATCGATCCGGGCGACCCGCACCAAAAGACCAAGCAGGGCGCGCTGATCGGCGGGCTTCTGGGCGCCGGGATCGGTGCCATCTCGGGGGCCGACAACAAGACCACGGCGGTTCTGGGCGGTGCGGCGCTTGGGGCCTTCGCCGGCGCGGCCATCGGCGACAGCCTGGACCGGCAGGAGGCCGAACTGCGCCGGGACCTGGCCAGCGACGGCATCACCATCACCAACACCGGCGACCGGCTGATCGTGTCGCTGCCCAACGACATCACCTTTGCCACCGACAGTTTCGAGGTTCGCCCGGGCCTGCGCGCCGACGTCAACCGGGTGGCGGCGCATCTCAACCGTTATCCGGACATGACGGTGCGGGTGGTGGGTCACACCGACAGCGAGGGCGAGGCCGCCTATAACATCGGTCTGTCGAAACGGCGCGCCAACGCGGTGGCGGATATCCTGCAGGCCGGTGGTGTCTCCTATGACCGCATCGTCACCATCGGCCGCGGCGAGGAAGAGCCGATCGCCTCGAACCTGACCGCAGAGGGCAAGGCGCGCAACCGGCGGGTGGAAATCGTGATGATCCCCACCGGGTAAGGGGCGGCTGGCGCCTCTGGCCGGGCTGTCCTATGTCAGGGCATGACCCGTAACCGGAGGTGACCCGATATGTCCGATCCCGCCCTTCTGGGCCTGTCCGGCGCGCTGCGCCGGGCATCCGCCAACCGCAAGCTGATCCGCGAGGCGGCCCGCCTGTTCGGCACCGCCCGCTTCGCCGAGGCCGAGCTCGATCTGCCGCTCTATCATGGCGATGTCGAGGAGGCCGACGGTATCCCCGACCCGGTGCAGCACCTGGCCGAGCAGATCGCGCAGGCCGACGCGGTGGTGATCTCGACGCCGGAATACAACAAGGGCCCCTCGGGCGCGCTCAAGAACGCGCTCGATTGGGTCAGCCGCACCAGCGGCAAGCCCTGGGCCGACAAGCCGGTCGCGGTGATGTCGGCGGCGGCGGGGCGCGCCGGGGGCGAGCGGGCGCAGATGGTACTGCGCGGTTTCCTGGTGCCGTTTCAGCCGCGCCTGCTGCCGGGGCCGGAGCTGCACCTGGCCGATTGCCGCAACCAGTTCGACGACGACGGCCGGCTGATCAGCCCGCAGTACACAAAGACCCTCCAGACGCTGATGGACAAGCTGCGCGCCGAAATCGGGCGCTGACCCCCCCCCTTCAGGGGGCCTTGTCCCGCGTGCCGATCTCGATCAGGTTGCCGTCCGGGTCGCGGAGATAGAGCGACAGGATCGGCCCGGTCGCGCCGGTTCGCGGCACCGGGCCATCCTCGACCGGGATGCCATGCGCTGTGAGATGCGCCTGCCAGTCGGTCAGTGATCCATCGGTCAGAAAGCACAGGTCGGCGGTGCCGGGGCCGGGGTGCGCGGCCTTGGGATCGAAAGGGGCCTCGACCGGGTGCAGGTTGATCTTCTGCGAGCCAAAGCTCAGCGCGTGGCGGCGCGAGCCGTCGGCGGGGAAAAAGACCTCGGCCCGCATTCCCAGGATGCGCGTGTAGAACCGAACCGTTGCCTCGACATCGGCGACGGTCAGCACCAGATGGTCCAGGGCGGTGATGGCGGGCGGCGTCTGCCGGTTCATGTCAAAGCGACGCCTCTGGGCGGAACTCCTGCGGGATCGTGTCGCGCCCTTCGAGGACCAGATCGGCCAACACCTCGGCCACCTTGGGCGCCATGCCGAAGCCGATCTTGAAACCGCCGTTGGCGATGTATTGGCCCGGGTAAAGCGGATGCGCGCCCAGCATCGGCGCGCGCGATTTCGTCCGTGGCCGCAGCCCGGCCCAGCGTTCGATTACCGCCGCGCCATGCAGCACCGGCATGGCGGCCAGCGCGCGCTCGATCACCGCGTCGAGCTGGGCGTCGGTGCTCCTGGCGTCATCGAACTCCCGCTCGCTGGTCGAGCCGATGGCGAGCGTGCCGTCCGCATGGGGCACGATATGGACCGTGTCGGCAAAGATCTGCGGCGCCTCCGGCCCGGCGTCAAAGCGCAGCAGCGCGCCCTGTCCCTTGACCGCGCCGCCCACCACCTTGCCGAAATGCGCGGTCAGCTCCTCCAGACCCGCGACGCCGGTGGCGTGGATCACCGTGCCGCGATCCGCCCCCTCGGGCGTGATCTCGACACCGCGCGCGGCCAGCGCGGCGGCCAGCGCGGCGCAGGCCCGGCGCGGGTGCATCCGGGCGGTGAGCGTGTCGTGGATCACATAACCGGTGGCGCTGGGCGGGGCCCAGGGGCCCAGTTCGAGCCGGGGGCGCACCTGCCAGCGCGCCTTGCCCTGCCACAACTCGGCCGCCGTCGCCTCGCGCGCGCGGGCCAGCTCCAGCGCGCGGTCGTCGGCGATCGGTTGCAGCCGCCCGGTACGGCCATAGCCGGCAGAGAGGCCGCCGGTCTGCTCGACATCCGCCCAGAACCCTTCCGCAAGGATCAGGCTGTCGAACTGGAACGCTTTCTTGGCATTCCAGTTTTCCGGCACGTGCGGCGCCAGCGCGCCGACCAGCCCGCCGCTTGCCTCGGCGCCGGGACCGAAGGGGTCGATCACCTGCACCCGGGCGCCGCGCCGGGCGCAGGTCCAGGCGATCGAGAGGCCGAAAATTCCCGCCCCGCGCACCGTCACGTCCACCATTGCCATTGCCGCCGCCTTTCTCCAATGTCGCGCCGCTCATCCCCTTGTACGGAAATTACCGATGGCCCACCAGAAGGCGGAACTGACGTGGCGCGAGGGGCGCGTGCCGGTCTCGTCCCGGTTCGACGATCCCTATTTCTCGCTCCAGGACGGGCTGGAGGAGACCCGGCATGTGTTCCTTACGGGCAATGACCTTCCGGCCCGGTATCGAGAGGGGTTCCATATCGCCGAACTGGGGTTCGGCACCGGGCTGAACCTGCTGGCCGCATGGGCCGCCTGGGAGCAGGCGGGGCAGGCGGGGCAGGCGGGCCCGCTGCGCTTTACCTCCTTCGAGGCCTACCCGATGGAGCCTGCCGACATGGCGCGGGCGCTCAACGCGTTTCCTGCGCTCGCGCCCTGGGTAGAGCGCTTTCTTGCGGTCTGGGCGGGCACGGGGGCCTGCACGCTCGATACCTTGCAGTTCCAGATGATCCAGGGCGATGCGCGCCAAACCCTGCCGGACTGGCAAGGGCGGGCTGACGCCTGGTTTCTCGACGGGTTCGCGCCGGCCAAGAATCCCGAGTTATGGGCGCCGGAGCTGATGGCCGAGGTCGCGCGCCACACTGCGCCGGGCGGCAGCGCGGCCACCTATACCGCCGCCGGTTTCGTGCGGCGGGGGCTGGAGGCGGCGGGGTTATCCGTCGAACGTGCCCCCGGCTATGGGCGCAAGCGTCACATGACCCGCGCGAGGATGCCGCAATGACCGAGCCGCAACGCAACTCCGTCCCGCTGGGCATCGCCCTGATGATCTCGGCCACCATCGTTTTTGCCCTGCAGGACGGCATCTCGCGCCACCTGGCGGGGACCTACAACACCTGGATGGTGGTGATGATCCGCTACTGGTTCTTCTCGGCCTTCGTCATCGCGATCGCCGCACGCGCGCGCGGCGGGCTGAGACGGGCGGCGAAAACCGACCAGCCGCTGTTGCAGATCTTCCGCGGCTTCCTGCTGGCGGGCGAGGTCTGTGTCGCGATCTACGGCTTTACCCTGCTCGGACTGATCGAGAGCCAGGCGGTGTTCATCTGCTATCCGCTGCTGGTCGCGGCCCTCTCCGGCCCGGTGCTGGGCGAGAGCGTGGGCTGGCGGCGCTGGGCGGCGATCGGGGTGGGTCTGATCGGCGTGCTGATCATCCTGCAGCCGGGCATGGGGGTGTTCGACCCCGCCGCGGTGATCCCGCTGATCTCGGCGCTGATGTTCGCGCTCTACGGGCTGCTGACCCGCTACGTGGCGCGGCGCGACCGGACCGAAACCAGCTTTTTCTATACCGGCACTGCAGGCGCGGTGATGATGACCGCCATCGGCATCTGGTTCTGGGAGCCGATGACCGGCCCCGACTGGGCCTGGATGGCGGTGCTCTGCGTCACCGGCGCGTCGGGCCACTGGCTGCTGATCAAATGCTACGAGGTGGCCGAGGCCGGGGCGGTGCAGCCCTTTGCCTATTTCCACCTGATCTGGGCGTCGATCCTTGGCATGGCGGTCTTTGGCGAGGTGCTGCGCGACAACGTGATCATCGGTGCCGCTCTGATCGTGGCGGCCGGTCTTTTTACCCTATGGCGCGAACGCGCGCAGGGTTGAGCCGGCCAGTTCCCGCGAAAACGGGATCGGCAGCGGCGGTTGGCCCAGGCGGGCGCGGTAGACCGGCAGGCTTTCGGTCACCCGCATGACATAATTGCGGGTCTCGTTGAACGGGATCATCTCGATCCAGTCGACGATATCCACCGCGCCCGCGCGCGGATCGCCATACCGCTCCATCCACTGCTGCGGGCGCCGGGGGCCGGCGTTATAGCCCGCGGCCATCATCACCACGTTGCCGTCGAACGCGCCCGCCAGCCCGGCGAGGTAATTCGCCCCCAGCTTGGCATTGTAATCCGGGTCCGAGAGCAGCCGGTCGGTGCTGTGGCCGCCGAGGATGCCCAGCTGCCCGGCGACCAGCCGCGCGGTCGAGGGCATCACCTGCATCAGCCCGCGCGCACCGGCACCGCTGACCACGCGGTGATCGAACTCGCTCTCGCGCCGGGCGATGGCCAGCGTCATCTCCTTTGCCATCGGCAGATCCAGTTCGGCCACCGGGTGCAGGGGATAGTAGGCCCCGTTGAGCACCTGGCCCCGCTGCGCCGCGCGCTTGGCGATCATAACCGCCAGGTGCGCCCGCCCCATATCGACCGCCATCGCGCCCATTTGCAGCGCCTGCGTTTCGTCGCGCGATTCCACCAGATGGGTGAGGAACCTCTCGGCCAGCACCGGTTCATCCGCCGCGAGCAGCAGCAGCCCGGCCTCGGCCACGCTGGAGCGCAGGAACGCCGCCTCGCGCCAGGGCGGTGGTGGCGGCGGATTCAGAAGATCGGGGTCAAAGGGGCGGCCGATCCGTTCGGCGGCCAGCAGCCCGTAGAACGCCGTCTGGAAATCGGCCGCCATCGCATAGGCGGCATGCGCGGCGTCGGCATCGCCCAGCGCCTCTTGCGCGCGGCCCAGCCAATAACCGGCTCGAGACTTGGAGATCGGCGTTTCCACGGCGGCATCGAAGCGCTGGAAATGGCGCAATGCAGTGGCCGGATCGCCCAGCCTGGTCAGCGCGACGTACCCGGCGATCCATTCCAGATCGGCATAATCATAGCCCGCCTCGGGCGTCAGCTGGTGGCTGGCGGCGATGCGATAGGCCAGCGCGGCATCGCCGTCGCGCAAGGTTTCCCGTGCCAACGACCGGCGGCGGGTGGCCCAGTGCTGCGGTTCGCCCAGATCGGCGGCGCTGTCGCTATGGGCCAGCATCAACTCGATCGCGTCGCCGTCGCGCCCCTTGCGATGGCGCCAGACGAACCGCGCATGGGCAAGGCCGGGATCGTCGCGCAACGCATCGGGCACCCGCGCGATCAGCCCGTCCACCCCCGCCGCGAGATCGAGAAGCGCGATCCGCGCCTCGGCCAGTGCCCTGTCGCCCTCCCCCACCAGCGGCAGCATCGCCCGTGCGCTGGCCAGATGCCCGTCCCAGATCATCCGGTCGAGCCGGGCGGCGTGATGCGGGCGCAAGATCTTTCCATGCTGCGACAGGTAGAGATCCATCAGCCCCTTGCCCATCGGCATGCTGCGCCAGGCCAGAACCAGCCCCGCCTGGGCATCGCCGCTCTGCCCCTTTTGCGCGAGCGCGGCGGCGTGGATCAGCACGCCCTCGGCGGTCTGCGGCGGCTGTTCGGAGAAGAATTCCAGCACGCGGTCCGGCTCTTGCCCGGAAAAGGTCGGCTCGCTCTTGCGGCGCAGCCAGGCCAGGCCGGGCCAGTCCGGCCTGCGGTCGAGAAACACCCTCACGTCGCCCGCCGTGCCCTTGCCCGCGCGCAACCAGTGCCAGACCACCACGTCGCGCGAGACCGAGCCGCGCGCGCCGGAGACCGTCAGCGCCCGGTCCCAGTCGCCATCGCGCATCGCGGCAAGACCGCGGGCCAGATCGTCGGCCGCACCGGCACCGGCCCGCAGCGGCAGGACCAGCATGAGAAGAGACAACAGAAGGGCCGGAAATCGTGACATCACTTGCATTTCGCGCGCAACCATGGCTACAGCCTTTCACGATAATCCGTGGCCCGCCCGGATCAACACACAATCGCGGCAGACGCCCATATTCGGCAGGGGCCCGCCCGCGACACGCACTTGTTAGGGAGCAAACCCATGTTCAAAGGCTCGATGCCTGCCCTCGTCACCCCGTTCCGCAACGGCGAGTTGGATCTGGACACGCTCAAACGTCTGGTCGAATGGCAGATTGCCGAGGGCTCTGCCGGGCTGGTGCCCGTGGGCACCACCGGCGAGAGCCCGACGCTCACCCATGATGAGCATGAAACGGTGATCGCCGAGGTGGTCAAGGCCGCCGCCGGGCGCGTGCCGGTTATCGCGGGGGCGGGATCGAACAACACGGTGGAGACGATTCGCTTCGTCGAGTTCGCCGCGAAGGCTGGTGCCGATGGCGCATTGGTGGTGACCCCCTATTACAACAAGCCGACCCAGCGCGGGTTGATCGCCCATTTCACCGCCGCACATGATTGCGCCGATATCCCGATCATCATCTACAACATTCCCGGCCGCTCGGTGGTCGACATGTCGCCCGCCACCATGGGCCAGCTTGCCAGGCTGCCGCGAATCGTCGGCGTCAAGGATGCCACCGGCAAGCTGGAGCGCGTCAGCCAGCAGCGGATCACCTGCGGGCCGGACTTCATCCAGCTTTCGGGCGAGGATGCGACTGCGCTGGGCTTCAACGCCCATGGCGGGGTCGGCTGCATCTCGGTCACCGCCAACGTGGCGCCTCGGCTCTGCGCCGAGTTTCAGGCGGCGACCCTGGCCGGCGACTACAAGCTGGCGCTAGACTATCAGGACAGGCTGATGCCGCTGCACGAGGCGATCTTCATCGAGCCGGGGCTGGTGGGTGCCAAATACGCGATGTCCAGGCTGGACCTGTGCAGCGAAGAAGTCCGCTCGCCGCTGACCGGGCTGGAGGACAGCACCAAGTCGGCGATCGACGCGGCGATGACACACGCCGGGCTGCTCTGACCGCGCCTTTTTCTGGCTGACAATACTCCGGGGGAGGCGCCGCAGGCGACGGGGGCAGCGCCCCCGACCCCGGCTGCGTCCCGCTCAGCGCTTGCCGTAATAAAG
>NZ_JARGPK010000057.1 GCF_029212575.1 Antarcticimicrobium sp.
CGCCCGGGTCCGGGCGCCGCGCCACCGAAACACGCATGACCATCCAGTCCCCTCGACACGCCGGCGGCCCCGCTCTGCCGCGTTGGTTTCTCGCCCTGCGACGCGCCGTCGACTTGGTGACCGGCGGGCTCAACGTGGCCGGCACCTTGCTGATCCTGGCGCTGATGCTGCTGGTCAATGCCGACGTGATCGGGCGCGGTGCCTTTTCCGCGCCGATTTCCGGCGTGCCGGAGATGGTGTCGATGTCGATCGTCGCCATCGTCTTTCTTCAGATCGCCCAGACCTTTCGCAAGGGGCGGCTGACCCGCGCCGAGGCGCTGGTCACCACGCTCAAGGCACATGCGCCGCGTCTGTCGCTGCTGTTGGAACTGGTCTTTGCCCTTGCCGCCGCCGCGCTGGTCTGGGTGTTGTTCTCGGCCTCGCTGCCGCTGTTCGAAAAGGCCTGGATGCGCGGCACCTACGAGGGGACGGTGGGCGATTTCACCGCGCCGATCTGGCCGGTCAAACTGATCATCCTGGTGGGCTGCGCCGCGCTGTTGGTGCAGCTTGTCCTTTCGGCCTGTGAAACCCTGTTGCGGCTGGTGGCCAGAAAGGACCGCGCATGACCCCGTTCGAGATCGGGCTGACCTCATTCGGGGCCATGGTGGCGATGGTCTATCTCGGGTTCTGGGTGCCCTTCGCGCTGATGCTCTCGTCCTACGTCGGCGTCTGGATGATCAAGGGGTCGCCGCTGCTGGCGGGCAAGCTGCTGGCGCTGGCGGCCTCCGAGACCATCTCCAGCTATTTTTTCGGCGTGGTGCCGCTGTTCGTGCTGATGGGCTACCTGGTGTCGGTGACCGGCATGGGGCGGGATGCCTTCGACGTGGCCAACCACCTGTTCCGCCGCTTTTCCGGCGGGTTGGGCATCGGCACGGTCGGCGCCAACGCGATCTTTGCCGCGATCACCGGCATCTCCATCGCCTCAGCCGCCGTCTTTACCCGCATCGCGGTGCCCGAGATGATCCGCCACGGCTATTCGCCGCGCTTTTCGGTCGGCGTGGTGGCGGGATCTTCGGTGCTGGGGATGCTGATACCACCCAGTTTGCTGCTCATTCTGTACGGTCTGCTGACCGAGCAGTCGGTGGGCGACCTGTTCATCGCGGGCGTCATCCCCGGCCTGCTGCTGGCCGTGATCTTCGGTGGCAGCATCTGGCTGACCGCGCGGTTCCGCCCGCAGGCGCTGGGATCGGCGCACGGGGCCGATGACATGCCGGTGCTTAACCGGCGCGAGGTGGCGCGCAAGGGCCTGCCGATCGCGACGCTGATCGGGCTGGTGCTCGGCGGCATCTACGGCGGCTTCTTCACCCCGATCGAGGCCGGCGCGGTCGGCTGCCTTGGCGCCATCGTCATCGGGCTGGCGCGCCGCAGCCTCTCGGCGCGCGATTTCTGGCAGGTGCTCACCGATACCGGGCTGGTGACCGCCGCGATCAGCTTTCTGATCATCGCGGCGCAGATGTATTCGCGGATGCTGGCGCTCTCCGGTGTGCCGCTGGGGTTCGGCGAATTCGTGGCCCATGCCGATATCGGCTTCTGGGGGGTGATCCTGGCCTATGTGGCGCTGGTCATCGTGATGGGGACGATCCTCGACAGTTCCTCGATCATGCTGATCCTCGTGCCCTTGATGCTGCCGGTACTGACCCAGATGGGCGTCGACCTGATCTGGTTCGGCATCGTCACCATCGTCGCCGTCGAGATCGGGTTGCTCACCCCGCCCTTCGGCATCTCCGTCTTCGTGATCAAGTCGGCGCTCGACGATCCCGACATTCCGCTGGGCGAGATCTTTCGCGGGGCCGCCCCCTTTGCGCTGATGATGGGGGCGCTGCTGGCGCTGGTGATGATCTTTCCCTCTCTCGCAACCGTTCTTGTGCACTAGAAAAGGAGGCTGCCCATGGCACGCCGTTTCGTCGATCTCTCCGTTCCCCTCGAAATGGGCATCGTATCGGACCCGCCGATCATGCTGCCGGAAATCGAATACATGACCCATGACCAGACCGCCGAGCAGGTGATGGCCTTTTTCCCCGGGCTTCAACGCGAGGATCTGCCCGGCGGCGAGGGCTGGGCGGTGGAGCGACTGAGCATCGCCACCCACAACGGCACCCACCTGGACGCGCCCTATCACCACCATTCGACGATGAGTAACGGGGAACGCGCGATCACCATCGACGAGGTGCCGCTGGAATGGTGCTTCAACCCCGGGGTCAAGCTGGATTTCCGCCATTTCGAGGATGGCTATGTCGCCACGGCGAGTGACGTCGAGGCCGAACTTAAACGCATCGGCCATGAGCTGAAGCCGCTGGATATTGTCGTGGCCAACACCTCGGCCGGGGACCATTACGGCAAGGACGATTACCTGATGAAGGGCTGCGGCATGGGCCGCGAGGCCACGCTTTACCTGCTGGAACGGGGCGTGCGGGTGACCGGCACCGACGCCTGGTCCTGGGACGCGCCCTTTGCCCTGACGGCACGGGAATATGCCAAAACGCACGATCCATCCATCATATGGGAAGGCCACCGCGCCAGCATGGATATCGGCTATTGCCACATGGAGAAGCTGACCAATCTCGATCAACTGCCCGGCGACGGGTTCGAGATTTCCTGCTTTCCCTACAAGATCAAGGCCGCCAGCGCCGGGTTCACCCGCGCCGTGGCTATTTTCGAGGAGGATTGAGATGAGGCTTGCAACGGTTCTGTGCGACGGGCGCCCCCGCGTGGTGGCGGCGCTGGATGACGAAACCCTGCTGGATCTCGACCGGGCGGCGGAATTCGCGCGCTACGAGACCGGAACATTCTCTGACATGCTCTCGGTGATCGAAGAGGGCGATTATGGGCTGGAGCAGGCCGATCACCTGATGCGGCGGGCGGAAAGCCGGGCGCTGTTGAAGATCGCCGATGTCAGCTTTCTGCCGCCGATCATGCCGGTGCAGTACCGTGACTGTCTGGTGTTCGAGGAACACCTGTTCAACTGCCTGCGCGCCTTCGGCCAGCCCGAGCCGCAACTGCCCCCGGTCTGGTACGAGCAGCCGATCTATTACAAGGGCAACCGGATGTCCTTCATCGGGCACAGGCAGGATGTGATCTGGCCCGGCTATGCCGAACATCTCGACATCGAGCTGGAGATGGCCATCGTGGTGGGCAAAAAGGGCAAGGACATCAGGGTGGAAGAGGCCGGGGATTACATCTTTGGCTATACCATCCTCAACGATGTCTCGGCCCGCGATGCCCAGATGCGGGAGATGCCGGGACAACTCGGCCCGGCGAAGGGCAAGGATTTCGACACCGGCAACATCCTGGGCCCCTATATCCTGACCG
The DNA here is from genome assembly GCF_029212575.1 of Antarcticimicrobium sp. GTDB lineage: Bacteria > Pseudomonadota > Alphaproteobacteria > Rhodobacterales > Rhodobacteraceae > Antarcticimicrobium. The sequence continues at coordinate 3,349 of NZ_JARGPK010000057.1, forward strand.
CCGACGAGGTGACGCACCCGGTGGCGCTGAATATGGAGGCGCGGGTCAACGGCGTGCGCTGGGGCGGCGGCAACAGCCGCCAGATGCAGCATGATTTCGGCCGCATCCTGCAACATATCTCGTCCTCTGAAACGCTCTACCCGGGCGAGGTGATCGGCTCGGGCACCGTGGGCACCGGTTGCGGGCTGGAACTGGGTAAACGGCTGGCGCCGGGGGACCGGTTCGAGTTGGAGATCGAGGGGATTGGCATCCTGGCCAACCGGATCGTGAAATCATGAGGCCGGTTTGCCGAACGTGGCCGATGACCTTCTCGGAAATCGTTTTCGGCTGACGCCAAGTTCTGCTGGACAGCTGCGCGGCGATCTTCCTTGCTGGGGAAAACGCGCGAGGGGAGGGCGTGATGAGCTACGATTACGTGATCGTCGGCGGGGGATCGGCAGGATCGGTGCTGGCCGCGCGGCTGAGCGAGGATCCGAGCGTCAAGGTTTGCCTGCTTGAGGCCGGCGGCGCGGGCAAGCACATCCTGATCCGCGCGCCTGCCGCCGTGGTGGCGGTGCTTCCGGGGCATGGCAACATCAGCAACTGGGCCTATGAGACCGTGCCGCAGGCCGGGCTCAATGGCCGCAAGGGATATCAGCCGCGCGGCAAGGCGCTGGGCGGATCGAGCGCGATCAACGCCATGCTCTACGTGCGCGGGCACCGCTCGGACTATGACGGCTGGGCCGATCTGGGCTGCGACGGCTGGTCGTGGGACGAGGTACTGCCCTATTTCCGCCGGGCCGAGAACAACGAGCGCGGGGCAGACGGGTTCCACGGTGATGCGGGCCCCCTGCAGGTGTCGGAACAGAACGATCCGCGCCCGATCAGCCATGCCTTCGTCGAGGCGGCCACGCAACTCCAGCATCGCCGCCGCGAGGATTTCAACACCGGCGACAACGAGGGGGTTGGCCTTTACCAGGTGACCCAGTTCCACGACAAGGCGCGGCATGGTGAGCGCTGCTCGGCGGCGGCGGGGTATCTGCATCCGGTGATCGACAGGCCCAACCTGACGGTGATCACCCGCGCGCATGCCACCCGCATCCTGTTCGATGGCAAACGCGCAACCGGGGTGGCGTATCGGCAGGGGCGAGCCGAGAAGGAGGTGCGCGCGACGCGCGAGGTGCTGTTGTGCTGCGGCGCATTCAACTCGCCGCAGTTGCTGCAGCTCTCCGGCGTCGGCAACCCCGACGACCTGTGCCTGCACGGGATCGAGACGGTGCACGATCTGCCCGGCGTGGGCCGGAACCTGCAAGACCACCTCGATTTCATCCTCTCCCACAAGAGCCGCGACACAGACAACTTTGGCATCGGCGCGGCTGCAACGGTGAACCTTATCAAACATATCCTGCGCTGGCGGCGCGACGGCGGCGGCATGGTCGCCACGCCCTTTGCCGAGGGCGCGGGGTTTCTCAAGACCGATCCGGCGCTGGACCGGCCCGACATCCAGCTGCATTTCGTGATTTCCATCGTCGACGATCACGCGCGCAAGCTGCATCTCGGGCATGGTTTCAGCTGCCATGTCTGCGCGCTGCGCCCCTACAGCCGGGGCGCGGTGACACTGGCCAGCGACAATCCGCTGGCCGCCCCTGCCATCGACCCGCGATTCCTCTCCGATCCGCGTGACCTTGAGACCACGATCAAGGGCGCCCGCATGGCGCGCGCCATCCTGCAGGCGCCGGCGTTGGCGCCTTATCGCGACAAGGAGCTTTTCGGGCTGCATAACGGGATGAGCGATGCCACCTGGGAAAGCCATATCCGCGCCCGCGCCGACACGATCTATCACCCGGTCGGAACCTGCAAGATGGGCGGGGACGACATGGCGGTGGTCGATCCCCGGCTGCGGGTGCGCGGGATGCAGGGGCTGCGGGTGGTCGACGCCTCGGTGATGCCGACGCTGATCGGCGGCAACACCAACGCCCCCACCATCATGATCGCGGAAAAGGCCGCCGACATGATCCGGGAGGAGAGCGGAATGGTGGACCGGGTGTCGTGAGCGGCCTTCGCCTCAGCGCAGCGCCGTCGGCAGGTTGTCCGGCGTGAGGTCGGGGATCACCGCCTGCGCGCCGGTGAAATCGTCCCCAGCGGTATAGGCCGAGGGGGTGACGATCACCGGCAGCCCGGCGGCCCGGGCCGAGAGCACGCCGTTGCGGCTGTCCTCCAGCGCGACGGCATCGGCGGGGCGGAGGCCCAACCGCTCCAGCGCCAGCAGGTAGACATCCGGCGCGGGTTTCTTGGCCGCGACCTCGTCGCCCGCCGCGATCACGTCGAACACCCGGTCGGCGGGCTGGGTCCAGCACGCCTGGCACAGAGCCTCGACATTGGGTGTGTTCGTTGTGGTGGCCACCGCCAGGCGCTGGCCTCGTGCGCATGCGGTGGCGACCAGTTCGGCCACGCCGGGGCGCAACGCGAGGCCGCCGCTTGCCAGGATGTCGCCATAGCGCGCGGTCTTGGACCGGTGCAGCGCCGGGATCTCGTCATCGGTCGGCCCGTCGCCCATCGCCGCGCGCCAGACGCGCATGCGCTCCTTGCCGCCGGTGGTGCGCAGCAGATCGGCATAGGTTTCGCGGCTCCAATGCCAGTCAAGCCCGGCCTCGGAAAAGGTCTCGTTGAAGGCGCGGCGATGCGCCTCCTCGGTTTCAGCAAGCGTGCCGTCGACATCGAAGATCAGCGCGGCGGGTCTCATTGACTGGGTCCGGCCATTGCGTCGGTGACGAGACCGGGCAGCGCGTCGTAACGATCGAAGCGGGCCCGATGCGTCAACGCCTCGATCGGCTGCTTGCGATAGCCCTCGGTGAACAGCAGGAAGGGCACGCCGGCGCGCTCGGCGGTTTCGGCGTCCACCTCGCTGTCGCCCACAAAAAGCCCCTCGCGCCCGAGCGCCTCGAAGGCAGCCCGCAGGGGCGCGGGATCGGGTTTCTTCACCGGCAGGGTATCGCCGCCGATCACCACCTCGAAATGCCGGGCAAGATCGAGTTGCGCAAGGATGTCGCGCGCAGGTGCCGCGGGCTTGTTGGTGCAGACGCCCAAAGCGAACCCCTGTGCCTGAAGCTTGGTCAACGCCTTGGTCAGCCCGGGGTAGGGCATGGTGCGCGCGGTGCTTTCGGCATCGTAAAAGGCCAGCGTGCGCGCGGTCAGCTCTGCGTGGCGCTCCATCGGCAGATCGCGGGCGCGCATGGCCCGCTCGACCAGCTTGGGCAGCCCGTTGCCGATGAAGGAGATCACCGTCGGAAGGTCGAGCGGTGTTTGCCCCTCGCTTTCCAGCATCCTGTTGGCGGCGGCGCGGATATCGGGGGCGCTGTCGACCAGCGTGCCGTCGAGGTCAAAGATGATCGCGGTCATGCCGCCCCTTTCCATTTGATCGAGCAGCCCATCGAGGGGATCTGCTCGGCCGGTCCCTGCCCGGTCTCGGTAATCTGTTTCATCGCCTCATAGAGGTCGCGGCGCAGGTCCGGTGCACCGGCCTCCTTGCGCGAGGCGTCGAGCTGGCCGCGATATTGCAATCCCAAATCCGCGTTGAAGCCGAAGAAATCCGGGGTGCAGGCGGCGTCATAGGCGCGCGCGACCGATTGATCCGCGTCGTAGAGATAGGGAAAGGGAAACGCCTGCTCCTCGGCCAGCCTGCGCATGTTGTCGAAACTGTCGGCCGGATAGGCCTCGGTATCGTTGGAGCTGATCGCCACCACGCCGACGCCCATCTGGATAAGCTCGCGGGCGTCGCGCAGGATGCGGTCGCGCACCGCGATCACGTAAGGGCAGTGGTTGCAGATGAACATGATCAACGTGCCCCGGGGCCCCGCCCGATCGGCCAGCGTGTAAACCTGCCCGTCGGTCGCGGGCAGGGCGAAATCCGGGGCTGTCCAGCCGAAATCGCAAACGGGTGGGGTGGCGGCCATTCATTCTCTCCTTTGTGTCAGGCGGTCTCCGGCACGAAGCGGTAACCGTCGCCATCGCGCTCGGCCCGGCCGATGCCGCCATCGGGCAGGTGAAAGCCGATCAGCCGCGTCTGCTCGTGCGCAAGCTGGTCGAGCAGCTTGACGCGGGTCATGGCGGCGGTTTCCTGATCCTGGTCGGAACCGGAGTTCCAGCCCGGCCGGGCAAAGGCCATGTGCGGGTTGCCGATGCAATCGCCCACCACCATCACCGCCTCGGAGCCCGAGCGCAACTCGAACGCCATGTGTCCCGGCGAATGACCATAGGTGGCGCGCGCCGCGACGCCGGGCAGGATCTCGTCGCCGTCGTCGAAGAAGGTGATCGCATCCTCCAGCATCTCCAGCCGCCGCTTGGCGCCGACGGCAAAGGCGGTGCGGCCGCTGTCGATGGTGTCGACGGTTTCGGGGTTGTACCAGTAATCCCACTCGGCGCGGCCCATCATGTGCTCGGCCTCCGCGAACAGCGGATCGTCGAAATCGTCCAGCACGCCCCAGAGGTGGTCGGGGTGGCCGTGGGTAAAGACCACGTGGGTGACGTCATCGGGCGCGACCCCGGCGGCCTCCAGCGCATCGAGCAACTCGCCCGCCGTGGGCTGGAAGGCGCTGCCGGAGCCGGTATCGAACAGCATCACGCGGTCACCGTCGCGCAGCAGCGTCACGTTGCAGGCCGGGGTGAGCGGCGCGGCGGGGTCGATGCCGCGTTCGGCCAGCAGCGGGGCAAGCTCGCCCTGGGGCATCGGACCGAATATGAAATCGGGCGGCAGAACCAGGTGGCCGTCCGACAGGGTTTGCACCTGCATGCTGCCGTAGCTCAGGCTGGTTTCGGCCCAGGCGCGCGCCGTGCCAAGCCCGGTCAACGCCAGCCCCGCGCCCGCGCCCTGCAGGAATGTTCGCCGTTTGATGTCCATGTCGTGCTCCTCCCGTCCATATTCCGGATCAGACATATGGTTGCATTCGCACATGTGAATGACAACGGGCGATAGCGCCCTCAGACGTAGACCCCCTGCGCCGCCTCGCGGATGGCGCGGATGTTCTGGCCGTAGACCTCGGGGGTCTGCACCGAGCCGCCCCTGAACACCGCCGAGCCCGCCACCAGCACGTCGGCGCCGGCATCGGCCACCAGCGGCGCGGTGGTGGGATCGACGCCGCCGTCGACCTGGATATGCACCGGACGGGTGCCGATCATCCGGCGCAGCTGCTTGATCTTCTCGACCTGGGAATGGATGAACTTCTGCCCGCCGAAGCCGGGGTTCACGGTCATCACACAGACCAGATCCACCATGTCGAGCAGGTATTCGACGGCAGAGGCCGGCGTGCCGGGGTTCAGCGCCAGCCCGGCCTTGCAGCCCGCCGCCCGGATCGCCTGCAGGGTGCGGTGGGGGTGCGGTCCGGCCTCGAAATGGGCGGTGATCACATCGGC
>NZ_JARGPK010000094.1 GCF_029212575.1 Antarcticimicrobium sp.
GGGGGGGCCGGGGGGGGCGGCCCCGGGACCCCCGGAGTATTTGTAAAGAGAAGAAGGCGGGGCGCGGCCCCGGGATCTTCGGGAAGGATGAGCGAGATGTATAATTTCGAGTTCGAGAAGCCCGCGACGGTGGCCGATGCGGTGGCGGCTCTGGGCATGGAGGAGGCGCAGGCGCTGGGCGGGGGGCAGACCCTGATCCCGACGTTGAAACAGCGGCTGGCGATGCCGTCCAAGCTGGTATCCCTGAGCGGGATTGCCGAGATGAAGGGGGTCAGCATCGCCGACGGGGTTCTGACCATTGGTGGCGGCGCGACCCATGCCGAGGTGGCGGCGGATGCCTGCAAGCCGCTGGCGGCGCTGGCGGGCAAGATCGGCGATCCGGCGGTGCGCAATCGTGGCACCATTGGCGGGTCGCTGGCCAATAACGACCCCTCGGCGGATTACCCGGCGGCAATGCTGGCGCTGAAATCGACCATCGTGACCAATGCGCGCGAGATCGCCGGGGACGATTACTTCCAGGGCATGTTCACCACCGCGCTGGAAGAGGGCGAGATCATCACCTCGGTGCGCTGCGTTGTGCCCGATGCGGCGAATTACCAGAAGTTCGAGCAGCCGGCCTCGCGCTTTGCGCTGGTCGGGGTATTCGTCGCGAAATACGCCGATGGCGTGCGCGTGGCGGTGACCGGCGCGTCGGAAGAGGGCGTGTTCCGCTGGTCCGAGGCGGAGGCGGCGCTGAACCACGACTTCCGCACCGATGCGCTGATGGACCTGAACCTTAACCCCGCCAACATGATCGGCGATCTGCACGGGACCAAGGAGTATCGCGCGCATCTGGTCAAGGTGATGACCAAGCGCGCCGTCGCCGCGATTCTGTGAGTCCGCGCCCCGGCCGGATTGACATGGCTCAATCCGGCCGGGGTCGTTCGCGTGTAGGATGTTTCCAGTGAAAGCCTAGGAGGGCGCGCGACGATGACGGAAGACAAGACCACCTATATCGACATTCCCGAGGCGGTCGGGGTGTTTGACAGTTTCGAGACCCTGCAACAGGCGATCTATGACCTGATGATCGCGGGATTCAGCCGCCATGACATCAGCCTGCTGGGCGGCAAGGGCGCCATCGAGGAAAAGCTTGGCAAGACCTATTGGCAGGCCAAGGAGCTTGAGGACGATCCGCGGGCGCCGCGGGCGGCCTTTGTCTCAGAAGAGGCGATGGGCGAGCTGGAGGGCGGTATCGCCGGCGGCTTCTTTTTCCTCGGCTCCTACATCGCCATGCTGGCGATGCTGAACCCGGCCACCACCCTAGCCGCCTCGATCGCGGCGATCGCCATCGGCGGCGGACCGGCGGCGGTGGTGGGGGCGCTGCTGGCGCGGCGCGCCGACAAGCATCACCGCGATTACTACCAGACGCAGATCGAGAACGGCGGAATTCTGGTCTGGGTGCGCGTTGCGGATGCGGAAAAGCAGCGTCTGGCGGTCAAGATCATGAAAGAACATTCCGGCAAGGATGTTCATGTGCATGATTGGAGCGAGTGAGCATCGGGAATCGAACGGGGGGACGCATGGGCCGGCAGGGATGGCCCGGAAACCGGATAGGAGACCGACGATGGCAACCAAGAAACCCAAGACCGAAGACAAGGTCACCGACGCCGCACAGGCGATGGCCGACCTGACGTCGATGTACCAGAAGATGGGCATGAACGCGATGGCGTTCATGGGCGGCGACTGGATGGAGCGGATGAGCGACATGGGCGCCGAGATGCTGGAGTTCTATACCCAGCGGGTGCAGGAGGATGTGGCGCTTTATCACAAGCTGCTGCACTGCAAGGATCTGGGCGCGATGCAGGAGATCCAGGGCGAGTTTCTTCAGCGCATGATCAATCGCTACACCGAGGAAACCGGCAAGATGATCGATATGGGCAAGACGGCGATGAGCGGCGGCAAACCGGGCTGACAGCCGGAACCGCCGGCAGGGAATGAGGGCCGCGCAAGGTGGAGGCGCGGCCCTTGGCCTTGTCGGGGCCACTCGCGCGAGCCGGGCAAAAGCGGGTTCAATTGCCCGGTGCCTGCTTTCGTGGTACGATCCACGCGGTTTCGTGCGACGGGGGATCCACGATGGCAGAGGTCAAACCGACGAACGCAGGGTCGTCAGTGGCGTTCCTTGAGCTGGGCCTGTTCGATGGAACCGTTCCCGTTTCGCTGGCGGACGGGGTCGACATCACCACACTGTCCGGCGTCAACGCGGCGACCGAGATCAAACTGGTCTATGCCACCGCCAGCCTGTCCTTCTTTGGGTCGTTCACGCTGATCGGCGACAAGATCCAGTTCGGCACGATGGTCGACAAGGTTCGGATTGTTGGCGATGGCGCGGATTCGACCGTGACAAAGGTTGGACGGTCCTTCGAAGATCTTGTGGTCGGGATTGTGGATGATCTCGCCTTCTTTTCCAATCTGTTCCAGTTCGATGACAAGGTGACCGGTTCGGAGTTGGATGACGTCATCGCGGGGTTTGGCGGTGATGATTTCATCCTGGGCCAGGATGGCAACGACAGGTTGGAAGGCGGCGACGGCGCAGACAATCTCGTCGGCGGAATCGGCAAGGATTCCCTGTTTGGCGGGGACGGGGCCGATATTCTAGGTGGGGGTTTTGGCGATGACTCCATTTTCGGTGGGGCGGGCGACGATACACTTCGTGGCGGTGAGGGAGAGGATGTCCTGGAAGGCGGTGCCGGCGACGACCAACTCGTCGCGCATGCCGGGGACGACACACTCAACGGCGGCAATGGCGCCGATTCCCTGTTCGGTGGTGAGGGTGATGATTCCCTGAACGGCGGGAACGGCCATGATACCTTGCTGGGTAACGATGGCGATGATCGGGCCCTTGGCGGCGGCGGGGACGACAACATCTCCGGGGGGGCTGGCCGGGATGTCCTGACCGGCGGAGCCGGGTTGGACCTGATTGTCGGCGGCAGCGGCAGGGACAAGGTGTTCGGTGGATCGGGCAACGACCAGTTGCTCGGATGGAGTGGCGACGATCAGGTATCGGGCGGAACAGGAAACGACGAACTGGATGGCGGTGCGGGCGATGACCTGTTGCGGGGTGGGGCCGGAAACGACCTTGTCGATGGGGATGCCGGACGCGATAGGCTTTTGGGAGACGCCGGAAACGACATCCTTGATGGCGGTGCAGATCGGGACAAGCTGTTCGGCGGCACCGGGGATGACACGTTGAAGGGGGGCGACGGCAACGACAGATTGAAGGGCCAGGACGGTAATGACACGTTGAAGGGCCAAGCCGGCCGCGACGTCCTGCGGGGCGAGGCGGGCAATGACATATTGGATGGCGGTGCACAGAGCGATCGCCTTTTCGGCGGCACCGGCCGCGACATCCTGGACGGCGGTGCGGGCAACGACCTTCTTTTCGGCGACGCGGGCCGCGATACCCTGAACGGCGGCCTGGGCGATGACGCTTTGAGTGGTGGCGGGGGCAATGACCGGCTGTTTGGCGGGTCCGGCGGCGACAGTCTGACCGGCGGCGCCGGGGTTGATCTGCTGCTCGGCGGATTGGGACTGGACCGGTTTGTGTTCAGGGGAGCCGCCGATAGCGGCATCGATGCGCCGGATCGCGACTGGATCGGCGATTTCGAGATCGGGCTGGACAAGATCGACCTGAGCGTCCTGCTGGACGACCTGGGCCTGACAGGCAGCGTCGTGAGTGCATTTTCAGGCGCTGCCGGCGAGGTGAGGATTACGTCCGGTCTGGTCGCCGTCGATCTGGACGGCGGTGCCACGCCCGACCTTGGTATCGATGTCGAGAAAGACGATCTGGCGGTGACCCTGTCCGCCGACGATCTGATCCTGATCTGAGGTCGCTGTCCGAGACGAAAAAGCCCCCGCGTGGGCGGGGGCCGGTTGTTTCGGGACCGTAGCGGTGCGCTACTTCTGCGGCAGCGGACCGATCATCATGATCATCTGACGGCCCTCCATCTTCGGCATGTTCTCGATCTTGCCGAGTTCCTTGACGTCCTCGGCGACGCGTTCGAGCAGGTCGCGCCCAAGGTTCTGGTGCGCCATCTCGCGGCCGCGGAAGCGCAGCGTGATCTTCACCTTGTCGCCGTTCTCGAGGAACTTGACCACGTTGCGCATCTTGACTTCGTAGTCATGCGTGTCGGTGTTGGGCCGGAATTTGACCTCCTTGACCTCGATGATCTTCTGCTTCTTGCGGGCTTCGCTCTCGCGTTTTTGCTGTTCGTACTTGAACTTGCCGAAGTCCATGATCTTGCAGACCGGCGGGGCGGCATTCGGCGAGATCTCGACCAGGTCGAGACCGGCCTCTTCGGCCATTTGCATCGCCCTTGCAGGGGTGACGACGCCGACGTTTTCGCCTTCGGCTCCGATCAGGCGAATTTCGGGGGAGCGGATCTTGTCGTTGACGCGCGGGCCGGTTTCGCGGGTCGGCGGAGCGTTGTGAGGTCTGCGAGCTATGGGTTTGTTCCTTCGATTGTTTTCAAGGAGAATCCGAATTTGCACGGTAAACTTGGCCCGGGCGTGATTCAAGCTGCAAAATGGTGCTCACGCGGGCAGAAATGCGGTGGAAATTCCCCCTTGCCCCCGGTGCCGGGATGCCTCAGGTGCGGGCGGCAAGGCCAGTGGACGGCGGGGATTCGCAGCGCTGCCCGGCTTTCGGGACAGAAGGCCGGCGGCGCGCCGAGACCGGTTCACTGCCACAGATTACATAAGGAACGGATTGATGAACAAACTGATTTGGGTGGTGATCGCCGCGGCTATGCTCGGGGCGGGGTATTACGTCTATCAAAACCAGATTGCGACCGCACCGGAGGCCGCTGCGCCTGAGGCCACGGCGCCCGAGACCGCAAGCGCGCCGGAGTCGGAAGCCACCGAGGGAACCCCGGCGTTGGAAGAGCCGGCGGCGGAGACCGTCGAAGAGGCGGTCGAAGAGGTGGTCGATGACGCGGCGGAGGCGGTCGGTGAGGCCGTGGAAGAGGCCGGAACCGTAGTGGATGCTGCCGCCGATGCCGCCAAGGAGGTTGCCGATGAGGCGGTCGAGGCGGCAAAGGACAAGGTCGAGGAGATGACCGAGACCGCCACCGAAGAGGTGTCCGGGGCGGTGGAGTCCGTTGTGGGCGACGTCATGGGCACCGGCGCCGCCGATGCTGCCGACGTAGTTGCCGATGGGGCCGCTGATGCTGCTACGGATGCCGCCGGTGCAGCTGTTGATGCCGCCGATGCCGGGGACGCGCCGGCGGCTGTGGCAACCAGTGCAGCGGACTGGCTGAGCGTGGCGGGTTTCGACCTGGGCAAGGTGACCGAGGCGATCGACAACTCGTCGCTCGACGTGACGCAGAAGCTGCTGCTCAAGACCGGGGTGGAGAAGGCCAAGGACAATCCGGAGCTGCTCAAGGCGGCTCTTGGCAAGGTTCGCGTGGCTCTGGGCCTGTAACCGCAGTCCTCGCGTTGTCGCGGAAGCCGCCCGGCCCCCCCTTCGTGGCCGGGCGGTTTTCTCGTTTTGCCGGGCTACGATCCTATTGATCGACAGCGCCGGAAGGATCAGTCGAGAAACGCCTTTTCCACCACGTATTGCGCCGGCTTGGAATTTGCGCCCTCTTCCAGCCCGTAGGCTTCGAGCATGTCCTTGATCTCGAGGTTGAAGGCGAGGTTGCCGCAGACCATGGCGCGGTCGTTGTCGGGGTTGATCGGCGCGACGCCGAGATCCTCGAACACCTCGCCCTTGCGCATCAGGTCGGTGATGCGGCCCATCTTGGGGCTGTCTTCGCGGGTGGTGGTGGGGTAATAACGCAGCTTGTCGTGGAAGCCCTCGCCGATCAGCTCCTCCAGCATCTCGTCGCTGCGGATGCTGTCGATCAGCTCGCGCCCGTATTGCAGTTCTTCGACCTGGCGGCAGGTGTGGGTGAGGATCACCTCGTCGTAATCCTCATAGGTCTGCGGGTCGCGCAGCAGGCTGGCGAAGGGGGCGATGCCGGTGCCGGTGGCAAACAGCCAGATCCGCTTGCCCGGCAACAGCGCGTCATGCACCAGCGTGCCGACGGGCTTGGGGCGCAGGATGATCTCGTCACCCGGTTCGATGTGCTGCAGCCGCGAGGTCAGCGGGCCGTCGGGCACCTTGATCGAGTAGAACTCCAGCTCCTCGTCCCAGGACGGCGAGGCGATGGAATAGGCGCGCAGAAGCGGTTTCTGCTTGCCGGTCCTGGGGTCGGGATCGCCCATCAGGCCGATCATCACAAACTCGCCGGAGCGGAATCGCAGCGAGGCGGGCCGCGTCACCCGGAACGAGAACAGCCGGTCGGTCCAGTGTTTGACGAAGGTCACCGTCTGGGCGTCAGGCAGCGTTGGCGTCTTGACGGGGGTGGCGTCGGTTGCGGGATCGGTCGCTGGATCGGTCACGGGGCGCATCTCGGTCATTGTTTCCTTGCCGGTGGGTATAACCGGCACCTCTGGGTAATCTTTGATTCAGGTCAGGTGAAGGGAAAAACCGCAGCCGCATGTCCCGGGGCGCGGATCGAAGGACGGTTCGTGGGTGTTTGCAGGGTCTCAGGCCGGGATCGGGGCGCGGGAGTGGCCGCGCAGCCGCGCCTGGTAATCATGCGCGCGCCAGTCGGCGCGGGCGCGCCATTGGTCCTCGGGCTGGCGGGCGGCGAGCTCTGCGTCGATCTCCACCTCGTCGAAACCGGCGCGGCGGGCCATGGCGTATTGGTCGGCCAGAACGTGGCCGGTGGCGCGCAACCGCCCGGCATAGCCCAGCCGCCGCAGGTCGCGGGCCAGGGTGAAGCCGCGGCCGTCGGCGAAGCTGGGGAAGGTGACGCGGACCAGCTCCAGATCGCCCAGCCTTTCGGCCAGGTCGCTGGCGCGGTCGCCGGGGGCGAGGATGGCGGTGCGGGTCTCGGGGCCCGACCAGTCGTCGGAGGTGAAACCGGCGTCGGTGACGATCACGGTCATGCGTTTGCTCCTGTGCGGACGAATTTGCCGTTGACGAAATGGATCCCGCATTCGTCCTTTTGCTGGCCGCGCCAGCGCCCGGAACGCGGGTCTTCGCCGGGTTTGACGGGCGAGGTGCAGGGGGCGCAGCCGATCGAGGGGTAGCCCTTGGCCACCAGCGGGTGACGCGGCAGGCGGTTTTCCTCGATATAGGTCTGCACGTCCTCGGGCGCCCAATGGGACAGCGGATTGATCTTGATGCGGCCGGTGCCGTCCTCGAGTTCGAAGAAATCGAGCGCGGCGCGGCGACCGGACTGGAACCGCTTGCGGCCGGTGATCCAGCCGTCGAAGCCGGTGAGCGCAGCCTGCAGCGGCCGGGTCTTGCGCAGGGCGCAGCAAGCGTCGGTGTCGCGCTGGTGCAGGGTGTTGTCGGGGTCGTCCCGCGCGATGTCGGCAGAACGGATGATCTGCAGGTTGCGCAGGCCCAGCCGTTCGGACAGCTCGGCCTGGTAGACAAGAGTTTCGGTGAACAGCATCTCGGTGTCGATGAAGAGCACCGGCACGGCGCGGTCGATCACCGCCGCCATGTGCAGCAGCACCACGGATTCGGCGCCGAAGCTGGAGACCAGCGCGATGCGCCCGGCCTCGGTCAGGGCGGCGCGCATCACCTCGGTGGCGCCGTGATGGCGGTAGCGGGCGTTGAGCGCGGCGACCTGTTCGGCGCGCGCCTCGAGCGTCGCGAGCGCGGCACCGGGGGAGCCTCCGGCGGGAGTATTTTTGCCGAGAAGAAGCATGGGGTTACGCGGCCTCGGTCCGGGCACTGTCGTAGAGTGCGGATTTGAAGGGATCGGCGCCAAGCCGGCGGTAGGTGTCGAGGAAACTCTCCTCCGGCCCCGCGCGCAGGTCGAGATAGGCCAGCATCAGCCGTTCGATCGCCGGCACGATCTGGTCGGCGGAAAAGCCCGGGCCGGTGCGGGTGCCCAGCGTCGCATCGGGGCCACCGTCGCCGCCCAGGGTGATCTGGTAGTTTTCCACCCCGGCGCGGTCGAGACCGAGAATGCCGATATGGCCGACGTGGTGGTGACCGCAGGCATTGATGCAGCCGGAGATCTTGATCTTCATCTCGCCGATCTCGTGTTCGAGCTTCAACTCGTCGAAGCGGGTGGCGATCTCCTGCGCGATGGGAATCGAGCGCGCGGTGGCCAGGGCGCAGTAATCCATGCCGGGGCAGGCGATGATATCGGAGATCAGCCCGATATTGGCGGTGGCCAGCCCGTGCGCGCGCAGGGTGGCGTGCAGCGCGGGCAGGTCGGATTTGTGGACATGCGGCAGGATCACGTTCTGTTCGTGGCTGATCCGCAGCTCGTCATAGCCGAAGCGTTCGGCGAGGTCGGCCATCACCCGCATCTGCTCGGCCGAGGCGTCGCCCGGGGTCGCCCCGTGCGCCTTGAGGCTGATCGAGACGATGGCGTGATCGGCGCGTCGGTGGGATGCGAGGTTGGTGTCGGCCCAGCTGCGGAACAGAGGGTCTGCGGCATAGGCGGCCTCATAGGCCTGCGCGTTGCCACCGCGAAACGCGGGCGGGGCGAAATGGGTCTCGATCTCGCGCAGCAACGCCTGGTCCTCGCCGGTGAAATCCGGGCGGATCTGGGCGAAGCGTTGCTCGACCTGCGCACGGATGGTGTCGATGCCGTTCTCGTGCACGGTGATCTTGATCCGCGCCTTGAACTTGTTGTCGCGGCGGCCGAGCTGGTTGTAGGTGGCCAGCACTGCCTCGAGATAGGGCAGCAGGTCTTCACGCGGCAGGAAGTCGCGCAGCACCTTGCCGATCATGGGGGTGCGGCCGAGGCCGCCGCCGATCAGCACCTGCAGGCCGATTTCACCGCCCTTCTCGACCAGGCGCAGGCCGACGTCATGCGCCTTGGTCACGGCGCGATCATTCGGGCTGCCGGTGATGGCGATCTTGAACTTGCGCCCGAGGAACTGGAACTCCGGGTGGTCGGTGGACCATTGGCGGATCAGCTCGGCGATCGGGCGCGGATCGGCAATCTCGTCCGCAGCGGCGCCGGCGAAGGGATCGGCGGTGGTGTTTCGGATGGTGTTGCCGGAGGTCTGGATCGCGTGCAGCCCGACCTCGCCCAGGGCGTCGAGCATGTCGGGGATGTCGCGTAGTTTCGGCCAGTTGTACTGGATGTTCTGGCGGGTGGTGAAATGGCCATAACCCTTGTCCCAGCGCTCGGCGAGATAGGCAAGCTGGCGCATCTGCGCCGAATTCAGCGTGCCATAGGGGATCGCCACCCGCAGCATGTAGGCGTGCAGTTGCAGGTAGACGCCGTTCATCAGGCGCAGCGGCTTGAACTCGTCCTCGGTCAGGTGGCCCTTGAGGCGGCGGTCGACCTGGGCACGGAACTGGGCGTTGCGGCTGGCGAGAAAGGCGGTGTCGAAATCGGTGTAGCGGTACATGGTCGGGCTCCTGTGCGGCGTGCCTAGAGGTCGGCCTGTTTGCCGTGGGCGTAGTTGGACGGGCCGGTGGCGCGGAACGCCTCGCGGAAGTGGACCGGTTCGGGGCCGTTCGGCCCCGGGCGCACATCGGCAAGATAGGCGCCGACGATCCGGGTTTGCTGGGCCTCGGCGTGCAGCAGGCGCAGTTGCGCGTGGGCCTCGTCCTCGATCAGCTCGGCTTCGGTTATGCTGCGGCTCCAACCGTCACCGGCGGTGAGATAGACCACGTCGCCGTCGACCAGGTCGGAGGCGGTGACGATTTTCGGGGTGAAGGGGCGGGACATCAGGCGAATTCCATTTGCGGCAGTGCAAGATCGGGCAGGGCCCGCGCGGCGGCGCGGGGGGCGAGCCCGTAGAGGGTGAGGACCGGACCGGAGAGGCCGGTGGTGGCAAGGTCTTCGGGCAGGCGGTCGAGCGTAGTGGCGAGCACGCGCTGATCGGGGCGTGAGGCGTTCTCGACCAGGGTGACCGGCGTAACGCGGTCGGCGCCGTGCATGATCAGCCGGCCCTGCACGAAACGGGCGGATTTCTTGCCCATGTAGATCGCCGCGACCTCGCCCGGGCGGGCCAGCGTGGTCCAGTCGTGATCGGCAAAGCCGGTCATGTCATGCCCTGTGAGCAGCCGCACCGAGGCGTTGCGGCCGCGTCGCGTCAGGCTTTGGCCGATACAGGCGACGGCGGCGGAGGCGGCGGTGATGCCGGGCAGGATGCGCCAGGGCACATGGGCGGCATCGCAGGCCTCGATTTCCTCGTCGAGGCGGCCGAAGACGGTGGCATCGCCGGATTTCAGCCGCACCACGCGGGCGCCGGTGCGGGCATGGGCCACGATCAGCGCGTTGATGTCGCCTTGCGCCATCGAGGCGGTAAAGCCGCGTTTTCCGGTCTCGATCAGCCGGGCGTCGGGACCGGCCTCGGCCAGGATCGCGTCGGAAATCAGGCAGTCGTGCAGGATCACGTCGGCCAGTGCCAATGCGCGCAGCGCCTGGCGGGTGAGCAGATCGGGGTCGCCGGGGCCGGCGCCGGTGAAGGCGACCGATCCGGGCGCGAAGGCAGAGCCGGGGGAGGGGGTATCGCTGGGGTGCATGTCTGGCCCGTCCGCTGTGATTGACTTGGTTCAAAATATAGGAAATTATCCCGTCTGAAGGCCAGATGCCCGGATGAATAAGGACATTTGTTCCCATGATGGTTTCTGTTGGAATTTTTGTTCCGAATATGAGGAGAGTGTGGAATGCCCGTGCGGATCGATGCGCTGGACCGGAAAATCCTGGCCGAACTGCAGCGCGACGCGAGCCAGTCGCTGGACGAGATCGCGGGCAACGTGGGCAGTTCGAAGACGCCGGTGTGGAACCGGATTCGCAAGCTGCGCGAGGCCGGGGTGATCGGCAGGCAGACGGTGATCCTGGATGCCGAGGCGCTGGGGTATGAGGCGTGTTTCTTCGTGCTGATCCGAACCTCGGAGCATGAGGCGGAGTGGCAGGCGGATTTTCTCAAGGCGTTGCAGGACCGCCCCGAGGTGCAGGAGGCGCACCGGCTGGCGGGTGATATCGACTATATCCTCAAGGTGCGGGTGAAGAACGCGCGCGCCTATGATGCCTTTTACCAGGCGCTGATCTCGGAGGTGCGGGTGCACAATGTCACCGCGCTGCTGTCGATGGAGGAGATCAAGTCGACCACGGATCTGCCGCTGGACGAATGAGGGCCGGCGAGGACGGGTCGCGCCGTCTGGTCAATCGGCGCGCGGGTTTGCTAATCTGGCCGCCATGAGCTTTGCGCGCGTCTCTCACCGATGGATTGCCCTGGCCTTCGTGCTGGGGGTGGCGCTGCTCGGGGCGGGGATCTGGCGCTATGGCTACCTGCAGGCGCTGGGGCAGCTGGCGCAGCGGGCCGATGCGGATCTGGCGCTGGCCAGCGACCGGCTGGCGACCCAGTTGCAGGTCTACCAGGAGCTGGCAGCGCTGACCGTGGATCGCCCGGCGCTGACCGGGTTGGGGGACCCGGCCCGGCGGCCCGCCGCGCGGGCGCTGTTGCAGGCGGTGGCCGACAAGACCGGGGCGCTGGATATCGCCTATGCCGATGCCTCGGGGCGGGTGTTGGCGGCGGCGCGGGGGATCGTCGGGGGTGATCTGGGCGATGCCGGGTATTTCCGCCGCGCCATGCAGGGCGCGCTGGGCAGCGGCCACGGTCTGGCCGGGCCGCAGGGGCGGCGCGTCTACTATTATGCGGCACCCGCCTTTGCGGCCGGTGGCGCGGTGCGCGGCGCGCTGGTGGTGGTGGCTGATGTCGAGGATGTGGAGCGCAGCTGGCGCGGCAGCCTGCCGGCGGTGTTCTTCATCGACGCGCGGCACGAGGTGTTCATCGCCAACCGCACCGAGCTGCTGTTCTGGCGCCGCGCGCCGGGTCAGGCGGGGCTGACGCCGGTTGGCGGCGATGCGCAGCCGTTTTCGACCGGGCGGGCCGGCGGGCACGAGATCTGGCGGCTGGACTGGGGCCAGTACCTGCCGCGCCGCGCGCTGCACCTGGTGCGCGACCTGCCGGTGGTGGGGTTGACCGGCGAGATCCTGGTCGACGTGGCCCCGGCGCGGCGGCTGGCCGGGCTGCAGGCGGCGACGGTCGCGGCGATCTGCCTGGCCTTCGGAGCGGTGCTGTTCCTGGTGACCGAGCGCCGCCGCGCGCTGGCCGAGGCCAACGCCAAGCTTGAGGCGCGGGTGGCGAACCGGACCCGGGAGTTATCGCAGGCCAATGTCATGCTGCGCCGCGAGGTGGTGGAGCGCGAAGAGGCCGAGGCGGCGCTGAAACGGGCGCAGGCCGACCTGGTGCAGGCCGGCAAGCTGAGCGCGCTGGGCCAGATGAGCGCGGGCATCAGCCATGAATTGAACCAGCCGCTGATGGCGATCCGGCAGTTTGCCGACAACGGCGCGGCCTTTGTCGCGCGCGGCAGGCCGGAGAAGGCGGGCGAGAACCTGAGCCGCATCGCCGAGATGGCGGCGCGGATGGCGCGGATCATCCGCAACCTGCGCGCCTTTGCCCGCAACGAGAGCGAGCCGATGGGCAAGGTCGACCTGGTGCAGGTGATCGGCAGCGCGGTGGAACTGACCGAGGCGCGGCTGCGCGCCGACGCGGTGCAACTGGCCTGGGAGGCGCCTGCCGCCCCGCTCTACGTCTGGGGTGGCGAGGTGCGGCTGGCGCAGGTCTTTGTCAACCTGATCAACAACGCCGCCGACGCCATGGCGGGCCGGGCGGGCAAGCGTATCGTCATCGCGGTCGCGGATGCCGGCGGCAGACTGGTGGTCAGCCTGCGCGACAGCGGGCCGGGGATCGCCGACCCGGACAAGATCTTTGAGCCGTTCTACAGCACCAAGGAGATCGGCGGCGACGAGGGGATGGGGCTGGGCCTGTCGATTTCCTACGGGCTGGTACAGAGCTTTGGCGGCAATATCCGCGGCGCCAATGCGGCGGGGGGCGGCGCGGTCTTTACCGTGGAGCTGGACCGCTGGACCCAGGAGCGCGCCGCATGACCCGCAAGGTGCTTTTGGTGGACGACGACGCGGCGGTGCGCGATGCGCTGGGCCAGACGTTGGAGCTGGCCGAACTGGAGGCAATCACCTCGGGCTCCTTCGTGGTGGCCAAGGATCATATCGCGCCGGAGTTTCCCGGCGTGATCCTGTCCGACATCCGGATGCCGGGGCGCGACGGGTTCCACCTGCTGGAATACGTCCAGAAGATCGATCGCGAGTTGCCGGTGATCCTTTTGACCGGCGAGGGAGATATTCCGATGGCGGTGCGGGCGATGGGGCAGGGGGCGTTCGATTTCCTCGAGAAACCCTGTGCCGCGGCGGATCTTCTGGCGGTGCTGGACCGGGCGCTGAAGACCCGGGCGCTGGTGCTGGAGAACCGGCGGCTGAAGCGGCAGCTGGAGCGCGGCGATCCGGCGGCGCGGATGCTGTTCGGCACCTCGCCGCAGGCCGAGGACCTGCGGGCGCGGGTGCGCAGCGTGGCGCCGACCGGGGCCGAGGTGCTGGTGGTCGGCCCGCCGGGCAGCGGGATCTCGAAGGTGGCCGAGGTGGTTCACCTGATGTCTTCGGTCGCGCGCGGCCCCTTCGTCAAGCGTCCGGCGGCGGGTCTCGGGGCCGAGGCCTTTGCCGGGCTTTGCGAGCAGGCGGCGGGCGGATCGCTTTTTCTTGACGAGGTCTCGGCGATGCCGGAGGCCACGCAATACGCGGTGCAGGAGACGCTGGAACAGGGCGCGCCGGCGCGGGTGATCGCGGGCTCGACCGCCGATCTGGCGCGGCGGGTCGAGGCAGGGGCGTTCAACGCCGATCTGTTCTATCGGCTCGACGTGATGCAGATCCGGATTCCGGCGCTGAGCGAGCGGCGCGAAGATATCCCTGTCCTGTTCCGCCATTACGTTGCGCAGGCGGCCGAGCAGGCGGGCATCGCCGCGCCCGAGATCGGCCCGGGCCGGCTGGCCGTGCTGATGGCGCAGGACTGGCCGGGCAACGCGCGGTCCTTGATGTCGGCGGCGATGCGGTTCGTTCTGGGCATGCCGGACGAGGGGGCGCAGGCGGGCGCGCTGGGGCTGGCCGAGCAGATGGCGCAGGTCGAACGCTCGCTGCTGATCGCGGCGCTGGCGCGGCAGAACGGGCGCGCGGCGGCGGCGGCAGAGGCGCTGAAACTGCCGCGCAAGACCTTTTTCGACAAGCTCACGCGCTATGGCATCCGGCCGGAGGATTACCGGCGCTGACCGGGTGAGTCGCGGGCGGGCAGGAAGCTGTGCGGATTTCCGCACAACCCGGGAGAATCGCGTGCGGGTTTTCGCACAAGAGAGGCGGATCGGCCCTGGTGGCGGCAAAAAGCCTCTGTATAAGAGATTGAATACAATAAAGTTTCCAATCTGCCCAATAAGGCGGCACTGGATGCTTGAGCGGGGCGATTCGATTCGCTTCACTGGCGTCAACGCATCGAAACCCGGTGCGGAGGGGGCGTTGCGCCCCCAAACCCAGGATCAAACTCTCGGGAGGAGTAACCGATGAAACTGTTTGGTATGGCAAGCCTTGCCATTGCGATGGGCCTTGGGGCCCCGGCTGCCTTTGCGGCCTGCGACGACGGCGAGGTCGTCATCAAGTTCAGCCATGTGACCAATACCGACCGCCATCCCAAGGGGATCGCGGCGACGCTGCTGCAAGAGCGCGTGAATGCGGAGATGGACGGCAAGGCCTGCATGGAGGTCTTCCCCAACTCGACGCTCTACAACGACGACCAGGTGTTGGAAGCGATGCTTCAGGGCGACGTGCAGCTGGCCGCGCCGAGCCTGTCCAAGTTCGAGCAGTTCACCAAGAAGTTCCGCATCTTCGATCTGCCATTCATGTTCAAGAACATCGAGGCGGTGGACGAGTTCCAGAACTCCGAGACCGGCCAGGCGATGAAGGAGACCATGGTGCGCCGCGGGCTTCTGGGCCTGCAGTTCTGGCACAATGGCATGAAGCAGATGTCGGCCAACAAGCCGCTGATGATGCCGTCGGACGCCAACGGGCTGAAGTTCCGGGTGCAGAACTCGGACGTGCTCAAGGCGCAGATGGCCGCGCTGGGCGGCAGCCCGCAGCCGATGGCCTTTTCCGAGGTTTACGGCGCGTTGCAGACCGGCGTCGTGGACGGGCAGGAGAACACCTGGTCGAACATCTACGGCCAGAAGTTCTTTGAGGTGCAGGACGGCATCACCGAAACCAACCACGGCATCATCGACTATCTGCTGGTGACCAACGTCGACTGGTGGGAAGGCCTGCCCGAAGACCTGCGCGCGCAGCTGTCGACGATCATCCAGGAGGTGACCGAGACCCGCAACGCGGAATCCTTCAAGGTCAACCAGGAGGCCAAGAGCGCGGTGGTTGCCGCCGGCGGCGTGGTGCGCGAGCTTACGCCCGAGCAGCGCACGGCATGGGTCGAGACGATGAAGCCGGTCTGGGCCGAGTTCACCGGCGATGTCGGCCAGGAGAACATCGACGCGGCGCAGGCGATCAACGCCAAGCACTGATCCCGGCACATGCCGGACGGCCCGGCCCCCTTGATCGGGGCCGGGTCAGTCATATCCGCCAAATGGGAGGGGGAACCATGTCGGCTCATCATCACGTCTCGGACAGCGTTCTGGGCCGGGTCGTCAACGAGATCGAGGAGACTGCGATCGCGGTGATCCTCGGGCTGATGACGATCATCACCTTTGTCAACGTCGTGCTGCGCTATGGTTTCAACACCGGGATCATCTGGGGGTTGGAGGCGACGACGTTTCTGTTCGCCTGGCTTGTCCTGTTCGGGGTTAGCTACGCGGTCAAGGTGACCGCGAACCTGGGCGTCGATGCGCTGCTCAACCTGTTCTCGGCCCCGGTGCGGCGGCTGCTGGCGCTGGTCGCGGCGGCGATTTTCATCGCCTACGGCGTGCTCCTGCTCAAGGGGGCGTGGGATTACTGGGCCAATTTCGCCAACCTGCCGCAAACCACCGGCCGCTGGTTCCCGACCGGGCTGGAGGAGATGAAACGCACCAGCTATCGCGGCTGGTACGAGGTGGTGGACATTCCCTTTCCCGGCTGGCTGCGCTGGATCGAGCCGATCATGAACGACGGCGAAGCCTACGAGAAAATCCCGCGCTTCATCCCCTATTTCATCCTGCCCTTCGGCATGGCGCTGCTGCTGTTCCGGGTGGTGCAGGCGACCTGGCGCATCGCCACCGGGCGCGCCGAGAACCTGATCGTGAGCCACGAGGCGGAAGACGCCGTCGAGGATGTCGCCCATATGAACCGGGAGAGCTGAGCCATGGAAGTTGCAATTCTCTTCGGCATGGTCGTCGGGCTGATGCTGATCGGGGTGCCGATTGCTGTGTCGCTCGGGTTCTCCTCGACCCTGTTCCTGCTGGTGCTGAGCGACACCTCGCTCGCCGCCATCGCGCAGAGCTTTTTCCAGGCGATGGCGGGGCATTACACGCTGCTGGCGATCCCGTTCTTCATCCTGGCGTCAAGTTTCATGTCCACCGGCGGGGTGGCGCGGCGGATCATCCGGTTTTCCATCGCCATCGTCGGGCATTTCCCCGGCGGGCTGGCGATTGCCGGGGTGTTCGCCTGCATGCTCTTTGCCGCGCTGTCGGGCTCCAGCCCGGCGACGGTGGTCGCCATCGGCTCGATCGTCATCGCGGGGATGCGCCAGGTCGGCTATTCCAAGGATTTTGCCGCAGGGGTGATCGCAAACGCGGGCACCCTGGGCATCCTGATCCCGCCGTCCATCGTGATGGTGGTCTATGCCAGCGCCACCGACGTGTCGGTCGGGCGGATGTTCCTGGCCGGGGTCATTCCGGGCCTGATGGCGGGCACCATGCTGATGCTGACGATCTACCTGATCGCCAAGCTGCGCGACCTGCCCAAGGGCGAATGGAAGGGCTGGGGCGAGGTCGTGGAATCCGGCGCCGAGGCCGGCTGGGGGCTGTTCCTGATCGTGATCATCCTGGGCGGCATCTATGGCGGCATCTTCACCCCGACCGAGGCGGCGGCGGTGGCGGCGATCTATGCGTTCTTCATCGCCAGCTTCGTCTATCGCGACATGGGGCCGTTGGCGCGACCGGAGGGCGAGCGCAACCTGAGCCTGATCCAGAAGCCGATCGCGCTGATCACGGTGTTCTTTCACCGCGACACCCGCGACACGCTGTTCGAGGCGGGCAAGTTGACCGTGACGCTGATGTTCATCATCGCCAACGCGCTGATCCTCAAGCACGTGCTGACCGACGAGCAGATCCCGCAGCAGATCGCCTCGGCGATGCTGAACGCAGGATTCGGCGCGGTGATGTTCCTGGTGATCGTCAACGTGATCCTGCTGATCGGCGGGCAGTTCATGGAGCCCTCGGGGCTGATCGTGATCGTGGCGCCGCTGGTGTTTCCGATCGCCATCGAGCTTGGCATCGACCCGATCCACCTTGGCATCATCATGGTGGTTAACATGGAAATCGGCATGATCACCCCGCCGGTCGGGCTGAACCTGTTCGTCACCTCCGGGGTGGCGGGAATGCCGATGATGCGGGTGGTGCGCGCGGCGCTGCCGTTTCTTGCGGTGCTCTTCGTGTTCCTGATCATGGTGACCTACATCCCGATACTCTCCACCTGGTTGCCCACCACCTTCATGGGGCCGGAGATCATCACCAAGTGACGGTTTGACCAGTGCTCGGGTATCGAGTGGACCGCGCGGGCAGAGATGTCCGCGCGGTTCTTTACTTCGGGCCGCTGTCGGGACGGGGTCAGCCGCTGGGCATCTTCAGGGTGTGGTCGCGCCCGCCCTTTTGATAGCGCAACTGGTTCTCGCCGATGGCCACCACCCTTCCGCCGTCGATGCTGTCGCCGACCTTGACCTTCTTGTAGCGGCCGCTGGACAGGCGCACCAGGGCGCGCCGGTCCGAGGTGGTGCCGTAGACCCCGATCAGGTTTATCTGGCGCAGGTTGATTTCGTTCTTCAGCGTCGCCTGCCGGGCGACCGAGGCGGAGGAGGGGATCTTGGGCGCCACCGTTGCTGCCACGGGAGAGGCGGCGGCAAGGTTTCCGGAAACACCGATGGAGGCGCGGTCGGAGTTGCGGACGACAGATTGGAAATCGCTCGGGCGCGCCCTTGGAATCCGGGCGCTTGCGACCGCCTGCGGCGTCGCCTCGCCACCGCCGGGGGCGGTGGCGTCATCCTGGGCGCTGGACGCGCGCGCGCGCGGGCGCAGCCCGCCCAGTTCGGCGCGGCTGCGGCCGCCGAGCTGGGCGCGCTCGGTCTGCTCGATGAGATCGGTCGGACGCGGGCGCGGGCGGAACGCGGCCAGACGCTCGCGCAGGGCGGCGGCCTCGACGGCGGCATCGTCGGCGGGGGTGAGCCGGGCCGGGGTCGGCGGCGGCACCACCGGCGGGCGGCCGAGATAGACGGTGATCCCGTCCGGCGTGACCGCCCCTTCGGGCGTCGGGGTGACCAGCCCGCGGGTGTCGAGGTCGAAGGCGGTGCCGGCCGCGGCGGGCGAAGCCAGCCCGCTGAGCGCGGCGTCGGTGACGTAATCCTGCGCCTGCGGCAGGGCAACGGCGTCCTGGGACAGGTCGGTGCGGTCGATCGAGGCGACATAGAGGTCGTCGATGCCGATGATCGCGGGGGTCTCCGGAGTTTCCGGGGCGGTGGGCCAGATGCCGGTGGTGGCGTAGAAGGTTTCGGTGTCGGCAAGGGAGGGGGCCGCGAGGCCGGTGCGCACCTCGGGCTCGGGTTCGGGTTCCAGTTCGGGATCGAGCGCGGCAAGGTCACGCGCGGTATCCTCGGCGGCGGTGTCCGGGGCATCGGTATCTGGGGCGTCGGGCGTGGTGGAATCGGCGCGCAGCGCCTCGAGTACCGCGCTATCGGTTTCAGTGAGCGCCGGCGACTGCGGCGCTTGCGGGTGCGCGGGGGCGTCCTCGGTTCCCGTCGTGGCGGTCTCGGGGGGCAGTACGGCTGCGAGGTCGGACGGGGCGGGCGGCGATACCGCGCTGATCATCGGCGGCTGCGCCGGGGCCGGGCCGTTCTCCACCCCCGGGCTGTCCGGACCGGCGGCGTCCTGCGCGGTGTCGCTGCCGGCGGGCGCCGGTTCGGTCTCCGGCTGCGGGTCGGCAGTGCGTGCCGGCGGCCCCGCCGGGGCGAAGAGACGTGCAAGAGGCTCGGGTGTGAACAGCGCCGCCCAGGCCGCGACCGCGGCAAGAAAGAGCAGCAGCACGATGGTGAGGATCAGCCCGAGGTGGCGCGGCTTGCCACGCGATTGCTGCGCCGCGCGGGCCCCGAAGACGGTCAGGCGTTCGGCCTCGTCCGGGGTCGGTTCGGGGGCGGGCGTCGCGGCGGTGAAGCTTTGCTTGGCGGCGGGCTTGCCGACCGGCAGCGGCTCGGCTTTGGCCTTGGCTGGACTGCGCCGCAGAAGGCCGGTGGCACGGCTGCGCAGGGAGCCGAGCAGAGCTGTGGCCGCCGCAACCGAGGGTGGCGGCGCGGAGGCGCCCGGCCCGGCGGTAGCCCCGAGCGACCGGGTCGGCGCAGGAGGTGGCACAGGCGCGGGTCCAGGTGCAGCAGCGATGCCCGTGCCCTGAACCGGCGCGGGGTCGGCCCGGTCGGGGCGCGACAGGGCCGGGGCGGCTTTCTGCGCCGCCTGAGGATCGTCGCGGCTGGCCCCGGCCAGGGCGGGGGCCGGGCCCTCGCCCTCCTTGCCGCGCCGGCTGGAAAAGCCGACTGCGGGCGGGGCGGGACCGGCGATCGGGGCCGGATCGGCGGTCTCTTCCGGCGGTGCGGGCTGATCGGCGGCAGGCGTCGAGGGCTCTTCGGAGCTGGCGGCGGCCGGTGCCGGGGGGGCCGCTGCCGGAGTCTCTGCCGAACCCTCCCCCGAAAACGCGCCGTCACGGGCGGCGAGGGGCGCGGCCTCAGGTTCCGGGATCACCGCCGGGCCGGTGACCACCACCGCGACGCCATCGGGTTCGATCTCTGTCTTGCCGGCGTTTCCGGCGGTGCCGAAATACGGCTCGCCCAGAAACGGCTGATCCCCCGGCACGGCGACGAAGCTGACCGGGTTGAACCGATGCTCGACGGCAAAGGCCTCGGCCTCGTCCAGGGTTTCGCGAGCGACGGCGGCAACATGGGTGGTATGCCCTTCGACCGAGATGTCGTAGGCCAGGTCCTCAACCGCATAGGGTGTCGCGCCGTCCAGCGCCTCGCGCACCAGGGCGCGGCGCGCCTCGCCTTCGGCGCG
This sequence comes from Antarcticimicrobium sp., assembly GCF_029212575.1. GTDB lineage: Bacteria > Pseudomonadota > Alphaproteobacteria > Rhodobacterales > Rhodobacteraceae > Antarcticimicrobium. The sequence goes on from NZ_JARGPK010000094.1 coordinate 20,201, forward strand.
GCCGGTCTCCAGCGTCAGGTAGCGGATCTGGTCGTTCGGGATGATCAGCTTGCAGCTGATGCCGGCAGGCTCGATCAGCAGCGCCTTTTCGCGCAACTCGGACAGAGAGGCGGCAAGGTCGGGCACATCCAGCGCCACCTCGCCGACACGGCGCCAGCCGCCGGCTGCGCGGTGCAGCAGGGAGATCCCCTCAAACGAAAGAGAGAGCGCGAAACCCGGTTTCATTCTGACGAAACTTACCCAACCCGAACCTGAGGGCACACGCGGCGCCCGAGGCCGGACCATAAAGCAGGAGATTGCCGAGGAAAAGAAAAACACTTGGCGGTATCTTGCCGATCCCGGGGCTCTCGTCGCATCGTGGCGGCAAAGAGGGAGTGTTGACCATGATCCATCGAATTCTTTCCGCCGTCCTGCTGTCTGTCCTGGCTTTCGCCGCCTGGGCCGAACCGCCCGAGCGCCGCATCTCGGTCGCCGGGGAGGGGCGGGTCGAGGCGGCGCCGGACATGGCGACGATCACGCTGGGCGTGACGCATGAGGCGAAAGAGGCGCGGCAGGCGATGTCGGCCACCTCGGAGGTGGTGGCGCGGGTGCTGGAGCGGCTTGCCGGCATGGGCATCGCGCCGCGCGACCTGCAGACCCGGCAGTTGTCGCTGAGTCCGGTGTGGTCGGACAGTTCGGTCTCTGCCAGCAACCGGCGGCGGATCACCGGATTCGTCGCTTCCAACACGGTGATGGTGCGGGTGCGCGACCTGGCGGCGCTGGGTGGCATCCTGGATGCGGTGATCGCGGATGGTGCCAACGATTTCAACGGGTTGCGATTTGGCGTTCAGGATCCCGCACCGCTGCTGGACGAGGCGCGGCGGCGCGCGGTGACCGACGCGATGGAGCGGGCAAGGCTTCTGGCCGGGGCGGCGGGGGTTGCGCTGGGCCCGGTGCTGTCGATCGACGAACACGGCGGCGGGTCGGTCGCGCCGATGGCCGAGATGGCGATGCGGATGAGTTCGGGCGGCGCGCCGGTGGCGGCGGGCGAGCTGACCATCACGGCGAATGTGTCGATGGTGTTTGGCATCGGGGAGTAGCGGCGCGCGACGCGGCTGTCGTCCCGGGCCTGATCCGGGATCTTTCCGAGGCCATAGGCCCCGGCTCGGAGACCGCGGGGTGACAGGTGGGGGGGTGGCCCC
>NZ_JARGPK010000033.1 GCF_029212575.1 Antarcticimicrobium sp.
ATACGCGCCCGCCCAGCCGGCGATATCCTTCTGTCGGAACACGAAATGCTCGCCATGCGCTGTATCATTGATCGGTGTACGCACTTGCGCATCGCGCGCAGCCTGATCCGCATAATACCAGTCATACGCCTCCCCACCCGCAATTTGCGATGCCAGATAGGCCGGATCATCCGCCGCCGCATATCCTGCCAGCGCATCGAGATGATCGCTCCCGTCGCGCCAATCCCCCAGCGGCGGATACCAGTCGACGCCGACGAAATCGACATCCGCACTCGCCCAGAGCGCATCCAGCGGAAACAGGACATCGCCCGATCCGTCCCCCGGCACATAGGCGCCATACTCGGTCCAGTCTGCCCCATAGGAAATTTGCGCGCCCGGAAGGATCGCCTTCACCTCCGCCGCCAGCGCCACCAGCGCCTCAACGAACGGAAACGCGCCCGTCGCATCCCGAACCCGGCTGAGCCCGACCATCTCGCTGCCGATCAGGAACGCCTCCACCCCGCCCGCCTCGGCGGCCAGCTCAGCATGATGCAGGATGAAGTGCCGGAACCCGTTCGCTCCGTTCATGAAACTATCAATCTCACTGCGCGCCGCCGCGGTGCCATCTGTCGACACGCCGATCCGCCCGCGCCAGGGAAAGCCCGCGCAGTCCATGAACAGGAAGGGTGACAGCGTGACAGACAGCCCCCGCGCCCTCATCTCCTGAATAGCGCCGATGACGCACCGATCCGCAGGCGTGCCCCCATAATTCGGATGGCCGTCCTCATCGCGGGAAATGACAAAGGCATCGCCCCGCGCGACACCCGCCACCTGCCACGCATAGGGCACCGTTACCCGCTCGCGCGTTTCCACGCCCGGATGGATTTCGCACGCCCCCGCCTCGATACTGGTCCCGAACCAACCGACCGTCAGCGCCGCGCGTGACACGTTCGGCAGATCACTTTCCAACTGGTCCAGCGACACAAGGAAATCTGCCCGCGCTTCGCCGGACCACGCATTCAACGCGCGCTCATGTCCCGGAAACCTCTGTTCCCGCACATTCTCGGTCGCATAGACGAATTCGCCCGAGGCCGGGATGATGTTCACGCCCGTCACCACATCGCCTAATCCCGGCTCAGACCCGCCCGGCGGCACGCGCTCGACCTCGACGGAGAGCTGCGGCAGCCGGTTGCCAAACGCCTCCAACGGCAGATCCTCAAACACGATATAGGCCGTCCCGCGATAGGCCGGTGCCTCGCCCTCGATCATCTCGATCAGTGGGTCTGGCTCTTGCGTCTCATCGCCGGGATAGACCCGGTGCACCACGCCGGAAAGGTCGAACGCCTCGCCATTCGCCCAGGCCCGCCGCACGCCGAGGATCGGCCCCTCGCCTAGCGCCACGGCAAAGCTGACCGAATAATCATACTCGGTGACCTTCGGTCCACCCTTGCTGCTCGCCCGCCGCGTCGTCTTCGTCTCCTTGAAGCGGGCCGCCCAGATCACCTGACCGCCAACCCGCATCCGGCCATAGACAGAGGGCAGGCCCGCCCCCTCGCGCGCCTCCATCACCGGCAGGGATTTGACGCGTGGCCCTTCCTGCGCCTTCACGTTGAGCCGAGACAGCCCGCTATCATCGCCGCTGCGCAAATATCGCCCCCAGGCCGCGCTGCGCGCATCCTCGTCGGCGGTCTTCCCCTCGCCTGCCTCCGGCCGGGCCATTTTCAAGCTCAGCGCTTCGAGCCGCCGGTCAATGCGCGACAGCCGCTCATCCGTCAGCGGATCGCTTGTGCCCCTGGCTTCGATCTCGGCAAGCCGGGCATCATTCGCCTCGGTATAGGCGGCAAAGGCGGCCATCAGTTCGGCATCGCCGCCGCCCGCCATCTTGGTTTCCTTGGTCATGTTGTCTCCATTCCTCTCAAATCCATCATCCTTCGACGTCGCTCATGATGAGTTCCGTACTTTCAAAGCGCTCATGCTGAGCGAAGCCTGCCCCAGCGATGGCCGGGGTCGAAGCACGCGCGCGGGCTTCCAGTTCACGCCGCTTTCGCCTCCGCCCCCAGCAGGGAAAACCGCGCCCGTGCCTGCATCGGACTGGTCACGAGGGAAACTTCGACAAGGTCCACCTCGACCAGTTCCCGCCCATCCGGGCGCCGTGCATTCCAGAGGCGCGGGCGAAACCCGATGGAGAGGCCGCTGAGCCCCTGCGCCACCAGTGACCGCGCCGCGACACCTTCGACGAGACCGCGCACATAGAGCCCCCGCCCATCCTCGATCATCCGCACCCAACGCCCGACCATGGCGCCGGGCCTGTGCTGCAACAGCATGGGCAGTTGCGTGCCCCGCTGCAGGCTGCGGGCAAAGGCGCCCGCCCGCACGACATCTCCGCTCGCATCCGGCACACCGAACAGCGAGGCATAACCTTCGATGAGGATTGGCCTCCGCGTTCGAAGACCCCCCTCTAACTCCCCCCTTCCAGGGGGGAGAACAGACCGGACATGCCGTTGGCGTTCCTCCCCCTGCAAGGGGGAGGACAGGTGGGGGTCCAC
>NZ_JARGPK010000046.1 GCF_029212575.1 Antarcticimicrobium sp.
CCCTCGTCCGCAGCGCGCACGCGAAACACAGACGGCGCACTGTCGGCATCTTCAAGCATACGTGCCACCTGCCGGGACAGCGCCGCGCGGTCCTGCGTCTCGATCCCGGCCTCGGACAGGGGCGCTCCGGCCCGCAAACCCAGCGCCGCCGCCGCCGCAGGGTTCAGGCCCGCCACCCGCAAATGCCGGTCGATTCCCAACGCCGCCACACTGTTCAGATGATCCAGCACAAGCGACACGGCATCCCCCGCCGGCGCGCTGGCCACCCGATCCAGCACCGCCGCCGCGCGGTCGAAATGGCCAAAGATCGCCGGATCGTCCATCAATGCGGCCCGCACCGACCCCGCTTCGGTTTCGGGCATCACCAGATCGTTCCAACGATCCACAAATTGCTCGTATGACAACGGATCAAGCGCCACGTCATAGACACGCCCGATCAACTCGTCGACAACACCCATGCCGACGGACCCTGCATCGCTTGTCTCGTGATCCCCCATCGGCCCCCCAAATGCGTGCCAACCGTCACGCTAGCCGATCAGCGGGACTCCGCCAAGATGCAATGTCCGGGCTGCGCAATGCGTGGCACACCCCCACGCAACCGCCGGGCAGTCGCGAGCGTGGGGCCGCATGGCAGACTCGCGGTTTAAAGACCCAGTTTGGCGCTGACAATCTGGTTGACGGCGGCGGGATTGGCCTTGCCGCCGGTGGCCTTCATCACCTGGCCGACGAACCAGCCGGCCAGTTTCGGGTTGGCCTTGGCCTTTTCGACCTGCGCCGGATTACCGGCGATCACCTCGTCGACCGCGGCCTCGATGGCGCCGGTGTCGGTGACCTGTTTCATGCCGCGCGCCTCGACGATCTGCGCCGGATCGCCGCCCTCGGAATAGACGATCTCAAAGAGGTCCTTGGCGATCTTGCCGTTGATGTCGCCCTTGGAGATCAGGTCGATGATCCCGCCCAGCTGCTCCGGGCCGACCGGGCTTGAGGTGATGTCGTGATCCTCCTTCTTCAGCCGGCCGAACAGCTCGTTGATGACCCAGTTGGCCGCCAGCTTGCCGTCGCGCCCCTGCGCCACCGCCTCGAAATAGGCCGCCGTCTCGACCTCGGCGGTCAGCACGGAGGCATCGTAATCGGTCAGGCCGAAATCGGCGATGTAGCGCGCCTTGCGGGCGTCCGGCAGTTCCGGCAGCGTGGCTTTGATCCCGTCGACCCAGGCCTGCTCGATCTCCAGCGGCAGCAGGTCGGGATCGGGGAAGTAGCGATAATCATGCGCCTCTTCCTTGCTCCGCATCGAGCGCGTCTCGCCCTTGTCGGGATCATAGAGGCGGGTTTCCTGGTCAATCGTGCCGCCGGCCTCGACGATGGCGATCTGGCGCCGGGCCTCGACCTCGATCGCCTGCTGGATGAACCGCATCGAGTTCATGTTCTTGATCTCGCAGCGGGTGCCCAGATGGCTGAAATCCTGGGTTTCCCAGTATTTCTCGTACTGGCCCGGGCGGCAGATGCTGACGTTGACGTCGGCGCGCAGGTTGCCGTTCTGCATGTTGCCGTCGCAGGTGCCGAGGTAGCGCAGGATCTGGCGCAGCTTGGCGATATAGGCCGCCGCTTCCTCCGGCCCGCGAATATCGGGGCGGCTGACGATCTCCATCAGCGCCACGCCGGTGCGGTTGAGATCGACAAAGGACATGTTCGGGTCCATGTCGTGAATCGACTTGCCGGCGTCCTGTTCCAGGTGGATGCGTTCGATCCGCACCATGCGGTCGATGCCCTCGCCCAGTTCCACCAGCACCTCGCCCTCGCCCACGATGGGGTGGTAAAGCTGGCTGATCTGATAACCCTGCGGCAGGTCGGGATAGAAATAGTTCTTGCGGTCAAAGGCGCTCATCAGGTTGATCCCGGCCTTCAGGCCCAGCCCGGTGCGCACCGCCTGTTCGACGCAATACTCGTTGATCACCGGCAGCATGCCGGGCATCGCCGCATCGACGAAGGAGACGTTGGAATTGGGCTCGGCCCCGAAGGTGGTCGAGGCGCCCGAGAACAGCTTGGCGCGGGAGCTGACCTGCGCATGCACCTCCATGCCGATCACCAGTTCCCAATCGTGCTTGGCCCCGGCGATCACCTTGGGCTTGGGGGGCTCGAATGTCAGGTCCAGCATGGAATGTCTCCGCGAATGTCCGGCCTGCGTTCTAGGCCAGAGCTGGCGGCTGGGCAAGGGGATCAGAGCGCACCGGTCACCGGCCCGTCGGGGGTGAAGGTGACGCGCAGCCCACGGTCCAGATCGTCGCGGAACTGTTCGGCGATGGCGCGCAGGGCGTCGGCCCGGCCATGCGAGGCGAACCGCCGGGGCGAGGTCACGCGCAGGCTGTTGTCGAACCCCTCTGCGGCATGGGCCCAGACCAGCGGGTGCAATTCGGTCAGGTGATCGCGGATCAACCATCCGGCGCAGGCGGCGATGCGCGCGCGCGGGCTGTCCGGAGCGGCGTCTTCATCGTCGCGGCGCAGGGTAACGGCGCAATAGGCGGCCAGCAGGTTGATCATTTCCTGCCCCGGGCGGGCGGCGACGATATCGCGCAGCCCGTCGATGAAGAAATCGACATCCACCGCGTCGCAGGCCGAGGGGTCTTGGGCGATGGCATCGAAGCAGACCCAGGCATAACCGCCCGCGCCCCAGGCATCCTGTGTGCGCGCGGCGGTGCGGCGCGCCTCGAGCTCCAGCGCGGCGCGGTCGGGCAGCAGATGCGCCCCCAGCGCGCGCATGGCCCGAAAGTTCTGCGGGTCGAGATCGATCAGCGCGCCATAGCTGTCGGCCAAGGCCCGCACCGGTCCGGGCCGGCGCGCCAGCAGCGCGCATTGCGCCGATGCCACTGCCGGGCTGTTGCGGGCCGTGGTGTCGACCCCCTCCAGCAGGCGCGCGGCGCGGTCGAAATGCGCGGCGCAGCGTTGCCGGTTCAGCGCGGGCAGCGCGGCCTCCTCTCCGGTGCCGCGCCAGGCCCAGGCGATGTCGATATGCGCAAGCGCCACGACAAGGGTCACGTGGGGATCGGTCCGATGCTCCTGCCGCATCGCCTCCAGCGACATGATCCCCGAGAGCAGCGCGGGATCCTCGGCGCCAGCGCCTTGTTCCAACGCCTGTTCGACCGCCTCGACCACGTCGCAGCGCGCGCCATAGGCCAGAAGCTCGGCCAGGGGCACCCCGTCCGGCGCGCACCGGCGTGCGCTGTCCGCGGCCCGGATTTCCGCCGCAAGGTCGGTCCAGCGATCCTGCCGGGCAAGGAACAGCCCGCGTGCCTGCGCCTGCCGCGAGATGTCGTCTTCCGCGCTCATGTCGTGCACCGGAATATCGACCATCTCCTCGAGGCCCCTTTGCGGTGCCGGGGTTTCGGCAGACCCAGGCGCGCGCTGTCCGATCCGGGTGAGGGGGCGCACCAACGCAGCCGGGACGGTGCGCAGCGCGCGGCGGATGGATTGGAACATGGGCACTCCGGTCTGGGGCAACTGCGGGATTGGCAGAGACCCTGTACCGGCATTCGGGCGCAAAGGTGGCGCCCCAAAGGAGTTCGCGGTGGGGGATTGGGGTAATTGGATGGCATTGTTCGCGCATGGGAACCGGTCCCCCGCCTGACCGTCCCCAGCGCCGCGATTGTTTACCGTTCGGGTGACGTCGGGTCAGAAAACGGTGAAGTGATGCCGCTCCACGGGAATATCCCGGGCCAGAAGCTCGGCCTCGAACTCCCGGTGCGGCGGCAGTGATTCGTCCGGCAGGCGGATGCGCCGCCCCGAGGTCAGCACCGCCGTCGCGCGCACCGAGAAATCCCAGCGGGTATCGAGGCGCAGGCGCGCGATGTCCGACAGGGCCAGCGCGCCGCTGCGGCGCCCGCTGCGCCACGACAGGGTGCGGTCGTCCAGGTCCATCCCGGCCTCTGGGTTGCGGTAGAGATCATGCAGTGCGGGCAGGGTGGGCAGCACCAGAAGCGCCATCAGCCACCACGCCGCGTCAAGAAACAGGATCGCAGCCAGAAGCGCGGCATAGACGCAGATCAGAATCCCCAGCACCCTCGGGCTGCGCCCCTGTCGCGAAAAGCTGTAGCCGTCCCCGGGCACCGCTCAGCGCCCGGGGCAGGTCAGGGCGCGCGGCACTCATGCCCCCTTTATGCGGGTGATCATTTCGGCGGTGTCGCGCGACAGGTCCGACGTCGCCGCGATGCGGTCAAGCTGCGCGCCGATCAGCGCCCGCCGGTCCGCGTCATAGCGTCTCCAGGTCTGGAACGCGCTGCACATCCGCGCGGTGGTCTGTGGGTTCAGCGGATCGAGCCGGATCAGCCAGTCAGCCAGCAATTCATACGCGGCGCCCGAGGCGGCGTGAAAGCCCGCATGGTTGCCCGCCAGCGCGCCGAAGACAGCGCGAAAGCGATTGGGTGTCTTCCAGGTGAAATCGGCGTGGTCGGTCAGCGCCCGGGCGATCTGCGCCGCGTCCTTCGGGGCGGCCTCGGCGATCTGCAGCGAGAACCACTTGTCGATCACCAGCCGGTCGGCCTGCCACTGGTCGTAGAACCGCGCCAGCTGATCCTGCCCCTTGCCCGCGCGCAGCAGGCAGGCCAGCGCCGAAAGCTGGAGCGTCATGTTGTCGGCCGCCGCGTATTGCGCCGCCGCCTGTGTCCCGCCGTCGCGACGCGTCGTCAGGTCCAGGATCGCGCCGGCCAGCGCCCGCTTGCCTGATTGCGCGGCGTCCGGGGCATAGGGGCCGGTCACCTGCGCCGAATTGTACAATTCACCCAGCAAATCCCCCAACGCCCCGGCCTGGGCGTCCTTCAGCCGTTCGACTGCGGACCAGATCGCCATCGGGTCGGGGGTAACCCCGGCCTCGTGCAGGAAGCCGGCCAGTTGCGACTGGCCGGGCAGACCCAGCATCAGCGCGCGATAGGCCGGGTCAAGCCGGTCGTCGCGCAGAACGGCGCGGATGCCGTCGAGGTAATCGGCGTCAGGCTCCGCGCCCTTCGCGATCATGTCGATCAGGCACTGCCGGGCCAGGTCGCGCCCCGCCTCCCACCGGTTGAAGGGGTCGGTATCATGGGCCAGCAGAAAGGCGCGCTCGGCGCTCTGCGGCGCGCGATCGAGGATCACCGGCGCCGAGAAATCCCGCAGGATCGAGGGAACAGGATGCGCTGCCAGCCCCTCGAAGGTGAAGGACTGCGTCACCTCGGTCATCTCCAACACCTGTGTCGGCAGCACCTCGTCGCCGTTGGGGCCAAGCAGGCCCAGGGCGATCGGGATCGCCTGCGGCGCCTTGTCGGGCTGGCCCGGGGTGGGATCGGTGGATTGCGTGAAGGTCAGCGTATAGGTGCCATTATCGAACGCCTCTTCCACGCTCAGCCGGGGTGTGCCCGATTGCGAATACCAGCGTTTGAACTGGCCCAGGTCGCGCCCCGTCACATCCTCGAACACCTTGAGCCAGTCCTCGATGGTGCAGGCCTGCCCGTCATGGCGCGCGAAATAGAGGTCCAGCGCCTCGGCATAGGCGGCATCGCCCACAAGGCGCTTGAGCATACCGATCACCTCGGCGCCCTTTTCATAAACGGTGGCGGTATAGAAGTTGTTGATCTCCTGAAAGCTCTCCGGCCGGACCGGGTGCGACAGCGGCCCGGTATCCTCGGGGAACTGGCGCGCGCGCAACTCGATCACGTCATGGATGCGCTTGACCGGCGCGGAGCGCATGTCGGAGGTGAACTGGCTGTCGCGGAACACTGTCAGCCCCTCTTTCAGGCACAGCTGGAACCAGTCGCGGCAGGTGATGCGGTTGCCGGTCCAGTTGTGGAAATACTCATGCGCGATGATCGCCTCGATGCGCTCGAAGTTCATGTCGGTCGAGGTGTCGGGGCTGGCCAGAACGCAAGATGAGTTGAAGACGTTCAGCCCCTTGTTCTCCATTGCGCCCATGTTGAAATCGTCCACCGCGACGATGTTGAACACATCCAGGTCGTATTCCCGGCCATAGGTGTCCTCGTCCCATTTCATCGCCTTTTTCAGCGCCTGCATGCCAAAGGCGCACTTGTGCTCGTCTCCCGGCCGCACCCAGAGGTTCAGCTCGACGGACCTGCCCGACACGGTGGTGAAGCTGTCCGATTGCGCCACCAGATCGCCCGCCACCAGCGCGAACAGATAGGCCGGCTTGGGCCAGGGATCGTGCCATTCAGCCCAACCCTCGCCCCGGTCCACGGGGTTGCCGTTCGACAGCAGCACCGGCAGATCGCCGTTGATGCGCACGGTAAAGATGCTCATCACGTCGGGGCGGTCGGGGTAATAGGTGATCTTGCGGAACCCCTCGGCCTCGCATTGGGTGCAATACATGGCGGATGTGTCGGGCTGGCTTTCGCCTTGGACGTCCAGCGGCGACATGTACAACCCCTCGAGCGCGGTGTTGGTTCCCGGGTCGATCTCGACCTCGCACTCCCAGGTAAAGGGCGCATCGGGGGCGTCGGCGGTCAGCCCCGCGTCGGTGATCTCGGGGCTGATCGCGGTGCCGTCGATGGCGGCGCGGATCAGCGTCAGCCCCTCGCCGTGCAGGAAAAAGCGGCGATCGCGCGCCTGCGGGTTCGGGCGAAAGGCGATGCGGCTGGTCACGCGGGTGGCATGGGGCGCAAGATCGAAAGTCAGGTGGACCGAGTCGACCAGATAGCCGAAGGGCGTATAATCCGATAGGAAAACGGTCGTGGGGGCGGCATCGCGCATGGGGGCCTCGCTGGATGGATTTGCGGCGACGTTAGGCAAATGGCCTGATCCCTGCAAGGCGTCCTCCCGTCCCGTGCCCGGTGCTTTTCAAAGCGCATTTGAAACTGCTATCGGAAAAATTGGTAAAAAGATTTTACCGAAGAGTTGCCGATAGGAAACTTAAGTTCTAGAGAGTGAACCAAATCCAATTTTTAGGAGGCCAAGGCAATGACGGAGAGAGTGGAGCGGCACGGTCTGCAGGTCGCGGCAGACCTGGCTGCATTCGTCGAGGACCGGGCGCTGCCCGGCACCGGCGTGGCGGCCGAGGCGTTCTGGGCGGGTCTGGCGCGCATGGTGGCCGAACTGGGGCCGAAGAACCGCGCCTTCCTTGCCACCCGCGAAGAGATGCAGGGCCGGATCGACGCCTGGCACCAGGCCCGCAAGGGTCAGGCGCATGACGCCGCCGCGTACGAGGCCTTTTTGCGCGAGATCGGCTATCTTCTGCCCGAGGGCGCGGATTTCGCCATCGACACCACCGGCGTTGATCCCGAGATCGCCCATGTGCCCGGCCCGCAACTGGTGGTGCCGATCACAAACGCGCGCTTTGCGCTGAACGCGGCCAACGCGCGCTGGGGCTCGCTCTATGACGCGCTCTACGGCACCGACGCGCTGGGCGACCTGCCGGCGGGCGGCGGCTATGATTCCGCGCGCGGTGGCCGGGTGATCGCCTGGGCGAAGGCGCATCTGGACAAGGCGCTGCCGCTCACCGGCGGCTCCTGGGCCGATGTGACCGGGCTCGACCAGGATCAGGGCGGTGTCATCCTCGCCTCCCACAACGGGCCGCTGCGGCTGACCGACCCGGCGCAATACGCCGGGCGCAGTGCGGATGGGTCGGAGTATCTCTTTACCCGTCACGGGCTGCACATCCGCGTCGTGCTGGGCCCCGACACGCCCGTGGGCCGCGACGATCCGGCGGGGATCAGCGACGTGATCCTGGAATCGGCCATGTCCACCATCATGGATTGCGAGGACAGCGTCGCTGCCGTCGATGCCGAGGACAAGGTGCAGGCCTATGCCAACTGGCTGGGGCTGATGAAAGGGGACCTGAAAGAAAGCGTCACCAAGGGCGGCAAGAGCTTCGACCGCGTTCTGGCGCCGGATCTGGAGTTCACCGCGCCGGACGGCAGCGCGATCACGCTGAAGGGCCGCTCGCTGATGTTGGTGCGCAACGTTGGCCACCTGATGACCAACCCGGCCGTGCTGGACGGGCAGGGCGGCGAGATCCCCGAGGGGCTGCTCGACGCGTTTTGCACCACGATGATCGCCATGCATGACCTCAAGGTGCAGGGCGGCAACTCGCTGCACGGCTCGGTCTATGTGGTCAAACCCAAGATGCACGGGCCGGAGGAAGTTGCTTTCGCGGTCGAGATCTTCGACATGGTCGAGGAGATCCTCGGTCTGCCGCGCAATACCGTGAAACTCGGCATCATGGACGAGGAACGCCGCACCAGCGTCAATCTCAAGGATTGCATCCGCGCCGCGAAATCGCGGGTGGCCTTCATCAACACGGGCTTTCTTGATCGCACCGGCGACGAGATCCATACCAGCATGGAAGCGGGCCCGATGTTGCCCAAGGGCGAGATGAAATCGACCCCATGGATCGCAGCTTACGAGGATCGCAACGTCGATATCGGTCTGGCCTGCGGGTTGCAGCACAAGGCCCAGATCGGCAAGGGGATGTGGGCGATGCCCGACCTCATGGCAGACATGCTCAAGGCCAAGATCGGCCATCCGCAGGCCGGGGCCAATTGCGCCTGGGTGCCCTCGCCGACAGCCGCCACGCTGCACGCGACGCATTATCACCTCGTGGATGTCTTTGCCCGTCAGGGCGAGATCGCGGCCGGCGGGCCGCGCGGCACGCTCGCTGATCTGCTCACCCTCCCGGTGATGCAGGGCCGCAACCTGAGCGGTGAGGAGATCGCGCGGGAGATCGAGAACAACGCGCAAGGGATCCTCGGCTATGTGGTGCGCTGGATCGACCAGGGGGTCGGATGCTCCAAGGTGCCGGACATCCATGACGTCGCCCTGATGGAGGATCGCGCCACATGCCGCATCTCTTCGCAGGCGCTGGCCAACTGGCTGCATCACGGCGTCGTCAGCGAGGATCAAGTGACGGCGGCGATGCGCAAAATGGCACAGGTGGTGGATCGGCAGAACGCCGGTGACGCGGCCTATCGTCCGATGGCGCCGGGGTTTGACGGCATCGCGTTTCAGGCTGCCTGCGATCTGGTGTTCGAGGGCCGGGTGCAGCCCTCGGGCTATACCGAGCCGGTGCTGCACCGCCGTCGGCTGGAGTTGAAGGCGCAAGCGGCGGGATGATCTGACCGGGGGCGAGGGGGCTGTCTGCCCCCTCGCGCTCCCCCGAGAGTATTTTCAGCCAGAAAAAGAGAAAAAAGGGGAGAGAATGGCATGGCGATGACACTGGACCAGGCGCGGACGATCATCGGCGCGGCGCGCGACAAGGGGCGCGACCTGGGATTGAAGCCGCTGTCTGTGGCGGTGGTGGACGCAGGCGGCAACCTGCTGGCCTTCGAGCGTGAGGATGGCGCGCCGCCGGGCCGCTTCGCCATCGCCCACGGCAAGGCCCACGGCGCGGTGATGCTGGGCATGCCGGGCAGCGCCCAGATGGCCCGGGCCGAGGCGCAGCCCTATTTCATGGCGGCGCTCAACGGCGTCTATGGCGGCCAGCTGATCCCGGTGCCGGGCGGTGTGCTGGTGCGCGGCGCGGATGGCGCGGTGATCGGCGCGGTCGGCGTGACCGGTGATACCTCGGACAATGACGCTGCCGCAGCACTGGCCGGGATCGAGGCCGCCGGCCTGACCGGCGAGGCCTGATCGCGCGCGCGGCCGCTGCCCGGTATTCGGGCGCAGGGGCGGGTTGTGCGCCTTGGCACACCCGCTTGCGCCGTGATGCAGGGGCCGGGTGTTGCAGGCCCCGGCCGCGCCCTGTATCTAGGCCGGGTACACACGTGAAAGTGAGCGTTTCATGGCCCGCCCGGTCGTCGGCATCATCAGCAATTCCGTCCTGATCAACGACAGCTACCCGACCCATGCGGGCGGCACGATGAACTCCGAGGCGGTGGCCTGCGTCGCGGGCTGCCTTCCGCTGATCATCCCCGCCGACCCGCGCTATTCCCCGGTCGAGGATCTGCTGGAGATCTGCGACGGTTTCCTGCTGACCGGCGGGCGGCCCAACGTGCATCCGGAGGAATACGGCGAAGAGGCGACCGAGGCGCATGGTGCCTTTGACCGGGCCCGCGACGCCGTGGCGCTGCCGCTGGTGCGCGCCTGCGTCGAGCGTGGCCAGCCCTTTTTTGGGATCTGCCGTGGCTTTCAGGAGGTCAACGTCGCGATGGGCGGTTCGCTCTACCCAGAGATCCGCGACCTGCCGGGGCGGATGAACCACCGGATGCCGCCCGACGGCACGCTGGAAGAGAAATTCGCCCTGCGCCACCGGGTGCGGCTGGCCGAGGGCAGCGTGTTTCACAAGCTCTTCGGCGCGCCCGAGGTGATGACCAACACACTGCACGGCCAGGGGATCAAGCGCCCCGGCGCCCGTATCGAGGTCGACGGCTGGGCGCCCGACGGCACGCCCGAGGCGATCCATGTCCAGGATGCGCCGGGCTTTACCCTCGCGGTGCAATGGCACCCGGAATACGACGCCGCCAACGATCCGGTCTCGCGGCCACTGTTCACCGCCTTCGGCGATGCGGTGCGGGCCTGGTCCGCCGGTCGCCGCGCGCCGCTGCAGCGCAGCGCCTGAGCCCCGTCTTGATCTGACGCAAGGCCACCGGGCTCTGCATCGGGTAACCGATCCGCATCACGGGCTGCGGATGGGGGTGAGTCATGCGGATCCTGATTTGCTACGCCAGCACCGAGGGGCAGACGCGCAAGATCTGCCGGTTCTGCGCCGAACAGCTGATGGCGCGCGGTGACAGTGTCGAGATGCTGCCGGCGGAGGAGGCCGGAGAGATTGACCTGGCGATCTTCGACGCGGCGATCCTGGCCGGATCGGTGCATGTCGGCAGGCTGCAGGCGCGGCTGGCCGATTTCGCCGCCGCCCATGCCGGGGTTCTGAACGGCATGCCGACGCTGCTCCTCGTGGTGTCGCTGGCGATCGCGGGCGACGATCCCGGGGACCGCGCCGAACTGGATCGCATCGCCGCCGGTTTTGCGCAAAAGGCCGGCTGGACCCCGGGGCAGGTGGCCCATGTGGCGGGTGCCTTCCGGTTCACCGAGTATGATTTCTTCCGGGCGCTGGCGATGCGCTGGATCGCCCATCGCAAGGGCGAGAGGATCAATCCGCAAAAGGACACCGAATACACCGATTGGGCGGCGCTGGCGGATCTGATCCGGGGCTGGCCCGCCGGGTGACGGGCCAAAACAGGCGCGCTCAGACCAGCAGGTCGAAATCCCGCATCAAGGGCAGGCTGCGCGCCCGCCTGCCGGTCAGGTCGAACAGCGCGTTGGCCAGCGCCGGCATCGCCGGCGGCGTGCCCGGCTCGCCCGCGCCGCTGATATGGTCCTGGTTCTGCAGGATGCGCACCTCGGTCGCGGGGGTGTTGTGGATGCGCAGCGCGTCGTAATCGGGGAAGTTCTGCTGCACGACCGCCCCCTCGGCAAAGGTGATCTCGCCGAAACAGGCCGCCGAGAGACCATAGACCATGCCGCCGGACAATTGCGCCTCGAGGTTGCGCGGGTCGAGCGCGACGCCGACATCCGCCGCGATCCAGGCCCGGGTCATGGCAATCTGGCCATCCCTGTCCTGAACCTCGATCACCGTCGCCGTGGGGGTGCCGAAACTGTAGCAGAAGCCGACCCCGCGGCCTGTGCCCTCGGGCGTCTCGCCGGTCCATCCGGAGATGTCGCGCACCGCCTCCAGCACCGCGGCGGCGGGGGCGTATTCGGCCCGCGCCAGCTCCAGCCGGAACGCCAGCGGATCGCGCCCGGCGGCATGGGCCATCTCGTCGAGGAAACTGTCGAGGAAAAAGCCGTTCATCGACGCCCCGACCGAGCGCCAGAAGCCCACCGGGATGGCGAGATCGGCGAGATAGCCGCGCACGCGGAAATTGGGGATCGCGTAGGGCTGGTTGAAGGCGCCGTCCACCGTACCCTTGTCCGGACCGGCGGCGGGCAGGCCAAGCCAGCGGCCCATCGCCTGCTGCGTCGGTGACTGCGCCGCGATCTTCCCGTCGAGCAGCACCGCTTTGCCGTCCTGCACCGCGCCGCGGAATCGCGCCAGCGCGCCGGGGCGGTAGAAATCGTGGGTCATGTCCTCTTCGCGCGACCAGGTCAGCTGCACCGGCGTGCCGGGCATCTCGGCGGCCACCCTTGCGGCGTAGACCGAGAAATCCAGCTCTCCGCGCCGACCGAAGCCGCCGCCCATGAAGGTGGTGTGCACCTCCACCGCCTCCGGCTCCAGCCCGACCGCCTTGGCACAGCTCTTGCGGGTGAACAGCGGCGCCTGGTTGCCGGACCAGATCTCCAGCTTGATGCCCGAATAGAGCGCCGTGGCGTTCATCGGCTCCATCGTCGCATGGGCAAGGTAGGGCACCCGGTACTCCGCCGTGATTTCGGTTGCGCCCTCGGGCAGGGTCCCGGCATCGCCGTCATCGCGCATGGTCGAATTGGCGTCGTCGTCGAAGGCCGCCGCGATGCGGTCGAAGACCGCCCCGGTATCGGGCGGGTTGGGCCCCATCTCCCAGTCGATCTCGACGGCCTCTGCCGCCTGCATCGCCAGCCAGGTGTTCGAGGCGACAACGGCGATCCCGTCGCCCAGGTTGACCACCCGGTCAACCCCCGGCATCGCCCGCGCTGCGCTGTCGTCGAAATCGCGCATCGCGCCGCCCAGGTGCGGGTTCATCCGCAGGGCGGCGAAAAGCATCCCCTCCAGCCGCACGTCGATGCCGAACCGCGCGGTGCCGGTGACCTTGGGCACCATGTCGACGCGATCGACAGGCTTGCCCAGGATGCGCCATTGCGCCCGGTCGCGCAGCGGCGCGTCGACCGGATCGAGCCCGGCGGCGGCCTCGGCCAGATCGGCATAGGCGATCTCGCGTCCATCGGCGGCGATGACCATCGCCTTTTCGGTGCGCAGATCGGCGCGCGCCACCCCCAGCAGGTCGGCAGCGGCCTGTTTCAATGTCTCGCGGGCGCTGGCCCCGGCGGCGCGCATCCGGGTATAGCCATCGGCCATCGAGGTCGATCCGCCGGTCACCTGCATGTTCATGACCTTGCCGACCCGGCCCAGCGTCTCGGCCAGCGCGTGGCCGAAACTGGTTTTGTCATAGCCCTTGCCGGGCAGCGCCTCGCCCAGCAGGGCCTGGTTGTAATAGGCCTGCGCGGCGGGGCCGTGCAGCACGCGGACCTGGTCCATCTCAACGTCCAGCTCCTCGGCGATCAGCGCCGCCCAGGTGGTCTGCACGCCCTGGCCCATCTCGGCGCGCGGCGCGATCAGGGTGATGCCGTTGACGTCGATCATCACGAAGGGGTTGAGCGCGCCGCCGCCCGCTCCGGGTGTCAGCGGGTTGGGGGCGGGACGGGAGACGTACCAGGCGCCGAAGGCAACGCCGCCGACGATGGCGGCGGAGCCGATGAGGAAACTGCGGCGGGCGATTTTTCCGATGCTGGCCATGGGCTCAGGCCTCCTTCATCATCTGCGAGGCGCTGTGGATGGCGGCGCGGATGCGGGGATAGGTGCCACAGCGGCACAGGTTGCCCTGCATGGCCAGGTCGATGTCCTCATCGCTGGGCGCGGGGTTTTCGGCCAGTAGCGCGGCGGCCTGCATGATCTGGCCGGACTGGCAGTACCCGCATTGCGCCACCTGGTGCGCGGCCCAGGCACGCTGGATCGCGGCCATGGCATCGGGCGTTCCCAGCCCCTCGATGGTGGTGACCTCGCCCCGGACATCGGCCAGCGCCACCTGGCAACTGCGCACCGCCTCGCCGTCGATTTGCACGGTGCAGGCGCCGCAGGCGGCCACGCCGCAGCCGTACTTGGTCCCGGTCAGCCCGATCTCGTCCCGCAGCACCCAGAGCAGGGGCACATCCTCGGGCAGGTCGATCTCGTATCGGGTTCCGTTGACGGTAAGGGGGGTGGGCATGGGTGTCTCCCTGATGTAGATGCCGCGACGGATATGACATAAATGGCATAATATGTCAGGATGTCAATTGACAGTTTTTCGGCAACCTGCAATCCATCATGGATGGCGGCGGCAGACACAGATTCCAATTCCAAACAGGCGGCGATCCTCGCCTCGGGCTGGCAGGCCTTTGCCACCTATGGGTTTCGCAAGACCTCGATGGAGGACATAGCGCGCGGCGCCGGCATGTCGCGCCCGGCGCTCTACCTGCATTACCGCAACAAGGATGACATCTATCGCCACCTGGTCCGGCAATACTACGACGATGCGGTGGCGGCGGTCGAAGCCGCGCTTTCGGACGGCGGACCGGTGCCGGAGCGGTTGGCGGCGGCCTTCGCGGCGCAGGGCGGTGCTGCGGTCGAGGCGATGCTGACCTCGCCGCACGGGATGGAACTGCTCGACGCAGGAAAATCCGCCGCCGCCGAGATCATCCAGCAGGGCGAGGCACGGCTGGCGTCGGTCTATGCCGCCTGGCTGGAGGATGCGGCGCAGGCGGGGCTGCTCCGGCTGCCCGGTCCGGCGACGGACCTGGCGGCGACCATCGCCGCCGCCCTCAAGGGTCTCAAGATGACCGCGCCCGATTACCCCGGCTACCGCGCCCGCGTGGCGCTTTTGGCCGCGATGATCGGCGACGGGCTGACCGGGACCTGAGCCTCAGGACTGGCCGCCGGCGATCTCGATGCACTGGCCGTTCACGCTTTCCGAGCCGGGCCCGACCAGCCACATCGCGGCGGCGGCCACCTCTTCCGGGGCGATCAGGCGGTTGTGGCGATTGGCGCTGACCATCATGTCGCGCGCCTGGTCCTCGCTGACCCCGGCCCGCTGGGCGATGCTGTCCACGTTGCGGCTGACAATCGGGGTATCGACATAGCCCGGGCAGATCGCGTTGAAGGTAAAGGGCGTGCCCATGTAATCCTCGCTCAACGCGCGGGTCAGTCCGATCACCCCGTGTTTCGAGGCGGTATATCCCGCCGCCCCTTTCAGCCCGCGCAGCCCGGCGACGGACGAGATGGTGATGACACGCCCCCAATCGGTCTGCCGCATCGAGGCCAGGCACTCGCGGATGGTCAGGAAGGCTCCGTCGAGGTTGGTCGCCATGATGTTGCGCCACATCTCCAGCGAGGTCTTGTGCAGCGCGCGGCCCTCGGCGATGCCGGCATTGGCGACGCAGATCTGCACCGGCCCACGCGCCTCGACCGCCGCGGCGATCTTGGCGACCACGTCGCCCTCGTCGCGCACGTCCATCGCAAGGCCGGTCATGCCCTCTCCGGCGACCTCGTCCAGCACCGCCTGCCGGCGGCCGGTGATCGTCACCCGCGCGCCCTTGGCCGCCAGTGCCCGCGCGATGGCCAGGCCGATCCCGGTGCCGCCGCCGGTCACCAGCGCGTGTTTTCCATTCAATGCCATTCGCCTGTTTCTCCCTTGCTTCGCCGTCACCCTAAAGGCCGGGCGCCAGGGGGCAAGGGCGGTCGTTCCGTCACTTTACATACTCATTCACACATGCGAATGTTTTCTGAAATTGCCGACAGAGATCACGTTTTGGGAGGAGTCATGAAGCATCTGTTTAGCGCCGCGGCGATCACCGCCGCCGCGATCACCGCCACCGTCACGGCCGGCCGGGCGAGCGAGGATATCGCCGACCAGTATCCGCAATCGGAACTCTACTCGAAACCGGTCGAGGTGATCCCGCATGTGTTCTCGGCCATCGGCGCCACCGCACCGCCGACCTACGAGAATTCGGGCCACAACAACAACCTGTCCTTCATCGTCACCGGTGAGGGCGTCGTGGTGATGAATGCCGGCGCCTCCGCACGCCTTGCCGCCGCGCTGCACGCGGAGATCAGGCAGGTCACCGATCAGCCCGTGGTGCTGGTGATCAACGAGAACGGCCAGGGCCACGCCATGCTGGGCAACAGCTATTGGCGCGACCAGGGGGTGGATATCCTGGCCCATGTGGATGCGGTCGAGGAAACCACCGAGAACGGCGATTTCATCCTGCAGGGGATGCAGCGCTACAATCGCGACAAGGCCGAGGGCACGCGGGTGGAGCATGCCAACATCACCTTCGAGGAGGAATACGACATCTCGCTTGGCGGGGTAGAGATCAATGTGCTGCATCTTGGCCCGGCGCACGATCCGGGCGACGCGCAGGTCTGGATTCCACAATGGGGCCTGATGATTACCGGCGACATCGCCTTTCACGAACGCATGCTGCCGATCTTCGAAGGCACCTGCACCAGTTGCTGGCTGGAGACCTGGGAGGAAAAGCTGGAGCCGCTGGCGCCGACCTATGTGATCCCCGGCCACGGCCATCCGACCAATTTCGCCCAGGTCCGGCGCTATACCCACGACTATCTTGTGGACCTGCGCGGCAAAATCCGGGACCATCTGGATGCCGGCGGCGATCTGGCCGGGGCCTATTACGTGGATCAGTCGGAATGGAAAAACCTCGACACCTTCGAGGAGCTTGCGACCAAGAACGCCGGCCGCGTCTTTGCCGAGATGGAGTGGGAATGAGCCGAATTTCCTCGAAGGAAATTGTCGGGATTCTCCGAAGAATCCTGCGGGATAGGCGATGAAGTGGATCGACATGCCGCCGGTCTGGCTCCTGGGGGCGGTCCTGCTGGCCTGGGGCCAGGCGCGGGTTTTTCCCGCCGGGCTCAGCTTTGGCGGAGCCTGGGCCGATTTCGCGGGCGGGCTGCTGGTCGGCGGCGGGCTGCTCCTGATGCTGCTGGCGGTGGTGGAACTGCGGCGCAAACGGACCACGATCATCCCGCACCAGACGCCAAGCACGCTTGTGCAGTCGGGCATCTTCAGCCGCAGCCGCAACCCGATCTACCTGGGCGACATTCTGGTGCTGGCCGGGCTGATCCTGCGGTTCGACGCGGTGCTCGCGCTGCCGCTTCTGCCGGTCTTCACCTGGGTGATCGAGCGCCGCTTCATCCTGCCCGAGGAAGACCGCATGCGCCGCGCCTACCGAACCGATTATGCCCGCTACGAACGCAAGGTGCGGCGATGGGTGTAACTGATATGTATCTAAACACCGCTGCGACCTATGCCGCGCTTGCGAAATTTTCTTGCGCGCGATAGGTGACGGATTTGCAAACTGTACCGTATTTCGCCCTGTGGTGGGGCGACAAAGGGGGACCGAATAGGTGAAGATAGGGACACCGAAGGAAATCTACGAGGGCGAAGCGCGGGTGGCGATGACCCCCGACTCGGCCAGGCAACTGCAGAAGCTGGGTTATGAGTGCGCCATCGAGGCCGGGGCCGGTGCGGCCGCCGGGTTTTCGGATGCCGCCTATGAGGAGGCAGGGGTCGAGGTTGTCAAGACCGCAGCGGCACTGTGGAAGGCGGCCGACATCATCGCCAAGGTGCGCCAGCCCAACGAGACCGAGCTGAAGCGTCTGAGCAAGGACAAGACGCTGATTTCGTTCTTCAATCCCGGCGGCAACGAAGAGGGGCTGGAGCTGGCCAAGTCCAAGGGCGGCAACGTGATCGCCATGGAGATGGTGCCGCGGATCTCCCGCGCGCAGAAGATGGACGCCCTGTCGTCGATGGCCAATATCGCCGGCTACCGCGCGGTGATCGAGGCGGGCAACAACTTCGGCCGCTTCTTCACCGGGCAGGTGACGGCGGCGGGCAAGGTGCCGCCGGCCAAGGTGCTGGTGGTGGGCGCCGGCGTGGCGGGCCTCGCCGCGATCGGCACCTCGACCTCGCTCGGTGCGATGACCTTCGCCTTCGACGTGCGTCCCGAGGTGGCCGAACAGGTCGAATCGATGGGCGCGGAGTTCGTCTATCTCGATTTCGAGGAGCAGGCCGCGGACGGCGCCGCCACCGGCGGCTATGCCTCGGTGTCCAGCCCCGAGTTCCGCGAGGCGCAACTGGCCAAGTTCCGCGAACTGGCCCCGGACATGGACATCGTGATCACCACCGCGCTGATCCCCAACCGCGAGGCGCCGGAACTGTGGACCGAGGACATGGTGAAAGCCATGAAGCCGGGCTCGGTGATCGTCGATCTGGCCGCCGAAAAGGGCGGCAACTGCAAGCTGACAGTCGCGGATGAAAAGATCGTCACCGACAACGGCGTGACCATCATCGGCTATACCGACTTCCCCAGCCGGATGGCGGCGCAGGCCTCGACGCTCTACTCGACCAACATCCGTCACATGATGACCGACCTGACGCCCGAGAAGGACGGCAAGGTCGCGCACAACATGGAAGACGACGTGATCCGCGGTGCCACCGTGGCCTATCAGGGCGAGATCACCTTCCCGCCGCCGCCGCCGAAAGTGGCTGCGATCGCGGCCCAGCCGAAAAAGGAGCCGCCCAAGGAGCTGACGCCGGAAGAGAAACGGGCGCAGGAGGTCGCGGCCTTCAAGGCGCAGACCAAGCAGCAGGTCACCCTGCTGACCGTTGGCGCGGTGCTGTTGCTGGGGGTGGGCCTGGTGGCCCCGGCCAGCTTCATGCAGCACTTCATCGTCTTCGTCCTCGCGGTCTTCGTCGGCTTCCAGGTGATCTGGGGCGTGGCGCACAGCCTGCACACGCCGCTGATGGCGGTGACCAACGCGATCTCGTCGATCATCATTCTGGGCGCGCTGATGCAGATCGGCTCGGGCTCCGGGCTGGTGGTCGTGCTCGCCGCGATCTCGGTGTTCATGGCCGGGATCAACATCTTCGGCGGCTTCCTCGTGACGCGGCGCATGCTCGCCATGTTCCAGAAATCGTAAGGAGTAGGGGATCATGGAATTCGGATTTACCACGGCGGCCTATGTGGTCGCGGCTGTCCTCTTCATCCTGTCGCTTGGCGGCCTCTCGGGGCAGGAAAGCGCCAAGCGCGCGGTCTGGTACGGCATCGCCGGCATGGCGCTGGCGGCCTTCGCCACGCTGATCGGCCCGGGGCAGGGGTTCTGGCTGCTGTCGCTGGTTCTGATCGCCGCCGGCGGTCTGATCGGCGCCTATGTGGCGGGCAAGGTCGAAATGACCGGCATGCCCCAGCTTGTCGCGGCAATGCACAGCCTCGTCGGTTTGGCGGCTGTCTTCGTCGGCTTCAACGCCCATTTCGAGATGGGCCACGTGGCTGCCATCATGGCGGGCGCTCCCGCCTCGCTGAACGCGATCGGGATGGACACCTGGATGCATGAGCAGCACCTCGGCACCTTTGCCGCGCTGATCGCGCACAAGACCCCGGTCGAACTGAACATCCTGAAGGTCGAGCTTTTCCTCGGCGTCTTCATCGGGGCGGTGACCTTCACCGGCTCGGTGATCGCCTATGGCAAGCTGGCCGGCAAGGTGAACTCGGTCGCCCAGAAACTGCCCGGCGGCCACGCGCTGAACGCCGGGGCCGCGATTATCTCGCTGCTCTGCCTGTTCTGGTACTTCGGCACCGGCGGCTTCGTGCCGCTGGCGATCATGACGCTGATGGCGCTGTTCATCGGCTATCACCTGATCATGGGCATCGGCGGCGCCGACATGCCGGTGGTGGTGTCGATGCTCAACAGCTACTCGGGCTGGGCCGCTGCGGCGATCGGCTTCTCGCTCGGCAACGACCTGTTGATCGTTGTCGGCGCGCTGGTTGGCTCCTCGGGCGCGATCCTGTCCTATATCATGTGCAAGGCGATGAACCGCCACTTCGTCAGCGTGATTCTGGGCGGCTTCGGCGGCACATCGGGCCCGCAGATGGAGGTCGAGGGCGAACAGGTGGCGATCGACGCCGATGGCGTCGCTGCGGCGCTGAACGACGCCGACAGCGTGATCATCGTGCCGGGCTACGGCATGGCGGTGGCGCAGGCGCAGAACGCGGTCAGCGACCTGACCAAGAAGCTGCGCGCCAAGGGCAAGAATGTCCGCTTTGCCATCCACCCGGTCGCCGGCCGCCTGCCCGGGCACATGAACGTGCTGCTGGCCGAGGCCAAGGTTCCCTATGACATCGTTCTGGAAATGGACGAGATCAACGAGGACTTTCCGCAGACCGACGTGGCGATCGTCATCGGCTCGAACGACATCGTGAACCCCGCCGCGCAGGAGGATCCCAACAGTCCGATCGCCGGCATGCCGGTGCTGGAGGTCTGGAAGGCGAAACAGGTCTTCGTGTCCAAGCGCGGCCAGGGCACCGGCTATTCCGGCATCGAGAACCCGCTGTTCTACAAGGAGAACACGCGCATGTTCTACGGCGATGCCAAGGCCAGCCTCGACAAGCTGATCCCGCTGATCGACTGATCGCGGCGGCAGGCTTTGAAATGCGCACGAAAAGGCGCCCTTCGGGGCGCCTTTTTTTCGTTTCGGGCGGGGACGCTTGCCGCCACGTTGGCTTTGACACCCCGGGCATTGTCCGTCTGGATACCCGCGACCGTCAGGGAGAGACACCGATGACACCACTGGAACTGGGCCGCAAGATCCTCGCGCAACAACCCTTCAGCGTGCTCCTCGGGGCCGAGCTTGCGCATCTCGCCGCGGGCGAGGCGGAACTGCGCCTGCCGCTGCGCGACGATCTTCTCCAGCAATACGGTTTCGCGCATGGCGGCGCGGTGGCCTACCTTGCCGACAACGCGCTGACCTTTGCCGGCGGGTCGGTGCTGAGCAACCCGATCACGCTGGAGATGAAGATCAACTACATCCGCCCCGGGGTCGGCGAAACGCTGATCGCGCGGGCGCAGGCGATCTCCTCGGGTCGGCGCCAGGCGGTGTGCGAATGCAAGGTTTACGCCCTCGAGAACGGCGAGGAAAAGCTTTGCGCCGCCGCACAGGGAACGATCATGTCACGCGACTGACCGGGCGGGCCCGCCGATGTATACCGTCGTATCCTTCTAAGGTCTTGAAGGAAAACAATTTACATTCAATTCGGGGGCGCTAAGACTAGACCTCAAGCCCACGAGGACCGCCCGATGCCCCCGATCGAAGACCACCCTTTGCGCTACCGGCTCGCGAACGAGCTGCACGCGCGTCCGTTCCCGGCGATGAAAAACACCTCGACGGTGGTCTACCTCGCCATCAAGCAGCCGAAAGAGGCTGTCAGCCGCGACCGTGCCGTCGATGTGGCGCATCTGACCGCGCTGCTCGACCGCCACGGTGCGCCGCACCCACAGCCCGGCGCCACCCATTTCAGCGGTCGGATCGGGCGCCACGTGTTGAAGTGGGAACAGCATACCGAATTCGTCACCTACACCGCGATCTCCGACGGGGTCAGCGACCGCGCCTTCGACCCGGCGGATTTCTCGGTCTTCCCCGAGGACTGGCTGAACGCGGCGCCGGGCCAGCGCATCACCTCGATCGCGCTCCGGGTCTGCCCGCGCCCGGACGAGGCCGGCATAAACGCCGCGCTGTCCGACTGGTTCGTGCCCGAAAGCACGGCGGCCTCGCACGTACTGGACGATGCCGCGGTGGCGGCGGGCGATTTCCGCATCGACCCGGCCGGGCACATGCGCTTTGCCATCTTCGTCGGCGAGGACGCGGGCCAGCGCCGCATCGGCCGCGCGGTCCAGAGATTGTGCGAGATCGAGACCTACAAGGCGATGTCGATGCTGGGGTTCTCCCGCGCGCAGCAACTCTCGGGCGAGATTGGCGCGCTGGACAACCACCTGTCGCAACTCATGGTCGATATGACCGGCGGCGGCATCCCGGCGGAAAAGACCCTGACCGCGCTTTTGTCGATTTCCGCGGAACTGGAGTCGATGGGCGCGCGCAGCTCGTTCCGCTTCGGGGCCACCGGCGCCTATGAGGCCATCGTCAACCAGCGCATCGCCTCGCTGCGCGAGGGGCGGTTCCAGGGCCGCCAGACCTTTGCCGATTTCATGGCCCGCCGCTACGCCCCTGCGATGCGAACGGTGACCTCGACCCAGGGACGGCTGCAGGCGCTGGCCGACCGGGCGATGCGCGCGGGCGAGCTTTTGCGCACAAGGGTGGACGTGGAGCGCAGCGCCCAGAACCAGGCGCTGCTGGAAAGCATGGATCGCCGCGCCGACCTGTCGCTGCGGCTCCAGCACACGGTCGAGGGGCTTTCGGTGGTGGCGATCAGCTATTACGCCCTGTCTCTGGTCAGCTACCTGCTCTACCCGCTGGGGCAGGCCACCGGGCTGAGCAAGGGAATGCTGACGGCCGCGCTCACTCTGCCGGTTGTGCTGGCCGTATGGGGCGCGGTGCGCCGGATCCGGAAAGGGATCGAGAAAGGATCGCATTCATAGCCAGTCCGCCCAAGGCGATGGAGGCCAACGCAAGCAGCGCGGCAAGGCTCAGCGTCGGCACACCCGACAGGCCCGCACCAAGGGTACAGCCGCCCGCCAGCACACCGCCCACGCCCATCAACACCGCGCCCGCCAGATATCGCCCGGTCTGCGCCGCGCCCTCAAAGCTTTGCCAGACGAACTGACCGCGTAGCAGGGACGCCGCCAACGCCCCCAAGACCACACCGCTGACCAGTGCCGGGCCGAACCCCGCCGGCACGGCAGAGGAGGCGACAGTGAAGAACAGCGATTCCGACATCGGCGAGGTGAAGGACAGGCTTTCCATCGCGATCGGCTCGAATTCGTCGAACAGGAGGAACCCGGTTCCGACCCATCCCAGCGCGGCCAATACCCCGATGGCCGCCGCTCCGATGAGCGAAAGCGGCGCGGCGCCCGAGCGCAGCGCGAAAAGGAGCGCGGTCACCGCGATCAGCGTGGCCCAGACCGGCGCGCCGCCGGGCAGGGCGGCGAGGGTGGTGAAATTCCCCAATTCGAGGGTCAAACTCCCCAATCCGGTGCGGAGCGGCGCCAATACTCCCTTGAGCGTGGCATGCGCCGTGACCGCGAACACCAGCAGCACCAACAGCGCCCGCAGGTTGCCGCCACCGGCCAGCACCGTCAGCCGCGACACGCAGCCCCGGGTCAGCACCATGCCCGCGCCAAAGGCCAGCCCGCCCAGCACGATGGCCAGCACCGGCAGACCGGACGCGAGGAAGCGGTGATCTTCAAACCCGATCCAGCCCAGTGCCACGGCCCCCTGCGTGCCGATCACGGCGATGGCAAGCGCGGTCAGCCAGACTCCCATCGCGCTGCGCCGGTCCGCCCCCACCAGCGCCCGGCGCAGGCAAAAGCGGGTGATCTGCGCCAGAACGCCAAAGGCAAGGCCCAGACCGAGGCCGAACAAGACGCTGGCCTCGCGCGCGGTGGTGTCTTCGAACCCGAATGTCTCGAACATGGCGCAACCTCACAAAGTGGAATTATTTCCCACTAGGGCGCAGGTTCGGCGGAAAACAAGCGGTTGACCTTGCCGGGGCATCGTGAAAGTTGGAACATATTCCCGAAAGAGCCGTCGCGCGATGGTTTTTGTTTCGCTCCCGCAAATCCGCCGAAACGAAAACCGCCGCCCGGGTGGGGCGGCGGTTGATTCCGTTCCTTTTTCTGTCTCGCCCGGCTCAGCGGCCCCGGATGCGGGGATCGAGCGCATCGCGCAGCCCGTCGCCCAGGTAATTGACGCTGAGCACGGTCAGCGAGATCGCCAGCCCGGGCCAGAACACCCGCTCGGGGTATTGCTGGAGATAGTCGGTGGCATCGAACAGCAGCCGGCCCCAGGTCGGGAAATCGGGCGGAAAGCCCAGCCCGAGGAAACTCAGCGCGCTTTCGGTGATGATCGCGGTGGCGATCCCCAATGTCGCCGAGACCATGATCGGGCTCAGCACGTTGGGCAGGATATGGCGCAGGATCATCTTGGTGTTGGTGGTCCCGATCGAGCGCGCGGCCAGGACGAACTCGCGCTCCTTCAGCGCCAGCACGTCGCCGCGCACGATCCGCGCGGTGGGCATCCAGCTGGTGACCCCGATGGCCACGACGATCAAAATGAAGATCCCCTGTTCCGGCCCGAAGGCCGAGTTCAGAGGATCGCGGAACAGCAGCATCATCACCAGCAGCAGCGGCAGCAGCGGCAGCGCCAGGAACAGGTCGGTCAGCCGCATCAGCGGCCCGTCGAGCCTGCGGAAGAACCCCGCCATCACGCCCACGAAAGAGCCCAGCCCCAGCGCCAGCAGCATCGCGGTGATGCCGACCGAGACCGAGGTCTTGCCGCCCGCCATCATTCGCGCAAAGGTATCGCGCCCCAGCTGATCGGTGCCAAAGGGATGGGAAAAGCCGGGGCCCTGGTTGCGCGCGCGGATGTCGATATGGGTCGCGTCGATGGTCCAGATCAGAGGCCCGAGATAGACCCAGAGCACGATCGCCAGAAACAGGATGCCACCGTAAAGCGCGCCCTTGTGGTGCTTGAACTGGTCCCAGACCTCGCGCCACTGGTTGGTGGGGGGCTTGGTGAACTCCTCCAGCGGCCCGGCCGCGGGCAGAGCGGTCGAGGCCGGGGCGAGCCCTTCGTCGGGGACGAGACGGTCCTTGTCAGTCATAGCGGATCCTCGGGTCGAGCAGGCCATAGAGCACGTCGGCGATCAGGTTGAACAGGACGATCAGCACCGCGAAGATGAAGGTCAGCGTCTGCACCATCGGCAGGTCGTTGGCCTGGATCGCGCCGATCAGCAACTGGCCGATCCCGTTCACCTTGAACACCTGCTCGGTGATGATGGCGCCGCCAAAGATCGAGGGCACCCCCAGCGCGATCACGGTGACCACCGGGATCATCGAGTTGCGCAGAACATGAACCATCACCACCGTGGTTTCGCCCAGCCCCTTGGCGCGGGCGGTGCGCACATAGTCCTGGTTGAGGTTATCCAGCATCGAGGCGCGCATGAACCGGCTGATCTGCGCGGTGATCTGCAGCGCCAGCACCATCACCGGCATCACCATCTGCCTTAGCTGGATGACGAAGCTGTCCCAGCCCACAACCTTGTGCGTGGTGTCATAGATCGACGGGAACCAGCCTAGGTTGACCGAAAAGATCACGATCACCAGCACGCCGGAAAAGAACGGCGGAACCGAGAAGCCGACCATGGTGATGAAGGTCCCGGCCTGGTCGAAGATCGAGTATTGGCGATAGGCGGAGTAGATGCCGATGGGAAGGGCGATCAGGATGCCGACCACATAGGCGGTGCCGACGACCCACAGGGTCTGGGGCATGCGCTGTGCGATGATGTCGACGACGGGGCTGCGGGTCTGCCACGAAATCACGCG
>NZ_JARGPK010000044.1 GCF_029212575.1 Antarcticimicrobium sp.
AACAGCGCAGAGACAAAATCAAACCGGATGCGCCCTATATTCCTCGGCGCGCCCGCCTCATCTGCCTCTAATTTTTCCGCCTCGCCGGGCATAAGGTCCGCGCCGCAGCACCGCTGCCGTCCGTCCCCTCCGCCCCGTCTGGCGTCCCGTTGTGCGCCTCAGCGCCGCCGGTGAAGGGGTGTCTAAAGTTTGACGCCAAAACCCGCAACCCCTTTTTTCATAATTCGTCATCTTTTTTTCAAAGAAGAAGAAAGGCGCATGAAAACAGTGCGTTATGCGGGCATCTTCGGCACCTGCCGTACCCGGCCATGGGCGCCGGATATTCCCATCCATCGACTCGCGCAGGGCCTGGATACCATATGTCGTGTTACCTGGGTGGCGACCAACAAGACCGGCCTGAAACCCCGCGCCATGACGCCTGGATCACGGCGTCGGTGCGGGGGATTCGCCCGACTCGGACCCCTTGATCAGGCCGCCTGCAGCCAGCGGCGAACCGGAAGGCGCAGCGCCAGAAGCCCCAGAACCGCGCAGAGGTAGAGCAGCGGCTCGAGCTGGAGCCCCTTGCGCAGCATCACGAAGTGTACCGCGCCCAACAGCACCGCGGGGTAGACCAGCCGGTGCAACTGCCGCCACCGGCCCCCCAGCCTGCGCACCGACAGGTTGTTCGAGGTCAGCGCCAGGGGCAGCAACAAAAGCGCCGCCGCCATGCCGACGGTGATGTAGGGCCGCTTGACGATGTCGGCCCAGATCTGCGCCGGGTTCCGCACGTCGAGCGCCAGCCAGACCAGCAGATGAAGACAGAGGTAGTAAAAGGCCAGCACCCCGATGGCGCGACGGAACCGCATCAGGTTCAGGCCCAGACCCCGGCGCAGCGGGGTGATGGCGAGGCCGGCGATCAGAAACTGCAGCGCCCATGCGCCCAGCCCGTGTTCCAGCGCCTTGATCGGCTCTACCCCCAGCCCACCGGTGGCGCCCTGGAAAACCATCAGGGGACCGGGAAGCGCGCCGGCAATATAGACCGCCCAGGTCGGAACCCGGCGCAGCCAGCCATTCAGCCGATCGACGCCCATGTCAGAAGTGCTTTGCAAGGTCCATGCCCGCGTAGAGGGGGGCGACCTCATCGGCATAACCGTTGAACATCAGGGTCGGCTGGCGGCGGGAGAACAGCCCGCTACCAATACGCCGCTCGCTCGCCTGGCTCCAGCGCGGATGATCCACCTCAGGGTTCACGTTGCTGTAAAACCCGTATTCGCGCGCGTTGGTCTGGTTCCAGGTGGCATAGGGCTCTTCGTCAGTGAGAGTGATCCGCACCACCGACTTGATCGACTTGAACCCGTATTTCCAGGGCACCACCAGGCGGATCGGCGCGCCGTTCTGGTTCGGCAGGGGTTTGCCGTAAAGGCCGGTGGCCATGATCGTCAGCGGGTGACGCGCCTCGTCCAGCCGCAGCCCTTCGCGATAGGGCCAGTCCAGCACCAGGTAGCGGGTGCCCGGCATCTCCTCGGGGCGGTAGAGCGTCTCGAAGGCAACAAAGCGCGCGCCGTCCTGCACCCCCACCATGTCCAGCAGGTCGGCCAGCTCGAACCCGGACCAGGGGACCACCATCGACCAAGCCTCGACGCAGCGGAGGCGATAGAGGCGCTCCTCGAGCGTCATCTCGGCCAGGATCTCGGACAGGTCATAGGTGCCCGGCCGCTCGACCATCCCGTCGATCCGGATCTGCCAGGGGGCGGTGGTCATCACGCCGGCATTGGCCGCCGGGTCCTCCTTGCCGGTTCCGAACTCGTAGTAATTGCAGTAACCGGTGATCTCCTCCCAGGAATTGGGGGTGAGATCCGGGTCAGCGGTTGCCCGCGCCGTGCCGCCCAGCGCGGCCAGCCCTGCACCGGCGGCGGCGGCGGCGATCACCTGCCGGCGGTTGAGGAAGGCCCATTCCGGTGTGGTGTCGGCGCGGGTCAGGTCGTTTTTCCAGCGAAAGGCCATGCTCTCTCCATCGGTTCACTGCCTTTGACCTAGCGCACAGGGGAACCTCTGCCAAAACACGCGCCCTCACGATTGGGAGACAGGATTGTAACTTGGCAGGATCTCGTTCAGCGGCACGCTGTGGCCATCGGCCTGCACGATCCGCACATGGCGCCGGCGCATCAGCCGCGGCTCGGCCACGCCGACCGAATGGGCAATGGTCTCGACCTCGCCGATCAGGCCACGGGCATAGCGCGCCACGCGGGTATACTTGCGCTCGACCACCAGCCCCTTTTGCAGGTGCGGATCGTGAGTGGTGATCCCGGTCGGGCAGGTGTTCTTGTTGCATTTCAGCGCCTGGATACAGCCCAGCGCGAACATGAAGCCGCGCGCCGAGGTCACGAAATCGGCCCCCGCCGCCAGCGCCCAGGCGACATCGCCGGGATTGGTCAGCTTGCCGCTGGCGACCAGGCGCACCCGTTCCTTCAGCCCGTGTTCGTCGCGGATGTTGGCCACCACCGGAAGCGCCTCGCGCACCGACATGCCCACCAGGTCGATCAGCGGCATCGGCGCGGCGCCCGTCCCACCCTCACCGCCGTCGAGCGTGATGAAATCCGGGGCGCTGTCGGCACCACGCCGCACGATGGCATCGAAGAAGCCGCGGAACACCTCCTCCGAGCCGGCAACGGTCTTGATCCCGACCGGCTTGCCGGTGACTTCGCGCACATGTTCGATCATGTCCAACAGCTCGTCAAAACTCTTTACCTCGGGGTGGCGGTTGGGCGAGAGACTGTCCTGGCCCATCGGAATATGGCGGATCTCGGCGATTTCCGGAGTGATCTTGGCCGCCGGAAGGATGCCGCCCTTGCCCGGCTTGGCGCCCTGGGCCAGCTTGATCTCGAACATGCGCACGGAGTCATGCGCGGCCATGGCACGCAGCTTGTCGTCATCGAGCCTGCCCTCGGCATCGCGCAGCCCGTATTTCGCGGTGCCGATCTGGAACACTAGGTCGCAGCCCCCCTCAAGGTGCATCGGGCTCAGTGCCCCCTCGCCGGTGTTGAGCCAGATGTTGGCCTCTTTCGCACCCCGGCTCAGCGCCTCGACCGCGGGCTTGGAAATGGCCCCGTAGGACATGCCGGAGATGTTGAAGAACGACGGCGCCAGGTAGGGCGTGCGCGCCGTCGGACCGATCAGCATCGGCTCGGTCTTGGCGTATTGGTCGTTGAGCGGCGGAAACGGCGCGTTGACGAAGATCGCCGTACCCGGAACGCTCAGGTTGCGGGTGGAGCCGAAGGCGACCGTGTTGCTCTCGCCGGTCGAGGCCCGCGTGACCCAGTCGCGCTGCGCCCGGTTGAACGGCAGTTCCTCGCGGTCCATGGCAAAGAAATATTGGCGGAAGAATTCGCCCAACTCGCTGAAAAGGTAGCGGAAACGGCCGATGACAGGGTAGTTGCGCCGGATCGCGTCGCCGGTCTGTCTCCGGTCGATCACGAAGAGCACCGCCAGCACCAATGTCAGCAGGCCCAGCATACCGATGAAGAGCCCCGCCAGAAGCTCGACAGCGTTCACTGCGATATTCATTCACAAACTCCGATATGTTTGACTTTGCGCAAAGCACGCCAAGGCGTTAGCCTTGACAGTGAGGGCGATTGGCGGGGCTGGCAAGTCACGCGTTCGGGAATGGGAGAGAGTTATGAGAACCTTTTTGATGGTCGCGGCGATGGTGCTGGCGGCGCAGGGGGCCGCGGCGCAGGAGATGGTGCGTTACACCACCGACCAGAGTTTCGACGACGTCGCCTTCGGGATCGAGAACGCGATCCTCGACGCCGGGCTTGTGGTCGATCACGTCAGCCATGTCGGCACCATGCTGGAGCGCACGCGGGAGGACGTTGGATCTGACAAGGTCTTGTTTTCGCAGGCAGATGTCTATTCCTTCTGCTCGGCCAAAGTGTCGCGCAGCGTGATGGAGGCCGACCCGCTGAACATCGTCTACTGCCCCTATGACATCTTCGTGGCGGAGCTGGCGGACAAGCCCGGCGAGGTGATCGTGGGCTATCGCCAGTTCCCCGAGGGCGCGATGCAGGAGGTCCAGGCGATGCTGGACGGGATCGCCAGGGCAGCCTTGGGCGAATAACGCACGGCGCGTTAACGGACCGGATGAGGGGCGGGCCGGTGGCGGCTCGCCCCTTTTTCATGGTGCGTTTCGGGGAGTTTCGGGCCGGTTCTGTACGTTCCACCCATGCGGGCGATCGTCCGTTTTCCGTAGAACGGGGAGTTTCGGACCGATTCTGTACGATCGGCCAGCTGGGGAAACGCCAGCCGAGTCGAAGTGTCAATAGCTCCGACTTTTTCGACAACACGAACATCACCGGCCATATCCCTCCGACGTGGCCCGCCCCCTACGCCGCACGCGAGGCGGCGCCCAAGAATCCGGCAGCACGGGAAACCGCATCGCCCCCGCGCCAATTGAAATCTTGGCTTCTGCGGCCTGCCTGTCTATGAGCATGCGCAGCGAACAAGGAGTCAGGTGAAACCCCTGGCTGGCTCTTCCGGCCGCCGATCCGCCGGACCAACCAAGACAGAATACATCGACAAAGACCGCGAGCATCGGCTTGCGGCCTGAGGAAAAAGACCTGCTCATGATCTCCCTTACCCGATACCGACAGCAGTGGACGCATAACGTCCGCGGCGACCTCCTCTCCGGCCTGGTTGTGGCGCTTGCGCTGATCCCCGAGGCCATCGCCTTTTCCATTATTGCCGGGGTCGATCCCAAAGTGGGGCTTTATGCCTCGTTCTCGATCGCGGTCATTACCGCGATCACCGGCGGCCGCCCGGGCATGATCTCGGCCGCGACGGCGGCCACGGCTGTGCTGATGGTCACGCTGGTGCGCGACCACGGCCTAGAATACCTGCTGGCGGCGACCGTTCTTGCCGGGCTGCTCCAGATCGGCGCCGGGTTACTGAAACTCGGATATGTTATGCGCTTCGTGTCGAAATCGGTGATGACCGGGTTCGTCAACGCGCTTGCCATCCTCATCTTCATGGCGCAACTGCCCGAGCTTGACCCGTCGAAAGTGCCCATGCTGACCTATGCGCTGGTCGCGGCCGGTCTGGCGATCATCTATCTTTTCCCGCGGATCACGCGGGCGATCCCCTCGCCGCTGGTCACCATCGTCGTGCTGACCGTACTGACCGTGATCATGGGATGGGACGTGCGCACGGTGGGCGACATGGGCGCGCTGCCCGACACGCTGCCGGTGTTCCTGATCCCGGACATTCCGCTGACATTCGAGACGCTGTCGATCATCTTTCCCTATTCGCTTGCCGTCGCGGTCGTCGGCCTGCTGGAAAGCCTGATGACGCAGCAAATCGTGG
Source organism: Antarcticimicrobium sp. (assembly GCF_029212575.1). Lineage (GTDB taxonomy): Bacteria > Pseudomonadota > Alphaproteobacteria > Rhodobacterales > Rhodobacteraceae > Antarcticimicrobium. Next base: position 5,338 of record NZ_JARGPK010000044.1, read on the forward strand.
ACGACCTGACTGATACCGGGTCGGACCGCAACCAGGAGTGCATCGGCCAGGGCATCGCCAATACCGCCACCGGGTTCATCGGCGGCATGGCGGGCTGCGCGATGATCGGCCAATCCATGATCAACGTGAAATCCGGCGGTCGCGGGCGGCTGTCGACCTTTGCCGCCGGTGTCTTTCTGCTGATCATGGTGGTCGCGCTGGGGGACATCGTGGCGATCATCCCGATGGCCGCGCTGGTGGCGATCATGATCATGGTCTCGATCGGGACCTTTTCCTGGTCCTCGATCCGCAGCTTGCGCGAACATCCGACCTCCTCGTCCATCGTGATGCTGGCGACGGTGTTCTTCGTGGTCTACACCCACAACCTGGCCATCGGGGTTCTTGTCGGCGTGCTGCTTTCCGGGATTTTCTTTGCCTGGAAGATCGCCCAGCTGTTCCGCGTGACCAGCGAGATCACCGCGGACGGCACCCACCGCACCTATCACGTGCTGGGGCAGCTTTTCTTTGCCTCGTCCGAGGATTTCATGCGGGCCTTTGATTTCAAGGAAGCGCCCGAGAAGGTCACCATCGACCTGAGCCGCGCGCATATCTGGGACATATCCTCGGTTGCGGCGGTGGACATGGCCGTGCTCAAGTTCCGCCGGGAGGGTGCCGAGGTTGACCTGATCGGGATGAACGAGGCCTCCGAGACCATCATCGACAAGCTTGCCATTCATGACAGGCCGGGCGCGATGGATCAGTTGATGGGCCATTGAGGGAGGACAGGACAATGACAACCAACACGCTCATCGCATTGGTCGACGGCTCGGCCTATTCCGAAAGCGTCTGCCACCACGCGGCCTGGATCGCCGGCAGAAACGGCTGGAAGGTGAAGGTCTATCACGTCATGGGGCGCCGCCAGGGGACCGAGAAGCAGGATCTTTCCGGGGCGATCCGGCTGGGGGCGCGCACGCGGCTTCTTGAACAGCTGTCGGAACTGGATGCCGAGCGCGCCAGGCTTTCGCATGAACATGGCCGCGCCATCCTTGAGGATGCGAAGGCGATCATCCAGACGGACGGCGAGATCGAGGTCGAGACCCGGCTGCGCCAGGGCGACCTTGTCGAGACGGTGACCGCCAAGGAAGAGACCGGCGACATGATCGTGATCGGCAAGCGGGGCGAGGCCGCGGGCATCGCCATGGAGCACCTTGGGTCGAACCTGGAGCGCATCGTCCGGGCAAGCCACCGGCCGGTTTTCATCGCCAACCGCGCCTTCAAGCCGGTGGAAAAGGTTCTGGTCGCCTTTGACGGCGGCGCCTCGGCGCTGAAGGCGGTCGATTACATCGCCCGCAGCCCGCTGTTCGCCGGGTTGAAGATTTCGCTGGTGTTTGCCGGGCGCGACACGCCGGAGATCCGCAGATCGCTGGAGGGGGCCGCCGCGACGCTGAAGGCGGGCGGTTTTGCGCCGGAGACCATCCTGCGCGCGGGAGAGCCGGAGAAGGTGCTGGCCCAAATCACCGGCGCGGCCGAGCACGAGTTGCTGGTCATGGGCGCCTATGGCCATTCCCGCGTGCGCTCGCTCATCATCGGGTCGACGACGACCGAGATGATTCGATCCTGCCGGGTGCCGGTTCTGATCATGCGGTGACCGGCTGACGGCCCCCTGCCGCCGGAGACGGAAAAGGCCCGCCATCGCTGGCGGGCCTTTGGTTTTTCAGGCCTGCGGGATCAATGCACCACGGCATCGTCCGGCTTGGGCCGGTTGGTTGCGCCCACCTTTTCGCCGATCAGCAGCCCGTCGGCGCCGGCGGTGACTGGCAGCGTATCGCCATCCTTGACGTCGCCCGCGAGCAGCATCTCGGCCAGCGGGTTCTGCAGCGCGGTCTGGATCACCCGTTTCAGCGGGCGGGCGCCGAACACCGGGTCATAGCCCTCGTCGGCGAGCCATTTGCGGGCGCCGTCGTCCAGTTCCAGCGTGATCTTGCGCGCCTCCAGCCGCTTGCGCAGGCGGGCCATCTGGATATCGACGATGCCATCCATGTTGCCGCGGCTGAGCCGGTCGAAGATGATGGTCTCGTCCAGACGGTTGAGGAATTCGGGGCGGAAATGGGCCCGCACCGCGTCCATCACGTCATGCTTGGCCTGGGCGCTGTCGGACCCCTCGGGCAGCTGGCTGAGCGCCTGGGAGCCGAGGTTGGAGGTCAGCACGATCAGGGTTTGCTTGAAGTCCACGGTGCGGCCGTGCCCGTCGGTCAACACGCCGTCATCAAGCACCTGCAGGAGCACGTTGAAGACGTCCGGGTGGGCCTTTTCGACCTCGTCGAACAGCACCACCTGATAGGGCCGGCGGCGCACCGCCTCGGTCAGCACCCCGCCCTCGTCATAGCCGACATAGCCCGGGGGCGCACCGATCAGGCGGGCGACGGCGTGTTTCTCCATGAACTCGGACATGTCGATGCGCACCATCGCGTTGTCGTCGTCAAAGAGATAGTTGGCGACCGCCTTGGTCAGCTCGGTCTTGCCGACGCCGGTCGGGCCGAGAAACAGGAAGCTGCCCAGCGGCCGCCCCTCGTCGTTGAGCCCGGCGCGGGCCCGGCGCACGGCATTGGCAACCGCGCGCACGGCGGCGTCCTGGCCGATGACGCGCTTGTGCAGCTCGTCTTCCATGCGCAAGAGCTTCTCGCGCTCGCCCTCCAGCATCTTGGAGGTGGGGATGCCGGTCCAGCGTTCGACCACCGCCGCGATCTGCTCGGGGCGGACGGCCTCTTCGACCATCATGCCCTCGTCCTCGGCCTGTTCGGCCTGGGCGAGCTGTTTTTCCAGCTGCGGGATCACCCCGTAGGACAGCTCGCCTGCCTTGGCGAGGTTGCCCTCGCGCTTGGCGATCTCCAGATCGGCGCGGGCGCGGTCAAGCTGTTCCTTGAGGTCGCGGGCGCCGGCGAGCTTGTCACGCTCGGCCTGCCACTGGGCGGTCATTTCCGACGATTTCTCCTGCAGGTCGGCAAGATCCTTTTGCAGGGTCTCCAGCCGGTCGCGCGAGGCGGTGTCATCCTCGAGCTTGAGCGCCTGTTCCTCGATCTGCAATTGCAGGATCTGGCGGTCGAGCTGGTCAAGCTCTTCGGGTTTGCTGTCCACCTCCATGCGCAGGCGGCTGGCGGCCTCGTCCACGAGGTCGATCGCCTTGTCGGGCAGGAAGCGGTCGGTGATGTAGCGGTTCGAGAGCGTCGCGGCGGAGACGAGGGCGGAGTCGGAGATTCGCACGCCATGGTGAAGCTCGTACTTTTCCTTGATGCCGCGCAGGATGCTGATGGTGTCCTCGACGGTGGGCTCGGTCACCATCACCGGCTGGAACCGGCGGGCAAGGGCGGCGTCCTTTTCGACGTATTTGCGATACTCGTCCAGCGTGGTGGCGCCGAAGCAGTGCAGCTCGCCGCGCGCCAATGCCGGCTTGATCAGGTTGGCGGCGTCCATCGCGCCATCGGCCTTGCCGGCACCCACGAGCGTGTGCATCTCGTCGATGAACAGGATGATCTCTCCCGCGGCGTCCTCGATTTCCTTCAGGACGGCCTTGAGCCGTTCCTCGAACTCGCCGCGATACTTCGCACCGGCGATCAGCGCGCCCATGTCGAGCGCCAACAGCTTCTTGTTCTTGAGGCTTTCAGGAACGTCGCCGTTGATGATGCGCAGGGCCATGCCCTCGGCGATGGCGGTCTTGCCGACACCGGGTTCGCCGATCAGCACCGGGTTGTTCTTGGTGCGGCGCGACAGCACCTGCATCGAGCGGCGGATCTCGTCGTCGCGACCGATGATCGGGTCGATCTTGCCCTCGGCGGCGGCCTCGGTCAGGTCGCGCGCGTATTTCTTGAGCGCATCATAGCCCTCTTCCGCCGAGGCGGTATCGGCGGTGCGCCCCTTGCGGATGTCGTTGATCGCCTCGTTCAGTTTCTGGGCGGTGACGGCGCCGGCCTCCAGCGCCTCTTTCGCCTTGGACTTGACCATGCAGAGCGCCATCAGGATGCGTTCGACGGGCACGAAGCTGTCGCCGGCCTTCTTGGCGATCTTCTCGGCCTCGTCCAGCACCTTGGCGGTTTGCGTATCGAGATAGATCTGGCCCGCGTCGCCGCCGACCTTGGGGATCTTGGTCATCGCGACATCGAGCGCCTCGACCACGCGTGCGGGGGCGCCGCCGGACCGCTGGATCAGGTTGCTGGCAAGCCCCTGATCGTCGTCCATCAATGCCTTGAGAAGGTGTTCTGGCGCCAGTCGCTGGTGCCCTTCGCGCATCGCGATTGTCTGTGCGGCCTGCACGAAACCACGTGCCCGCTCGGTGAACTTGTTCAAGTCCATTCGTCTCTCCTTTTTCAAGCGCCCCTGGTTTTCGGTGCCCGCCTTGCGGCACACCGGGTATCGGGCCTCACATTTCAATTTGGGAAACCGGCTGGGCAGTTCAAGACCGCGTGACCGGGTTTTCGGTGCAGATTTCGCGACGGGCGAGTCGCGGAAATGCCCGTGCGCTGCCTTATTCCTGCTCCGATTGCCGGGCAATCCTGCCGCAAAACAGGAGGCAGATATGCAGATCACGGATTACGAGATTTCCCAAGAGACCTTTTTCCCGGACCAGACCCAGCACACGGCGCGAGTTTCCCTGACCATGGCCGACCGGTTCGTCACCCTGTTCTGCGCGGTGAACCTTGAGGGCATCGATACGCCCGGAGCACGGCTGGAGGCGTTTCTGCGCGAGGCGCTGCGCCAGATGCGCCGGATGCCGGAGTTCCGCTCCGGCGGCAAGACGCTGGAATTGTCCGCCAACCTGTCGCCGGCCCCCGCGCTGGCCTGAGCCGGGTTCCCTTGCGCGGACCTGCGGCGCGGCCTAGAGAGAAGCCGCCCGCAGCCCCGAGGAGACCCCGATGCCCGATGACCGCCTGATCGTTGCCCTGGATGTGCCGAATGCGATTGAGGCGCTGGCGCTGACCACGAAACTTGGCGATGCCGTCGGCTTCTACAAGATCGGCCTCGGAATGCTCACCGGCGGCGGTCTGGGCCTGGCCAACGAGCTGACCGCCGAGCATGGCAAGCGCATCTTTCTCGACATGAAGCTTTTCGACATCGGCGCCACGGTGGAGGCGGCGGTGCGCGGCCTGTCGCGGTTCGATCTGGAATTCCTGACCGTGCACGGCGACCCGCATGTGGTGCGGGCGGCCAAGCAAGGTGCTGCGGGAAGCGACCTGAAGATCCTTGCGGTGACGATCCTGACCTCGCTCGACCGTGGCGATCTGGACGACGGGCTGATGAAGCCGGGCGATGTCGCCGACCTGGTGCTGGAACGCGCCGCGCGTGCGCTGGAGGCCGGGGCCGACGGGGTGATCGCCAGCCCGCAGGAGGCGGCCGCGATCCGGGCCTTGCCAGAGGCGGCGGGGCGGCTGATCGTGACGCCGGGGGTGCGCCCGGCCGGCGCCGCGCTGGGCGATCAGAAGCGGGTGGCAACCCCCGCCGGCGCGATCCGCTCCGGCGCCGATCACATCGTGGTCGGGCGACCGATCTGGCAGGCGGCGGACCCGCGCGGCGCGGCGCAGGCGATCCTGGACGAGCTGGCCGGGGCCTGATTCGCACGCCGATGTTGCATATTTGCGCAGTTTCCGTGACACAAAAACAACATCTTGTGACCTGCTGAGCCTGATCCGGGACTCCGGGCTTCACCAAAGGCCGGTTTTGAGGGAGTCTGGTATCGAGACACTCCCCCAACGGACCTTTTCTTCCTGTGGTTCGTTACCTTCCCCCCGCCTCAGCAGCGGGGGGTCTTTCTATGGGGCCGGTCTCTGCCCCCTCGCCCATGCCTGCTCAGCCGTCGTTCAGGCCGAGATACCGCGCCAGTTGCTCGGCGAAATGCGGCACCGCAAGCGGGTGGCGGCAATAGTCCCCGGGCGGCATCAGGCGCCAGCACTGCCCCTCGTCCCCGAACCGCACCACGTGGACCAGATCGGCCGACATATGCGCGACGAAAAACCAGACGCGGCCATGCGGACGCTGGTAGCTGTGCGACCAGCTCACGTCCCCGGGCGCGATCACGAGCCCGACCTCCTCGCGGGTTTCGCGCAGGGCGCAGGCGATCGGGGTTTCCTCCCCCTCGCGGCCGCCGCCGGGCAGATCCCAGTGGCCGGGCCAGGGAATGTCGGGTCGGTCGTCGCGCTGGATCACCAGCAGATCGTCGCCCAGGAACAGCGCCAGCTTGGCCCCGGCGAAGGGGGCGACGATATCGAGGGGTTGATGTGACATGCTGACTGTTCCGCCGTTCCGGCCTATCCTGCGCCAGCAGTTAAGCACCACCACGCCGAGATTCCACCCGATGCAAGCGCTTTGCCGTGATTGCCTGACCCGGTTCGAGCTGGCCGACGCCGCCCCGGCGCGGGCGCGCCGCTGCCCGTCCTGTGCCAGCCCGCGGGTGCTGGCGCATCCGGAACTGTTCGACCTGACCATCGCGCATATGGATTGCGACGCCTTCTATGCCAGCGTGGAAAAGCGCGACAACCCGGAACTGGCGGGCAAGCCGGTGATCATTGGCGGCGGGCGGCGCGGCGTGGTCTCGACCGCCTGCTACGTGGCGCGCATCCGCGGCGTGCATTCGGCGATGCCGATGTTCCAGGCGCTGAAGCTCTGTCCCGAGGCGGTGGTGATCCGGCCGCGGATGGAGGCCTATGCCGCCGCGTCGCGCCAGATCCGCGCGTTGATGGAGGAGCTGACCCCGGCGGTGGAGCCGCTGTCGCTGGACGAGGCGTTCCTGGATCTGTCGGGCACCGAGAAGCTGCACGGGGTGCCGCCGGCGGTGATGCTGGCGCGGCTGGTGCGGCGGATGAAGGCGGAGCTGGGCCTGACCGGGTCGATCGGGCTGAGCCACAACAAATTCCTCGCCAAGGTGGCCTCGGACCTGGACAAGCCGCGCGGATTCTCGGTGATCGGGCGGGCCGAGACGGCGGATTTCCTGCGCGACCGGCCGGTGCGGATGATCTGGGGGATCGGGCCGGCGGGACAGGCGGCGCTGGAGCGCGCGGGCATCCGCACCTTCGCCGACCTGCTGCGCTGGGAGCAGCGCGATCTGCACGCGCGGTTCGGCACCATGGGCGAGCGTCTGTATCACCTGGCGCGGGGACAGGACCGGCGGCGGGTCTCGGCCAATGCGCCGATGAAGTCGATCTCGAACGAGACCACCTTTCACGAGGACACCGGGGACACCGAGATCCTCGACGGGCACCTGTGGCGGATGTCCGAGAAGGTGTCAGACCGGGCCAAGGCCAAGGGCCTTGCCGGGCGGGTGGTGGTGCTGAAGCTCAAGCGGGCCGATCATTCCCTGCTGAGCCGGCGCGAGACGCTGCGCGACGCCACCCAGATCGCCGATCGCATCTATCGCCACGCGCGGGCGCTGTTCGACCAGGTCGGCGACGCCGGGCCCTACCGGCTGCTCGGGGTGGGGATCTCGGAACTGTGCCCGGAGGCCGAGGCGGATATCTCGGGCGACCTGCTGGACCCGGGCGCGGCGCGGCGCAGCGGCGCCGAGCGGGCGACCGACGCGATCCGCCAGCGATTCGGCCCCGACGCGATTCTGAAGGGGCGGGCGTTGCGGTAAGGGACGCGTGGCGGAGCCGTCCGGGTTTGAAGATCGTGCGCGGGATGCCGGGCTGAAGCCCGGCCTACGCCCGGCGACACGAACAACGCGATCCGCGTAGGGCGGGCTTCAGCCCGCCGCCGCCCTGGCCCTGCCCCCCCTATTCCGCCGCCAGCGGCAGCTCCTCGCGCCCGATGGCGGCAACCTCGGCGATGACGCCGCGCAGCAGGGCGCGGAAGGCGTCGAAATCCGCGCTGGGTTCGATTCGCTTTTCGTCCATGTAAAGCGCGCGGTCGATCTCCACCTGGATGGCATGCTGGCGGCGCGAGGGGCGGCCGTAGGCCTGGGCGACATAGGCGCCGGCAAAGGGCGCGTTGCGCGCCACGGTCAGCCCGGCCGCGGCAAAGGCGGCCTCGACCCGGTCGACGATCCCGGCGTCGGCGGCGGCGCCGAAGCGGTCGCCGAGCACGATTTCGGGGCGCGGCGAGGTGCTGCGCGCGACGCCGTCCATCGCCTCGTGCGGCATCGAGTGGCAGTCGATCAGAACCGCCTGGCCAAAGCCGTCGTGGGCCCGGTCGAGCAGAGTCTGCAGCGCCGCGTGGTAGGGGCGCCAGTAGTGGTCGATGCGGGCGCGGGCCTCGTCCATGGCGATCTTGCCGCGGTGGATCGCCCGGCCGTTGGCCACCACCCGGGGAATCACCCCCAGCCCCGAGGCGACGCGGGGATTATGGCCGTTCCGGCGCGCGCCGTGAATCAGCGCCGGGTCAAGTTCGTCCGGGCTGCGGTTGAGATCGACGAAGGCGCGCGGCGCGCGGGCGCGCAGCAGCGGCGCGCCAAATTCGGGCGCCGCGTCGAACAGACGGTCGACGAAGGCATCCTCGGAGGAGCGAATCGCCTGGCGGTCCAGCAGCGAGCGCCGTACGAACCAATCGGGGTAGTCGCAGCCCGAATGCGGCGAGGCGAAGACCACACAGGACAGGGGCTGTTCGGGTTCAGCCAGGTGGAAGGCGGTCTGGGGCATCGGCACTCCTCGCCGGAGAAACATAGCCCGCAAAAACCGCTGCCAAAAGCCCTTGATAACCTTGGCGAGTCCTTTTATAGACCCCGCTACCGGCGCGGAAATCCGCGCCCCATTTTCTTTGTGGGGCCTTTCGATGCCGGGATTCATGGGCGGTTAGCTCAGTGGTAGAGCACTTCGTTGACATCGAAGGGGTCACAAGTTCGAACCTTGTACCGCCCACCATGAATTCACTGTCCCGGGCAACCGGGGCACCCGCCAACCCCAGGCGCTGGCCCGCGCCGCAGGAACAGGAGACAGGCCATGAAGGTCAAGAACTCGCTCCGCTCGCTGAAGAACCGGCACCGCGATTGCCGGGTCGTTCGTCGCAAAGGCCGCGTTTACGTGGTCAACAAGACCCAGCGCCGGTTCAAGGCCCGCCAGGGCTGAGAATTCCGCCCGCCGGAAGATCAAAAACCGCGCCCCACAAGGCGCGGTTTTTCGCGTTGGCGGCGGGTCGCCGCGCGGTCTTTTCCGACTGATTGACTCGGTTTTGGATTTGCATGCGGCGCGGAATCAGGTATCTGATTAAATCAGTCGGACATTCTCTGTCCGAACCCGGAAATCGCAAGGGACACATGATGCGACAGATACTGACATATGGCACCGTGGCGCTGATGACGGCGCTGGCCCCGGCGGCAGCGCTGGCCGAGGGCGAGGTCAACATTTACTCTTCCCGCCACTACGACACCGACGAGCGGCTCTACTCCGATTTCGAGGCGGCCACGGGCATCACCGTCAACCGGATCGAGGGCAAGGCCGACGAGCTGATCGCGCGGATGCAGGCCGAGGGCCGCAATTCCCCCGCCGACATCCTTCTCACGGTCGATACCTCGCGGTTGAAGCGGGCCAAGGACGCCGGTGTGCTGCAATCCATCGACAGCGCCGTTCTCGAGACGCGCGTGCCCGGCTATCTTCAGGACGCCGACAACCAGTGGTTCGGCTTCTCGCAGCGGGCGCGGATCATCTTTTACGACAAGGCCGAGGTCAACGACCCGCCGCGCACCTATCTCGATCTCTCCGATCCCAGGTACAAGGGGCTGGTCTGCATCCGGTCCTCGTCGAACACCTATAACCAGACGCTGCTGGCCTCGATCATCGAGAATCACGGGCCGGACACCGCCCGCGCCTGGGCCAAGGGCGTGGTCGCCAACATGGCCCGCGCACCGCAGGGCGGCGACACTGACCAGCTGCGCGGCATCGTCTCGGGCGAGTGCGAGATCGCGGTCTCCAACAGCTATTACTTCGCCCGCGCCATCCGGACCGACGTGAAGGGGGTCAGCGACCAGATCGGCATGATCGGCTGGGTGTTCCCGTCGCAGAACGCCGAAGGGGCGCATATGAACCTGTCGGGCGGCGGCGTGGCGGTGCATGCGCCGCACCGCGACAACGCGATCAGGTTCCTGGAGTACCTGGCCAGCGAGCAGGCGCAGAAGTATTTCTCGGCCGGCAATGACGAATACCCGGCGGTTCCGGGGGTCGGCCTGTCGCCGAGCGTTGCCGCACTCGGGTTCTTCAAGCCCGACGATGTGGACCTTTCGGCGGTGGCGGCGCGGCTGCCGGAGGCGCAGAAGATCTTCAACGAGGTCGGCTGGGAGTAAGCTCCGCGTTTATCGGCTACGTGGGCGCGGGGGGCTTCTTCCCGCGCCTTTTTCGTGGACCCTTTTCGTGGGCCTGGCACCGGGGGCCTGGCACTGGGGGTGGGCGGCGGATCGAGTATTTGAAACGAGAAGAAGGGCGGCCCGTTTCCCCTTCTTCTCGTTGCGAAATACTCCGGGGGGACGCGCGCCAGCGCGGCGGGGGCAGCGCCCCCGGCAAGACGACCCTCAGTCGCGGCGCCCGACCTGTCTGCAGATCAGGATCACCGGCAAAAGCCCCACCGCCATGATCACCAGCGAGGGCACCGCCGCCCCCTCGAGCCGTTCGTCGGAGGCCAGCCGATAGGCCTGCACCGCCAGCGTGTCGTAGTTGAAGGGGCGCATGATCAGGGTGGCCGGCAGTTCCTTCATCACGTCGACGAAGACAATCAGCAGCGCGGTCATCAGGCTGGGGGTGAGGATCGGAAGGTGGATGCGGCGCAGCGTGCCCAGGGGCGATTCCCCCAGCGAGCGGGCGGCGGCGTCCATGTTCACGTGCACCGTGCTTTGGCCGCCCTCGTAGGCGCCAAGTGCTGCGGCGAGGAAACGCACCATGTAGGCCGCGACCAGCAGCCAGATCGACCCGGTGATCAAAAGCCCGGTGGAGATGTCGAAGGTGTCGCGCATCCAGCCGTCGAGCGCGTTGTCGAAGGCGGCGAAGGGCACCAGCAGCCCCACCGCGATCACCCCGCCGGGCACCGCGTAGCCCAGCCGCGCCAGATAGGCGGCGATCCCCGACCTGCGCCCCGGGCGCAGCCGCTGGAAGAAGCCGACGATGATGGCGGCGCAGAGCGTGACCACCGCTGCGGTCCCGGCCAGTGTGACAGAGTTGCGGATGAAGCCGGTGTAGCGGCTGCTGAGCAGGTTCTGCTCGGAGCCCAGCCCCATGACCAGAAGGACCACCGCCGGCAGCAGGAAGCCGAGCAGCACCGGCGTGGCGCAGAGCGCGAAGGCCAGCGCGGCGCGCAGCCCGGTGAGCGGCGCCGGCGGCATCTTCATGTGGCGCTTGCCGGCGTGGTGGTATTGCGCCTTGCCGCGCGAGGTCCGCTCGGCCACGGCCAGCATCAGGGCAAACCCCAGCAGGCAGAGCGCGAGCTGGGCGGCGGCGGCACGGTCGGCCATGGTGAACCAGCTGGTGTAGATGCCGGTGGCGAAGGTCTGGACGCCGAAATAGGCGACGGTGCCGAAATCGGCGATGGTCTCCATCACCGCCAGCAGCACGCCGCCGGCGATGGCCGGGCGCGCCATCGGCAGGCTGACGCGCCAGAACGCGTACCAGGCGCTGTGGCCCAGGGTGCGGGCGGCGAGGAAGGCGCCCGAGCTTTGTTGCAGGAAGGCGGCGCGGGCGAGCAGGTAGACGTAGGGGTAGAACACCAGCACCAGCATCACCGCCGCGCCGCCGAGCGAGCGGATCTCGGGGAACCAGTAGTCGCGCGGCCCCCAGCCTGTGACCTGGCGCAGGGTGGATTGCACGATGCCGGGGTGATCCAGCAGGTGCGTATAGGCATAGGCCAGCACATAGGCCGGGAAGGCCAGCGGCAGGATCAGCGCGATCTCCAGCAGGCGCACGCCGGGAAACCGGGTCATCGTCACCAGCCAGGCGGCGCCGACACCGATGGCAAAGGTGCCGAGGGCCACCAGCGCGGCCAGCACCAGCGTGGCGCCGGCATAGCCCGGCAGCACGGTGTCGAGCAGGTGGCGCACGGTTTCGGTGCCGCCGGTGAGTGCCGCAATCGCCACGGCGAGCATCGGCAGCAGGCAGGCGGCGGCCACGGTGCTGGCCAGCACGCCCAGCAGCCGGGTGCCACGGGCGCCGTGGCGGCGGCTGCCGTGGGGGGCGTAGTCGATGCCGGTGGCGTCGCTGGTCTGGGACAAGGGGAACCTCGCGCTCGGGTGTTGCCCCTTTATCCTAGCTTAATGGTCGGATTTCCAGCGCGATTTACTGGACAGCATGGTAGGCTCTGCTACCGTCGCGGCATCGAGAACATCTATTTGGGAGATGCAATTGAAAACCACCATTGCTCTATGCACCGGCTTGATTTTCGCCGCCGGGGCCGCCTGCGCCGACATGTCGATCGCGCTCGGTGGCGGATGGGACGGAAAAAGCGTTCCGAAGGGCCAGCAGTGCACGCTGTTCGGAGGCAAGGGATCCACCCCGCCGATGACGGTTTCGAACCTGCCGGGCGGAACCGCCTGGGTCTATGTCGCCTATAATGACCGGGATTATCAGCCACTGTCGAAGAACGGCGGGCATGGCGTCATCGGCTATCCGGTGAGCGGCGCCTCGGCCGACCTGTATTCGGTTCCCGGTCTCAAGGGGAAACTGCCAGGAAAGGCCAAGGTCGTCTCGGCGGCAAGGGCGACCGGGAAATACGCCTCGAAGGGCTATCTTCCGCCCTGTTCGGGCGGCAAGGGAAACCGCTATTTCGCGGTTGTTCGGGCGGTCTCGTCGGCCGGAAAGGTCCTAGAGGAACAGCGCGTGGAGATCGGCCGCTATTGACAGGGGAAGGGGCGGCGCCGTGCGCGGCCCCTCAGTCGTACTTGCGCTGGTCCTCGATCACCAGCCCGTCCCTGGGCAGGGCGCCGGGAGCGACGATCTCGATCCTGCCCTTGAGCTTTAGGAGATCGGCGACGCTGTTGGCGTAGGCGCGAGCGTCGCCGCCTTCCGCCTCGATCTGCACCGTCATGGCGTCCATCTCGCCGTTGCGGGTGGCGATGACGCGGGCCTTGACGATTTCGGCATGCTTGTCGACCAGCGCGGCCACCTGTTCGGGGCGCACGAACATGCCCTTGATCTTGGTGGTCTGGTCGGCGCGACCCATCCAGCCCTTGATCCGCATGTTGGTGCGGCCGCAGGGCGAGGCGCCCGGCAACACGGCGGAGAGATCGCCGGTGGCGAAGCGCACCAGCGGGTAGTCGGGGTTGAGCGTGGTCACCACCACCTCGCCCACATCGCCGGGTGCGACGGGGGTGCCGGTGCCGGGGGTGACGATCTCGACGATGACATGCTCGTCGACGATCATCCCCTCCATCGCCGGGGTTTCATAGGCGATGTTGCCCAGGTCGGCGGTGGCGTAGCTTGGCAGGCAGGCGCTGCCGCGATCGGCGTATTCGGCGCGCAGGCTGGGGAACAGCGCGCCGCCGCCCACCGCCGCCTTGGCGATCTTCAGCGGCAGGCCCATCGCCTCGGCCTTGTCGAGGATGATCTTGAGGTAGTCCGGGGTGCCGGCATAGGCGGTGACCCCGATGTCATGGGCGGCGCGGGCCTGAAGCTCGGTCTGCCCGGTGCCGGCGGGCACCACGGCGGCGCCGACGGCGCGGGCACCGCTTTCAAAGATCATGCCGGCCGGCGTCAGGTGGTAGCCGAAGCAGTTCTGCACGATGTCGCCCTTGCCGATGCCGGCGGCATGCAGGAAGCGGCCCATGCGCCACCAGTCGTGGCTGATCCCGCCGGGTTCGTAGATCGGGCCGGGCGACTGGAAGATATGAGCCACGTTGGAGACCGGCAGCCCGCCGAAGGGTGCCGATGCCTTCTGCCGTTCGCTCAGCTCGGACTTGCGCAGCACCGGCAGGGCAGAGAGACCGGCGAGATCGTCCAGCGGATCGAGTCCGTTGCGCGCCAGGTTGGCGTTCAGCGCCTGCAGCTGGTCGGCCGCGCGGGCGTCGGCGGAGCGGGTTTCCAGGTCGTCATAATGAGCGGTCATCGTTAAGCCTCGTCCTTGTCCTCGGGCCGCTGCCCCTGATGGCCGGGGAAGATCCCCGCCCTGTTTCGCCGTGGCGCCGGCTGCGCGCCGGTCCGGCCTGCCTTGGTCCCTGTCCGGTGCGCGGTCAGCTCAGCCACCGCTTGCGGCGGCGATAGGAGCGCACGTCGCGGAAGCTCTTGCGGCCCTCGTCGGACATGCCGAGATAGAATTCCTTGACGTCCTGGTTTTCGCGCAGGTCGGCGGCGGGGCCGTCCATCACCACGCGGCCGGACTCCAGGATATAGCCGTAGTGGGCAAAGCGCAGCGCGACGTTGGTGTTCTGCTCGGCCAGCAGGAAGGTCACGCCCTCGCGCTCGTTCAGATCCTTGACGATGCCGAAGATCTCTTCGACCAGCTGCGGCGCGAGGCCCATGCTGGGCTCATCCAGCAGGATGGTTTCGGGCTTGGCCATCATGGCGCGGCCGATGGCGACCATCTGCTGTTCGCCGCCCGAGGTATAGCCGGCCTGGCTGCGGCGGCGCTCCTTGAGGCGGGGAAAATAGGCATAGACCTTTTCGAGGTCTGCCATCATCTCGGCCTTGCCCGACTTGCGGGTGTAATAGCCGGTGAGCAGGTTTTCCTCGACGGTGAGATGCTCGAAACAATGGCGCCCCTCCATCACCTGGATCACGCCCTGGCGCACCAGGTCGGCGGGGTCGGCGTGGTGCACCGGTTCGCCGCGGTACTTGACCGAGCCCTTGGTGACCTCGCCGCGTTCCGATTGCAGCAGCGCCGAGATCGCCTTGAGCGTGGTGGTCTTGCCGGCGCCGTTGCCGCCCAGAAGCGCGGTGATGCCGCCCTTGGGCACGTTGAGGCTGACGCCTTTCAGCACGAGGATCACATGGTTGTAGATCACCTCGATATTGTTGACCTCAAGCAGGGTCTCCCTGGTTTGTCCGGCGTCCAGCATCTGGTGTCCTTCTTTCCGCATCCCGGGACTGGGCCGTCACGGGCGGTTTGACCTTTGGGGGTGGAGGCGGCGGTTGACCGCCGCCTCCGGTTCATGTGCGGGCGGGGCCTAGTTGCAGCCCGGCTCGATGTTGTTCTCGCTGGCGTAAGCCGAGGAATCCTCGGAGATCAGCGGGTTCAGGACGTCCTGGTCCGACTGGAAGTAGTCGGTGATCATCTTGAACTCGCCCGCGGCCGCATCCCATTGGGACACCGCGCCGAAGCCGTTGCCGCCATGGTTCTCGCAGGAGACCTTGAACTCCGGCCCGAAGGCGGGAAGGCCCAGCGCGCTCATCTTCTCCTCGGTCATTTCCAGCGCTTCCATGCCGTCGCGCATCATTTGCGAGGTGATCGCCTTGGTGCCGTGGATGTCCTGCGCCGTCTTGGCGGCCTCGGCGGCCAGCATCGCGGCATAGAGACCCCGGTTGTAGAGCACGGTCCCGGACTGGTCGCCGGCGCCGGCAGCCTTGCCCGCGTCATAGACGTATTTCTTCAGGTCGGCATAGATCGGGTAGTTGCTGCCGAAGTTGTGGAAGGTCAGCGCCTTGTAGCCGTTGGCCTTTTCGCCAGCCGGCAGCACGTCGTTTTCCGACCCCGACCACCAGATGCCGATGAAGTGATCCATCGGGAATCGGATGTTCACGGCCTCCTGGATGGCGACCTGGTTCATCACGCCCCAGCCCCACATGATCACGTAGTCGGGCTTTTCGCGGCGGATCTGCAGCCACTGGCTTTTCTGTTCCTGGCCCGGGTGATCGACCGGCAGCAGGGTCAGCTCATACCCGTGCTTCTTGGCCAGCTCTTCCAGGGTGCGGATCGGTTCCTTGCCATAGGCCGAGTTGTGGTAGACCAGCGCGACCTTCTTGCCGCTCAGGTCGCCGCCTTCCGCGTTCAGGATATGGGTGATCGCGACCGAGGCGCCGTCCCAGTAGTTGGCCGGGTAGTTGAAGATGTTGCGGAACACGGAACCGTTCTTGGCCGAGGTCCGGCCATAGCCCATCGAGTGCACCGGGATGCCGTCGGCGGTGGCTTTCGGGATCAGCTGATAGGTGATGCCGGTCGAGAGCGGCTGATAGACCAGCGCGCCTTCGCCCTTGGTCGCCTCGTAGCATTCCACACCCTTCTCGGTGTTGTAGCCGGTCTCGCATTCGATCATCTTGACGGGCTCGCCGCCGATGCCGCCGTCCCGCTCGTTCAGCAGCGTGAAGTAGTCGGCATAGCCGTCAGCGAAGGGGATGCCGTTGGCGGCGTAGGGGCCGGTGCGGTAGCTGAGCGACGGGAACACGAGATCCGCCATTGCGGGCCCCGCGGCCATCAGGGCGCCAAGCGCCAGTGCTGTCAGTCTCTTCTTCATCGGGTCATTCCTCCCTTGGTTTCGTCCGATGTGTCGTTTCACGAGGCGGGCTCCTCCCCCCTCATCAGTGGTCGGCCCCGTCAGTACGGGAACGGCCAGAGCCTCAGTTTCTCCTTGGCGACGCGCCAGAGCTGCGCCAGGCCGTGCGGTTCCAGGATCAGGAACACGACAATCAGCGCGCCGACGATGACGAGCTGGAAATGCGCCACGATATCCGTGGCCCAGCCCAGCATATCGACGCCGACCAGTTTCAGCGCCACCGGCAGCACCACCAGAAAGGCGGCACCGGCAAAGGCGCCGAAGATCGATCCCAGCCCGCCGATGATGACCATGAACAGCACCAGGAAGGATTTCTGGATGCCGAAAGCCTCGCCGACCTCGACCGCCCCGAGATAGACCGAGAAGAACAGCGCGCCCGAGATGCCCACGAAGAACGAGCTGGCGGCAAAGGCCGAAAGCTTGGCGGTCAGCGGGTTCACCCCGATGATCTCGGCGGCGATGTCCATGTCGCGGATCGCCATCCATCTGCGTCCCATCGTGCCGCGCGTGAGGTTGCGGGCCAGGACGCCGGCGAAGGTGACAAAGATCAGGCAGAACAGGTAGACCGCCCAGGACGGGGCATTGGGGCCGGTAACCAGAATTCCGAACACATCGCGTTCGGGCGCGGAGATCTGGCCCGAGGCGGAGTAGTTGTAGAACCACGGCACCCGGTTGAACAGCCAGACCAGGAAAAACTGCGCCGCCAGCGTCGCCACGGCGAGGTAGAAGCCCTTGATCCGAAGGCTTGGCAGGCCGAACAGCACGCCGACAAGCGCGGTGACACCACCGGCCAGGATCACATGGATGAACATGCTGAGTTCGGGAAAGGCCGTCATCAGCTTGTAGCAGGCATAGGCGCCCACCGCCATGAAACCGCCGGTGCCGAGCGAGACCTGGCCGCAGTAGCCGGTCAGGATGTTCAGCCCGATCGCCGCGATCGCATAGATCAGGAACGGCACCAGGATGGCGTTGGCCCAGTAATCGTTGATCAGGAACGGCACCACCCCGAAGGCCACGGCCAGGACAACGTAGTAACGATAGCGGTCGAACCGGATCGGAAAGGTCTGGTTGTCCTGCTGATAGGATGTCTTGAAATCGCCCGCTTCACGGTAAAACACGTCAGTGGCCCCCTTGCGCTTGCGCCCGCTCGCGCATGGCGGCGTCGAGCGTTTTCTTGTTTTCCAGACCGCTGTCCTCGGAGGCGCGGCTGAGCTTGATGTAGGCCAGTATCCCGGTGAGAAAGCCGACGCAGGCCAGGATCGCGGCGATCACCACCTGCCGTTCGGACAGGTCGCTGGAGGTGAGCGCGATGTAGCCGAAGGCCCAGAAGCCGGACCAGGCGATCACGTTGACGATGGCAATGGTCTGTCTCACTGCGTCACACCCTCTCGATGATCTTCTCGCCGAACAGCCCCTGCGGACGGAACACGAGGAAGATCAGCGCCAGAACATAGGCGAACCAGTTTTCCGTGGCGCCGCCGACCAGCGGCCCGATCATGAAGTCGAACAGCTTTTCGCCCACCCCGATGATCAGGCCGCCGACGATGGCGCCGGGGATCGAGGTGAAGCCGCCCAGCATCAGCACCGGCAGCGCCTTGAGCGCGATCAGCGACAGCGAGAACTGCACGCCGGACTTGGTGCCCCACATGATGCCGGCGACCAGCGCGACGAAGCCCGCGACCGACCAGACCATGACCCAGATGAAGTTGAGCGAGATCCCCACCGAGAGCGCCGCCTGGTGGTCGTCGGCCACCGCGCGCATGGCGCGGCCCTCCTTGGTGTACTGGCTGAAGGCGACCAGCGCGATCACCAGCAGCGCGGCGATCACGGTGGCGACGATATCGAGGTTGTCGATGAAAAAGCCGTAGCCGAAGATATTGTAGGTGGCGTTGTCGATCATCTCGTTGAGGCCCTGCGGCAGGCCGACGTCGAGCTTCTTGATCTCGGAGCCCCACATCAGGTCGGAGAGGCCCTCGAGGAAATAGGCCAGCCCGATGGTGGCCATGAACAGGATGATCGGTTCCTGCCCGACCAGGTGGCGCATCACGAACTGCTGCACGCACCAGGCCAGCGCCACCATCACCACCATGGTCAGCAGGATCGCCGCCAGACCGGGCAGATGCCAGCCGAAATGGTGCACGTCGGTGCCGAACATGGCATTGATCAGGTGCGAAAACGGCACCTGCCCCTCCATGATCCCGACCAGAGTCATCGCGGCGAACAGCGCCATCACCCCCTGGGCATAGTTGAAGATGCCGGACGCCTTGTAGATCAGCACGAAGCCGAGCGCGACCAGCGCGTAGAGCACCCCGGCCATCAGGCCGTTGAGGGTGACCTCCATGGCGAAAACCACTTGATCAGGCATCTGCGCCTCCCTTTTGTTGTGCCGGCATGGCGCGGTTGTTGCTCAGCTCAGTCATGGGCAACCCCCAGGTAGGCGTCGATCACGTCCTGGTTGTTGCGCACCTCGTCGGGGCTGCCGTCGCCGATCTTCTTGCCGTAATCCATCACCACAACGCGGTCGGAGAGGTCCATCACCACGCCCATGTCGTGTTCGATCAGCGCGATGGTGGTGCCGAATTCGTCGTTCACGTCGAGGATGAAGCGCGACATGTCCTCTTTCTCCTCGACGTTCATGCCGGCCATTGGTTCGTCGAGCAGCAGCAGCTTGGGCTGCGCGGCCAGCGCGCGGGCCAGTTCGACACGTTTCTTCAGCCCGTAGGGCAGGCGCGAGACCGGCGTCTTGCGGATGTGCTGGATTTCGAGGAAGTCGATGATCTTCTCCGCCACTTCGCGGTTCTCGTTTTCCTCTTTCTCCGCCGGCCCCTTCCACAGCGCCTGCGAGAACACCCCGGTCTTCATGTGGGTCAGCCGCCCGGTCATCACGTTGTCGAGCACGCTCATCCCCTCGAACAGGGCGATGTTCTGGAAGGTGCGCGCGATGCCCTGGCGGGCCACCTCGTAGGGGCGCATCGGCGGCCGCCTGCTGCCGTGGAACCAGACCTCGCCCTCCTGCGGGACGTAGAAGCCCGAGATCACGTTCAGCATCGAGGATTTGCCGGCGCCGTTCGGCCCGATGATGGCGCGGATCTCGCCCTCGCGGATGTCAAAGGAGATGTCCTTGATCGCCACCACGCCGCCGAATCGCAGGGTGATGTTCTTCATTTCCATCACCACGCCGCCGATCTTTCGGCCATCCGCGGTGGTGTACCCCTCGGCCTGATCAAGCATGGCGAGTATCCTTCTTCTTTGCAGTATGAACTTTAGGACAGGCTTTCGATTTCTCTTGCTCTTGGCAGGCCGGCGACGCTCTCAACTGCGCAATCTTTTCCTTCAGGAAAAGCCCATATTGCTTGGACTGCTTGTGGGACGGTGAAAGCTCGCGAAACAAATGGTCAAGATACGCTACCTGCTGTTTCGGATTGCGCGGCTCGAGTTCGGCTTCCCTTTCTCTCAACTTTTCCACAGTTGCCGCAGCCTTCTTGTGCGCCTTCTCAATGCCTTCACTCAGCCGATTTTTCTGTCGGTCCGTCAGTTTTTTGCCGTCAACGATTTCCTGGCCCCGCTTCGAAACGCGGCCGGTTTTGTTTACTTTTTCGTAATCCAACCTGTCGCTCATTCCGCCGCCACCCGGTGCGGCGAGACCGGCTGCACCGCCGCGTCGCGGATTTCCAGCGTGGCGCTGATATGGCCCTTGCGGCCGTCCTCGTAGGTGACCTCGGTCTTGGTCGAGACGGTCGCGGAGCCGTCGTAGAGCGCCGCGATGATATCGGCGTATTTCTCTTCGACGATGCGGCGGCGCACCTTGCGGGTGCGGGTCATCTCGCCGTCGTCGGCATCCAGTTCCTTGTGCAGCACGACGAAGCGGTGCACCTGGCAGCCTGACAGCATCTCGTCCTGCGCGACGGAGCGGTTGACCGCCTCCACATGCTCCTGGATCGCGCCCAGCACCTTGGGGTGGCCGGCCAGTTCCTGGTAGGAGGCATAGGCGATGTTGTTGCGCTCGGCCCAACTGCCGACGGCGGTCAGGTCGATGTTGATGAAGGCGACGCAGCGGTCGCGGCCATTGCCGAACAGGACCACTTCGAGGATGTCGGGATAGAACTTGAGCTTGTTTTCGACATACTTGGGGGCGAACATCGCGCCATCGGCCATCTTGCCCACGTCCTTGGCGCGGTCGATGATGCGCAGGTGGCCGCTGCCCTCTTCGATGAAGCCGGCGTCGCCGGTGGCGACCCAGCCTTCGGGATCCTTGGTCGAGGCGGTGGATTCGGCGTTCTTGTAGTATTCGACGAAGGTGCCGGGGCTGCGGTAGAAGATCTCGCCATTGTCGGCGATGCGGATTTCCACGTCCGGGGCGGGCACACCGACGGTATCGGCGCGCACCTCGCCATCGGGCTGCACGGTGATGAACACGGTGGCCTCGGTCTGGCCGTAGAGCTGTTTGAGGTTGATGCCTAGCGAGCGGTAGAAATCGAAGATCTCCGGCCCGATCGCCTCGCCCGCAGTATAGCCGACCCGGACGCGGGAAAACCCGAGCGTGTCCTTGAGCGGGCCGTAGACCAGGATATTGCCGAGGGCGTATTTCATCCGGTCCCAGGCGTTGACCGGCTTGCCGTCCAGAATCCGCGGGCCGACCTTGCGGGCGTGCTCCATGAAGCTGTGGAACATCGCCTTTTTCAGACGCCCGGCGTCCTCCATGCGGATCATCACGCTGGTGAGCTGGGTTTCGAACACGCGCGGCGGGGCAAAGAAATAGGTCGGCCCGATCTCGCGCAGGTCGGTGATCATGGTGTCGGCGCTTTCGGGGCAGTTCACCGCGAAGCCGCACCAATAGGCCTGGCCGACCGAGAAGATGAAATCGCCGACCCAGGCCATCGGCAGATAGGACAGGATGTCCTCGTTCCGGGTCAGGTGATCGAACTCGGCAGAGTTCTTGGCGCTTTCGATGACGTTGCGGTTGGACAGCACCACGCCCTTGGGCTTGCCGGTGGTGCCCGAGGTGTAGAGCATCACACAGGTGCTGTCGTAGGTGAGCTTTTCGCGCCGCGCGGTCAGCTCGCCGATGAACTCGTCCCGGGCGGCGCGGCCCTGGTTCTGCACATGGGAATACTCATGCAGGTGGGAATGATCGTATTTGCGCAGCCCGCGCGGATCGAGGTAGATCAGGTGTTCGAACTGGTGCAGCTGGTCCTGCACCTCGATCACCTTGTCGACCTGCTCCTGGTCGCCGGCTATGACGAAGCGCGCGCCGCAATGGCCCAGCACATAGGCCGTCTCCTCGGCCACCGCGTCCTGATAGAGCGGCACCGGAATCGCGCCGACCGACTGGGCGGCGACCATCGACCAGTAGAGATGTGGTCGGTTGCGGCCGATGACGGCGATGAAGTCGCCCTCGTTGACGCCCAGGTTGATCAGCCCCAGCGCCAGCGCCTCGATTTCCTTTTCGGTTTCAGCCCAGGTCCAGCCCTGCCAGATCCCGAATTCCTTTTCCCGATAGGCGGGGGCCGTCCCGAACTGGGTCGCATTGCGATGAAGCAGCGCCGGAAGGGACAGCATCCCTTCGGCGCCAGACTGCGTCTGAGCCAATTTCTATCTCCTCCCACTCCGGCATTTTCA
Organism: Antarcticimicrobium sp.; assembly: GCF_029212575.1. Classification (GTDB taxonomy): domain Bacteria; phylum Pseudomonadota; class Alphaproteobacteria; order Rhodobacterales; family Rhodobacteraceae; genus Antarcticimicrobium. The sequence continues at coordinate 27,311 of NZ_JARGPK010000044.1, forward strand.
ACCGGACCCGACCGTTTTCACGGTTCTGCCCCAATAAGGGACAGCCAAAGAAGTCGTCGTCAACTTTTTCCTGATGTTTTCCAGAATCTTACGAATTGTTACAAGGATGGAGGGCCGGGGCAGAGGGTGTTACAGGGCCGCTCCGCCCCTTTCCGCCTCCCCCGGGCGATGATAGCCATAGGCACGGAGGAAACCGACGTGACCGAAACCGACCAGCAGATCAGGGCGATGGCCAGCGCGGGGTTGAACCTGATCGCGCAGGCGCTGTCGATCTATGACCAGGATCTGCGGCTGGCGCTCGCCAACAGCCGGTACCAGGAGATGTTCAGCCTGCCCGACCAACTGGTAACCCCCGGCGCGCGGTTCGAGGACGCCGTCCGCTACCTGGCCGAGGCCGGAGATTACGGCGAGGTCGAAGACGTGGATGCCTATGTCGCCCAGAAGGTCGAGCAGGCCCGCGCCTTTGAGCCGCATTACATGGAGCGGCCCCGCGCCAACGGGCGCACGATTTCGGTCGAGGGCTCTCCCCTGCCGCAGGGCGGGTGGGTCACCGTCTATACCGATATCACCCGCGCCAAGAAATCCGAGGAACTGTTACGCGCCCGCTCCGAGGAGCTTTCGGACCAGGTTCTGGCCCATGCCGAGGAGCTTTCGGCCACCAACCGGGAACTGGCGGCGACGATCACCGCACTGGAGGCGGCCAAGCGACAGCTGACCGAGGCCGAGGCGCGCACCCGCCTGACCACCGAAATGATACCGGCCCACATCGCCCATGTGAACGCGCAGGGGCGCTATACCTATTCCAACCGGCGGCTCAGCGCGGTTCTGCCCGGCAGCCTGTCGGAGATCGTCGGCATGCATATGACAGAGGCGTTGGCCCCCGGCAGCTTTGCCAAGGTGGAGCCCCATCTCAACGCCGCCTATGCCGGGCACAGCCCGGTGTTCGAGTTCACCGAAGACCAGAATTCGCGCCGTATCCGCGTCGCCATGACCCCCGACGGGCAAGGCGGTGTCTACCTGATGTCGATGGACATCACCGAGGAAACCCAGGCCCGGGTCGCCCTGCAGCAGACCCGGCGGCGCGCCCTGGCGGCGCAGATGACCAGCGGGCTGGCGCATGATTTCTCGAACCTGCTGACCATCATCCTAGGGATGCAGGGCAAGCTGGCCAAGATGACCCTGCCGGAAGAGGCACGGGAACTGGTGGCGGCGACCCAGGCCACGGCGCGGCGCGGCGGGCGGCTGCTGGACCGGATCGCGGACATGACCGGCAAGCGCACCCTGCGCCCGCGCGCCACCGATCTGCACGTGCTGCTCCACGACCTGAAGATCCTCGCCTCGCCCAGCCTGCCGCGGGGGGTCGGGCTGAGCGTGCTGGACCATGCCCCCGATGCGCAGATCATGCTGGATCCCGGCATGTTGCAGGACGCGCTTCTGAACCTGGTTCTGAACGCCCGCGATGCCTGCGGCGCGACCGGGCAGATCACCGTATCGGCCCATGCGGTCGGCGATATCTGGCTGGAAATCTCCGTCAGCGACACCGGCCCCGGGTTCTCGCCCGAGGCGCTGAAACAGGCTCTGGACCCGTTCTTTACCACCAAGGGGGGCGAGGGGTCGGGGCTGGGGCTGCCGATGGTCTATGACATGGTCAAGCTCACTGGCGGCGACCTGCGGCTGCGCAACACCGCCAGCGGCGCCAGCGTGATCCTGCGGCTGCCCCACCGGGCCGCCCCGGCGGTGGCGGGGGGGCTGGCGCTTCTGGTCGAGGACAGCGACGAGCTGCGCGCCACGGTCCGCGACATGCTGGTGGAGCTGGGCCACACGGTGATCGAGGCGGCCTCGGTCGATGAGGCGAGCGCGCTTCTGGCCGATGTGGAGGATATCCGGCTGGTGCTCTCGGACATCCGGCTTCAGGGCAAGGCGACCGGCATTGACCTGCTGGAGCGGGTGGCGGCGGGCGGGCCGCCGATCGTGCTGATGACCTCGCTGCCGCAGGGCGATCCGCTGCACCGCGCCGCCCTTTCCCGCGCGCCGGTGCTGAGCAAGCCGTTCACCCGCGCCCAGCTCTCGGCGCTGATCGGCAGCGAGGCTGCGGCATGAACGCGCCGCTTGTCACCATCCTCGACGACGAGCCGGAGATCCGCGCCATCCTGACCGAGGCGCTCGAGGAGGCCGGATTCCGCACCCAGTGTTTCGGACGCGCGCGCGAGTTCGAGGCGGCCCTGCAACGGGTGACGCCGGACGTCTGCCTGGTCGATCTGTCGCTGCCCGATACCGACGGGCTGGCGCTGGTGCACCGGCTGGCGCTGGAGCGTGGCGCCACGGTGATCATCATCTCGGGGCGCGCACAGGTGCAGGACCGGGTGACCGGGCTGGAACTGGGCGCCGACGATTACATCACAAAGCCGTTCGACCCGGCCGAGGTGGTGGCCCGCATCCGCGCCCGGCTGCGCGCCGGGCGCGCGCCGCCGAAATCGGGCAATACCGCCCGGTTCAACGGCTGGACCGCGCATTTCGACCGCTATGTGCTGGAGGACGAGAGCGGCGCGGAAACCCCGTTCTCCCATGCCGAGGGCGAGGTGCTGCGGCTGTTTCTCGACAGCCCCAAGCGGCTGATCAGCCGGGCGCAGATGCAGGACGCCCTGGGCGGCGCGGCCGGCGAAAGCTTTGACCGGGCGATGGACGTGCGTATCTCTCGCCTGCGCACCAAGCTGCGCGAGGACCCCAAGAACCCGCGCCTGATCAAGACGATCTACGGGGCGGGGTATATTTTCCTGGGGGATGTGGGCTGGGGGTGAGGGAGAGCGAACGCCGCTTCGCGGCGTGCCTCCGGCGGGAGTACTTGAGGCCAGAAAAAGACCACGGGACCGAACCTCACCTCAGCCGACCCACCGCCTCCGCCAGCACTCTGAGCCCGGCCACCAGATCGGCCTCGTCGGTATCCTCCTCGAAGGCATGGCTGATGCCGCCGATCGAAGGGGTGAAGAGCATCGCCACCGGCATCAGCCGCGCCACGTTGGTGGCGTCGTGCAGCGCGCCGGAGGGCATCTTGCGCCAGTTGCCCGGCGCCACCGCCTCGGCGCCGGCTTCGAGCGCGGCGCGCAGGGTCGCATCCATCGCCACCGGCTCCAGCCCCAGCATCGGGCCGAAACTCAGGCCCATTCCCTGCGCCTGCGCGATCTCTTCGGCGGTGTCGCGGATGATCCGCTCCATCCGGTTCAGCCGGTCGCTGTCGCCGTCACGCCACTGCATCGAGAAGGTCGCCCGCCCCGGCACGATGGAGGAGGCGTTGGGATGCAGGCCGACATGGCCGATGGTCCAGACCGTCGCCGGGGTGACCACGTTGCGAAAGCGCGCGTTGATCGCCGCGTTGAAGGCCGCCAGCGCCTGGAAGGCATCGCGGCGCAGGTGCATCGGCGTGGTGCCGGCGTGGTTCTGCTGGCCGGAAAAGGTGATGCGCATGTCGCGGATGCCGACGATGTCGGTCACAACGCCCGCCTTTTCACCGCTGCCGTCCAGCACCGGCCCCTGTTCGATATGCATCTCGACATAGCCGGTGAAGCGCGCCGGGTCGATAAAATCGCCCGACCGATCCCCGATCGCGGCGCGCGCGGCGGCAAAGCTGACGCCGTCGCGGTCGGTCAACCCGTCGGCCACCTCCAGCGGCGTCGATCCTGCCCAGACCGCGCTGCCGGTGGTGACGCCAAAGCGGCCCTCCTCATCCTCGAAGCTGACCACCGAGATCGGCGGTCCGTCGGCCTCCTGCGCGGCGCGGGCGACCTCCAGCGCGGCGATCACCCCCAGCGCGCCGTCAAGCCAGCCGCCCTCGGGCTGGCTGTCGCTGTGCGAGCCCAGCAGCAGCGAGGCCCCTTCGGCCAGCCCGAAGAGGTTACCGACGGGATCGAATTGCGGCGTCAGCCCGGCCTCCCGCATCCGCCCGGCGAGCCAGTCGCGCGCCGCGATGTCCGCCTTTGAATAGGCCGGGCGGACCACGCCCTTGCCGACGCCTGCCGCACCGAATTCCCGCAGCTTGTGCAGATCCGCCAGGAACCGTTCCGCATCCACTTTCATCGCCATTCCTCCATCGGGGTTCGCTCAGACATCGCACGGTGGCGCGGCGGAGCAAACCGCAACCGCCGCTTGCGCGGGAAATTTTCCCCTCTCTCCGCGGCACCTCCCTTTTCCCCCGCGCGGCGCTGGCATAAGAGGGGCGCGAACCACAAAGGCGCGTGCCATGTCCCAGATTACCCTGATCCGCCACGGCCAGGCCAATACCGAGGCCCGGGACGAGGCAGACTATGACCGGCTCAGCCCGCTGGGCCACCAGCAGGCGCAATGGCTGGGGGAGTATCTGCGCGCCTCGACCGGCCACCAGGGGCGGGTCTATTGCGGCACGCTGACCCGGCATCTGGAAACGGCGCAGGGGATGGGCGTGGGCGAAGAGGCCATTCGCGATCCGCGGCTCAACGAGCTGGAATATTTCACCCTCGCCCAGCTTCTGGAACAACAAAAGGGCGTGGCGATCCCGAAGGACCGCGAGGGGTTCGTGGCGCACCTGCCGATGGTCTTCGAAGCCTGGCAGCGGGGCGAGATCGAGGGGACGCCGGAGAGCTTCGGGAATTTCGAGACCCGCGTGCGCGAGGCGCTGGCAGAGATCGCGGCCGGGTCCGGCCCGGCGCTGGTGGTCACCTCCGGCGGGCTGATCGCCATGGTGATGCGGCAGATGCTGGAGCTTGACACCCCGGCGATGGCGCGGATGGCGCTGGCGATCATGAACACCTCGCTGCACCGGGTATTTCCCATCGGCGACCGGCTGAGCCCGGTTCTGTTCAACGCGGTGCCGCACCTGGAACTGCCCGAGCGGCATTACGCCCAAACCCATCTGTGAAAGGAGCCTTTCGATGACGCATCTCTGGGTCCGGGCCGAGCAACGGCCAAACGAAGACCGCGTCGGGTTGACCCCCGAGGGCGCAGCGGCGCTGATCGCCAGGGGGATCGAGGTCACGGTCGAGGAAAGCTCGGTCCGTGCCATCCCGATCGACGGTTACAGCGCGGCGGGCTGCACAATCGCGGCGGAAAACAGCTGGCCGCAGGCGCCGCGTGACGCGATCATCTTCGGGCTCAAGGAATTGCCCGAGGACGGCACGCCGCTGCCGCACCGGCACATCATGTTCGGCCACGCCTTCAAGGGGCAGCATTCGGGCAAGGAGTTGCTGCGGCGGTTCAAGGCTGGCGGCGGCACGCTGTATGACCTGGAGTACCTGGTGGACGAGGCCGGGCGCCGGGTGGCCGCCTTTGGCTATTGGGCCGGTTACGCGGGTGCTGCGGTGACGCTCAAGGCCTGGGCGGCGCAGCAGCGCGGCGGGATCTGCGGGCCGGTCGGGGTCTATCCCGGCAAGGATGCGCTGCTGTCCGAACTGGGGGGCGAGCTGGACGCGCTCGACGCCCCGCGCCCCCGCGCCATCGTGATCGGCGCGCTGGGCCGGGTCGGCACCGGCGCGGCCGATTTGTGCGAGGCGCTGGGTGTCGCGGTGACCAAATGGGACATGGCCGAGACCGCAGGCGGCGGGCCGTTCCCGGAGATCCTGGAGCACGACCTTTTCCTCAACTGCATCTTCGCGCGGCCCGGCACGCCGGTCTTCGTGCCGAAATCAGCGCTGACCGCGCCGCGCCGGCTGAGCGCCATCGGTGATGTCGCCTGCGACCCGGACAGCGATTACAACCCGGTCCCCATCTATGACCGCGCCACCACCTGGGAGGCCCCGGTGCTGCGGGTGGCGGAAAACCCGGTGCTGGACGTGATGGCGATCGACAACCTGCCCTCGATGCTGCCGGTGGAAAGTTCGCAGGATTTCGCGGCGCAGCTCTTGCCGTCGCTGCTGACGCTGGATGCACTCGACACGGGCGTCTGGGGTCGGGCCAAGGCCACCTTTGACAGCCACATGGGCTGAGGCGGCGAAACTTTAATTCAAACAGGGGGAACGACCCATGACCATTCACTGGTGCGGAACCGGCCTTTCGGCCATTCCCGGGCTGCGCAGGCTGCTCGAAGCGGGACAACAGGTGACCGTCTGGAACCGGACGGTCGACAAGGCGCGCGAGGCGGTCGGCGATCTGGCCGACGATATCCGCGCCTTTGACATGGAGGCAATCGGTGCGGCGCTGAAGAAAGGCGATGTCGTCGTCTCGATGCTGCCCGGCGACTGGCACGTGCCGCTGGCCGAACTGGCGATCTCCAAGGGCGCCAATTTCGTCTCGTCCTCCTATATCGCGCCGGAAATGCGGGCGCTGGACGACAAGGCCAAGGCAGCGGGCGTGACGCTGGTCAACGAGGTGGGTCTCGATCCCGGCATCGACCACCTGATGGCGCATGCGCTGATGGCCGATTACCGCGCCTCCGACGCCTTCGATGCGCAGAATCACCTCAGCTTCATCTCTTACTGCGGCGGGGTGCCGAAGATCCCCAACGATTTCCGCTACAAGTTCTCCTGGTCGCCGCTGGGGGTGCTCAAGGCGCTGCGTTCGCCGTCGCGGTCGATCCGCGATTCCGAGGAATTCGAGGTCGACCGGCCCTGGGATGCGATCAGCAGCTACACCGCGCCGCTGCCGACGCCCGAGGATTTCGAGGTTTACCCCAACCGCGACAGCCTGCCCTTTATGGCCGAGTACGGGTTCGGTGCGGATTGGCCGGTCAAGCAGTTCGTGCGCGGCACGCTGCGGCTGGAGGGCTGGGCGCAGGCCTGGTCGGATGTGTTCCGCGAGGTCGAGACGCTGACCGGCCCCGAGGGCGACGCGCGGCTGAAACAGATGTCGGACCATTTCTGGGACCAGAACGCCTATGACGAGGGCGAGCCGGACCGCGTGGTGCTCTGCGTTGGCCTCACCGCCGAGAAGGACGGCAAGGAGGTCTGGCACAAGACCTATGTGATGGACGCCTGGGGCGATGCGCGCGGCAGCGCGATGGCGCGGCTGGTCTCGGTCACCGTGGCGCTGGCGGTCGAATCGGTGATCGCGGGCCGGATCGCGCCGGGCGTGCATGCCGCCCCGAGCGCGCCAGAACTGGTGGCCGACTGGATGGGCGAGATCGGCAAACTCGCCCAGCATATCGAGGTGGTCGATCACCTGGCATGACCCGGGCAACGGAAAGGGGCCGCGCGGCCCCAGCCCCTGTCGGCAAATGTTGAAATGAAAACTTTGGTTGGCCAAATTTTGGCCAATCTACCCTTTAGAAATCACCTTGAACGGCGCCTTTGGAGGAATCTGTGGGGGTTTCTGAATGAACATTGTCTCGAAGATATCTTCGACGGACATCGCAGATTTTTTCCCGCAAGACAAAATACAGGCCAGGCACTTTGTCTTGCGCGCTTTGCACCTACCCCGCTCGAAGGCTTTCAAGATAATCGCAAATCATCGCGTGGCGTCTTTTCCCGGCAACCAGGATTGGATCCAGAATTTTGCCCGGGAAATCTCCTGGAAGACCCTCTGCCACTCGATCGAAAACATTCTCTTCGCGCTCCACAATCATATTGAAAGCGCCCTCCACCAAGGCTTCTCCAAGGCCTAACTTCGGGCCGGTTTCCCAGAAATGGCGCGGATGGATCTGGTCGATCCGGTAGTACCGTTTTCCGCCGCGGACGGCCATCGCCAGCTGCATCTGCTGCAGGCGGATTTGACCGCTCGCATATGCAGGTTCCGCACTCAGGATGTCGTAGAGAGGCGTCATATGAAACCCGCCCGGGCCCAGGAAAATCGAGAAGTTCTTCGCGTGCCCGTCGGTCGCCCCGATCATCCAGAAGAAAAGCTGGGAGGCGAAGAATGTCACCCGGTCGTCCACGCTGTTGGAGGAGCCCAGGAGGAGTTCAAGGCAGTCCTTCATTCCAGGGCCACTGTCCTCTTGCTCGTATTTCTGAGAAGACGGCACACCCAAGGCCTGACAAAAATCTTCCTGGGGTAATCTCAGGCGGCGCCCTTTCGACATCTTCCGGTCGAAACGCTCGATCACCAGCGCATCGGTTTTTCCGAACCGCTCGATCCACACGTTATTAATATCAAATCCGAACGCTTCAGCCAGGCGCAAGCATAGCAGCTCGTTTTCCAGGCTCGTAGTCATGTCTATCCCGTTTTGCAATCGGCCCATCCGGGTCTTCAGAATATGGGTGGTCGCGGTCAGACCATGGGGAATGTGCCACTCCCCGTCTTGGCGTAGAAGCGCTGTTTTTTCCTGTGCGCCGGCAACAGAAATGCGAAACGCTTGCTTCCGGTCCACGCCGAGCGGGCTGTGGGACAGGTTTTTCAGGATGTCTTCGACAGCCACCTCATCGACCCGATCGCTTTCAATCAAGAAGGGTGCGCCCGGATCATCGCCATCAGGAATGAACTGCATTGCTCCCACGCAGTCACGGCCAATCGCTGCCAGTAAGGAGTGCGGGTCATCTCCCCTCGCGCCCATTCTTTCAGCGACGGTCCGGCGCAACACAACGTTGTCGGGCAGGAGATTGTCAAATACCGCGACAACCCTCTCCCCCTTTTGGATCCCAGCCTCAAGGGGAAGCGACAGCGAGACCGGAAAGGCATTTTCCCATCCCAGCCAGTCGTCATGATAGGTGAATGTCGTCGCCCCAGTGGCCTCGCGCGTCAGCGTGCCGACCCTTCGACCGTTCATGTAGACCGCAAGCGGTATGCTCTTCGCCCGGCGACCCATCAGAAGATATCCTCGATGCTCGAGGATTTGCCGGCGTTGCGAGACCCGCGCGGCGACAGCACGCAATCCAGATCCAGTGCGGACAGCAAGATGAAGATCGTTGCCGCTGTCGGTTTGGTGGCTCCCGTCTCAATCGTCGAGATGTGATGCGCCTGAAGGCCCGCGACCCGCGCGAGTTCACCTTGTGTCATGCCCTTGGCCTTGCGCGCCGCACGCAGCGCACGACCAAGTTCATCAACAGATCGCACCTTCCTGGGCGTGATTGTATCGCTCTTTGGTCTCATGATTTTACAGTTCTATGTATATTCGTAACTTATACAGATTAGTGTATAAAAACGATACTTACAATATTCTATATAAAAAGGATATTTACAAAGTTTTGTACGAAAAGTCTGCCGCGGCGACGGGCTTCAAAATTTACCGACAGGGGCTGGGGCCGCGCGGCCCCCTTTCTTGATCTCTATTCTCCCGTGGCGCGGCGCCTACATCAGGTCGTTTTCCACGTCCTCGACCGAGATGCCCAGCGCGTCCATCCCGTTTTCCAGATTGTCGGACAGGTGCGGCGTGCCGATCAGGTAATCGGCGCAGGGGGTCGTGGCCTCGGTCTTGGCGGTCGCCAGCGCCTCGTCCCAATCCTCGGCGAAAAAGCTTTCGCGGCCGATCCACATGACCGCCACCAGCTCGGCCTGTTCATCCTCGCTCATGCGGTCGATGAAGGCGCGCAATTCGCCCTCGGCGCGGCCCAGTTCCCGCGCCATCATCGCCACCTGCGCCAGTTTGCGCGCGGAAATCTCCATGGTTCTCATCCTTCTGTTCGCGTCGGTCCGGTCATCTGATACCCGCCCGCGCACCCCGGTCTTTGATCCTGCGCAAACTGCGCCGGCTCCTGTGTCCTGCGTATCCCGCGCAAACGCAGAACGCCATCGCGGCCGCGCAGTTCGGTTTCGGCGGTCATGTCCCAGGGGGCATAGTCCCGGTCCCGCCCGGCGCGCGACAGGATATCACAGGACGCCAGAATATCCGCATCCAACCGCTTGGTCTCTTCCTCCAGCCGGGCGGCGATGTTCACGGTGTCGCCGAAGACCGAGTATTCGAGCCGGTCGCTGGTGCCGACCACGCCGCTGAAGACCGGCCCCCAGTGCAGCCCAATTCCCGCCCGCAACGCCGGCGCGCCCGCCGCGACGCGCGCCAGCGACCAGTCCGCGATCTCATCGCGCAGGCGCAGCGCGCAATCGACGCAGGCGCCGGCGGTGGCGGCGGAATCCGCGCCCTCCTCGAACACGATCATCGCGGCATCGCCCATGAACTTGTCAAGGATACCCCCCGTCGTCCGGGCCACGGCGGTGACCCGGCGGCGGTATTCGGTGGCGAAGGCCGACAAGTCCTGCGCGCTCATGCCCTGCGACAGGCGGGTGAAGCCGCGCAGGTCGATAAAGAGTACGCCCGCCTCGATCCTGCGGCCATGGCGCAGCTCCTCCAGCCCGCCGGAGGCAAGGCGCGGGGCCAGTTGCCCGGGCAGGTAGCGGGTGAGGTTGGCGGCGTTGCGTGCCTCGGTGATCGAGCGCAGCAACAACAGCCTGGTACGCACCGCCGCCACCACCAGTACCGCGCCCGCAAGGCCCAGCATCGCCACCCGCATCGCGTTGGGCGCCGAGGCCAGAAACAGCCCCGCGACGCCCGAACGCGGCACGAACCCCTCGCCCGCCGGCAGGCTTATCAGGTAGGCAAGCCCCCCCACGGTGAGCAGTGCGATGAACGCCTGGATCCCGGGATTGAACCGCAGCACGCCGAAAGCCAGCACCACCGGCCCCAGCCAGACCGCGGTGAAGACAAAGGCATGGCTGCCGGGAAGTCCGGTGTTCACCATGCTGATCCACACCCCGCACAGGAAGAACAGGCAGTCGGCAGCGGCCGCCGGCCAGATCATCCAGATCCGCAGCCAGCCGCGCCGGTAGCCCCACCAGGCCAAAGCGCCGAGGACGAAATACCCCGCCATCATCGCTGTGGCATAGAACCACTGTTTCTCGAGCACGTCAGACTGGGCTGGAGGTTCCATATCGGCGGCGACCAACGTGAAAGACAGCACAAGGATCAGCACCGAAAGCATCCGCAAGAGCCCCACGAGCCCCTCGGCCCGAAGCTCGGCCTCGCGGAACAGCCGGATGGTTTCAGGGGGCGGCCGTACCGGCCAGAGCTTACTCGGCACCATCGGTCACGGCGGCGAACCCGCGCCCGCGCCCCTCGACCAGAGCGGGCGTCTCGATCTCCGATCCTTGGGTAACCACGCCCATGGCCTCGAACTTGCGGGCCGAGGGCAGCACCCGGCTTTCCATCGAGGCGACCGCCTTGTTGTAGTGATCGACCGAGCGGTTCAGCCCCTTGCCCACCGCGTCCAGATGACCGCCAAAGGTGTTGAGCCGGTCATACAGCTCTTTCGCGACCTTCTGCACCTCGACCGCGTTCTCGGCCATCTTCTCCTGCTGCCAGCCATAGGCGATGGCCTTGACCAGCGCCATCAGCGTGGTCGGCGTGGCGATCAGCACCTTGCGCTCGAAGGCGTATTCGATCAGCTCGGCGTCCGCCTCCACCGCGGCCGAGACAAAGGTCTCGCCGGGGATGAACATCACCACGAAATCCGGCGTTGTCGCGATCTGGTCCTGATAGGCCTTGGAGGACAGCAGTTTCACATGCTGGCGCACCTGCGCGGCGTGGCGGGCAAGGTGGTGTTGCTGCTGCTCGGGCGTTTCGCATTCCAGCGCGTCGAGATAGGCTTCCAGCGGGGTCTTGGCGTCGATCACGATGCTCTTGCCGCCGGGAATCTTGACGATGGCGTCGGGGCGGCGGGCGCCGTCGTCGGTGTCCATGTGGTGTTCCAGCGTGTAATCGACGTTCTCGGCCATGCCGGCCATGTCGAACACCTGCCGCAACTGCATCTCGCCCCAGCGGCCCCGGGTCTTGGGCGCGCGCAGGGCCTGCACCAGCTTGCGCGTCTCGGTGCCCAGGCTGGCCTGCCCCTCGGCCAGTTGGCGCACCTGTTCGCGAATCGCGCCATAGGCATCGTTGCGGGCCTTTTCGATCTCCTTGATGCGGGTGTCGAAGACGGTCAGCTTCTCGTTCAGCGGCTTGACCAGGTTCTCGATCGCGGTCTTGCGTTTCTCCAGATCCTCGCTGGCGGTGACCTCGTGCGACTTGAACCGTTCCGAGGCCAGTTTGAGGAAAGATTCGGAGTTGCGCTGCAACACGCCGGAGGCCAGCGCGGCAAAGCGATCCTCCATCTCCTTCTTCATGCCGCGCAGCTCCTCCAGCCGGGCGGCATGTTCGGATTTCAGGGTCTTCAACTCGGTCTCGGCGCTGATGCGCAATTGCTGTTCGTCGCCATGCAGGCGGCGCAGATCCTCGACCACCTGCAGCAATTCGGGGATCCGCCCGGCCTGGGCGCGCTGTTCGGCCAGTTCCAGCCGCAGGGCCTGCGCCTCGTCCTCATAGGGGCGCAACTCCCGGATCAGCGCGCGCAACGCGATCTGGCGCAGCAGCAGCGCCAGGACCAGCAGCGACAGGGCCACCGTCGCCCAGATCAGGATCTGTTGCGGCGGGAGGGCCTGTATCGCGTTCAGAACATCATCCATCGTCCTCTCGGCCCCCGTTCCTGTTTGGTTCTTTCCCTCTCCAGTTGAACCAAGCAATCGGAAAAGGCAAGGCCGCCCTCAGCTGCGCCCGAACAGACGTTCGATATCGGTCAGCTTCAGCTCCACATAGGTGGGTCGTCCGTGGTTGCACTGGCCCGAATGCGGCGTCGCCTCCATCTCGCGCAACAGCGCGTTCATCTCCTCTGCCCGCATCCGGCGCCCCGAGCGGATCGAGCCGTGACAGGCCACCCGGCTCAGGATCGCCTCGATCCGGGCCTGAACCAGCTGGCTGTCGCCCTCGTCATCCAACTCGTCAAGAATATCGCGGATCATCGCCTCGGCGTTCACCTCGCCCAGGATCGCGGGGGTTTCACGCACGGCGACGGCATTTCCGCCGAAGGCCTCGATGCCAAGGCCCATTTTCTCCAGATCGCCCGCCACCTCCAGCAGCCGGGCACAGTCGCCACCGGAAAGCTCCACGATCTCCGGGATCAACAGCGCCTGCGCCGCGACGCCATTTTCCGCCATCTGTTTCTTGAGTTTTTCATAGACCAGCCGCTCATGCGCAGCGTGCTGATCGACGATCACCATGCCGGTCTCGGTCTGGGCGATGATGTAATTCTCGTGCACCTGCCCACGCGCCGCGCCCAGCGGCAGGGATTCGGCGGCGCGGTCCGGCGCGCTTTCCGTGTCCTCGACCACCCGACCGCTATAGGCGGCTGAAAGCTCGGCAAAGCCCGGCTCGGGCCGCGCACCATAGGCCGGGGCCGGCTCCATCGGGGCCTGCGCCTGGTAGGCAGCGGCGCGGGCGCCGGGCGAGGGGCGATCCATCTGGTAGACGCGCGGCGGCGCGCCGGGGGTCTCGGGGCGCATCGCCCCCAGCGTTGCCGCCCCCACGGTGGAGGAGGCGCGATGCCCCGCCTCGGCCAGCGCGTGCCGCAGGGTCGAGACGATCAGCCCGCGCGGCACGCCCGGCTCGCGGAACCGCACCTCGGACTTGGCCGGATGCACGTTGACGTCGACCAGCTTGGGATCGCAATCGAGGAACAGCGCGGCGGCCGGGTGGCGATCGCGGCTGAGGAAATCGAAATAGGCCGCGCGCAGCGCCCCGGTCAGCATCCGGTCGCGCACCGGGCGGCCATTGACGAAAAGGTACTGCATCACCGCCGCGCCGCGCGAATAGGTCGGCAAGGCGGCATAGCCGAACAGCCGGATCCCCTCGCGCGTGGCGTCGATCGGCATGGCATTCTCGGCAAAGTCACGGCCCAGGATGCGCGAGAGCCGCGCCTGCAACGCGCCGAAAAGTTCGCCGTTCTCCGCCTCGGCGCGGAAGGTGACCCGCCCCTCGCCGCCGCCGGAGACGTCGCGCAAGGTAAAGCCGATGGCAGGCTCGGCCATCGCCAGCCGTTTGACCACATCGGTGACCGCCTGGCTTTCGGCGCGGTCGGAACGCATGAACTTCAGCCGGGCAGGCGTGGCAAAGAACAGGTCGCGCAGCTCCACCACGGTTCCGGCGCGCAGGGCGGCGGGGCGCGTGGGCTCCATCCGCCCGCCTGCGACGCGCAGCGTGGCAGCCTCCTCGCCCGGGGCGCGGCTGGTCAGGGTCAGACGCCCCACCGCGCCGAGCGAGGGCAGCGCCTCGCCCCGGAAGCCGAAGGTATGGATGTTCAGCAGGTCGGAGCCGTCGATCTTTGACGTGGCATGACGCGACAGCGCCAGCGGCAGATCGCCCGGCGCGATGCCACAGCCGTCGTCAGTGACACGGATCAGCGTCTTGCCACCGTCGGCAATCTCGATGGTGATCCGGTTGGCACCGGCATCGATGGCGTTCTCGACCAGTTCCTTGACCGCCGAGGCCGGGCGTTCGACCACCTCGCCCGCCGCGATGCGGTTGATCGCGGTATCGTCGAGCTGGCGGATGACGGGGCGGTCTTCGCCGATATTGCGGTTTTGGTAACCCATACCGCTATACCTAGCATGGTCTCACGCGATTCTGCCAGATGGTTCCGCGATTGGCGCGGCGCTCAGAGCACCTCTTCCCGGCCGACCCCGACGCGGGACCGGTGCGGACCGAACAGGCAGGCCAGCCCGAGGATCACGCCGGAGACAGCGGCAATCATCCCCGCCGCGCTGACCGCGTTCTGACTGCCGAACCACAGCGGGCCATAGCCGGCAAAGACATAGCCGAGCACCGCCGAGAGCACGGCGAAGACCACGCTCCACATTACCTGATGCTCCAGCCGGTTGGTAACCAGCCGCGCCGCCGCCGGCGGGCAGATGAACATGGCGATCACGATGATCGAGCCGACCGCGTCGAAGGCGGCGACGGCGGCCACGGCGGCAGTTGCCACCAGCCCCAGCCCGATCGCCGTCACCGGCAGACCCACTGCCTGGGCGAAGCCCTCGTCGAAGGTCGAGATCTTGAGCCAGCGCCAGAACACGATCATGAGCACCACCACCAGCGCGCAGACCACCGCGATCCGGCCCAGCTCGTCCGGCAGCGCCGCCAGCGCCACCGGATCGAGCAGCGAGCCCCAGCCCTTGGCCCGGAACCAGATCAGCGATTCAAGATTGCCCATCAGCGCATGTTCCACGTCGAGGTGCACCGAGGAGGTATCGGTCTGTTCCAGGATCAGCACGCCGGCGGCGAACAGGGTGGTAAAGGTCACGCCCATTGCCGCGCCCGGTTCGATCCGGCCCAGCCGCTTGATCGCCTCGATCAGCACCACCGCGACCAGCGCCGCCCCGGCCGCGCCCAGCAGCATCGGGATGGCGGCGACGGTGCCGGTGACCAGAAAGGCGACGACGATGCCGGGCAGCACAACGTGGCTGATGGCGTCGCCGATCAGCGCCTGCCGCCGCAGGATCAGGAAATTGCCGGGCAGCGCGCAGGCCACCGCGGCAAGGATGCCGATCAGCATCGGGGTGAGCGAGAACTGGACGAATTCATTGCCCATCAGGCAAGCCCTCCCACCGGTCGGGGGCCGCCGAGGCGGCTGTCGAACGCTTCGATTTCGTCAGCGGTAAACACCTCTTCGATCGGGGTCAGCCCGTCATAACGCCCGGTCAGCCCGGCGTCCTGGTGGACCTGGCGGGCAATGTCCCAGCGGCATTCGTCGCGGGCGACCTTGGCGGCCTGGGCGCGCCCGGCCTCGGTGGCGACACCATCGGGCCGCACCAGCCCCTCGGCCCGCAGCACGCGGAGGGTATAGCGTTCGAGGATCGGCTCGGACCGGGCCAGTGCCAGCAGGCCCTGCCGCCGGTGCACCCGGCGCTGGAACCGGCGATGGCGCAGCAGCGCCGCCGCGACACCGCGTGCCGGGGCCAGGACCAGCGACAGCAGGAACAGCCCGGCGGCGACCAGCACGATGATCGGCCCCGTCGGCAACGCCGGCGCCGAGGCCGAGATCGCGGCACCGAGATAGCCCGCGACCCCGCCCAGCGCCCCGGCGATCCAGACCACGCGCCCGGCGCGCTCGGTCCAGAACCGCGCGGTCACCGGCGGCACGATCAGCATCGCCACGATCAGGATCAGCCCGACCAGCTTGAGCCCGATCACCGTCACCGCCATCACCAGCCCCATCATCGCGAGATCGATGCGTCGCACGTCATAGCCCGAGGCGGCGGCATACTCGGGATCGAAGGCCACCAGCGTCATCGGCCGGCGCAACAGGTAGGTCGCCAGCACCGCCAGCGTGCCGCCGACCGCGATCACCACCGCGTCCTGGAACAGCATCCCGGCGGTGGAGCCGAGCAGAAAGCTTTCGAGCCCGGCCTGCCGCCCTGCGCTCATGGTCTGGATCACCGTCAAGAGCACGATGCCGACGCCGAAGAACACCGAAAGCACCGCACCGATGGCCGCATCCTCTGACAGGCGGGTGCGTCGCGCGATCCATTCCACCAGCAACAGGCCCAGCGCGGCGGTTACCGCCGATCCGGCCAGCAGCCCCAGCAGGCTGCGCCCGTCGCCGCCCAGCGCCACCATGAGGATGAACGCCAGCCCGACCCCGGGCAGCGTCGCATGTGCCACCGCGTCGGAGACCAGCGCCCGCTTGCGCAGGAACAGGAACGTGCCCGATGCCCCGGCGGCAAACCCGAGCAGCGCCGACCCGGTGGCGACCAGCGCCGCGTTATAGCCCGCCTGCAGCAGGAGCGCCGAAAGGAAATTTCCCATGCTCAGCCCTGCGCCAGATCCAGTTGATCGAGATGGGTGGTCGCCAGCCGGCCGCCATAGGTGGCGTGCAGGTTCTCGGCGGTAAAGGTTTCCGCCACAGGTCCCTGGGCGATGCGGCGCACGTTGATCAGGAACACCTCGTCGAAATAGCTGGCCACGGTGGCAAGGTCGTGATGCACGCAAACCACTGCCTTTTTCTGCGCCTTGAGCGCCTTCAGCACGTCGATGATGGCGCGCTCGGTCGCGGCGTCGACCCCGGCAAAGGGTTCGTCCAGCAGGTAGAGGTCGGCATCCTGCGCCAGCGCCCGCGCGAGAAAGACCCGCTGTTGCTGACCGCCCGACAACTGGCCGATCTGGCGGGCGGCAAAATCGCCCATGCCGACCCGGTCGAGGCAGTCGCGCGCCCGTGAAAGATGCGCGCCGGTCAACCGGCCCAGCAGCCCGACGCGGCGATACAGGCCCATCAGCACCACGTCGATCACGGTGGTGGGGAAATCCCAGTCGACACTGGCCCGCTGCGGCACATAGGCGATGCGGTCGCGCGCCACGTCGATGGGCTGGCCGAACACCGCCACCTCGCCCGAGAGCCGGGGGATCACCCCCAGTGCGGCCTTGAGCATGGTCGATTTCCCCGCACCGTTCGGCCCGATGATCGCGGTCATCGCCTCGGGCGCAAAGGTGGCATCGACCGAGAACACCGCCGGTTTCTCACCATAGGACACGGTCAGCCCGCGCAGCACCAGCGGCGCATCTGCGGGGATCGCGGCGCGCGGGGTGACGCGCCCCTCGGTCGCGGCAAGGGTGATCGGTGTTTCGGTGGGACGTGTCATTCTCGGCTCCATCAGTTCAGCAGGCCCTGCATGCCCTTTTCGGGGACGTCACCGCCCAGCGCGCCGGCGATCACGGTGGCGTTGTGGTCGATCATGCCCAGGTAGGTGCCCTCGTAGGTGCCCGGCTCGCCCATCGCGTCCGAGAACAGCTCGCCGCCGATCACCACCTTATGGCCCTGCGCGGCGGCGCCCTCGATCAGCGCGCGGATATTGCGATCGGAAACCGAGGATTCGACGAAGACGGCACCGATCTTGCGGTCAACCAGCATGTCGACCAGTTCGGAAATCCGCCGCAGCCCGGCCTCGGATTCGGTCGAGATGCCCTGGATGCCGACCACCTCGAACCCGTAAGCCTGCCCAAAATAGTTGAAGGCATCATGCGCGGTGACCAGCACGCGGCGGTCGTCGGGAACCGAGGACAGAACGCGGGCAGTATAATCCGAAAGCTCGGTCAGTTCGGCCAGATGCGCCTCGGCATTGGCGCGAAAGACGGCCTCGTCCCCGGGGCGGGCGTCGATCAGCGCATCGCGCACGACCCCCACCACCCGGCGCCACAGGTTCGGGTCCATCCAGACATGCGGGTCGAACTTGTCCTCATAGTGGTCGTGGCCGATCAGCACATCGCGCGGAAGCCCCTCGGCGACGGCGACGACGGTGCCGCCCTCGCCAAGCTCGCGCATGAAGTCCTCCATCTGCGCCTCCAGATAGAGGCCGTGCCGCAACACCAGACCGGCATTGGCCAGCGCGACGATGTCCGAGCGGGTCTGACGATAGGCATGCGGATCGACCCCGGGGCCCATCAGCGCCCGCACCTTTACCGCATCGCCGCCGATCTGCTGCGCCGCATCCGCGATCATCCCGGTGGTCGTGACCACCTCCAGCGGGACCTCGGCCAAGGCCACGGACATCCCCAGGGGAAGCGCGGCCAGAGCGCAGATCAGTTTCAATGCGGCGCGTCGAATCATGTCGGGTTGTTCCTTTGACCTGGATGTTGACGGGAATATGCGAACGATTCTCAAAACTGTCAATGAAAATGAGAATTAGTCGCAACTAAATCCAGATCCTGCGCTTGCCATGCCTCCGGACCCGTGCCAGCCTGCCTGAAAAACAGCCATCGGACCCGCTGCATGGACACGACGAGACCCGCCCCCATCGCGCAACTGCCGCAGGTGACCGAGCCGCGCAATCCCGGCATGGCGCTCGACCTCGACTGGCTGCGCGCGGTGCAGGCCAATACCTCGGCCATCGAGCGGCGCGCGGCCACCCTGCCCGGTCGCCGCAGCGTCAAGAAGGATTATCAGGCGGCCTGGCTTTTGAAGGCGGTGAGCTGCATCGACCTGACCACGTTGTCGGGCGACGACACGGCAAACCGGGTGCGGCGGCTCTGCGCCAAGGCGCGCCAGCCGGTGCGCGCCGATCTGCTGGCGGCGCTGGGGGTCGGGGGGCTGACCGTGGGCGCGGTCTGCGTCTATCATGACATGATCGCCCCCGCCGTCGCCGCGCTGGAGGGATCCGGCCTCCCGGTCGCCGCCGTCTCCACCGGCTTTCCCGCCGGGCTGTCGCCGTTCCCCCTGCGCGTCGCCGAGATTGGCGAAAGCGTGAAGGCCGGCGCGGGGGAGATCGACATCGTGATCTCGCGCCGCCATGTGCTGGAGGGCGACTGGCAGGCGCTCTACGACGAGATGAAGACCTTTCGCGAAGCCTGCGGCGATGCCCACGTCAAGGCGATCCTCGCCACCGGCGAGCTGGGCACGCTGCGCAACGTCGCCCGCGCCAGCCTGGTCTGCATGATGGCCGGCGCCGATTTCATCAAGACCTCGACCGGCAAGGAGGCGGTGAACGCCACCCTGCCGGTGTCTCTGGTGATGATCCGGGCGATCCGCGACTATCACGAGCGTACCGGCTTCCGGGTCGGCTACAAGCCCGCCGGCGGCATCTCCAAGGCCAAGGATTCGCTGACCTACCTCGCGCTGATCAAGGAGGAGCTGGGGGATCGCTGGCTGCAGCCCGACCTGTTCCGCTTCGGCGCCTCGTCGCTCTTGGGCGATATCGAGCGGCAGTTGGAGCATCACGTGACCGGCGCCTATTCCGCCACCTACCGCCACGCAATCGGCTGAGGCGCAAGCGCAGCGCACGCGGCCCGCGTCGGACCATTGAGTATTTGAAACGAGAAGAAGCCATGACCGTCAAAGAGATCTTCGACACGATGGAATACGGCCCCGCCCCGGAGAGTGCGGCCGAGGCGCTGACCTGGCTGGTGGACCAGGGCGACCGCTTTGGCCATTTCATCGACGGTGGTTTTACCGCGCCGGGCGATGGCTTCGACAGCCGCAACCCGGCCACGGGCGAGGTGCTGGCAACCCTGACCCAGGCCACCGCCGAAGATGTCGATGCCGCCGTCGCCGCCGCCCGCCGCGCGCAACACAAGTGGGAGCGTCTGGGCGGGCCGGGGCGCGCGCGCCACCTCTATGCCATCGCGCGGCTGTTGCAGAAACACGCACGGCTTTTCGCAGTGCTGGAGACGCTCGACAACGGCAAGCCGATCCGCGAGAGCCGTGATATCGACGTGCCGCTGGCGCAGCGGCATTTCTATTACCACGCCGGCATGGCGCAGCTGATGGAGGCCGAACTGCCCGACCGGCAAGCCATCGGTGTCTGCGGCCAGATCATCCCGTGGAACTTCCCGCTGTTGATGCTGGCGTGGAAGATCGCTCCGGCGCTGGCGATGGGCAACACGGTTGTGCTGAAACCGGCCGAGTATACCTCGCTGACCGCGCTGCTCTTTGCCGACATCTGCCGCCAGGCCGGGCTGCCCAAGGGGGTGGTCAACATCGTCACCGGCGACGGCGCGGTGGGCGAGATGATCGTGGGGCACGAGGGGATCGACAAGATCGCCTTCACCGGCTCGACCGAGGTGGGGCGCAAGATCCGCGCGGCGACCGCCGGGTCGGGCAAGGCACTGACCCTGGAGCTCGGCGGCAAATCTCCCTACATCGTCTTCGACGACGCCGACCTGGACTCGGCCGTCGAGGGGCTGGTCGATGCGATCTGGTTCAACGCCGGCCAGGTCTGTTGCGCCGGGTCGCGCCTTTTGGTGCATGAGCCGGTCGCGGAGCGGTTCCACGCCAAGCTGCGCGCCCGGATGGACAAGCTGCGCGTTGGCGATCCGCTGGACAAATGCATCGACGTCGGCGCGGTGGTGGACCCGGTCCAGCACGCCGCGATCACCGACATGGTGGCGGGGAACACCGAGGGTGACGTGCATCACGCCGATGTCACCCTGCCCGAGCGCGGCTGTTTCTATCCCCCCACGCTGATCACCGGGCTGTCGCCCTCGGACCGGCTGATGCAGGAGGAGATCTTTGGCCCGGTGCTGGTCTCGACCACCTTCCGCACCCCCGGCGAGGCGGTGCAACTGGCCAACAACACCCGCTACGGGCTGGCCGCGACGGTCTGGACCGAGAACCTGAACCTCGCCCTCGACGTGGCGCCGAAACTGGCGGCGGGCGTTGTCTGGGTCAACGCCACCAACCTGTTTGACGCCGCCGCCGGGTTCGGCGGGGTACGCGAAAGCGGTTTCGGCCGCGAGGGTGGATGGGAGGGGCTGACGGCCTATACAAGGCCCGTTTCAAAACCCAGGGCGCTGGGGCCGGTCCACGCGATGCCGCAGGGCGATGGCGCGCCCGCCGATCCGCTGGACCGGACGCCCAAGCTTTACATCGGCGGCAAGCAGGCGCGGCCCGACGGCGGCTATTCCCAGGCGATCTGGTCGAAGGGCGGCGCATTGCTGGGCCATGCGCCTGTCGCCAACCGCAAGGACGTGCGCAACGCGGTCGAGGCGGCGCAGGCGGCTGCGGGCTGGGCCAGGACGACCGGACACCTGCGGGCGCAGATCCTCTATTACCTGGCCGAGAACCTTTCTGCCCGCGCCGTTGAATTCGCCCACCGGATCGACGCCATGACCGGCAAACGCGGCGGCGCGGCCGAGGTCGAGGCTTCGATCCAGCGCCTGTTCACCGCCGCCGCCTGGGCCGACAAGTACGACGGGCAAGTGCATGGCGTGCCGATCCGCGGCATCGCGCTGGCGATGAAGGAGCCGGCGGGCATTATCGGCGCGCTTTGCGCCGACGAGGCGCCCTTGCTGGGGCTGGTCGGCGTGATGGCCCCCGCCATCGCCATGGGCAACCGGGTGGTTTTGGCCGCGTCCGAGCCGTACCCGCTGGCCGCCACCGATTTCTACCAGCTGCTGGACACCTCGGACGTGCCGGCGGGCGTGGTCAACATCCTGACCGGGGCGCATGGCGATCTGGCCGGCCCGCTGGCATCGCATCTGGGCGTCGACGCGTTCTGGAGCTTTTCCTCGACCGATCTCTCCGGCGCGATCGAACGCGCCGCGGCCGGCAACCTCAAGCGGACCTGGGTGAACAATGGCCAGGCGACCGACTGGACCGCGCCCGACCTGCGCCCGTTCCTGGAGGCATCGACCGAGGTGAAAACGATCTGGGTGCCCTACGGGGAATAGGCGGATGGCGCGCGCCCCCGAGCAGAAACGTACCGTTCTGATCTTTCACGGGATCGGCACGCCCGGACGGGCGCTGGAACCGGGCGAAGAGAGGTTCTGGATCTCGCGTGCGGCGTTTTGCGACATCCTTGACCGGATCGCCGCGATGGGGGCGGATGCGCCCGAGATCACCTTTGACGACGGCAATGCCTCGGACGCGCAGATCGCCCTGCCGGAACTGGAAAAACGCGGGCTGCGGGCAGTATTCTTTCTGCTGAGCGGGCGGATCGGTAAGGCCGGGTCGCTGTCGCAGGCCGATGTGCGAAGCCTCGCCGAGGCAGGCCACACCATCGGACTGCACGGGGCGGCGCACCGCGACTGGCGCGGGCTGGACGCCGCCGGGCGGCAGGCGGAACTGCGCGACGCCCGGCACAGTCTGGCCGAGCTTGCCGGCGCGCCAGTCACGCTGGCCGCCGCGCCCTTCGGGCTTTACGACCGCGGGGTGAGCGCGGCGCTGGCCGAAGAGGGGTTCGCGGCGCTCTACACCTCGGACCGGGGGCAGGCCCGCAACACGCGCTTTCTGCGCCCGCGCAACTGCATCGAGGCGGGGATGAGCGAACCTGTCCTGACCAACGCCCTGACCGGCCATGTGCCGCTGGCGCGCCGTCCAAGGCGGCTATTGGGGCTGACGCGCAAACGCCTGCTTCCGGCGCGGAGGGCGGCATGATCACCATCATCATCCCGGCCTACGAGGAAGAGAGGATCATCGGCGAAAGCCTGACCCATCTGTTGCGATCCGAGGAGCCGGAAGGCGCGGACCACGACCACCCCGTCGAGGTGATCGTGGTGCCCAACGGCTGCACCGATGGGACGGCCAAGGAGGCGCGGGCGATGGCCCCGGGTTTCGCGGCGCGCGGCTGGCGGTTCCAGGTCATCGAGCGGGAGCGGGGCAGCAAGACCGCCGCGCTGAACGCAGGCATCGCCGCCGCGAGTAATCCCCGACTGATGTTCATGGACGCCGATGTGCATGTCTCGCCCGGGCTGGTCGCGGCGCTGGCGCGCGCAGTGGACCGGCCCGCGCCCACCTATGCCGGCGGGCAATTCCGCATCCGGCCCGCGCGCTCCCTCGCCTCGCGCCTTTATGCCCGGTTCTGGCCGCGCCTGCCGTTCATGGCGCAGGGCGTGCCGGGCTGTGGCGTGGCCGCCGTCAACGCCGCCGGGCGTGCCCGCTGGGTGCGGATCCCCGAGCTGACCTCGGACGACATCTTCATCCGCAACCACTTCGCCCCGGAGGAACGGGTCGGAGTACCCGATACCTACTCCTGGCCCATCGCCGAGGGGTTCGGCGCGCTGGTCCGGGTACGGCGGCGGCAGAACCGGGGGCTGGCCGAACTTGGGGAAAAACGGCCCGATCTTGTACGAAACGCGGGCCGAACCGCGCCCGGCGCGGGCGCGACGCTGCTATTGTTCCTGCGCGACCCGGCCGGGTTCCTCGCCTACGCCGCCGTCGCCCTTGCGGTCAGGACGCCGCTCTACCGTCTGCGCGGACGATGGGACCGCGACCGCGGCGCGCGCTGAGGTCAGTTGGTGGTGGTCTCCAGCCCCTCGGGCTGGCCGACGACGACGAAGTGCAGATGCTCGGGATCAAGCAGTTCGGCGGCGACGCGGTTGGCATCCTCCAGCGTGACCGCGTTCACCTTGTCGTTGCGCGTCTCGATGTAATCGAGCGGCAGATCGTCCATCTGCATGCCGACGAGGATGCCGGCGATCCGCTCGTTTCCATCAAAGCGCAGCGGATAGGCGCCGGTGAGATAGGTCTTGGCCTTGTCCAACTCCTCGGCGGTCACGCCATCGCGCGCCAGCCGCGCCCATTCGGTGCGGATCACCTCCACCGCCTCGCCGATGCGATCGTTGGCCGAGGCGACGCTGCCCATGTAGACCGAGGCCAGGTCGCGCGGCACGAGGTAGGAATAGACGCCATAGGTCAGCCCGCGCTTTTCACGCACCTCACTCATCAGGCGGCTTTCGAAGCTGCCACCGCCGAGGATGGTGTTCAGCACGTAGGCGGCAAAGAAATCCGGGTCGTGGCGGTCGATCCCGCGCTGGCCGAACAGGGCAACCGACTGCGGCGTGGCATAGGGCACCACGGTGACGCCGCCGGAGATGGTGACATCGGCCTTGCCCGGCAGCGGCGCGCCGGTCGCGGGCAGGTCGCCCAGTAGCGCGTCGAGCAGCGCCCCCAGCTCCTGCGGGGAAATGTCGCCCACCGCCCCCACATAGAGCCGGTCGCGGGCAAAGACGGCACCCTGGGCCGCAAGCAGATCGTCACGGGTCAGCGCGGTGACGCTGTCGATCGTGCCCTGGCCGTCGCTGCCATAGGGATGATCGCCATAGGTCATCGCACGGAACGCCAGCCCGGCGATCTCGTCGGGATCGTTGGCGTCGGAGCGCAGACCGGAAAGCACCTGCCCGCGCACCCGTTCGACGGCCTCGGCATCGAAGCGCGGCGCATGGATCGTGTCATGCAGCAGGTCCATCACCTTGTCGCGGTTCTCGGTCAGGAACCGGGCCGAGATCGAGACCGTGTCCGGTCCGCTGTCGAAGGAAAACGCGGCCGCCAGCGATTCCAGTTCCCGGGCATAGGCGCGGGCGTCCAGATCGCCCGCCCCCTCTTCCAGCAGCCCGGTCATCAGGTTGACCGCACCGCGCTTGCCCGGTGCGTCGAGCGAGGTGCCGCCGCGAAACCGCAGCTCCAGCGCGGTGAAGGGAATCGAATGATCCTCGACCAGCCAGGCGGTGATGCCGCCGGGGCTGACCACCTCCTGGATCTTGACTGCCGCCACCGCCGGCAGGGCCAGAACAATCAGGAGGATTCCCGCGAAAAGCGCCCTCATTGGTCTGCCTCCCCGTCCCGCATCAGCCAGCCGGTGACCGAGGTCTCCGGCCGCAACACCGCCTTTGCGGAAGCCAGGATATCCTCCCCGGTGACCGCCTGAAGCAGATCGGGCCAGGCCTGAACATCCGCGACCGTCAACCCCGTGGCCAGCGCCTGTCCGTAGCGGTTGGCAATGCCTGCGACGTCGTCGCGCTCATAGATCTGCGCGGCGCGCAGTTGCAGCTTGATGCGCTCCAGCTGGTCGGGATCGACCCCCTTCTCCAGAAAGGCGCTCAGGGTCGCGTCCAGCTCGGCCTCGGCCTGTTCCAGCGTGACATCCTCGGCGGGAACCACGACCAGGTCGAAGGTCGTGTTGTCCAGCGCCATGCCGTTGTAGAACGCACCGGAATAGACGGCGGTCTGCGTATCGAACTGAAGCCGTTCGGCCAGGAACGAGGTCTGTCCGCCGCCGAGAAGCTCGGACAGCAGATAGAGCGCCGCGGCACTTTCCTGATCGCCCGGGTCGCGCTCCGGCGCCAGATAGGAGCGGCTGACATAGGGCTGGGCGACGCGTGGATCGGAAAACACCAGCCGGCGCGCGGCGGTCTGGGGGGGCTCTTGCGAGCGCAGCCGTTCGGGCAAGTCCGGGTTGGCGGGAATCGCTGCATAATAGGTCTCGGCCAGTTGCCGCACCTCGTCGGGGTCCACATCGCCCGAGACCACCAGAATGGCATCGTTCGGCGCGTAATAGCGACGATAGAAGGTCAGCGCGTCTTCGAGGTCCAGCGTCTCCATCTCGTGCTTCCAGCCGATCACCGGCACGCCGTAGCGATGGTTGAGGTATTGCGCCGCGTTCATCTGTTCGGAAAACAGCGCCGCCGGGTTGTTCTCTGTGCGCATGTTGCGCTCTTCCAGGATCACGTTGCGCTCGGTCTCGATGTCACTTTCGCTGAGACGAAGGTTGACCATCCGGTCCGCCTCCATCTTCATCATCAGGCCGAGCCGGTCGGCGGCGACGCGCTGGAAATAGGCGGTGTAGTCATAGCTGGTAAAGGCGTTGTCGCGCCCGCCGTTGGCTGCCACGGTCGCCGAAAGCTCGCCCGGCTCCATGGTGTCGGTGCCCTTGAACAACAGATGTTCGAGGAAATGCGCCACACCGGAGGAGCCCACCGGTTCATCCGCCGAGCCGGCGCGATACCAGACCATATGCTGCAGGACCGGCGCGCGGTGATCCTCGACCACCACCACCTGCATGCCGTTGTCCAAAGTAAAGGCTGTCACCGCCTCTTGCGCGCCATCGTCCTGTGCCGCAGCGCCGGGTCCGGTCAGAACGGCGAGAAGAGTGGCAATAGAGGCGAGTTTCCTGACCATGGCTTTCTCCGTTCCTGCGCTGTTCACTAGTTACGCGCGCCGCGCCCGGGTTCAAGCCGATGTCTCGGAAATGTGAGCCGGGTCAGGGGTTCTTGGGTGGTGCGGTGGGCGTGCCGGCGCCGGCGCGACGGTAGCGTTCGTTTTCCGGGAACGGCTCGAGCGTCTGGCGGCGGTAGGCCTGTTCGTAACGGTCCACCGGCAGAAGGCGGACCCGCGTCATGCGCGATTGCCGCTTGCGGAACTTGGCGTCGGCCTTTGCCAGCGTCTCGCGCACGTCGGGTTCCACGCCATAGCGACTGCTGGCGGTGACCAGCGCGCTGTCGGCGGCGGCGATTCCGCCCGGCACGGTGGCCTCGGCGCGCCCGCCCATGGCCACGGCCGCATCGCCGATCGGGTTCTGATCGACGAGATTACTGCTGCCCGGACTGGGCGCCGGCAGCACGGAATAATCCTGTGGCGCCGTCAGCGGTTTGACAGGCAGAATCAGGAATTCGTCGGGACCCGCCGCCGGCGCGCGCAGGTAGCGCAGCCCCTTGCCGGAACACCCGGCGACACCGACCGCCGAAATCAGCATGATGATACCCAGAGGGCGCAGCATGGACACTCTCTCCCGCCTGTTTCCGGTGTGTTTAACCGATTTGCCGGGCAAGGTCACGGGGCCTTTTTCCTGCGCCCGTCGAGCAGGATCAACCCCGCCGCCCCGGCAAAGATGAACACGTCACCGACATTGAAGACAAAGGGGTTGTCGATGCCGCAACAGGACATGTTGAGGAAATCCAGAACATAGCCATAGAGCAGCCGGTCCACCACATTGCCCAGCGCACCGCCGACCAGCAACCCGGCGGCAATCTGCATCCCCCAGCCGGCCCGCATCCGAAAAACCCAGACCAGCACCGCCAGGCAGACCGCCAGGGAAAACCCGATCAGCACCCAGCGAGCAGCCTCCGAACCACTGTCGAGCAGGCCGAAGTTGACGCCGCGGTTCTCGCCGTAGCGGAAGTTCAGCAGCGGCGGCAGCACGTCGATCTCGCGCAGCCGCGCCAGGCCCATCCAGTGCACCACCAGGTATTTGCTGGCCTGGTCCAGCATGAAGGCCCAGAACCCGGCCCAGAACAGGGGGGCGAAACGCACGGTCACTCAGTGCCGGAAATGGCGCATGCCGGTGAACACCATGGCGAGCCCGGCCTCGTCGGCGGCGGCGATCACCTCGTCGTCGCGCATCGAGCCGCCCGGCTGGATCACACAGGTGGCGCCGGCGGCGGCCGCCTCCAGCAGCCCGTCGGGGAACGGGAAGAAGGCGTCGGAGGCCACGGCGGAGCCGATGGTCAGCGGTTGCGGCAGTTCCAGCGCCTCGGCCATGCGCTCGGCCTTCCTGGCGGCGATCAGGGCCGAATCGACCCGGCTCATCTGGCCCGCGCCGACGCCGACGGTGGCCTGGTCCCGGACATAGACGATGGCGTTGGATTTCACGTGCTTGGCCACCTTCCAGGCGAACAGCAGGTCGCGCATCTGCTCTTCGGTGGGGGCGAGTTTGGTCACCACCTTGAGGTCATCGATGCCGACAAAGCCGTTGTCCTTGTCCTGCACCAGAAACCCGCCGGACACCTGACGAAAGGTCTTCATGCCCTCGCGCGAATCAGGCAGCCCGTCGGTGGTCAGCAGGCGCAGGTTCTTTTTCCTGGCAAAGATCTCCTTTGCCGCATCCGAGGCGCCTGGCGCGATCACCACCTCGGTGAAGATGCCGGTGATTTCTTGCGCCGTTTCGGCATCCAGCGGCTTGTTCAGCGCGACGATGCCACCAAAGGCGCTGGTGCGGTCACAGTCGAAGGCAGATTTGTAGGCCTCGAGCAGGGTCGCGCCCCTGGCCACGCCGCAGGGGTTGGCATGCTTGATGATGGCGCAGGCGGCGCTGTCCTCGGGGGAGAATTCGGCCACCAGTTCGAACGCCGCGTCGGTATCGTTGATGTTGTTGTAGCTCAGTTCCTTGCCCTGATGCTGCACCGCGGTGGCGACGCCGGGGCGGTTCGAGCCATCGGTGTAGAACGCGGCGCCCTGATGCGGATTCTCGCCATAGCGCAGGGTCTGGGCCAGCGTGCCGGCAAAGGCTCGGCGGCGCGGCGCGGGGTCTTCCAGCGCCTCGGCCATCCAGGCCGAGACGGCGGCGTCATAGGCGGCTGTGCGCGAATAGGCGGTCAAGGCCAGGCGCTGGCGGAAGCCATAGCTGGTCTGGCCGTCGTTCGCCTCCAGTTCGGCCAGCAGCGCGTCGTAATCGGCCACGTCCACCACCACGTTGACAAAGCTGTGGTTCTTCGAGGCCGCGCGGATCATCGCCGGGCCGCCGATGTCGATGTTCTCGATGCAGGTGGCATAATCGGCGCCCCGGGCGACGGATTCCTCGAACGGGTAGAGGTTGACCACCAGCAGGTCGATGGCGCCGATCAGGTGGCTTTCCATGTCGGCGATGTGCGAGGGATCGTCGCGCAGCGCCAGCAGCCCGCCATGCACCATCGGGTGCAGGGTTTTCACCCGTCCGTCCATCATCTCGGGGAACCCGGTCAACTCGGACACGTCGCGCACCTCAAGCCCGGCGTCGCGCAGCGCCCGCGCGGTGCCGCCGGTGCTGATCAGTTCGACCCCGCGCGCGGCAAGGGCACGGCCCAGGTCGAGCAGGCCGGTCTTGTCGGAGACGGAAAGCAGGGCACGGCGCACAGGGTAGAGGTCGGTCATGAATCGATCCTTGATCTCGGAGAAGTCTGCGCGCGGCATAATCCATATTCCGCCGGGATAGAACCTCCCCTTTTTCCGCGTCGCAGCATGGACGGCGGATTTCGAGCGCAAACCGGAGAAACACGGGGGTTTCCAAAGGGCATCCCCACGGCAAGGAGCAGACCGCGTGTGTGGCCCTGGCTCCACCGTAGGGGGGGGGGGGG
>NZ_JARGPK010000012.1 GCF_029212575.1 Antarcticimicrobium sp.
GGCGGCGCGCTGCCGGCGATCGACATGATGCTGCACCTGATCCGCGCCCGGTTCGGCGCCGCGCTCGCCGCCCGGGTCGCCGGGCTCTTCCTTCACGACAGCCCGGGCGACCCGGCCCGCGCCCAGCGGCGCGGCGGCGACCCGCGCCACGCGCCGCTGACCGCGCGGGCCGACGCGCTGATGGAACAGACGCTCGACGCGCCGCTGCCGATCGCCGCGATCGCCCGCCGCTGCGGCGTCAGCCCCCGCACGCTGGAGCTGCAGTTCCGCGTCCGGCTGGAAACCACGCCGCAGGCCCATTACCTGGACCTGCGCCTGGCCGAGGCACGGCGGCTGGCGCTGGAAACCGACCTGCCGCTGACCGAGGTGGCGCTGGCCACCGGCTTTGCCTCGCAATCCAGTTTCGCCCGCGCCTTCCGCGCCGCACACCACCAGTCGGCGCGGGCGTTGCGCAAGGCCAGATCCCGGACGAACAACGCGCCCTAACGCGTTGCCATTTCGACAATAAGCCCTTGCGCCGCAGGCAGGCCGCGCAAGCAGGTTTCAATAGGGCATCGGATGCGCCCGGTGCGCCGCGTCGATCTCGGCCAGGACCTCCTCGCTCAACACCACCTCGACCGATCCCAGCGCGCGTTCCAACTGATCCATATGGGTCGCGCCAAAGATCGCCGAGGCCATGAACGGGCGTGTCCGGCACCAGGCCAGCGCCATATGCACCGGGTCGAGCCCGTGGCGCGCGGCGATCTCAAGATAGGCCGCCACCGCCGCGAAGGCGCGCGGCCCCTTGCGCCCGCCCAGCTCCGACACCAGCGACATGCGCGCCCCCTCGGGCACCGCGCCCTGCTGGTACTTTCCGGTCAACAACCCGGCGGCCAGCGGCGAGAAGGCCAGCAACCCCACGTCCTCGTTGACGCCGAGTTCGGCCAGATCGGTATCGTAGAGCCGGCACATCAGCGAATATTCGTTCTGGATCGAGGCGACGCGCGGCCCGCCCCCCTGCTCGGCCAGCCGCAGCCATTGGGCGGTGCCCCAGGCGCTCTCGTTCGAGAGGCCAAAGTGACGGATATTTCCCTTGTCCAACTGCCGCTGCAGCGCGTCGAGGCACTCCGCCATGTTGGCCAGCGTCTCCTCCCGGTTCTGGCCCGAGGGGTCGAAGGTCCAGTTCTTGCGGAACATGTAGCTGCCGCGATTGGGCCAGTGGAACTGGTAGAGGTCGATATAATCCGTCTGCAACCGCCGCAGCGAGCCCTCGATGGCCTGCGGGATCGTCGCCGCGCTGATCGGGGCGCCGTCGCGGGCATGGGCCATCCCCTCGCCCGAATGCTTGGTGGCCAGGATGTAATCGCCCCGCCGCGCGGGGTTGGCGGCGTTCCACGTCCCGATGATCTCCTCGGTCCGCCCCAGGGTTTCCGGGCTCACCGGGTTCACCGGGTACATCTCGGCGGTATCGACGAAATTGATGCCGGCGGCCAGCGCCCGGTCGATCTGGGCGTGGCCTTCCGCCTCGGCGGTCTGGGTGCCGAAGGTCATCGTGCCCAGGCACAGTTCCGATACGGTCAGGCCGGTGCGGCCCAGCGGGTTCATCTTCATGGGGTGTCCTCGGGTTGGGTCGCGCGGACCCTAGCGGCTGGCACGGCAGGGGCAACCCGAAGCGACGGCTTTCGGAGATGCCGCTGACGCGGCAGGCCTCCGGCGGGAGTATTTCGGGCCAGAAAAAGGGTTTCCTCAAAAGGCTCGCGGCGGTCCGGTGGGACCTGTGGAGCATTGAGAACGTTACGGGAACATTCTATCCTGCCCCCATGCCGACTCACCTGCTCAGCCGCGCGCCGGAGCGCAAGCGCCCGCAGCTTGCGCTGCACCCCGGGATCACGCTCGCCCGCGCCCGGGCGCATGAGGTCTGCGGCCCGGCGCGCTGGACCTTTGCCCTGGCGCTGGCGGGCCGGAGCCGGGGGCCGGTGCTGTGGATCGCCCCGGGCTGGGAGCGCGCCGGGCTGAACCCCGACGGCATGGCGGAGTTTGCCGATCCCGGCCGCTTCCTCTTCGTGCATCCGCGCCGGGGCGAGGACCTGCTGTGGTGCGCCGAGGAGGCGCTGCGCGCCGGCGCGGTGGCGCTGGTGGTGACCGAACTGCCGGAGCCGCCGGCGCTGACCCCGGTGCGGCGGCTGCACCTTGCGGCCGAAACCGGGGCAGAGCGCGGTACGGCGCCGCTGGGGCTGCTGCTGACGCCGGGCGATGGCGGCGCGCAGGGCATCGAGAGCCGCTGGCACATGGCGCCGGCGCATGAGGGCGCCCAGGGCATCGAGAGCCGCTGGCACCTGGAGCGGCGCCGCGCCCGCAGCGCGCCGCCCAGGGCCTGGACCCTGGCCCGGGGTCGCCACGGGCTGGAGGTGGTCCGGCAAGAGGACGCCCCGCGCTGATCGCGCGGTCCATCCGCGACAGGAAAAGTCGAGAAATCGCTCGACACCGCAGGGCGGTCCGCCATTGTGGCCCTGTCATGCGCCTGATCATTTCCTTTTCCGCCCTCTTTCTCTCGGTCCTTCTGCTGCAACTCTCGTCCGGCGGCGTCAGCCCGCTCGACGCGCTCTCGGGGCTGGCGCTTGGGTTCTCCACCGCGCAGATCGGGATCCTGGGGTCCTCGCATTTCCTGGGCTTCTTCATCGGCTGCTGGTGGGCACCGCGGCTGATGGGCACGGTCGGCCATTCGCGCGCCTTTGCCGCCTTTACCGCCGCCGGCGCCATCGGCCTCCTGGCGCATATGCTGGTGATCAGCCCCGCCGCCTGGGCGATCATGCGGGTGGCGACGGGGCTGTGCATCGCCGGCTGCTATACCATCATCGAGGCCTGGCTCCAGGCCAAGGTCACCAACGAGAGCCGCGGCCGCGCCATGGCCACCTATCGTGTGGTCGACATGTCGGGCTCGCTGGTGGCGCAGCTGATGATCGGCGTGCTGGAGCCGGCCAGCTACGTGTCGTACAATTTCCTGGCCATCCTGTGCTGTGCCGCGCTGCTGCCCTTGACCCTGACCCGGGTGAAGCAGCCGGAAACCCCCGATGCGCCCCGGCTGCGCCCGATGCTGCCGATCCGACGCTCACCGCTGGCGGTGGCCGGGGTGCTGGTCGCGGCGCTGTCCTCGTCCAGTTTCCGCATGGTCGGGCCAGTCTATGGCCAGGAGGTGGGGTTGAGCGCGGATCAGATCGCCACCTTTCTCGCCGCCTTTGTCCTGGGCGGCGCGCTGGCGCAATACCCGGTGGGCTGGCTGGCGGACAAGTTCGACCGCCGCTGGGTGCTGATCTGGCTCTCGGCGGCCACCATCGGTGCCTCGGGCATCACCATCCTGGCCGAGAACAGCGGCACCTGGGGGGTGATGGGGGCGGCCTTCCTGTTCGGGTTGATGAGCTTTCCGATCTACTCGGTCTCGGCCGCCCATGCCCATGACTTCACCGAGGTCCATGAGCGGGTCGAGCTTTCGGCGGCACTGATGTTCTACTTTGCCCTCGGCGCCATCGCCGCGCCCTACGTCGCCTCGCTGCTGATCGACGCCTACGGGCCGCCGGCGATGTTCACGCTGATCTCCGTGGCGCATCTGGTGCTCGTCGGGTTCGGCCTGTGGCGGATGCGCGCGCGCCCCGGCGTGATACGGCGGACCCCCTATGTCTACAGCCCGCGCACCTCTTTCCTGATCGGACGGCTGACCGGACGGCAGCGCGATCACAGGGACGACGACAGCGCCGACGACGACAGGGGGTGACGCCCCCGCATGCCTGCGTTACACACGCCGCGCAGTCAGCAAGGCGACGGACGACATGGCACGCATTCTCATCACCTCGGCGATCCCCTACATCAACGGGATCAAGCATCTGGGCAACCTCGTGGGCTCGCAACTGCCCGCCGACCTCTTTGCCCGCTACCAGCGCGGCCGTGGAAACGAGGTGATGTACCTCTGCGCCACCGACGAACATGGCACGCCCGCCGAACTGGCCGCCGCCAAGGCCGGCAAGCCGGTGGCGGAGTATTGCGCCGAGATGCACGGGGTGCAGGCCGATATCGCAACCCGCTTCGGCCTCTCCTTCGATCACTTCGGCCGCTCCTCCAGCCCGCAGAACCACAAGCTGACCCAGCATCTCGCCGTGAAGCTTTTCGAGAACGGGCTGATCGAGGAACGCGCCGAGACCCAGATGTATTCGCCCACCGATGGCCGCTTCCTGCCCGACCGCTATATCGAGGGCACCTGCCCCAATTGCGGTTATGAGAGCGCGCGGGGCGATCAATGCGACAACTGCACCAAGCAGCTCGACCCTATCGACCTGATCAACCCGCGCTCCACCGTCTCGGGCGCGACCGACCTGGAGATGCGCGAGACCAAGCACCTCTACCTGCTGCAATCGAAGATGAAGGACCAGTTGGAGGAGTGGATCGACACCCGCGAGGGCTGGCCGCTGCTGACCACCTCGATCGCCAAGAAATGGCTGACCGACGGCGACGGGCTGCAGGACCGCGGCATCACCCGTGACCTGAACTGGGGCATTCCGGTGCAATTTGACGGCGCACCGTGGAGCGGCATGGACGGCAAGGTCTTCTACGTCTGGTTCGACGCGCCGATCGAGTACATCGCCTGCGCGCTGGAATGGGTCGAGGCCGGCAAGGGCACCGACTGGGAACGCTGGTGGTGCACCGACAAGGGCGCCTCGGACGTGACCTATGTGCAGTTCATGGGCAAGGACAACGTGCCGTTCCACACCCTCAGCTTTCCCGCCACGATCCTCGGCAGCGAGGAGCCGTGGAAGCTGGTCGATTTCATCAAGTCGTTCAACTATCTGAACTACGATGGAGGCCAGTTCAGCACCTCGCGCGGGCGCGGCGTGTTCATGGACCAGGCGCTGGAAATCCTGCCGGCGGATTACTGGCGCTGGTGGCTGCTGAGCCATGCGCCGGAAAGCTCGGATTCCGAGTTCACCTGGGACAATTTCCAGGCTTCGGTGAACAAGGATCTGGCCGACGTGCTGGGCAATTTCGTGTCCCGCGTCACCAAATTCTGCCGCTCCAAGTTCAGCGAGGCGGTGCCGCAGGGCGGCGCCTATGGCGCACAGGAACAGGCGGTGATCGACGAGCTTTCAACCCGCATCCGCGCCTACGAGGCGCACATGGAGGCGATGGAGGTGCGCAAAGCGGCGCAGGAGTTGCGGGCGATCTGGGTCGCAGGCAACGAATACCTGCAATCCGCCGCGCCCTGGGCCACCTTCAAGGAAGACCCCGTACAGGCCGCCGCGCAGGTGCGGCTGGGGCTGAACCTGATCCGGCTTTACGCGGTGCTTTCGGCGCCCTTCATCCCCTTTGCCTCGGCGCAGATGCTGACCGCGATGGGTGTGGAGGATGCGCAATGGCCCGGCGACGTCGCCGAGGCGCTCTCGGCGCTGCCCGCCAGTCATGCGTTCACCGTGCCGGACAACCTGTTTCGCAAGATCACCGACGACGAGCGCGAGGACTGGCAGGCGCGCTTCGCCGGGGTGCGAACCTAGGCGGTTTTCCGGTCAGACCAAGGAACCACAGGGCGCGCTGCGGCGCGCCCTTTTGCGTTCAACGGAAACCGGCCCCCTGTCTCAGTCGATGATCGGGGTGGACAGCGGCCCCTGAAATGGTGGCGCCTGCTCCAGCGTGGTGCCGCCCCGGGCCGCGCGGGCCTGATGGCCGATCTCGGAACAGGCGGTGAAATCGCCGTTCGTACATTGCGCCTTGCGCGCATACCATGCGTCGGCATAGCGATGGCCGCATCCCGCGACGGTGAGTGTCAAAACGATCAGAGCAATTCCCGTTCTCATGTCCCCGGACCCCTTGAAATACCTTTCGCCCAGTTTGCGGGATTTTGACCCAAACGGCAAAGGGTGATTTCACCCATGAGGCGAAACCGCACACAGTCCTGTGGCCAAATTTTAAACCCAAAAAATCCAATACCTTGCCGAAGGTTTATGATCAGATACCTGAAATCGGAATCGCGCAAGACAGGGCCGCGCCGCAATACGGCACGGCCCCTTTGGCCTAAAGCCCGGCGGCGGCGACCGCCTTGACCAGCTTGCCGGCGATCTCGTCGGCCTCGTCGCGGGTCAGGCAGAACGGCGGCGCAAAACCGATGATATCGCCCTGCGGCATGGCGCGGCCGATCACCCCCTGCTCCAGCAGCTTGGCGGCCACCGTCGGACCCACCTTGTCGCCGGCGTCAAAGAAGCTGCGGCTGTCGCGATCCTTGACGAACTCCACCGCGCAAAGCAGCCCCTCGCCGCGGATATCGCCCACATGGGCGTGATCGCCCAGCGCCTGCGTCAGCACCTGTTTGAGATAGGCGCCGGTCTCGCCCGCGTTGCGGATCAGGTCCAACTCGTCGATCAGCTTGAGGTTGGCTACCCCGGCCGCCGCCCCGATCGGATGCGCCGAATAGGTCCAGCCGTGGCCGATCGGGCCGTTCTCGTCGGTGCCCTGCTCCAGCACCGCCCAGACCTTGTCCGACACGATCGAACCCGACAGCGGCGCATAGGCGCTGGTCAGCCCCTTGGCGATGGTGATGATGTCGGGACGGATACCATAGTGCTCGGACCCGAACATGCTGCCCAGACGCCCGAATCCGGTGACCACCTCGTCGGCGATCAGCAGGATGTCGTGCCGGTCCAGCACGGTCTGGATCGCCGGCCAGTAGCCCGCCGGCGGCGGCACCAGCCCGCCGGTTCCCAGCGCCGGTTCGCCGATGAAGGCGGCGATGGTATCGGCGCCCTCCTGTTCGATCAGCGCCTCGAGGCTTGCCACGCATTGGGCGGTGAACTGTTCCTCGGTCTGATCGAGGGTCTCGCGGCGGAAATAATAGGGCGCATCGGTATGGATCACCCGGTCCAGCGGCAGGTCGAATTTCTTCTGGAACGCCTCCAACCCGGTGAGCGAGCCGGTCATCAGCCCCGAGCCGTGATAACCGCGCCACCGGCTGATGATCTTTTTCTTCTCGGGCCGCCCGAGAATGTTGTTGTAGTACCAGACCAGCTTGATGTTGGTCTCGTTCGCGTCCGAGCCGGACTGGCCGAAATAGACCTTGCTCATGTGGTCCGGCGCCCGGTCCAGCACCATCTTGGCCAGCGTGATGCTGGCCTCGGTGCCGTGGCCGACATAGGCGTGGTAATAGGCCAGTTCGCGCGCCTGATCCGCGATTGCCTCGGCAATCTCTTGACGGCCATAGCCGACGTTGACGCAATAGAGCCCGGCAAAGGCATCGAGCAGCCGGTTGCCGTCACGATCCTCGATATGACAGCCCGATCCGCCGGTGATCACCCGTTGCGGCAGGTTGCCCCGGGCGAACTCGGCCAGATGGGTCGAGGGGTGGAAAAAGTTGTCGCGGTCCCATTGTTCCAGTTGGTCGTTCTTCAGCATGTCGGTCCCATTCTTCGATTTCGTTGCGCCACACCGGGCTCAGCCCCAGTCGCGGCAGACGTATTTGAGTTCCATGAATTCCTGCATGCCCAGCCGCGCCCCCTCGCGGCCCAGCCCCGATTGCTTGGTGCCGCCGAACGGGATCGGCGCGCCGGTGACCTTGGTGCGGTTGACCGCCACCATGCCGAAGTTCAGCGCCCGGCTGACCCGGTAGATCCGGCGCGGGTCCATCGAATGCACATAGGCGACCAGCCCGTATTCGGTGGCGTTGGCCCGCGCGATCACCTCCTCCTCGCTGTCGAAGGGGGTGATGGGGGCGACCGGGCCAAAGGTTTCCTCGCGCATGATCGCCGCCGTATCCGGCACGTCGGTCAGCACCGTGGGCTGATAGAACAGCGGCCCCAGCGCGTGCCGCTTGCCGCCGCAGGCCAGTGTCGCGCCTTTGTCCAGCGCGTCGGCGACATGCGCCTCCTGCTTGGCGACGGCGCCCTCGTTCATCAGCGGGCCGATGTCGGGGTCGTCCATGCCCCGCCCGAGGGTCAGGGCGCGGGTGGCCTCGGTGAACTTGGTACAGAATTCGGCATAAATCGGACGTTCCACATAGATCCGGTTGGCGCCCAGGCAATCCTGCCCGGAGGTGGCGAATTTCGCCTTGATGGTCTCGGCCACCGCCTCGTCCAGATCGGCGCCCTTGAACACGATCACCGGGGCGTGGCCGCCCAGTTCCATCACCAGTTTCTTGATCGTCGCCGCCGAGTCGCGATACAGGATCCGCCCGACCTCGGTCGAGCCGGTGAAGGAGAGCGCCCGCACCCGCGCATCGGCGGTCCAGGGCGGCACAACGGTGCTGGCCCGGCCCGTCACCACGTTGAACACCCCCGTCGGCACCCCGGCCCGTTCGGCCAGTTCGGCGAGCGCGATCGCCGACAGCGGCGTCTCGGAGGCGGGATGCGCCACCACGCTGCACCCGGCGGCCAGCGCGGCGGCAGCCTTGCGAGTCAGCATGGCGGCGGGAAAGTTCCACGGCGTGATCAGGGCGACGACGCCCACCGGCTCCAACCACAATTCCACCTCGGCGTCGGGCAGATGGCTTGTGACCCCCTCGATATTGGGGCGCTTGGCCTCTTCGGCGTAATATTCGACGAAGGCGGCGGCATAGTCGATCTCGCCCCGCGCCTCTGACAGCGACTTGCCCTGCTCCAGCACCATGATGCGGGCCAGATCCTCGCGATTTTCGATCATCAGATCGAACCAGCGACGCAGGATCCCGGATCGCTCTTGCGGCAACAGGCCGGCCCAACCGGCAAAGGCGGCCTGCGCCGCATCGATGGCCGACGCGCTTTCCTCGGCCGAGAGGCTGGCCACATCGGCAAGGAAATCGCCGCTGGCCGGATCGCTCACCACAAAGGTCTCGCCCGAGGCGGCGGCGCACCATTTTCCGCCGATATAGGAAAAGCTGCGCAGCAGACGTTTGTCGGTGATGTCCCTGCGCGCGGAAATGGCCGTGTCGGACATGCCTGTGACTCCCTTGTTCGCTGATGCGAGGGTGTCATGGCCAAGGAAGCAATTGAGACCGAATATCCCGCCGGAGGCAGACGATTCCTCTCCTCCGCGCGGGTCAGGGAGAGGAATCGTCTTCGCGCAGCAGAAGATCGAGCGGCGGCACCCCGCCCGACTTCACCGGTTTGGTCACCACATAGGTGAAGTAGCGCGCCAGCCCGATGCGCGCCTCGAGCAATTCGTCGATCAGCCGCTGATAGGCGTTGATGTCGCGGGTGACGATCTGGAGCAGGTAGTCATAGCCGCCGCCCAGCGCCCAGCAGCCGACCACCTCGTCATACCCGGCCACCGATGCCTCAAAGGCGCGGAAACTGGCGGCGGTATGATCGGAGAGTTCGGCGGCGACGAAAACGGTGACGTGCGGCGCCAGTTTCTTCAGGTTTATCCGCGCGTTGTAGCTTTCGATCAACCCGGATTTCTCGAGCTTTTTCTGTCGGTTCCAGCAGGGCGTCGGCGACAGGCCGACCCGGTCGCCCAGCGCTGCCTTGGTGATGCGACCCTCCCCGGCCAGCACCTTGAGAATCTCGATATCACGTGCGTCGGGCTTGGCCATCTCGCCTCACTGTCTCATCGGGCCCCCCGTCGGGATCTGGGGCACGGCCCCTGCCTATCAGAGGCGGGCAAGAGACAAAACATCTCTTGCGCGCGCTACGTCAGGCGCGGATCAGGGTGCCCGCATCGCCAATGGTCTGCATCACGTGGCTGGCGATGGCGGTGTCCTGCGCCCCGGTGCCGGTCAGATCGGCGATGGTGATATCGCCCGGCGCCTGCCGCCCGGTCCTTTTGCCCGCGATCACCTCGCCCAGTTCGGCGGGCGGGCCGCCGGTCCAAAGGCCGCTGGCAAGCGCCGCCTCCAGCTCGCCCGAGGTCTCGCACTGGCTGACCCGGTCGCAGACATAGGCGTCGGCGCGCACCAGGGCCTCGGGCTCGATCTCGGTCTTTCCGGCCTGGTCGGAGCCCATGGCGGTGACATGCAGGCCCGGATGCAGCCAGTCGGCCATGAGAACCGGCGCGCGCGCCGGGGTGGTGGTGACGACAAGCTGGCACTGCGCCACCATTCCGGCGGCATCCGGGGCCACCTCGGCCGGGATGCCCAGCGCGCGGGAAAGATCCTCGGCGCAGGCGGCGGATTTGTCGGCGTCGCGGCCATGTACCATCACACGGGTGAACGGCCGCACCAGATGCGCCGCCCGCATCTGCAATCGCGCCTGCAACCCGGTGCCGATCACTCCCGCCGTCTCCACCCGTTCGGGCGCGAGGTGACGCGCGGCGACCGCCCCGGCGGCGGCGGTGCGGATATCGGTGAGATAGCCGTTGTCGAGAAAAACCGCCTGCACCAGCCCGGTTTTCGCCGAGAACAGGATCATCAGCCCGTTGAGGCTGGGCAGGCCCAGTTTCGGATTGTCGAAGAACCCGGGGCTGACCTTGATCGCGAAGCCGTCGAAACCGGGGATATAGGCGGTTTTCACGTCGACCTCGCCGTTTGCAGCCGGCAGGTCCATCGAGAGGATCGGCGGCATCACCACCCCGCCCGAGGCCAGCGCGGCAAAGGCGCGCTCGATCACGTCCACTGTGGTCAGGTCCAGAGCGACCGCAGCGCGCAACTCGGGCTCGGTCACGATGCGGATGTCATGCGCCATAGCGTTTTCCCTTCAGCGTCAGATCGCCCAGTTGCACGTCCCGCCCCGCCATCAGCCGATGAAACAGCCCCATGTCGAGGTTGCGGCCGGTGATGATGGTGCCGACCGGCCCCGTGGCCTGCGGCAGCTTGCCCGCCAGCAGGGCCGCCAGACCCACGACGCTGCCCCCCTCGGCGACGATGCGGTCCTCGTAGAACAGCACCTGCATGGCATCGCGGATCTCTTCCTCGCTCACCAGCAGGGTGTCATCCAGGTAGTCACGGCAAAGCGGAAAGCTGAGCCGGTTCTGCATCCCGATGCCGCCACCGAGGCTGTCGGCGAGGCTGGGAACCTCGCGCACCTCGACCGGATGGCCGGCAGCAAGCGACAGGTGCATCGCCGCGCCCCGGTCCATGGTCACGCCGATCACCTTGACCCCCGGGTTGATCGATTTCGCCGCCAGCGCCACCCCGGCGGCCAGCCCGCCGCCCGAAAGCGGCACCAGGATCATGTCGAGATCGGGCCGCGCCTCCATCATCTCCAGCCCGATGGTGCCCTGCCCGGCGATCACCCGGGCATCGTCGAAGGGCGAGATTTCGACCAGCCCCTCGACCTCGACCAGCCGCTGGCTTTCCTCCAGTGCCTCGTCCTGGCTGGTGCCGCAGATCTTCACCTCTGCCCCCAGCGCGCGGATGCCCTCGACCTTGGCCTGCGGCACCAGTTCGGACATGCAGATCACCGCGCGCAGCCCCCGTTTCGCCGCCGCGTAGGCCACGCCGCGCCCGTGGTTGCCGGTGGAACAGCAGGTCACGCCCGCCGTGCCTTCCCGCAGGGACATCACCGCGTTCATCGCACCGCGCAGCTT
Organism: Antarcticimicrobium sp.; assembly: GCF_029212575.1. Taxonomy (GTDB): domain Bacteria; phylum Pseudomonadota; class Alphaproteobacteria; order Rhodobacterales; family Rhodobacteraceae; genus Antarcticimicrobium. The sequence continues at coordinate 11,449 of NZ_JARGPK010000012.1, forward strand.
GAAGGCTCCGATCGGCTGCATGTTTTCCAGCTTGAGCAGAACCTCCTGCCCGGTGCGGGCCGTCATGTACGGCGAAGGCACGAAGGGGGTGGCATCGGCGACGCCCCGGATCACCTGCCGCGCGGCGAGAATGTCGGAAAGGGTGAGAGGCATCGGCGCCCGCCTTGTTGCTGGTGGTTCGGCTCGTTGTGCAGAACACCGACTTGCCCCCCCTGCTGTCAAGGGGCGGCTCAGGCCGGTTGCAACGCCCCGAGGTCCAGCAGCGCGCCCGAAGCGCGCAGGCTGTCGCGAACCACCTCCGGCGCGAACCGGTCCTGCGCGGTCAGCGCGGCGGCGGTGCCGGCAGCCTGTCCGGTGGCCATCGCGGTGCCCATCACCCGGATCGCCGCGCCGGCCTTGCGGTCGCCATCGGCCAGCCGCCCGGCGCAAAACAAGTTGGGCGTATCCACCGAGTGCAGGCAGGAGAGCGGGATCTGGTAGGCGGACTTCTCCGGCGGGTAATCGAAGCTGCTGACGAAGCTGGCGCGGTCATGCCACTCTGCCCCCCAGGCGCCCAGCGCGATACAATCGTCGAACCGCTTGCGCGCGGCGATCTCACCCCATGTCAGCTGGTGGCGGCAATTCAGGTGGCGCGATTCCCGGGTGCCGATTTCCGGCCCGGTGGAGGCGAGATAGGCATCCTCGCAGCCCGGGATGGTGCGCACCGCGTCGAGATAGGCCCAGGCCTGCCGCCGCGCATCCGCCTCGGCCCGGCTGAGCGAAGCCCCGTCGCGCGGATCGTAATCGACCGAGGCGAGGTAGAGCACCATGTCACCCGAGATTGGCAGCCGCACGATCACGCAGCGGTCCTTGGTCACCGTGCCAGGGGCAAAGCCCTGGGCCGCGATGGCCGAAGCGATCTGGTCGGCGGTGACGGTCACATCCTTGGGGATACCGCCGAACCTTGTGCCCAGCGTGCCGAGGTTCACCCCGTCGGCATTGCCATAGCGGGTGCTTGCCCCGCCCAGCGCGGCAAGATCGCCCTCGCCGGTGCAATCGACAAAAGCGCCGGCCTGCACCGTGGTCTTGCCGCCGTGATCGGCAAAACTCAGCCCGGTGATCCGGTCGCCGTCGCGCACCGCATCGGTGACGAAGCCGCCGAACCGCACCTCGACACCGGCCTCTGCCGTCATCTCGTCAAACACCCGCTTGAGCGCCTCGGGCTCGAACACGGCAAAGACGCCGCGAAACCGCTGCGGCGGGGTCACCGCGCCCCGGGCGCGCAGCCGCGCGACCACCTCGGCGCCGATGCCGCCCACCGCCATTTGCGGCGGGTCGCCCAGCGTGTAGAGCCCGCAGAAGGTCAGCACGTTACGCGTCGTCGCCGCGCCGCCAAGGCAGCCGTGACGTTCCAGCAGCAGGGTTCTGGCCCCGCTGCGCGCGCTGGCGATGGCGGCGGCACTGCCGGCGGTGCCCCCCCCGGCGACGATGACGTCGTACCCGGGCATGCTCATGTCCTCCAACCCAGCAGGCGGCGCTCGATCATGCCGATGACGGTGCTGACCAGCACCCCCAGCAGCGACAGGATCACCACACCGGCGAACAGCCGTTCGAGGTCATAGAGCGACCCGGCCTGAAGGATATAGGCGCCGATACCGTATTCCGCGCCCAGCATTTCCGCCGCGACCAGCAGGATGATGGCGATGGCCAGGCTGATGCGCAGCCCCGACAGGATACCCGGCATCGCGCCCGGCAGCACGATCTTGCGCACGATCGACCACCACGACAGGCCAAAGCTTTGCCCCATGCGGATCAGCGTGCGGTCGACGTTGTCCACCGCGCCGTAGGTGGCGACGACCGTGGGGGTGAAGGTGCCAAAGGCGATCAGCGCGTATTTCGATCCCTCGCCGATGCCGAACCAGATCACGAACAGCGGCAGCAGTGCGATCTTGGGAATCGGGAACAGCGCCGCGACCAGCGGCACCAGCCCGGAGCGGGCGTAGGAGAACAGCCCGATCAGGATGCCGACGCTGACGCCGACGCTGGCGCCCAGCGCCGCGCCCACCGCCAGCCGCGACAGCGAGGGGCCCAGATGTTTGAACAGCAGCCCCGAATTGTACAATTCGCCGAAGGTTTTGAACACATCCGAGGGCTTGGGCAGGGTCAGGGCCGAGATCCAGCCGGTCTGCGTGCCCCATTCGGCGATCAGGATCAGAACGACGAAAACCGCAACCCCGACCCAGCGCTGCGAGCGCGGGGCAAAGCCGCCGCCGCGAAAGGCGATGGTCCGGGTTGGCGGCGTGTCGGCGGCGGGGGGTGTCGTGGTCAAGGTCGCGTCAGACATTGAGAAGCTCCGCATCCGCCGCGCGGGCCTCGTCGCGCATCAATTGCCAAAGGTATTGCTGTTTCAGGTCGAGGTCGGGATCGCCCATCTGGCGTGCCTCCAGCGGGGTGTCGATCTCCACGATCTCGCGGATCCGGCCCGGGCGGCGGGACAGCACGACGATGGAATGGCCCAGCCGCACCGCCTCGTGCAGGTTGTGGGTGACATAGACGGCCGTGAAGGGCTGGCGCACCCAGAGGCTGACCAGGTCGTCCATCAAGAGTTCGCGGGTCTGGCTGTCCAGCGCCGAGAGCGGTTCGTCCATCAGCATCACGGCGGGGTTTACCGCCAGCGCGCGGGCGATGGCGACACGCTGTTTCATGCCGCCCGAGAGCTGCTTCGGCAGCGCGTCGGCGAAATCGCTCAGCTTGGTGCGCGCCAGCACGTCGTCGATGATCCGTTTTGCCTCGGCGCCGCGAATGCGGTGATCCTCCAGCACCAGAGAGATGTTGCCGCGCACGCTGCGCCAGGGCAGCAGCGCGAAATCCTGGAACACGTAAGTCAGCGGGTTGAGGCAGTTTTCCGGCGGCGCGCCAACCTGGAGGATCTGGCCCGCGCCGGGCCGTTCGAGCCCGCCGATCAGGCGCAGCAGCGTGGATTTCCCGCAGCCCGAGGGGCCGACGATACACACGATCTTTCCCGTCGGTATGTTCAGGGTGATGTCGCGCAACACCTCGAACTCCTTGTAGGAATGGCCGATCGCCTCGAGCCTGATGTCCATTGCAGTCTCCGAAATCAGTTCCGGGGCGCGGGTCACGCCGCGCCCCGGAAAATGGGCATGGGTCAGCCGATGGTCTCGACGTAGGAGGGATCGACCAGCGTCTCCATGGTGACTGCGCTGTCGACCAGCCCCTCGGACTTGAACCAGTCGAGCTGATCCCTGACCGAGGCCAGGTTCAGCGCCGCGTTCTGGTTCAGGCGCATGGTGCCGTTGATGATCGACGGCGCCGCCTTTTCGCGCGGACGGTCGGTGTAGACGTATTTGTGGATCAGATCGACCATCTCGTTCACGCCGGCCTCGCCGCCGGATTGGTCGATCATCGCGCCGTTATAGTCGTCCACCCCGCGCGAGAACCCGGCGAGGAAACTTTCGGTCATCGCCCGTTCATCCGCCGCGTTCTTGGCCGAGGTGAAGACGGTGGTGACCTGGTAGTTCGGGATGTAATCCTGCACCGCGCCGACGATGTGCACCGCGCCCGAGCCGGCCAGCGGCTTGGCGATATGCGGCACGATGTTCCAGGCGTCGATCTGGCCCGACTTCAGCGCACCGATCACGGCGCCGACCTTTTGCAGCGGCTTGAACGACATCTCGATCCCTTCGGCCTTGGCGATCTGCGAGCCGACATAGTGGAACGACGAGCCGGTCTGGGTCACCCCGTAGCTCTTGCCGCCCAGTTTCGACGGGTGGTCGATCCCGGCCTGGAAGGCGGCGTCGGAAACCAGGATCTGCTGGCCGTCGATGCCCTCTTCCTCGGCCAGCGCGCCGCCGATCACCTTGACCGCGCCCTTTTGCGCCAGGGAGATCAGACCGCCGGAAATCGCGGTGACCGCATAGTTGATATCGCCGCTGGCGATGGCCACGGCCATCGGCTGGGCGGCCTGGAAAAAGACCAGTTCCGCATCGAGGCCGGCCTCGGTGAAATAGTCACGCTCGACGGCGACGAAACTGCCCGAATGCGAGGTGAAGCGCAGCGCGCCCACCTTGATCTTGCGATTGGCGGCGATGGCCGGGGCGGCCAGGGCCGTTGCGGCGGCGGTGCCCCCCATCAGGGCCAGTGCCTTGCGGCGGTTCAGTTTGATCATGGTATCCTCCCTAGTGATCACTCGTGGTTTCGGGGTCAGCCCCCGTCTCTCAGCTCGGCCTCGATATCGCGTTCCAGGATGGTGATCGCGGCGGGGGCGTCGCGCGCCAGAACCGCGTCGAGCAGCGCCCGCTGCCGCCCCTCGCGCGCGGCGAAATCCAGCATCCCCTCGCGCAAGAGCGCCAGTCGGAAGCGGCGGCTCTGGTCAAAGAACTTGCGTTGCAGATCGGTCAGGCGCGGACTGCCGCTGGCCTCGATCAGGGTGGCGGAAAAGGCGCGGCAGGCCTCGTCCCATTCCAGCGCGGTCAGGTTGTCGGGGGTGGCCTGCACCGCCGTCTCGGCCTTGCGCAGGGCATGGTGGGCGGCGATCACCCGCCCCTCCCAGGCGACGGTGCCATGGGCGATGGCCAGCGAAAGCGCCAGTTTCTCGATCTCGGCGCGGACCATGATGATGTCGCGCAGATCGTCCTCGGTGGCGGAGGTAACGCGAAACCCGCGCTGCGCGGTGGCCTCGACCAGCCCCTCGGCGCTGAGCATCCGCAGGGTTTCGCGCATCGAGTGGTTCGACCCGCCGTAGCGCCGCCGCAGCGCCTCGATCTTGAGCTTTTGGTTGGGTTGCAGCGCGCCGAAGGAGATGTCGCGCCTGACCGCCGAGGCCAGCATCGCCACGACGGTTTCGTCCTCCCTGTCGTCACGGCCGAATACCATTGTCATCCTTGCGCGAAAATATTGGACATTTTGCCATTTGTTTCATCATCCGGAAAAACGCGCAAGACTGTTTCCGAGGTCTCGGCGCGGGTCGGCTATCCGTCCCCGACTTCGATTCGGTCGTCGTCCGGGCGTTGAGAGGCCGCCTCGAAGCCGCCGATGATGTCGAGAAGCTCGGCGGTGATGACCGCCTGGCGCTGCTGGTTGTGGGTCCGGTGCAGGTCCTCGATCCGGTCGCCGATGCTCTTGTCCGCCGCCTGCATCGCCGACAGGCGTTCGGCGTGTTCGGCGGCGTGTGACTGAATCACCGCGCCGATGACCCGGGCCAGCAGCACCTGCCGGATCAGGGCGCGGGTCACGTCATTGGCCGGGCCGAACCGCACCGGCAACCGGCGCGACGGCCAGCGGCGCGCGCGCAGCCCGGCCAGCCAGTCGGGCGCGATGGGAAGCAGCGGCACCTCGACCGGCTGGCTGATCTGCGGCCCGCCGATGCGCTGGTGGAACAGCAGCAACCGGGTGGCCCCGTCCTGCGACCGCCAGCGATCCAGCAGGGTCAGAACGCGGCCGACCGTGGCGGGCAGCGCCTCGATCGTCGCCGGAGCCTCTTCGAGATGCGCCGGGGCCCCCGCCTCGGCCTGCCAGCTCGCCCCGGCGCGGGTGCCGATCACCATGGTCCGCCGGTCGCCGGTGCCGATCCCCTGCTCCGCAAGACGCTCCAGCGCAAAGCCCACGAGACGCTCGTTGAACCCGCCGCAGAGCCCGATTTCCGAGCCGATGAGAACGACGCCCACGCGCCCGCCTTCTTCGCCGCCGGGCCAGAGGCCGCTCTCGGGGGCGTCGTGCAGCGCCGCCTGCAGTCCCAGTTCAACCGTTTCAAGATAGTGCCGCATCGCCCGTTCGGCGACCTCGTGGCGGCGGATGCCCACCGCCGAGATCGCCTTCATCGTGCGCACCACCGATTGCAGGTCATGGGCGACCTCGATGTGACGGCTCAGATCCTCAAGCGTTTCCATCCTGCACCCCGTCCAGCGCCGCGCGGATCGCGTCGAGGATCGCTTCGCGCCGCGCCCCTTCGAGCGGCAGGCCCCGGGCGATCTCATCCGCCGCCGGCAGATCGGTGACCGCCGCCCGCACCGCGTCGCCGACGGCGGGAAAGACCGACAGCGCGATATCGTCCAGCAGCCCCTCGGAGACCGCCAGCAAAAGCGCGATCTGCTGCGCCAACGGGATCGGCGCGCCCTCGTCCTGTTTCAGCGCCTCGCGCACGGCGCGGCCCCGGTCGAGCTGGGCGCGGGTATCGTCATCCAGCCGGGCGCCGAAGCGGGCAAAGGATTCAAGCTCCTCGAACTGCGCATAGGCCAGCTTCAGAGGCCCGGCCACGGCGCGGAATGCGGCAAGCTGCGCCTTGCCCCCCACCCGCGAGACCGAGCGCCCGACATCCACCGCCGGAAGCTGGCCGCGCCGGAACAGCGCCGGCGAGAGATAGATCTGCCCGTCGGTGATCGAGATCAGGTTGGTCGGGAGATAGGCCGAGAGGTTCTGCGCCTGGGTCTCGACGATGGGCAGCGCGGTGAGCGAGCCGCCCCCGGCGGCCTCGCACAGTTGCGTCGAGCGTTCCAGCAGCCGCGAATGCAGGTAGAAGATATCGCCGGGATAGGCCTCGCGCCCCGGCGGGCGGCGCAGCAGCAGCGACAACTCGCGATAGGCGCGGGCGTGGCGGGTGAGGTCGTCATAGACGATCAGCACATCGCGACCGGCGCGCATGAACCCCTCGGCGATGGTGGTCGCCGCATAGGGGGCGACGTATTGCAGCCCTGCCGGGTCCTCGCCCCCCGCCACCACGACGACGCAATTGTCCATCGCACCCGCCGCGCGCAGCCGCGCGATCACCCGCGCGGTGGCATCGCCGCGCTGGCCGATGGCGCAATAGATCGAGATCACCTCGCCGCCGACGTGGTTGAGGATGGTGTCCACCGCCACCGCCGTCTTGCCGGTCTGGCGGTCGCCCAAGATCAACTCGCGCTGGCCGCGCCCGATCGGCACCAGCGCATCGACCGCCTTGATCCCGGTCTGGAGCGGCCGGGTCACCGGCGCGCGTTCGATGATCGCCGCGGCCGGCGCCTCGATCGGCGCCAGCCGGTCCGCCACCACCGGCGGACCATCGTCCAGCGCCACGCCAAAGGGGTCGATGACGCGTCCGAGCAGTCCCTCGCCAACTGGCACCGAGGCAACCCGGCCGCTGCGCCGCGCCGCCTGCCCCGGGCGCAAGCCTAGCGGATCGCGCATCAGCACGACCCCGGCCCGTCCTGGCGCCAGATCCAGCGCCAGGCCGCGCGCGCCGCCGTCGAAGTCGATCACTTCTTCCGACATCCCCTCCTGAAGGCCGTCGACCTCGACCACGCCGTGCAGCACGCGCGACACCTGCCCGCGTTCCTGCCGCGACAGCGTGGCGGGGCGCGCGGCCTCCTGGTCGATGCGGTCGAAAAGATCGTCTGCCAGCCGCTTCAGCGTCATGCGTCCTCCTGCGCGCCGGCCGTTTCGAGCGCGGCGGACACCTCCTCGGAAAAGCGATCCAGATGTTCGGCGACGGTCCAGCCCACGTGCTGCGCGCCCAGCCGCAGCACCACTCCGCAGGACAGGTCGGCATCCTCGGCAAAGACCGGCGTCACCGGCCTGCCCAGCAGATCGCCCACCGCCGCCGCCACCGCGTTTCGCGCGGTCGGGGTGAGCGGCAGGGACGACAGGATTTCCGGCGCTGTGCCGCGATCCGCGGCCTGACGCATCCGGTCGCGGTCCTCGGCACGCAATCCTGACAGGCGTGCGGCAAAGGTATGCGCCATGCGGTCGATGAGGTCCTGGTCGGCCATTTCGGACAGGATGGTACGCGCCATGATCACGAAGCTATCGCCAGCGCGGCGCCGCAGACGGTCGAGAAAGGCGGATTTCTCCGCCTCGATCTGCGCCCGCCAGGTTGCCCGCTGGGTCGTGACCTCGGCCTTGGCGGCGTCGATCAGCGCGCTCCGCCGGGCGTCGGCCTCTTCCTCGGCGCGCTGCAACCGATCATGGCGCGCCTGCTCCAGCGCATGGATGGCGGCGCGGTGTTCCTCGGCGGCGGCCTCGGCACTGGCGCGGGCGGCCTCAGCCTCGGTCAGGCGCTGCGTCACGGCCTCCTGCCGGGCCTTCAGGGCCCGCGCCAGCGGGCGGTAGAGCACCCAGCGCAACAGCAGCACCAGAACCAGGAAGTTCACGATCTGGGCGGTGACCGTGAGCCAGTCGATCTGCACCGTTCAGCCCCCCGCGCCCGGTGCGGCGGCCTCGATCGCCCAGGTCCAGAACGGATTGGCGAACAGCAGAATCATCGCGATCACGAAACAGTAAATCGCGGTCGATTCGATCATCGCCAGGCTGACGAACAGCGTGCGGGTGATGGTATTGGCCTCGTCCGGCTGCTGGGCGATGGCCTGCAATGCCTGGGCGGCGGCACGGGCCTCGCCCAAAGCCGGGCCGATCGAGCCGATGGCGATGGTGATCCCGGCGGTGAAGATCGAGACGGCGGCAATCAGGGTCAGCGCGTCCATTCAGCCTGTCCTTTCGCGTAGGGGCGCGTCATGCGCCGGTTTCCTTGTCGGGGGTGAGATCCTCGGCCGCGCCCGGTTCGGCGCCGCTGGCCGAGGCGATGTAGACCATGGCCAGCACGGCGAGGATATAGGCCTGGATCACCCCGGTGAGCAGGCCCAGAAGTTGCAGCAGCACCGGAAAGAAGAACGGCACCACCGCCAGCAACACGGCGACGATGACCGTGCCGCTCATCACGTTGCCGTAAAGCCGCACCGCCAGCGCCACGGTGCGCGAAAGCTCTCCGATCAGGTTGAAGGGCGCCATCAGCGGGGTGGGCTGGAAATAACGGCGCAGGTAGCCCAGCACCCCGTTGTCGACGATACCATAGATCGGCACCGCCACCAGCACGCAGAGCGCCAGAGCCACCGTGGTCGAGAGCGATCCGGTCGGCGACATGAAGCCGGGGATCACCCCCATAAGGTTGGCCACCAGGGTGAACAGGAACAGCGTGCCGATGAAGGGCATGTAACGGGCGGGATCGCCGCCGCCGATCTCGCGGATGTGGTTGCGGATCATCCCGATCACCAGCTCCACCGCGATGCGCCAGCGCGACACCGGCGCCGAGGGGCCGATGCCCCAGGTGGCGAGACGGCCGCCGATGACGAGAACCGCCATCACGATCCAGGTGTTGACGATGGTGACCGGGACCGGCCATTCGCCCCAGGCCCCCAGCGGCAGGGTGAAGACGATCTGGCTGTCGGGCGTGATCTGCATCGGCCTACTCCTCTCGCGCGCGGCGCACCGCGAGGATGCGGACCGCCGTGAATCCGGCCAGCGCGGCGATGAGCGCCGCCGCCGGTTGCCCGGCAAGCGCCATCAGCCCGGCAAACCCGGCGAGAACCGCGGCGAGCCGCAGGATCGCGCCGCCGACCAGCGCCAGCGCCCCCGCCCCGTCCGGCCCCAGCCGGGCGGCAGAGCGCCAGAGCCAGAACATGTGCAGCGCACCCAGCGCCGCGCCGGTCAGCCCGCCCAGCGCAAGATCGATCAGGATCTCAAGGCTCATCCCCGGCCCCCTTTGCCATCATCCGCAGCGCCATCGGCGCGCAGCCCGGTGCGGCGCACCCACCACCAGGCATTGAGAGAGCCCAGCGCCACCCCGGCCAGCAGCCCCATGATGGTCCAGGACGGACCATCGGCAAACCGCGCATCGAGCCAGCGGCCCAGCGCCACCCCCGCCAGCGTCGGCACCGCCACGGCCCAACCCACCAGCCCGAACATGCCGACCCCGAACCAGACGGTGTGGCGCCCCTCGGTCGCGGCGCGGGCGTGCTGGTCGGCCTTGCGGGCAATCGTCCGCTCCAGCGTGTCGGCCTCGCCATCGGGGCGCGTCATCGCTCGAACTCCATCATGCCGCGGATCGCCCCGGCCTCGAGCCGGGCAAGCGCGGTGCGGGCGGCGCGTTCACTGTCGTCGAGGGCGAGGAAATTTCGCGCGACCTGCTCGCGCAGGGTCGCAAGGTCGTCGCCCTCGACGGCGCCAAGCACCGCCACCCGTACCGAGACGCCGCATTTGACAAGCGTGCCCTCGTCGATGCCCAACACGCGCTCGGCCCCTGCATCATCGACATAGAACAGCAGGCCCGGCGGCAGCGTCGTCACCATGTCGATGTGGCGCGGCAGCAGGGTGAAGGCCCCCTGCGCGCCCTCGGCGGAGATCTTGCGCACATCGGTTTTGACCAGTCTGGCGGCCGGAACGTACACTTCCAGGTCCATCCGGTCCGCCGGGGTCGTCATGCCGCGCCCTCCCCCGCCTCGTCGATGGTGCCAATCATGAAGAGCGCCCGCTCGGGCCGGTCGTTGAAGGCGCCGGAGAGGATCTGTTCACAGCCCTCCAGCGTGTCATCGAGGGTGACGCGCCGGCCGCTGGCTGTGGTGAACCGCTCGGTCGCGCGGAACGGCTGGGTGAGGAACCGTTCCAGCCGCCGGGCGATGGCGACGGTGCGGCGGTCCTCTACCGAAAGCTGCTCCAGCCCCAGCATGGCGATCACGTCCTTGAGGCTTTCGTATTCCGCGAGGGTCCGGCGCACCGCGCGGGCGACCTTGAGGTGGCGGGCCGAGGCAGTCGACGGCGTCAGCATCTTGGAGCCGGAGTCCAGCGGATCGACCGCCGGATAAAGCCCCTGCGCCGCCCGTTTGCGCGACAGCACGATGGTCGAGGACAGATGCCCGAACACATGGGTCGCCGCCGGATCGGTGAAATCATCGGCCGGCACGTAGACCGCCTGGATCGAGGTCAGCGCGCCGGAGGCGGTGGAACAGATCCGTTCCTCCAGCTCGGCAATCTCGGTGCCGAGCGAGGGTTGATAGCCGACCCGCGAGGGCAATTGGCCCAACAGCCCAGACACCTCGGCCCCGGCCTGCACGAAGCGATAGATATTGTCGATCAGCACCAGCACGTCGGTGTTCAGCGCGTCGCGGAAATGCTCGGCGATCGACATCGCCGCATGGCCGACGCGAAAGCGCACGGCGGGGCGTTCGTTCATCTGGCCGAACATCATCACCGTGTTGTCGAGCACCCCGGCCTCGGCCATCTCGCGGTGAAACTCCTCGGCCTCGCGCGAACGTTCGCCGATGCCGCAGAACAGGCTGACCCCGTCGTAAGCGCCCGACATGTTATAGATCATTTCCGCGATCAGAACGGTCTTGCCCACGCCGGCGCCGCCGAACAGGCCGGCCTTGCCGCCCCGCTCGATCGGGCAGAGCAGGTCGATGGCCTTGATCCCGGTCTCGAAGATATCGGACTCCGTGCGCCGGTACTTCAGCGCCGGCGGCGCGTTGAAGATCGAGCGGCGCGGCGCATCGTCGAGCGGCGCGCCGCCATCGACGGCGGCGCCGAAGAGGTTCAGCATCCGCCCCAGCGTGTCCCGCCCTACCGGAACCTGAAGCCCCTGCCCGGTCCCCCGCAGGCGCGCGCCCAGCTTGACAGGCTCTCCGGCCGAAAGCACCAGTCCGCGGGCCAGATCCTCGGCGGGAAAAGAGGCGACCTCGATCCGCAACTCCGGGTCGTCCAGACCGACGAAAAGCTCTTGCGCGCCGGGGGCCAGGCCCTCGATCCGCATCTCGATCATCTGGCCCGAGATCCGCACGATTCGCGCCTGCGCATCCCCGTCTGCGGGGGCGGCGACATCTTGCGCGGGATCGGGTTTCCGCAGACCAGTGTTCATGCAGGCTCCGCCAGTTGCGGAAGGCGCGCGGACTGTTCCCGCACCATCCGCTCCGGGGGTGAGTCAAACAGGGATCGGAGGTGAAATCCAGACCCGTTTTGCCGCAGTGCGGAAAACCGGCGCGGCCATCAATCCGCAACGCATCGAATGGCGCAATGGACCGCGCGGTCAACTTCGCCTAACACGTAAGGGAACCACCCAGGCGATTTGGCGAGGGAGTGACCAGGCGATGACGACCGAAGTGGCTGTTCAGCAGGCGGCGGAACCCGCAGGGATGTTTGAGACCGCGCGAAACAACCTGCGTATCGCCTGCGAAAAGCTCAACATCCATCCCGATGTCTTCGAGGAACTGCAATCGCCGCGCGAGACGCTGGCGGTCACCCTGCTGATCCGGATGGACGATGGCAGCCGCCGCGCCTTCAAGGCCTGGCGCTGCCGGTACAACGACCGGCGCGGCCCGACCAAGGGCGGGGTGCGGTTCCATCCCAACGTGTCGCTCGACGAGATCGAAACGCTGGCCTTCTGGATGACGTTCAAATGCGCGGTGGCGAATCTGCCCTTCGGCGGCGGCAAGGGGGGCGTCTGCGTCGATACCAAAAAGTTGTCAGCGACCGAGCTGGAGCGGCTGAGCCGCGCCTATATCGAGGCCTTCTCGTCCTTCATCGGGCCGGATCGGGATATCCTGGCGCCGGACATGTACACCAATGGCATCGTCATCGCCTGGATGTCGGACGAATACGCCTCGATCACCGGCGAACCGTTGCCGACCGCGATCACCGGCAAGCCGATCGCCTTTGGCGGCACCGCCGGGCGCACCGATGCCACCGCGCGCGGCGGCTACCTGGCCCTGCGCCACCTGGAAAGCTCGCTCAACCTCGACCCGGAAAAGGCGACCGTTGCGATCCAGGGCTTCGGCAACGTCGGCTATCACTGTGCCAAGCTGCTGCACGCGGACGGCTACAAGATCGTGGCGGTAAGCGATTCCAGCGGCGCGATCCACGATCCCGACGGGCTCGATCCGCTGGCGGTGATGGAGCACAAGCATTCCAACCACGGCGTCACCGGCGCCAAGGGCCACGGCAAGACCCGCAAGATCTCGAACGAAGAGTTGCTGGAACTGGACTGCGACGTGCTGGTGCCCGCCGCGCTGGAGCGCCAGATCACCGCGGAGAACGCGGGCCGGATCCGGGCGCCGATCATCCTGGAGATGGCCAACGGCCCGGTCTCCGCCGACGCCGATGCCATCCTGACCGAGGCCGGCTGCGTGATCATTCCCGATATCCTGGCCAATTCGGGCGGCGTCACCGTCTCGCATCTGGAATGGGTGCAGAACCGCTCCGGGTTCTACTGGGACGGCTCGCGGGTGCGCGACCATCTGAAAACCACGATGGCGACCGAGACCCAGGCGGTCTGGGCGCTGCACACCGAGCTGAACCTGTCGATGCGCGAGGCGGCCTATGTCCACGGGCTGCGCCGGATCGCCGAATCCGTCGAGGCGCGCGGCACCCAGGCCTATTTCGAGCAGTAAGGACCGCCGCGGCGCGCTGCCGCTTGCGCGCGCAAGTCGGCGATTGCCAGCCCAAGGTCTGCGCGCCTATGCTGGTGCGATGGGGTGACACGACCAAGGGCCGCACATGCAAGACCGCCTGTCCCGGGACATGCTTCTGGCGACCGCCATCCGCAGCATTGGCATGCCCGCGTTCATGCCCGAACTGACCGATTTCATGCGCACCGTCACCATGTTCCGCGGCATCTTCGTGGTGCGGCTGGCCGAGGACGGCAAGCCCGCGCATGTCTATGACAACGTGCGCGCCGAGCGCCGGGCGGTGGTGGTGGACCGCTGGCTTGACGCCGCCTGGCACCTCGACCCCTTCGTGGCGGCGTTCCAAAAGGGGCTGAGCCGGCCGGTGATGCTGCTTGAGGACGTGGCGCCGGACCGGTTCTCGCAATCGCCCTATTATCACACCTATTACAAGTCGATCCGCCTGCGCGACGAGATGGCGGTGTTTCTGCCGCTGGCCGATACGACGCTGTTCTTTTCGATCGGCCGGCTGGCCGGCGAGCGGCGGTTTTCGCGGCGCGACGTGAAACAGCTCGAGGCCGCGCATGACGTGCTGTCAGCGCTCTGCGAGCAGCATTTCGCCCGCGCCGCCCGATCTGCCGCAGCGGCCCCGGAGGGGGCCTCCTTTGCCACGCTGGCGGGCCGGATCGACAGCGGGCTGACCGACCGCGAAACCGAGATCGTGCGGCTGATCCTGCGCGGGCATTCCAGCCGCTCGGTGGCGATGCTGCTGGAGGTGAGCCCGGCCACGGTCAAGGTTCACCGCAAGAACATATACCGCAAGCTGGGGATCTCATCGCAGTCCGAGCTTTTTGCCCGGTTCCTGAGGATCGCCGACACCGGCTAGGCGGGCGCTGCGCCCTACCCCTTTGGGGGTAGGCCCCGGATTACCCCCCCGGAGGTATTTTCCCGCCCCCGCCCGGCGCTTACGCTTTTTCGCAAGAGCCGCATGGAATCGGCCCTCCGGGAGACCCGCATGATCGACATCGACAACGTGACAAAGCAGTTTGGCGAAGGGGCTGCGGCGGTGCAGGCGCTGCGGCGCGTGTCGCTGACGATCCCCGAGGCCAGCTTTTTCACCCTGCTGGGACCTTCGGGATGCGGCAAGACCACGCTGTTGCGGCTGATCGCGGGGTTCGAGCTGCCCACTGGGGGGGATATCCGCCTTGACGGCCAGTCGATCGGCCACCTGCCGCCGCATCACCGCCCGGTGAACACGGTGTTTCAAAGCTATGCGCTGTTTCCGCATATGACCGTGGCGCGCAACATCGGCTTCGGCCTCGAAATGCAGGGTCGCAAGCCGTCCGATGTTGCCGCGACCGTCAACAAAATGCTGACGCTGGTGCGGATGGAGGAGTACGCCGCGCGCCGGGTCGATCAGCTTTCTGGCGGGCAGCAGCAGCGGGTGGCGCTGGCCCGTGCGCTGGCCCCGCATCCCAAGGTGCTGCTGCTGGACGAGCCGCTCTCGGCGCTCGATCTGAAGCTGCGCAAGCAGATGCAGGGCGAGTTGAAGCGGCTGCAGGCCGAGACCGGCATCACCTTTGTCTTTGTCACCCACGATCAGGGCGAGGCGCTGGCGATGTCCGACCAGATCGCGGTGATGAGCGCCGGGGAGGTGCAGCAGGTGGGCAGCCCGGAGGCGATCTATACCCGGCCCCGGTCGGCGTTTGTCGCCGATTTCATCGGCGATACCAACATCGTGCCCGCGACGCTGCTGCGCTACGAGGGCGGTCGCGCGGTCATCCGTTTCGCGCAGGGGCCGGAGCTTTGCGCCAATGCCGCAAGCGACGCGCTGGCAGCGGGGCCGGTTCAGGTCGCCCTTCGGCCCGAGACGATCACATTGACCGATGCAGCGGACCCTGCGGCGCTGATGTGCGGCACGGTGGCCGAAAGCACCTACCAGGGGGCGGCGACCCAGCTGACCGTGCGATTGGAGACCGGGCCGGAGATCCGCGTCGAGGTGACCGATCCCCCCAGCCCCGGCGCGCGCGTGGGGATCGCCTGCGACGCCGCCATGCTGCAGGTTCTGGCCGACTGATGGCGGCGCCCGGAGATATCCCGCAGGCCGGCCCGGCCCTGCAAAGGGCGCAAAGGGACCGCGCCCGCCGCCGCAAGCGCATGCGCTGGGGGCTGCTGGCCCCGGCGCTGGTGGTGATCGGCATCTTCGGGCTGGCACCTTTGTCGATCGCGCTGGTTTACTCCTTCCTCGAACCCGGCACCTATGGCGGCGTGACCTGGGCGTTTTCGCCCGAGGCCTATGTCCAGTTCCTGTTCCAGCGCGACATCTTCGACGATACGCTGGGGTTCAACGGGGCCTACCTGCGGATCTTCGGGCGCTCCTTCGGTCTTGCGCTGATCACCATGGTCGGCACGCTGGTCCTGGGGTTCCCGGTCGCCTATTTCATCGCCGCGCGGCCCGAGCAGCAGCGCAATCTCTGGCTGTTCGCGGTCACCCTGCCGTTCTGGACCAACCTTCTGATCCGCACCTATTCGATGATGCTGATCGTGCGCGACGAGGGGTTCCTGAACGGCGCGCTGATCTGGGCCGGGGTAATCAACCGGCCGCTGTCGATCATCTACACCGATGGCGCGGTGCTGCTGGGGCTGGTCTATAGCTACCTGCCGTTCATGATCCTGCCGATCTACGCCTCGCTGGAGAAGTTCGATTTCCGCCTGCTCGAGGCCGCGCATGACCTTTACGCCAGCCGGGTTCAGATGATGCGCCACGTGGCTCTGCCGCTGACCCGCCCGGGCATCGTGGCGGGCTGTGCGCTGGTGCTGATCCCGGCGCTCGGCGCCTATATCACGCCCGAGCTTCTGGGCGGCGGCAAGAAACTGATGATCGGCAACATGATCGCGTTGCAGTTCGGTTCCGGGCGCAACTGGCCGTTCGGCTCGGCGGCGGCGCTGATCCTGATGTCCATCGTGCTGATCGCGCTTCTGGTCAGCCTGCGGTCGGGCGCAAAACCGGAGGCGCGGCATGGCTAGGCGCAGCACGAAACCACGCGAGCTGCGCCGCCAGCCGCTGTTCACCTGGGTCAGCTGGTGCGTTCTGGGCGTGCTTTACGCTCCGATCGCGGTGCTGATCCTCTTTTCCTTCAACGACAACCGCGCGGTCATGAGCTGGACCGAATTCTCGCTGCGCTGGTACGGGGCGGCGCTGGAGAACGAGGGCATCCGCAACGCCGCCGTGGTGTCGTTCAAGGTCGCGGCCATCGCCACCACCGCAGCCACGATCATCGCCACGATGGCGGCGCTGGCCACCTCGCGCGGGCCGGGCTACCCCGGCCGGTCCGCGGCGATCGCACTGATCAACCAGCCGCTGATGATCCCCGAGATCGTCACCGCCGTGGCGACGCTGGCCTTCTTCTCGATCCTGCGGCAGGTCACCGGATGGACCGGGCTGGGCTGGCTGATCCTGGCGCATACGGTATTCTGCATCCCGTTTGCCTACATGCCGATCCGCGCCCGGCTGGCCGACATGCCCGACACCTTCGAGATCGCCGCCGCCGACCTCTACGCCACGCCCTGGCAGTGTTTTCGCCATGTCACGCTGCCGCTGCTGATGCCCGGCGTGCTGGCCGGGGCGATGCTGGCCTTCGTGGTCTCGCTCGACGACGTGATCATCACGCTGATGATCGCCGGCCCCGGTGAGACCACCCTGCCGATCTACATCCTCGGCCAGATCCGGCGCGGCGTCACGCCCGAGGTCAACGCCGTTTCCACCATTCTGATCGCGATCACCGTGCTGATGATCGCGGCGATGTTCACCCTTCAGAAAAAAAGACCCTGATCCAACGGCCCGAGGGGTGCGGGCCACCAACCACAGGAGAGTGAAATGAAGAAATCCCTGATGACAACCGCGCTGGCCTCGGCCTTTGCGCTAACTGCCGGCCTCGCGCAGGCCGAGGGCAAGCTGAACATCTACAACTGGGGCAATTACACCAACCCCAAGATGATCGAGGCCTTTGAGGCCAAGTACGACATCGACGTGACCCTCGACGGCTATGACAGCAACGAAACCATGCTGGCCAAGGTCAAGGAGGGCAACAGCGGCTATGACATCGTGGTGCCCGGCGACTACATGGTCGCGATCATGATCGAAGAGGGGCTTCTGGCCGAGACCAACCCCAACGCGATGGAGAATTTCGGCAACGTCGATCCGAAATGGGTCGATGTCTATTGGGATCCGGGCCGGAAATACTCGGTCCCCTACCAGTGGGGCACCACCTCGTTCACCGTCGATACCGAGGTGTTCAAGGGCGACATCCACACGCTCAAGCTGCTGTTCGAACCGCCTGCAGAATTGCAGGGCCGCATCAACATGCTCAATGACATGAACGATGTCATCAACGCCGGACTGCGTTACCTCGATTATCCGCGCTGCAATTCCGACCCTGAGCAACTCAAGGCGGTGATGGAGCTGCTGGTGAACGCCAAGGCGCATTGGCGCACGATGGATTACGCCACCATCGAAAAGCTGACCTCGCGCGATGTCGACCTGTCGCAGAACTGGAACGGCGCCGCGATGCGCGCCCGCGCCGACCGGCCGACGCTGAGCTATGCCTATCCGAAAGAGGGGTTCACCGGCTGGATGGACAATGTCGCGGTGCTCAGGGGCGCGCCCAACATGGAGAACGCCAAGCTGTTCCTCAACTTCATGATGGAGCCGGAGAATGCCGCGCTGACCTCGAACTTCGCCCGCTACGCCAACGGGATCAAGGGCTCCGAGGAGTTCATGGAGCCCGAGATGCTGAGCGCGCCCGAGATCGTCATGCCGGCGGATGCACCGGCGCCCGATTTCGTCCCGCCGTGCAGCCAGGAGGTGGTGGATCTTTACAACAAGATCTGGACCCGCCTGAAGCAGTAGACCCGACCCATCGCACGGGGCGGCGGCAACCGTCGGCCGCCCCGGACACGCAGTTCACCCGCCGCCCTTGCGCGGCGGCATTGGGGACCCCTTGTCACATGCAGGAAAACCGGCCGAAAACCGCGCGCGAAATGGGGATAATGGCGGGCTTTCCGCCCCCCGCCGAAAAGCGCCCGACGCTGGAGAACTGGGATCTCGCACCGTTCAACCGGTGGTCGTTCCGCAACATGCGGTCGCTGTTTCCCACCGTCGATGTGCATCGCGGTCCGGGTGCCCCCTGGGTGCTGCCGGAGGCGGCGCAGGATCTGGCGCAGGTTCAATTCAGGCGTTTCGACGGCACCGGCAACACCATCGCCGGCTGGCTGCGCGACAGCTATACCGACGGGCTGATCGTGCTGGCGCGGGGCACGGTGGCGATCGAGCACTACGAGAACGGGCTGGAAGGCCGCGTTCCGCATCTGAGCCAGTCTGTCGCCAAGTCGCTTGTCGGCACGCTGGCCGGCATCCTGCATCACGAGGGGCTGGTCGACCTTGCCGCCCCCCTCGCCACGCTGGTGCCCGAGCTGATCGACTGCGGCTATGGCGACTGCACCCTCGATCAGGCGCTCGACATGCAGTCCGGCGTGCGCTTCACCGAGGATTACGGCGTCGCCTGGTCCGACATGACGCGCGTCGACGTGGCCAGCGGCTGGCGCCCGATACGCCCGGGCGAGATCCGCCCGACGATCCGCGACGTGATCCTGAGTCTGCCCAAGGTGCGTGGCCATGGCGAGCTGTTCGAATACCGTTCGATCGAGACCGACGTGGTGGCCTGGGCGCTGGAACGGGTCGCCGGCGCCGGTCTGGCAAGCTTGCTGTCCTCGCGCATCTGGTCGCGGCTGGGAATGGAGGAGAACGGGTTTTTCACCGTCGACGGGGCCGGCACCGCGCTGGCCGATGGCGGCTTCAACGCGACGCTGCGCGACTATGCCCGGTTCGGGCTGATGATGGCCCAGAACGGCCATGCCAACGGCCAGCAGATCGTGCCGGAAGGCTGGATCGACGGCATCCGGCGCGGCGGCGAGCGGGGCAAGTTCGGCCCCCCCTACGACCTGGCCTCGCCCAATGGCGCCTACCGCCGGTTCTGGTGGGTGCAGGACGTGGACGCCGAAACCTTCATGGCGCGCGGCGTCTTCGGCCAGATGATCTGGGTCGATCCGCGCAACGAGGTTGTGATCGTGAAACTGTCGAGCTGGCCCGATTACCTGATCCCCGCCTTCACCCATGACGCCATCGCGGCCTGCGCGGCGCTGACCGACGCGCTGACCTGCGGCTGAACACGCCGCGTCAGCCACCCTGTCGAAAGGCCGAGGGCGGTTTGCCGAACTCCTGCCCGAAGGCGCGGGTCATCGCCGCCGGGGTCTGGTAGCCGCAGCGCAG
The DNA here is from genome assembly GCF_029212575.1 of Antarcticimicrobium sp. Lineage (GTDB taxonomy): Bacteria > Pseudomonadota > Alphaproteobacteria > Rhodobacterales > Rhodobacteraceae > Antarcticimicrobium. The sequence continues at coordinate 30,952 of NZ_JARGPK010000012.1, forward strand.
CGCGATCTCGGCGATGGAATAGCCCGACTGCTCGGCATAGCGCCGCGCCGCCGTGAGCCGCAGGCGCCTGTAAACCGTCTGCGGCCCGGCGCCGAGGTGGGCGTGAAAGGCGCGCGCCAGCGTCTTTGGGTGCGCGCCCATCCCTGCGGCGAGTTGCGGCACCGAAAGCGGCTCTTCCAGATGGGCAGACATCAGTGCGACACAGCCATCGACCAGCTTCGACCCGGTGCTGCGCACCAGCGGGCCCTTTGGCGGATCGCTACGCGCGAACATGAAGAACGAGGCCACCTCGAGGCGCATCGCCTCGCCATGGGCGCGGGCGATCAGCTCCAGCACCAGGTCGAAAGCCGTCATCGCGCCGCCGCAGGTCAGCATCCGGCGATCCATGACAAAGCGGCTGTCCTCGGCCTCGACCATGTCGAAGGCCTCGGAAAACCCGGTCAGCTCGTTGGGGTGGATGGTGGCGCGGTGCCCGTCGAGCAACCCCGCCGCCGCCATCAGCCAGCTGCCGGTGTCCATGCCCGCGACCGCCCCGAACCGCCGCGCGGCGGCCTTGAGCGCGCGCAGCACCGGCTGGGTGGCGTGGCGTTGCACATCGTAACTGGGCAGCACGAACAGGACATCGCCGCCCGGATGGTCGGACAGGCGGCAGTCGGGCAGCACCGGCAGACCGCTGGAGGAGGAAACCGGCGCCCCGTCGACGGTGACGAATCTCCAGCGGTACAGGTCCCTGCGGCCCAGTTCGTTGGTGGCGCGCAGCGGCTCGACCGCGTTGGCAAGGCAATGGTTGGAGAAGCGCGGGAACAAGAGCACCGCGATCTCCTCGGGTTTCGACGACGGGATATGCCATTTTCGCATGATTGCAGTCTAATTCCGCATATCGCACCCCTGCAAGCGTCCTAACGTCAGCGCGAACCGCGCGACAGGAGGGCCCCGCGATGCATTTCGGTTTGAGCGACGAGCAGGAGATGATCGTCTCCACCGTCCGCAGCTTTGTCGAGAACGAGATCTACCCGCATGAGGCCGAGGTCGAGCGCACCGGTCAGGTCCCCGAGGCGCTGGGGCAGGCGATCAAGCAGAAGGTCATCGACCTTGGGTTCTATGCCTGCAATTTCCCCGAGGAGGTCGGCGGTGCCGGCCTGTCGCACCTGGATTTCACCCTGGTCGAGCGCGAGCTTGGGCGCGGGTCGATGGCGCTGACGCATTTCTTCGGACGGCCGCAGAACATCCTGATGGCCTGCAAGGGCGACCAGCGTGACCGCTACCTGCTGCCGGCGGTGCGGGGCGAGCGGATGGACGCGCTGGCGATGACCGAACCCGACGCGGGCTCGGACGTGCGCGGCATGAAATGCCAGGCGGTGCGGGATGGCGGCGACTGGGTGCTGAACGGCTCCAAGCATTTCATCTCGGGGGCCGAGCACGCGGACTTCTTCATCGTCTTCGTCGCCACCGGCATCGACGAGACGCCCAAGGGCCCCAAGAAACGCATCACCACCTTCCTTGTCGATCGCGGCACGCCGGGGTTCGAGGTGCGCGACGGCTATCGCTCGGTCAGCCATCGCGGCTACAAGAACTGCATTCTCTACTTCGACAACTGCCGCCTGCCCGATGCGCAGGTTCTGGGCGAGGTCGATGGCGGTTTCGACGTGATGAACACCTGGCTTTACGCCACCCGGCTGACGGTCGCGGCCTTTTGCGTCGGCCGCGCGCGGCGCTGTTTCGACCATGCGCTGAGCTATGCCGCCGAGCGCAAGCAGTTCGGCCAGCCGATCGGCAAGTTCCAGGGCGTCGGGTTCCAGATCGCCGACATGATCACCGAGATCGACGCCGCCGACTGGCTGACCCTTGCGGCGGCCTGGCGGCTGGACCAGGGGATGCCCGCCAACCGCGAGATCGCCAGCGCCAAGGTCTATGCCTCGGAAATGCTGGCGCGGGTCACCGACACCACCCTGCAGATCCACGGCGGCATGGGCCTGATGGACGATTTCCCGGTCGAACGGTTCTGGCGCGACGCGCGGGTGGAACGAATCTGGGACGGCACCAGCGAGATCCAGCGCCACATCATCAGCCGCGACCTCCTGCGCCCGCTGGAGGCGTGATGCGCGGGCTGGACCGGCTGCTGCGGCCGCGCTCCATCGCCGTTGTCGGCGGCGGCGGATGGTGCGCCAACGTCATCGAGCAGTGCCGCAAGATCGGTTTCGCGGGCGAGATCTGGCCGGTGCACCCCCGCCGCGCGACGGTGGCCGGGCTGACCGCCTATGCCGACATCGACAGCCTGCCGAACGCCCCCGACGCCGCCTTTGTCGGCGTCAACCGGGATGCGACGATCGAGGTTGTGGCACGGCTGTCGGCGCGCGGCGCCGGCGGCGCGGTCTGCTTCGCCTCGGGCTTTCGCGAGGCGCAGCGGGAAACCGGCGACGGTGATGCCAAGCAGGAGGCGCTGCTGGCGGCGGCCGGCGACATGACGATCCTCGGGCCCAATTGCTACGGGATGCTGAACTATCTCGACGGCGCGGCGCTCTGGCCCGATCAGCACGGCGGGGTGCCGGTCGAGCGCGGCGTGGCCCTGATCACCCAGTCCTCCAACATCGCGATAAACCTGACGATGCAGAACCGGGGCCTGCCGCTGGCCTATGTGGTGACCGCCGGCAACCAGGCGCAGACCGGGCTGTCCAAGATTGCCGCCGCCCTGCTGCGCGACCCGCGCGTGACCGCGCTGGGCCTGCATATCGAGGGGATCGACGACCTGCGCGGGTTCGAGGCGATGGCCGAGACCGCCCGAACCCTGGGCAAGCCCATCGTCGCGCTCAAGATCGGGCGGTCGGACCAGGCGCGGGCGGCAACGGTCTCGCACACCGCCTCGCTCGCCGGCAGCGAGGCCGGCGCCGACGCGCTTTTGGCGCGGCTGGGGATCGGGCGGGTGCGCTCGCTGTCCGGCCTGCTGGAAACGCTGAAGCTGCTGCATGTCACCGGGCCGCTCATCTCGCCACGCATCGCCTCGATGTCCTGTTCCGGCGGCGAGGCCAGCCTGATCGCCGACACCGCGCATGGCAGCGGCCTGGTCTTTCCGCCGCTGGGCGAGCGGCAGCGGCAGGCGTTGCGCGCCGTGCTGGGGCCCAAGGTGGCACTGGCCAACCCGTTGGATTATCACACCTATATCTGGAATGACGAGGACGGGCTGGGCCAAACCTTTTCCGCGATGATGGACGCCGAACTGGCGCTCGGGGTGGTGGTGCTGGACTTTCCCCGCGCCGACCGCTGCTCGGCCGAGGATTGGACCCGGGTGATCCGAGCCGTCGCCCGCGCCGGCGAGATCAGAGGGCGCCCGATGGCGATCCTTGCCTCTCTGGCCGAGCTGATGCCCGAAGACATCGCGCAGGAACTGGTCGGCTTGGGCATCGCCCCCCTTTCGGGCCTGTCCGAGGCGGTCGAGGCGATGGAGGTCGCCGCCAATCTGGGCCGCACTCGGCCTGCACCGGCGCCGCTGTTGCTGCCCCGGCAGGGCGAGGCCGGCCCAACGCTGAGCGAGGCCGAGGCCAAATCCGCTCTGTCCGCCCACGGGGTGCGCATCCCCGGCGCCGCGCGCGCCACCGGGGCCGAGGCCGCCGCCATGGCAGCCACCCGCATCGGCTTTCCCGTCGTGCTCAAGGGCGAGGGCATCGCGCACAAGACCGAGGCCGGCGCGGTGGCGCTGAACCTCCGCTCGGCCAGGGCCGTGGCCGAGGCCGCCCGCGCCATGCCGAGCGAACAGTTCCTGGTCGAACAGATGGTGACCGGCACGGTGGCCGACCTGCTGATCGGGGTGGTGCGCGACCCCGCCCATGGCTACGTGCTGACCCTTGCCGCTGGCGGCACCCTGACCGAACTGCTCGACGACAGTGTCAGCCTGCTGGTGCCAAGCCCGCCCCAGGCGGTGCGCGATGCCCTGGGGCGGCTCAAGCTGTTCCGGTTGCTTTGCGGCTATCGCGGCGCGCCACCGGCGGATATCGAGGCTATCGTCAAGGCGATCATGGCCGTGCAATCCTATGTCGAGGCGGCGCACCCGCATGAGATCGAAATCAACCCCCTCCTCTGTGGCCCGCATGGTGCGGTCGCGGCGGACGCCCTGATCAGGATCGGAGACCCCCATGACTGACAGCCCCATCAAGACCCGCCGCGACGGCCATGTGCTCGAGGTCACGCTGGACCGGCCCAAGGCGAATGCCATCGACCTTGCCACCAGCAAGATCATGGGCGAGGTCTTTACCGATTTCCGCGACGACCCCGAATTGCGGGTCGCCATCGTCACCGGCGCGGGGGAAAAGTTCTTTTGCCCCGGCTGGGATCTCAAGGCCGCCGCCGGGGGTGACGCGGTCGACGGCGATTATGGCAAGGGCGGCTTCGGCGGGTTGCAGGAACTGCGCGGCATGAACAAGCCGGTGATCGCGGCGGTCAACGGGATCTGCTGCGGTGGCGGGCTGGAACTGGCGCTGTCGGCCGATATCATCCTGGCCGCCGATCACGCCAGTTTTGCCCTGCCCGAGATCCGCTCCGGCACGGTGGCGGATGCGGCCACGGTCAAGCTGCCCAAGCGGATCCCCTATCACATCGCCATGGAAATGCTGTTCACCGGCCGCTGGTTCGACACCGAAGAGGCCGCGCGCTGGGGCATGATCAACCATGTCTATCCCGCCGCCGACCTGATGGCCGAGGCGCGCAAACTGGCCGCGCTGTTGGCCTCGGGTCCGCCGTTGGTCTACGCCGCGATCAAGGAGATCGTGCGCGAGGCCGAGGACATGAAATTCCAGGACGCGATGAACCGCATCACCCGGAGCCAGTTTCCGACGGTCGAGACCCTTTACCGGTCCGAGGACCAGCGCGAGGGCGCCCGCGCCTTTGCCGAGAAACGCGATCCGGTCTGGACCGGGCGCTGACGCCCTTTTTGCGGGGCTGACACAGGTCAAGGCGCGCCGCCGGTGCCATCGGCCATGATCGGGATGCGGCGCGGCCACGGGGTGCCGTCACCGACACGGAGAGGAGCGGCAGGATGGACATCAGGATTTTCGCGCTGGAGGGGGCACAAGCCTTGGGCGCGGCAGTGGCGTCGGACCTGGGTCAGCCGCTGGCGGCGCTGGAAGAACGCGGCTTCGAGGACGGCGAACACAAGATTCGCCCGCTCGACGAGGTGCGCGGCACCGATACCTATGTGATCCAGGGGCTGCACGGCGGACCCGACGACAGCCCCAACGACAGGCTGTGCAAGCTGCTGTTCTTCATCGCTACCCTGCGCAGCAACGGTGCGGCCCGGGTCACGGCGGTGGTTCCCTACCTCGCCTATGCCCGCAAGGACCGCCAGACCAAGCCGCGCGATCCGCTGACCGCGCGCTATGTGGCCCAACTGTTCGAGGCGGTCGGCGCCGACCGGGTGGTGACGATGGAGTGTCACAACACCGCGGCCTTCCAGAACGCCTTTCGCTGCGAGACTCTCGCGCTCGACACCCGCGGCGCCCTGCTGGAGCGGGCGGCGGCGCTGGCCGGGGATGGCGCGATCAGCGTCGCCTCGCCCGATCCCGGCGGGGTCAAGCGGGCGCAGCTGTTCCGCGAGGCGCTGGAGGCGCGGCTGGGCCGCCCGGTGGACTTCGCGTTGATGGAAAAGCGGCGCAGCGGCGGCACGGTCACCGGCAGCCTGATCGCGGGCGACGTGGCCCGCGCGCGGGTGCTGATCATCGACGACATGATCGCCTCGGGCGGGACGATGACCCGTGCGGCGCGGGCAATCCTGGAGCTGGGCGCGCGCGATGTCTGGGCACTGGCCGCGCATGGGCTGTTCACCGCCGGCGCGGACCGGGCGCTGGCCGATCCGGCGATCACCGGCTGGATCGTCACCGACACGGTGCCGCCGTTCCGGCTGACCGATCAGATGGCGCAAAAGGTCGAGATCGTCAGCGCGGCGCCCTTGCTGGCGCGGGCCATCGACCGGCTTCAGCACAACCGCCCGGTCACCGACCTTCCGGCGGCAGGCGCATGAGCTCGGGCCGGCACGACAGCGCGACATAGCGCCGCGCCTGCGGGCGCCATTTCCACGGCGTCCGTTCCGGCTGCACCACGAGATGCAGCAGCGACAGACGTGCGCGCAGGAGCGCCCGGTAGCGCCAGTAGAATTCAACCAGAACGGGCGGCGGATTGCCAAGCGCCGCGCCCAGACCGTGATAGAGCGCGCCGGCCACCCACTCCGGGCCGAGCTTGGCGCATTCCATCCCAAGAAAGGCGATCTCGTCCAGTGGATCGACAAGGCGCAGGGCGCGGTTGAACTCCAGGCAGTCGATAATCACCGGCGCATCGGTGAGAAACACATGCTCGGGCCGCAGGTCGCCATGCCCCTCGACCACATGGCCCGCGCGGACCCTCTGGCACAGAAGCGGGTGTGCCTCGGCATAGGACCGGTCGTAGGCGTCGAGAGCGGCGTCGAGCTGCGGCTCGTCCAACTTCAGCGCGGGATCGGTCAGGACCGCGCGCGTCTTTGCGTATTCGGCGGCGAATTGCCCGGCGTAATCCTCCGGCGCGATCTCTGCCGGGGGCGTTGCGCCATAGAACCCCCTCAGCAGGTCCGCGACCTGCCCGATGTGTCCGGGCGTCAGATCACCGGCGCCGATCATACGCTCAAGATTGCGTTCCTCCGGCAACCGCCGCATTTCCACCAGCCAGTCCACGACCTGCCCGCGCGCCCCGTCCAGCGACAGCCGCCCGTCCGCCCCGATCCCCAGCGGGCGGGGCACCTCGTAAAGATCGGGGGCCAGGCGGCGGTTGAGCTGAACCTCGTCGCAGACCGCCCGGCGCCGTTTCCCGATGGTCGAGAAGTCGAGGAAATCGTAGCGGACCGGTTTTTTCAGCTTGAACACCTTGGGTCCGGCGAGAAACACCCAGGACATGTGGGTTTCGATGACCTCGACAGTCGCAGGATCATGCGCATAGGTGCCGGGATCGGACAGGAACCTGACCTTTTCCGCGACCGTAACCGGGGGGCCAGCTTTGGCGAAACCGTTTGCCGTCATGTCGCGCTTTTCGTTGCCTCGCCCTAACCCTTACACAGGTGTGCCATCGGCGCGGCGCGGGGCCAACAGTAAATTCCGTCGCAGGGACGGATTGATCGCAGCGGACCGGGCCGCGCCCTGGCGCCGTTTCCCCCATCACGACCATATGCGCGCAGGTATATATAGATTTTGCAATGTGAATATGTTTATATAGCAAAACCAGAATTTGGGAGGGAAGACATGCTGGATGCAAAGAACATCGAAAATGCCAAGAGCATGTCGATAATCGTCACCAAGGGGTCGCTGGATTGGGCCTATCCGCCATTCATTCTTGGCACCACGGCGGCGGCGATGGATGTCGACGTCACGATGTTTTTCACGTTTTACGGGCTGCCGCTTCTGAAAAAGGAGCTGAACCTGAAGTTCACGCCGCTCGGCAACCCGGCAATGGAGATGCCGATGATGGGCGGCCATATGGCGATGCCCAATATCGTCGGCATGCTACCCGGCGTCGGCGCGGCGGCGGGCACCATGATGAAGAACCTGATCAAGAAAAAGGGGGTCGCCTCGATCGAGGAGTTGCGCGAGGCCGCCGTCGAGGCCGAGGTCAAGATGATCGGCTGCCAGATGACCCTGGACCTGTTCGAGTACAAGCGCGAAGACATGATCGACGAAATGGAGATCGGCGGCGCGGCGACCTACATGGAAAAGGCGCTGCAATCGGACATCAACCTGTTCATCTGATCTTACTGTCACCGTCACGAGGGAGGAAAAATACGTGGCTGACCAAACACTCAATGCCGAGGGGCTCAACTGCCCGCTACCGATTTTGCGGGCCAAGAAAGCGATCAAGGGGATGAGCTCCGGCCAGATCCTCGAGATTCGCGCAACCGATCCCGGCTCGGTCGCCGACTTCGCCGCCTTCTGCAACCAGACCGGCAACGCTCTGGTAAGCTCGTCCAGCGAGGGCGACATCTACAAGTTCGAGATCAAGGTGTCCTGAACCTCAGGACGAATGCCTTTTCTTGCCGCGGCGGGCCTTCGCCGCGGCAACGAATTCCAGAAAATCAGTCACCCAGGGCGATTGCGCCGCATGCCGCAGGTGGATGAACCCTGCCTGGGTGTAGCCGCGCACCAGCGCGTCATGCTGCCCGTCGATGCCATGGCCACGGATGACCCGGCGCCCGAAGATCGGGTCAGACAATTTTTCCAGACGGGCATAGTGAAACTCATGCGCGCGCTGTTCGGCCCGGCTCGCGGGCCAGAGTGCGGCAGGCTCCGGCACGAAGCGGACATAGCCGCGCCCCTGCGGGCGTGGTTGCATCACGGTCTCGGCATCGAAAAAGCCGACCATGTCGTGCCGCTCGCCCTGCCATTCCAGCGACCGGCACAGGTACATCAGCCCGCCGCATTCCGCATAGGCCGGCAGACCGGCCTCGAGCGCGCGACGGATGTCGGCGCGCAGGGTGGTGTTCGCAGCGAGGGCGGCGGCATGCACCTCGGGGAACCCGCCGCCGATGAACAGCCCGTCCACCTCGGGCAGCGCGGAATCGCGCAGCGTGTCGATCGGCACCAGCTCGGCCCCGGCGGCCTCGAAGGCCTCCAGATCGTCGGGGTAGTAGAAGGTAAAGGCCTCGTCCCGCGCGATGCCGATGCGCAGCCCCGGCCAGAGGGCGGGTGAAGCGGCTGGTGACAAGGCGGGCGGCACGACCCCCGGGCAGGATGGCGCCGACCGGGCCACAGCGACCAGCGCGTCCAGGTCCACCGATTGCGCGATCCGCCTGCCGAGGCCATCGACGAACTCCGCGGCCCGCGCCCTGTCCGAGGGAACCGTCAGCCCGAGGTGCCGCTCCGAGAGATCCATCTCCGGCGCGACGCCGATGGCTCCCAAAACCGGCAGGTCGGTATAACTCTCGACCGCGGCGCGCAGTTTGCCCTCGTGGCGGCTGCCGCCGGTCTTGTTGAGAATCACCCCGGCGATCCGGATCGACGGGTCGAAATCCACGTAGCCGCGCAGCAGCGGCGCGATCCCGCGCGTCATGCCCTTGGTATCGACCACCAGCACCACCGGCACCTGCAACAGCGCCGCCAGCGCGGCGTTCGAATCGCACCCGTCCGCCGCGACACCGTCGAACAGCCCCTTGTTGGCCTCGATCAGCGATAGCGCCGCCCCTTCCGCACTGGCCTGGAACAGCGCAAGGATCTCGTCTTTGAGCATGGTGTTGAAATCGAGGTTATAGGCGGGACGGCCCGCCGCCCGCGCCAGCCACATCGGGTCGATGTAGTCGGGGCCCTTCTTGAACACCGCCGGCCCCTGACCCCGCGCCGTCAGCGCCGCCGCGATGCCGGTCGAGACCACGGTCTTGCCCGACGACTTGTGCGCCGCCGCGATCATGAAACGGGCAAGCGCGCTCACCTCGGCTCAAGCAGGGTACGGTCGCGGGCCTCCCACAGGGCGCGGGCCTGCGCCTCGGCCTCCGTGACGGACCCGGCCCGCCCCATGCTGCGCAGCGTCACCGCCAGGGTGCCGACCACCGAGGCGATTGCATAGGGCTCGCTGTCGGCACCGGACCAGACCGCGCGCAACCGGGCCGGGTCCATCGCCGCGTCGGCGGGCTGGTGGGCGTCGTCCAGCAGCGCCGGCCAGGTCTCGACCAGCGGCTCGGCGTCGCCCTGGGTGCTCCAGACCTGTGTTGGCTTGTTCGGGCGCCGCTCGATTTCGCCGCCCTCGCCGCGAAACACCGCCGCGCGCGGCTGGTTCAGGAGGCGCGCGGCACCGGCGTGAATGTCCATGAAACCGCGATGAAAGATGCCCTGCATCATCACCGGGGCGTCGAACGGGTTGATCATGCGGGTAAAGGAATGCACCGGAGAGCGCAGACCGAACACCAGCCGAAGCTCGATCAGGTGGCGCAGGACCGGGCTCATCGCCTCCAGCGGGACGTATGTAATCCCCGCCGCCTCGACCTGTGCGGCCGCCTGCGCGAGGTCCGAGGCCACCGGCAGCCCCAGAAGTTCGAACACCTGGCGGGTATAGAGCCGCCCCGGCGTGTGCCCCTCGGTGCCGTGAACGACGACCCGCGTCCCCTGCCCCACCAGCACCATCACCGAGAGCACGAACCACGGAAGTTGGATCCGCTTGCCCGCGTAGGAGGACCAGTCAAGATCGACCCGCGGCAGGGTATCCGGGCGCGGCAGCCGGTCGCGCGTGGCCTGGGCAAAGCCGGCAATCTCCTCCGGCGCCTCTTCCTTCAGGCGCAGCAGCATCAGAAAGGCGCCGATCTGTTCCGGCAGCACCGCGCCGTCGAGGATCATCTGCATCGCCTCGCGCGCCTCGTCAAAGGTCAGGGGGCGCTGCTTGGTCTTGCCGCGCCCGAGGATGGCGACGAAACGCGAGAACGGATGCGGTTTCAAAGGGTCGTGCAACATGCCCCCCTATCCCTTCGCGGCTAGGTTCTGGTCGGAGAGGTTGGTCGGCAGCACCCGCAGGATCTTGGCCCCCAGACCGGTCGCCAGCAGCGCAAGCGCCACGCCGCCGAGGCCCAGCGCAATCTCCGGCAGGCTTGGACCATAGCCCGCGATCTGCCCGTCGTGAAAGCCCGATGTAACCACGTAGCCCGGGAACAGCTCCATCGGGTAGGCCTGCCCGCCGACCACGATCACGTAAAGCTGCGCCAACCCGCCGAGGATCACCAACAGGCTGACCCCCGCCGACAGCCCGGCCGAGGGCGGCGTGCGGCGGCCGTAGACCAGCAGCAGCGGCAGCAGTGCGCCAAGACCGACCTGCACGCCCCAGAACAAGGTGGTGTAGATGCCGCCGTCGCGAAGGATGAAGGCCTCGATCCCGGCGTGTTCGGCGGCGTAGAGGTTGGTGAGGTGCTGCACGGCGGTGAAGTAGAGCGCCGCCGCCACGAAGAGCGCCAGAAGCCTTGTCAGCCGCGCGGTCAAGGCCTGTCCCAGAGGGCAGGGCGACAGCGCGCAAAGCGCCTGCAGCACCAGGATGAACACCGCCAACCCCAGCGCAAAGGACATGGCGATGAACAGCGGCGCCATGATCGCCGCGTCATAGCCCGGCCGCGCCACCAGCCAGCCAAAGATCGAGCCGGTCCCGGTGGTCAGCGCCAGCCGCCAGACAAAGGCGAGCAGACCCGCGGGCTTGGTCCATTTCGGATGCACGTTCCGATCCATCTGGACCCAGAGATAGAGCGCCACGATCCCCAGGAACCCGGAATAGAGCAGGATGTTCCAGGTAAAGATCGAGGTGAAATTGAAATGCGTCATCTGCACGATCAGCCGGTCCGGCCGCCCGAGATCCAGCACCAGAACCGCCAGCCCCCCCGCCAGCAGCGAGATGGCCAGCACCCCGGAGAGCCGCGACAGCGGTTTGTAGGGCTTGTTGTCGAACACGCTGGCGATCGAGGCGACATTGAGCGCACCGGAGGCCGCCACGATCAGGAAGATCGCGAAGACATGCGGCAGGCCCCAGACCACCTGGTTGGTCATGCCGGTCGCGACGTGGCCCTGATGCTCGACATGGGCAAAGGCCCACACCCCGCCCAGCAGGAACGCGCCGAGCAAGGCGGTCACCGCCCAGAGCCGGGGGGTGAAGGGGATTTCGCGATAGATGGTCCTGTCGATAGCCAAGGGTCAGATCTCCGCGTAGCGAACGCCGGGGTTCAAATCGAGGTCGGGGCGCAGCGCCGCCGAGGGGAACTCGGCCAGGCGTCTGGAAATCTCGCTTTCGGGGTCGCGCAGATCGCCGAACACCATGGCGCCATGGCCCGCGGCGGTGCAGGCCTCGACACAGGCGGGGATGCCACCCGCATCGACCCGGTGCACGCAAAGCGTGCAGCTTTCCACCGTGCCCACCCCGCGCGGGGCGTGCGGCTTCTGGTTGGTGACCGGCTCATGCACGAAGGAGCGCGCCTTGAACGGGCAGGCCATCATGCAATAGCGGCAGCCGATGCAGATGTGCTTGTCGACCAGCACGATGCCGTCGTCCCGCTTGAACGAGGCGCCGGTCGGGCAGACATCGACACAGGGCGGGCTTTCGCAATGCTGGCACATCATCGGCAGGTTCACCTCGCGTCCGGTGGCCTTTTCCTTCAGCGTCACCTTGCGGATCCACTGCACGTCACGCTCCGGGTCGCCATGGCCGGACCAGCCGTTTTCGGTCTTGCAGGCGCTGACGCAATCCGAGCAGCCCGGCGCGCATCGGCTGGCATCGATCAGCAGGCCCCAGCGCTTGCCGGAATCCGCCGCCGCCTCTGCCTCGGACCCGCCGAAGGCCATCAGGGTCACTCCCGGCGCCAGCGTCATCGTGGCCAGTGCCGCACCGCTGCGCAGGAAATCGCGGCGCGATGGCGCCTGCGCTTGATCGGGGGTGCGGCACGTCATCGGTCAGCCTCCGGGTCCACTGTCTCGAGATAGGCCTGCATGGTCGCGATATCGCTGAGCGACCTGGGCAGCAGCCCCGGCGGGCGGCTCAGGGCGGCATGGGCCGGCGGTTCGTCGTACTCCTCGGGCGTCGAGCGGTGGCAGTCGAAACAGTCCACCTTGACGGCCGCGAAATCGTGGCAGGTCCGGCAAAAGTGACGCTCGTCCGCAACCGTGACCGGCGTCCCGGCATCATCGCGCACGGTGTGACACTCGAAACAGGCGTTGAGCGAGGCGTCCACCGGTCGAACCCCCTGATACATGGTCACGTCGCGGTCATGCCGCATCATCTGCATGTGCCAGCGCCGCATATAGGCGTTGCCCTCGGGGTGCGGCGTGCCGGTCGCCTTGGGCACCACCGGCGCGATCTCCTGCGCCGGCGCGGCAGCCCCCCAGGCGAGGACAAGGCAGAGCCCGAGGATCAGTCTACGAATGATCACTCGCCAAGCCCCATCTTGATGTACCCCGTCGGGCAGACGTCGGCGCAGATGTGACAACCGATGCAGCGGGTGTAGTCGGTGTCGACATAGCGGCCCACGGTGCGGTCAGATTTCTTGACCCGGAACACCGCGTCCTGCGGGCAGAACACCACGCAGTTGTCGCATTCGAAACACATGCCGCAGGACATGCAGCGTTCGCCCTCCTTCTGCGCCTGCTCCTCCAACAGGCCGACGATGCGCTCCTCGAAGTTGCCCAGGACCGCGTCGCCCTCGATATGGACCTCCTGCCGGGTCTCGCGCGGAACGAAGTTGAAATGTCCCTTGAACAACTCGTCATGCGGGATGATCTGGCTCGCCGATCGGTCCTCGTAGTTGTGGATCGCATAGGCGGCGTCATCGGTGCCGCGTTTCTGCAAATGATCATAGGGCGAAGGATCGTGGCCGCGCTGGTGCAACTCCTCCAGCAGGTTGAAATGGTGCACGTCCACCCTTGGCCGGCGGTGAATGTCGCCATCGTCGAGGTAATCGGTGATCGCCTCGGCCGCGATCCGCCCGTGCCCGATGGCCGTGGTCAGCAGGTGCGGCCGAACGATATCGCCGCCGGCGAAATGCTTCTCGCGCCCCTTGACCTGATAGGCACCGGCGATGTCGATGAAGCCGCGCCCGTTGTCGAGGTCCTCGACCCCGCTCAGGTCGCCACTCTGGCCGATGGCGGCGATGATGATATCGGCCTCCAGCACGAACTCGGTGCCCTCGATCGGCTCGGGCGCGTTGCCCTTCATCTCGCATTCGCACATCTTCAGGCCGGTCGCCCGTCCGCCCTCGCGGATCACCTCGATCGGCATCACGCTGCCCCGGATCTCGATGCCCTCGCGCCTGGCGTCCTCGCGCTCGCGTTCGGCGGCGGTCATTTCCTCGACCGGGAACAGCGAGGTGAGCGTTGCCTGCATCCCTTCGCGGGTCAGCGAACTGGCGATATCGTGGCTGGTGAAATCGACGACCGATCCATCGTTGCGCTCGGGCAGGTAATCGGCGGTGACATGGCCCAGCCGGCGCGCCACCGAGGCGACGTCGATCGAGGTGTCGCCGCCACCCACCACCACGACCTTCTTGGCGGTGCCCAGCACATAGCCCTGGTTGAAGGCGTCGAGAAACTCGATCCCGTTGATGCAGTTGTCGGCCCCTTCCCAGCCGGGAACCGGCAGCGGTCGCCCGTTCTGCGCGCCCAACGCCCAGAAGATCGCATCGAACCCCGCCTCCAGATCCGCCAGCGCGATATCCGTGCCGACGCGGGTGCCGGTCCGGACCGTCACGCCCATGTCGGTGATCCGGCCGATCTCGGTATCGAGCATGCTGCGCGGCGTCCGGTAGCCCGGAATGCCATAGCGCATCATGCCGCCAAGCTTGTCATTGGCCTCGAAGATCGTCACCGCGTGGCCGTCCTTGCGCAGGAAATAGGCCGCCGAAAGCCCGGCGGGCCCGCCGCCGATCACCGCGACCTTGCGGCCGGTGTCGGCGCCCGGCGCCTCGTGGGTGACGCCGTTCTCATTGGCCCAGTCGCCGACATATTGCTCGACCGCGTTGATGCCGACGTAATCGTCGACCTCGTTGCGGTTGCAGCCGGCCTCGCAGGGCGCCGGGCAGACCCGGCCCATGGTCGAGGGAAACGGGTTGGCCGCAGCCATCCGGTGAAACGCGTATTCCTGCCAGGCCATGCCCTCGACCGGCGGCTTGTCCATGCCGCGTGCGATCGCCAGCCAGCCCCGGATCTCGTGGCCCGAGGGGCACGCGCCCTGGCACGGCGGCGTCTTGTGCACGTAGGTCGGGCACTTGTGGGAATGGTCGGCCTTGAAGATCTTCTCCTCAAGATCCCAGTCCGACGGCATTTCCCCTTCCTTGAACCGGCGGAATGTCGCGCCTTTTTCCAAGTCTTTCATCGCAGTCCCCTCCCCGGGCCGCGCGCCTATGCGGCGCCCTCGGCCGTTTCGCCTTCTTCTTCTTCACCCGCGTCCTGACCGGTCAGGATGATGGCGTTCGACACCATCTGGTGAACTGACAGGATCGAATCCATCTCGTATCCGAACTTGGGCATGACCTTGGAAAACTGCGTCTTGCAGATGGCGCAGATCGCGGCCATGTGGGTGACCCCGTGTTCCTCGGTCACCTCCTGCAGCGCGGTCATCCGGGGGCTCGCCCCCTTGGTGCGCAGGTCCATCAGCTCGTCGGTCAACAGCCCGCCACCGCCGCCGCAGCACAGCGTCGATTCCATGATCGTGTCGCGCGGCATGTCGTAGAAATGGTTGCAGACCGATTTCAGGATATGGCGCGGGATCTCGAACTGGCCGCCGGCCTCCTCGCCCATGCCGCTGGCCCTCGCGACGTTGCAGCTGTCGTGATAGGTCAGCCGGATATGGTCGTTGCGCGCCTTGTCGATATTCAGCGTGCCTTTCTGGATCTCGCCCCAGGTGAATTCGCAGATGTGCTGCGGCACCGGGTAATTCTGGTCGAGGAAATCCCACGGCCCGGCCAGCGTGTTCAGGAACGAATAGGCCACGCGCCAGGCATGGCCGCATTCGCCGAAAATGATCCGCTTGACGCCCAGCTCCTTGGCCGCCTTGCGGATGCGCAGCGACACCTCGCGCATGTTCTCGTAAGAGCCGATGAACAGGCCGAAATTGGCGGCCTCCGAGGCATAGCTGGACACCGTCCAGCTGACCCCGGCCTCGTGAAACACCTTGGCATATCCGATCAGCCCCTCGATATGCGGCTCGGCAAAGAAATCCGCCGAGGGCGTCACCAAAAGGATGTCGGCGCCCTTTTCATCCAGCGGGATGCGCACCGAGACGCCGGTGTCGTCCTCGATATCCTCCTCGAGGCCCTCCAGCGTCGCCCGCAGAGCCTTTTCCTGCAGCCCGAGGTTGTTGCCGATCTTGTGGACCTTGCCGATGATCTCGTTGCAGTATTTCTGCCCCTTGCCGACCACGTCCATGATCTCGCGCGCCGCCATCGAGATTTCGGCGGTGTCGATCCCGAACGGGCAGAACACCGAGCAGCGGCGGCACTGGCTGCACTGGTGGTAATAGGAATACCACTCGTCCAGCACCTCCTCGGTCAGGTCGCGGGCGCCGACCAGCCAGGGGAAATGCTTGCCCGCAAAGGTGAAATACCGCCGATAGACCGAGCGCAGCAGATCCTGCCGCGCCACGGGCATGTTCTTGGGGTCGCCGGTGCCGATGAAGTAATGGCATTTGTCGGTGCAGGCCCCGCATTTCACGCAGGCATCGAGATAGACCTGAAAGGCGCGGTTCTTTTCCGCCAGGTCCTTCATCTTGGCCAGCGCCCGCTCCTTCCAGTCGGGCAACAACTCGCCCGGGAACCCGACACTGGCCTGATGCTCGGGCGAGGCGGGATAAGGCATGCTATCGGCCATGGCGCCGCATTTCAGGCGCGGGATCTCCAGCGGGTGCGCAAGCTGGGGGATTTCGGTGTCTTTCGGCGCCATGACGACCTCAACCTTCCAGTTTCGCCGCCCAGGCGGCGATGTGGCGCCGCTCGCGGGGGTTGTCGACCTGGTTGCGGCTGGGGCTGAAGAACAGCCCC
>NZ_JARGPK010000034.1 GCF_029212575.1 Antarcticimicrobium sp.
ACATTTGAAACGACACTGAAACGACACTTTCTAGAGGAAACGACACTGTAAAAAACAGGATATAGGGGGAGCAGGTCACAACATGAGGTGTTTGGAATGGATCAAGTGCAGTGATGCGGGGACACGGGACGGGAGGCCACCTACCTGGCCGGGGTCAATCTAGCGATCATCAAAGCGGCGTCGGCGCGGCGCCAAGGGCACGGCATGGCGGCGCCGGGGGCGCGGCCACTGGTGGCGCTGGCCGGGGCGCAGATCGCGGCTCGAAAAGTAAGGCGCGCCACGCCCTAATCGACAAAAGGGCCGCGCGCTGTCGGGGTTTACCCACTCACCGACTTACGGGGTTGCTTTGGGCAAAGGGATAGCCCAGGCGCAACCTGCCTATTCCTTCGCCCAGTCCACCAGATGCAGCGCCTGGCTGGCATCAACGCCCGCCTCTTTCGCCGCTGCCAGCGCCTGAATAACCGCCGTGACTGCCCGTGCCCTGCCGCCCGCGTCGAAGGCTTGCAGGGGGCGCATCACGTCGATTTTCACCTCTTGCCCCAGCTTGGCGCTGGCTTCCTCGGCCAGCAGCTCCGACATGGGTTGAAGCTGCCATTGCGCCAGGTGGCGTTGTGCCTCTCGAACAACGGGGCCGGTTGCCGCGCGGTTCATCAGTGACGGCAAGACGCCATAGGCCATGAGGATGCCCTCACGGGCCGCCGCCAGCGTCTCGGCCGTCATGCTTCTGGACAGGTCCGGAGAAAGTTGGTCGGGCTTTTGCCCGATTTGAGGGTTCATCCCGGCCGCCGTGGATTGGGCAACCCCCTCAATGACCAGAGTGCTACCGCGCCGGCCTTTGAAAGCGGAACGCATGGACGCCATATCATCGGCCCCTGTATCGGGCAGCGGCACAATCTGACTGCCAAGAGGGGCGTTTTCGAATGTCTCCGTCAGGGCCGTTTCGACCGCGTGAAGCATGGCCCCGGTCAGGCTCGACCGCCGCAACGGCGCGGTGCCGATCCACGGGGTCACCGCGTCCGATCCGATCCGCAGGTGCAGCACCTCTGCCGCAAGCGCGGTGACGGAGCGCGCGCCGCCCGCCTCGGGGATGGACAGGCGGTAGGCGCGGGGCTTGCCATTTCGCGTGGTCACATCCCAATCGGTCGCGGGGACAAGCCCCAGGTCGGTAATCAGGAACGCCGCCTCACCGTTGAGCGCCGCGCCGCGGGCGATCATTGCCATTGTCTGCCGGGGCAACAGGTCGGTGCCCGTCACATCCGCCATGGCAAAGCCGCCTTCCCACAGGCTGACACAGCTTTGAACGGAAGCGGTCAGTTCGGCCACGCCGCGCCGCCCGGAAATGTAGCTGTCGCGCGCCGCGATCACCTGGGCGGTGTAACCCGATCCGCTTGACCTGGCCTCGATTGGGCGGAACCAGTTTTTCAGTCGTTCGAGCATGATCTCACCTCCACCGGAGCGCGGCGGGGCGGCGCGTCAAACGCTTTGCCACCTCGCCAATGGGTTGCCAGTTGCGCGCCTCGATCTGCGCTTGCGGATAGGCCGGTTTCGTGACGGCGCTGATCTCGATCAGGTCCGCCGCCTTGATGGTGCGCAGGATCCCCGCCCCGCGTTCCTCGACCGTCTCGCCGCCTGGCCGAACCCGGAAGCCTGGGGAAAGGCCGCGCACCAGCCCGGCCGCATGGGCTGACAGGAAGTCCCGGACATAGGACACTTGCGCCATGTCGCCGCTGATCGTAGCGTCAACGGTCAGGGCGTCGTCGGTTTCGGTCAGGGTCAGGGTGCCGGCCGAACGTGAGGCGAGCGGCTTGTTGAAGTCATGACCGGACAGGAAATGCACATCCTCGCCGCGTTCCAGCCGATCCGCGAAGGCGCGGGGGGCGATCATCTCTCGACGCTCACGCCCCATGCCCACACGCTCGGCCAGCACGGTTTCCCGGCCATACGGGAAGGTTGCCCGAAGGCGGGTTTCCCCGCCCTCGGTGCGCAGCTCAAGGCCGCCGATGTGAGCGCCCCAGAGCATTACGCCGCCGCCAGTTCGAGGCCGGTCAGCAGTTGGAGCTGGGCCGGGCGCGCAACCGTCACGTCCATCGTGGCAAGCGCCGTGATCCGCAGCCCGCCCGACTGGGCATCGCTGTAGGGGTCGCGGATCATGTCCACCGCCCCCCATGCGCCGATGAAGATCGGGGCCACGCCGCCCGCCTTCGTGGTCAGCAGGGCCGAGGTGGCTTCGGGCGAACCGGACGGGGCGGCAATCGCGTTGTTCGTCATCGCGATGTTGCCCGCCGGGATGTTCTTCACCAGCCGATCCCATTCGGTGATCGCGGTGCCGGTGTCAATGTAAACCCCGTCCATGTAATCCCACAGCTCAGGGCGGATCAGCGCCCGCACCGCATCCGGGGAACTCGCCGCGTTCGCGGCCATGAACCGGGTAACCGCCGCCCGGAACGCGGCCCAGCTCGCCAGAGCGTCAACTCCCGTGCTGGTGATCCCGTAGGTGCCCGCCCCGGTGATCACGCCCAGCGGCTGACCGTTGGCCCCGGTACCGAGGAACGCCGCATGATCCATCGCCGCGCCCATGGCCCCGCTCATGTCGCGCCGCACCGCCTGTTCCAGCGCCGCGCCCGACTGTTTCAGGGTCTTGCGGGTGATCCGCATCTGGACGCCCAGGTTGTGATCCGGCTTCATGGAGCGGTCGGTGGTGGCATAAGCAGTCGGCCCGGAGACGTTCGCCGTCTCGCCATCGGCCCAGCCCGCCGACACGGCCGAGGTGGTCACCGGCCATTCAACCGCGCCCGTTTCGATGCTGATCATTTGCGCCCCCATGCGAGCCGCCACGCTGTCGGGGAATAGCCGGTCGATGATCGGCCGCGTCTGCACCGGGTCCGGGCTGCCGCTGGCGATGGTTTCCCCGGCGCGGGTTTCGAGCGCCTGCCACGGAACCGGAACGCCCCGGAACCCGCCCTGTTCGCGCAGCTCGGTCACGATCTCGGCCGTCTGCCCGTCCAGTTGCCGCCCCTCGTCCAGGGCCAGGGCGACCTGGCGCATCTCGAACCCGGACATCAGCTCGGCCCATTCCTGGGCCGAACGGGTTTCCAGTTCGTCGCCAGCCTCGCGCCGCTCGGTATCCTCGGCAATCAGCGCCGCGCGATACCGGGTTTCGTTGGACCGGTATTCCCGATCCAGCTCATCCATCTTGCGAACTTCATCCTCGGCCGGGCTGTCCTTTCCCGCCAGCTCTGCCAGGTTTTGCCGGATTTCCGACTGACGCCGGGCAATTTTCACACTCTCAAGCATTGGTTTCTCCTTTAATGCTCTGTTTCGGATTTGTTGCCAGATCGGCAACGGCCTTCACCCACGCGCTACGCTCGGGGGTTTGGATCGGGGCGGGATGACCGCACTCAATTCGCGTTTTCCTGGTGTGACAGGACGGACAAAGGGCTTGCAGATTGAGCGGGTCATAGGACCGCTCTGGATGCGTCCTGACCGGCTTGATGTGGTCAATCTCCAGTCGCCCACGGGCGCCACAGCTTTTGCAGCGAAAGCCATCGCGCTCCAAAATCGCCATCCGAAGCACCTTCCACCGCTTGGTGCTGGTGACTTTCTTGGAATATCGGTGATGCTGTTTGCGATCTCCGATCACAGATCCAGCCTCGTGCGTGTCAGCTGTCATGCCCATGACGCCCGCGCCTTCCGGGTGGGTGCTGCCCGCATCCGCACCCCTTGCGCTACGGCCAGAACCGTTGCGGCTGCGCTGTCAATTCGCCCCAGAGAGCGTGCCTTGGCCAGTTTATGATTGCCTGCCGGATCAATCAGCGTGATAGCGTCGGCAAAGGCAGCCCGCAGCAGCAGGGACGGGGCGACTTTGATTTCGCCATCGAACAGGGATCGGCGGAAACGCTCGATATCCTCTGCACCGTCCTTCCATCCGAAGCCCCGCATGATGAACGGCACACGCCCGATACCGGCATTTTCCATCGCTTCTAAAAACTCGGCATGGCGAAACCGGTCGCCAACGATACAGGCGGGCTGGATGCCATCCAGCAAGCGCACGATCTCGGCCAACCACGGCCCCGGCGGCACGGTGTTTTCGCCCATCACGGACAATTCGCCCCGTTCCTGCATTTCGACATATCGACTGGAAACGCCATCTGCCGCGCCGCGATCTGCAAGGCCGGGGAAGGCCGGGAAGGTACCAAGCGCCTCAAGCCGCCCGGTCTCGGGCCAGTAAAAGGCCGCCGCTGACATCGACCGAGAACCGCCCAAATCCACGCCGAGAACGCAAGGACCGTCGCGCGGGGGCAGAACATCAGGAGCGACTTCGGCTGATAGCCATTCATCAACCGTAACCAGAACGCTGCGATCCTCGGTGCTGATACGTTCGTTCCGGTTCAGGTTGCGGAATGACGACAGGGCCGAACCGCCGCGCGCAATCGCCCGCTTGGCCTGAGCTACCAGCCATTCCGGCGTTGACCCGATGCCTTCCTTTGCGCCGGGGTTAGCAACCAGCAGGCTTTCCAGATCGTCGGCAGGCAAGCCAAAGGCAGGGCGATGCTCTTGCACAAATGTGCCTGGGGGCGGCTGATCCAGCCAGCGTGAAAAGGTGTTTGTGTCATCAGGGGCGGAAGTCGAGATAATCAACGCTCGACCATCGCGCTTTCCCAAGCCGGACAGGATAGCGTTTTCCAGATCATCGCCTTTGTCGCGCACCCATGCTGCCCGTTCATCCATGATTGCCAGAGTTGGAGCGCCGCCGAGAATGGACTTGCCATCAGCTGCGATAACGCGAACCAACCCGCCGCCGTTGCCCTCGAATTCAATCTCAAGTTTCGATCCACGCCGAATGACGAACAGCGCTTGGTCCGCCTCAGGAAACCCTTGGATAAATCCGAGAACGAAACTGAAAGCCGTCTTGGCCTGGTCACGGTTACGGGCAGCGATAATGACTTCCCGTTTTGGTTGGGGCTTCACTTCAATCGCGCCAACCAGCTCAGCCAGAGCAAGGCCGGCGGCAAGCGCGGTTTTTGCGTTGCCTCGCCCGATCGACAGGACGCCAACCATGACATTCTTGGAATATGCGCCCTTTACGAATTTCCTCTGAAAATCAGCAAGTTTCAGCGGTTTTCCGGCCTTTTTGCCTTCAGGAATGCGCAGAAGCCCCAAAAACTGAATTGCGCGAACACTTGGCGATTTTCCCCGGATTTTTTCGAGGAGAGAAAAAGGAACAGTCCCTCCCCGGTTTCCGGCCTTTTTCAAAGTCGCGGCATTGGGACCATTTGCGAAGAGGTCTGCCTGTACTGTGTCTTTGTCGTTGCTCATCGCTTTTCCTCTCGCGCCTGTCTCTTCATTCAACCGTCTGTCTGTCCCCACCTGCTCAATGGTGAGGTTCGGAGCGAAGGGCATAGGACGACTGCCCACGCGGCGACGCGTGGCAGTCCCCATGCCCTCAGCGTGTAGTTCCTGCTCAACGGAGCCGGTCCATCGCTTCTGGGCCCGTCCGGTCATGCGCTCCTGCCGGTCGGTCGGTTGCTGCTTGCGACACCTGAGCGCGGTGCCGGGGATCGGGCCTCAACCTTTCGGACTGCCCCTTGCCTGTGATCCCGCCCGTGGTAGGCTAGCCTCAAGTGGTGCCACCGTTGTGACCCGAACCACCGCTTGTGGCCCTGCGAATGGTGGCGCGCAGGGTCGCCGCAAAATCATCTGTCAATGACCTCCAGAGCGGCCTCAGGCGCAGCGTGCAGCTCATTCACCAACCGGCGCATGATCTGTTCCTGTTTGGGGCTGGGCCGCCATGTCGGGCGTTTGCCGTGGCGGGAGATTGACCGCACAAAGCCTTGCAGCCACTCGTCACCTTCGGCCATTGCGCGGCGCACCACGCTGGGCCAGTGAAGGGTAAGGATTTCGTCCAGCTCGCCCTCGGTCACAGCGTCACCCCCCGGTAGCGGGCCGCTATGCGGGCCGTGTGAGGTGAAAGCGTCCTGTTCTTCGGGTCTGCTTCCGCGCGGCAATCAAAGTGCAACCCCGCCTGATCGAATAGGGCCTGGGTCAAGTCGGCCGGAATGTCTTCATGGGTTGCCCCGAACCCCGCCTGGTACTCGACTTGGATCAGCGTTGGGGTTAGCCCGAAATAGCAATCTTGCCAGCGGATCAGCGGGCGCGTTCCACCAATGAAATCGAAGCCAGTGAAGGCATCGCCATCTATGGTTACGCTCGGCACCGCCGCTACTGCGACAGGACCGATTGGAAGCGCCAGCAGGCATTCCCGCTCGGGGTCGACAATGGTCAGGCGGATTGTCTGGTTTAGCAACGCGATCTGCGCAAACTGCTCGATTTCGGCGGCCGCTGACCTGCTCATGTTGGTCAGGGTGGCGTCTTCGGCGTCTTCGCCGTTGATACGTAGAAAGAGTTTCAACGCCTCCAGATCGACGGGCAGCACTGATCCACCGGGCGCCCGGTCTACAAGCATCTTCATACCGCAATCTCCACTTCACTGATGTGCTGTAGGAACGCAGCCTGGTCCTTTGCGCTCATGGCGTCATGCGCGGCCAGGGCATAGGCTTTGAGTTCGGAGCGGCTGGCATATGCGGCCCAGCTCCGGGCTTCTTCCATCCCGCCCAGAAACGCGGGCAGCGGGGCACCAGCGGAGCCGATGGACATCGCAGCGGCGTGCTGAGCCTGTTCGGGGGTGAGGGCGTTGAGGGCGGCAAGGGCCAGCGATGCGCGCTCGATATCCGAAAGCCGCAGGACCGCGAGATAGGCGAAGCTGCTCCATCCCTCGGCATCCCCGAGGGTCAGACAGTAGCCCAGCATCTTCGACATGGCCCGGTGCGCGGGCTTGATCAGATTGCCGAAATTTCGGCCGGGTTTCCGGTTTACAGTTGCCCCGTAAGCCGTTGACTTCCCGTGCGTCCCGTTTGGGGGGCGTTTACATTCTTGTTCTGTTCTTTCAAAGGCGTCCGAAGGATTGCAAATCCGTGTACACCGGTTCGATTCCGGTACTCGCCTCCATTTAAAATCAATGACTTAGCGAATTTTGGACGCGCGCCGCTCGGCGCGTCTAAACATTCGTTTTACAGGCCGCCGACGCGCCAGCTGCGCATCGCTCACTCAGTAATGATTAGACATTGCACCGATCCATATTCGTCGCCTTGAATCAAGCAGAGAGACTGAGATCCATGGGCTCAGAACCCGAGACGTATCTGACGCACTACGACTAACCTGACGCCTCACAATTGCATGGATGATAACCGAAAGCGAAAGCACTTTATGTTCAACGTTCATACTTTTTCTCTCGATAAAATGAAAGACATTTCTCCAAATAAACATGGCTACCCTAACCAGAAATCTCCATAGTTCTCGACTATTAGATCGACATCAGCCCACCACAAATAACCCAACAGATCCTCTTCAGAAAACACGCCATCCAATTTAAACCTATACTCGAAATGTTCGCCATCATACAGATTCACAATCGTTTCATCGGCACGGGTTGCGACTTCAAACCAATCGATATTCTTCTCAACAATAATTCGGTCTTTCCCGATTTGAAAATCCATTATCGTATCCGCGCTGCGGTCATTTCGGAGCAGGAACCTATCCGAACCACCTCCGCCCCAAAGGTTGTCGTTACCTTTCCCACCCCATATGTCGTCATCTCCTCCTTGCCCATAGATTTTGTCTTTTTTTTCACCTCCTACCAAGGTATCCCAACCGCTCCCGCCTTGAAGTTGATCTTTTCCCTTCCCCCCGAACAGGAAATCTCGGCCTTTCCCTCCTTTCAAAATGTCCGCACCATCCTGACCATAAACAACATCCCTTCCAGATCCCGCGAAAACGATGTCTTTCTTGCCTGCGCCGACGACTCCGTCGTTTCCGTCTCCTGTGGAAATTTTGTTAGAATATTCAAAGGCGATTACAAGGTCGGCGCTATCTGCCCTGCCACCAGAAACACCGTTCTCTGATGAAAATAGGTTGATGGATTTCGGATTTTTCGGCAAGAAAAGAAAGGCCGCGTCGAACTCACCCGCTATGTATGGCTCCCAGAACTGGATATAATCAACTACAGGATCCGAACTCGCGAACAAGGTTTGATAGGCTCCTCTGCCGGGTTGCTCGGAGAGCTCATCCATGATTTTATTTGTCCAACGGACAACATCACCCATCTTATCGAAACTAGGATCGTCGAAATGGCGCTCTATTTTTTTTTCAAATAGCAATGGCTTATAACAATGCATGATTTCATGCATTACGGCCCGATGTAAAGTTAACTTTTCCAATGTACCATCAAGGGACAGAAACTGAAAATCTAAATCGTCAAGATTTAGCAGAATTTTTTGGGCAAACTTTCGCGCCTGCGTATGATCGCCGGTCACTTTGTAGAATTTCAGCTTTATGTCAGAATTTGCGTCAAAAACCTCTTTAGCCACATCGGACCCGCTGTAAAGATCTGAAATAGCGTTACGAATATCTTCCTTTTCGGTTTTTGAAAACTTCTCGCCCAGCTCAAAAATATTTATTCTAGGGAATTTGACGTTCGAGAGCAATTCGGAAAGAGACATTGTATCTACCCCGGCAGCTTCGCATTGCCCACAAAAGTACACTCCCCTGATTTATTGTCAACCTTGGCAGCCTGCCGCCGATTCTCTGGATGGCGACTTGGGGTTTGGACTCATAGCTCTATGATGGTGGCTGCGGCAGAACCGTTTGGAACACATACCTTTTGGTTCTTTTGACTAATTTGGTGCAAATCCGTGTACACCGGTTCGATTCCGGTACTCGCCTCCAGTTTTCCACGAATTGTCGATCGTTTTCACCGCCCCGCCGGTCAGGGCGCGAGGGTGCGGGCGTGTTCGGCGAGGGCACGGATCGCGTCCCAGTCGCCGGCGGCGACCTGTGGTTTCGGGGCCACCCAGCTGCCGCCGACGCAGGGAACCGTGGGCAAGGCGAGGTAGTCGGGCGCGTTTGCCGGGCTGACCCCTCCGGTCGGGCAGAAGGAAATCTGCGGCAGCGGCGCGCCCAGCGCTGCAAGCGCCGCCGCGCCGCCCACTGCCTCGGCGGGAAAGAACTTCAGCATGTCGTAGCCGCGCGCCAGAAGCGCCATCGCCTCGCTCGCCGTGGCCGCGCCGGGCAGGAGCGGCAGCCCCGCCGCTTCGCAGGCATCGAGCAACGCATCGGTCGCGCCGGGGGAGACGGCGAATCGGGCCCCCGCCGCTTGTGCGATCCGCACGTCGGCCGGTGTGATCACGGTGCCGGCGCCGACAATGGCCCCCGGGACCCGGGACATCTCGCGAATGACCTCTGGCGCGGCCGGGGTGCGCAGCGTCACCTCCAGCACCGGCAGACCACCCGCCACCAGCGCCTCGGCCAGGGGCCTCGCCCTTGCGGCATCCTCGATCACCAGCACCGGGATCACCGGGGCCAGCGCCGCCAATTCGCGCATGCGCCGACTGGCAGCGGCGGGATCAATCGCCATCGAAGCCCCCGAAAACCGTGGCTCCTGCGGTGGCGGGCGAGACCGCGTCGCGGAAGGCCGCGAACAGCTCGCGCCCCGTCCCGGCCGCATTGAGCGAAAGATCGGCCGTTGCCGGGGCGCGGTCCAGCACCCCCTCGGACAGGATGTCCAGCCGCCCCGACACCGCATCGACCCGCAAGAGATCGCCATCGCGCAACCGCGCGATCGGACCGCCGTCAAGCGCCTCGGGGCAGAGATGAATCGCCGCTGGCACCTTGCCCGAGGCCCCCGACATGCGCCCGTCGGTCACCAGCGCGACCCTTTGCCCCCGGCCCTGCAGAATTGACAGAACCGGCGTCAGACTGTGCAACTCGGGCATGCCGTTGGCGCGCGGCCCCTGGAACCGGACGACGACCACGACGTCGCCAGTCAGTTCGCCGGCCTTGAAGGCCGCCTTGACCGCCTCCTGATCGTCAAAGACGCGCGCGGGCGCCTCAACGACGTGATGTTCGGGCGCCACGGCCGAGACCTTCATCACCCCGGTGCCGAGCGATCCGGCCAGCCGCCGCAACCCGCCGCTGGGCTGGAACGGGTCGGAGGCCGGGCGCAGGATCCTGTCGTTCAGGCTCTCGCTTGCGCCCGCCTGCCAGGTCAGGTCGCCGTCAGTCAGTTTGGGCTCCTGCGTGTAGCGGTGCAGCCCCCGCCCGGCGACGGTTTCGGTGTCGGGGTGCAGCAGACCGGCCTCCAGCAGGGTGCCGATGACATAGCCAAGCCCGCCGGCGGCGTGGAAATGGTTCACGTCCGCGAGGCCGTTGGGATAGACCCGCGCGACCAGCGGCGTGACCTCGGAGAGATCGGAAAAATCCTCCCAGTCCAGCACGATCCCCCCGGCGCGGGCCATCGCGACCAGGTGGATCAGGTGGTTGGTCGATCCGCCGGTGGCATTCAGCCCGACGATGCCGTTGACGAAGGCGCGCGCGTCGAGGATGCGGCAGACCGGGGTATATTCATCGCCCAGCGCGCTCAGCGCCAGTGCCCGCCGGGCGCCCTCCCGGGTCAGCGCATCGCGCAGCGGCGTGTCGGGGTTGACGAAGCTGGCGCCGGGCAGGTGCAACCCCATGAATTCCATCAGCATCTGGTTGGAATTGGCGGTGCCGTAGAAGGTGCAGGTGCCCGCCCCGTGGTACGAGGCCATCTCGGCGGCCATCAGCGCCTCGCGCCCGACCTCTCCGGCGGCGAACTGCTGTCGAACCTTTGCTTTTTCGTCGTTAGGAAGGCCACTGGTCATCGGCCCGGCGGGCAGGAAGACGGCGGGCAGGTGACCAAAGCTCTGCGCCGCGATCACCAGCCCCGGCACGATCTTGTCGCAGACGCCAAGGAACACGGCGGCGTCGAATACGTTGTGGCTGAGCGCGACGGCGGCGGCCATGGCGATCACATCGCGGGAAAACAGGCTGAGTTCCATGCCCGCCGCGCCCTGGGTGACGCCATCGCACATCGCCGGCACCCCGCCGGCCACCTGCGCCGTGCCGCCTGCGTCGCGCGCGGCGTCGCGGATCAGCTCGGGGAAATGCTCGAACGGGCGATGCGCCGAAAGCATGTCGTTATAGGCGGTGATGATGCCGAGGTTGCCGGCTCTGCCTGTCGCCAGCGCCTGCTGATCCGTGCCTGCACCGGCATAGGCATGCGCCTGGCCCGAGCAGGACAGATGCGCCCGCGCCGGCCCCTGGTCACGCGCGGCCTTCATCCGGTCGAGATAGGCGGCGCGGGTGGGTTTGCTCCGGCTTTCGATCCGCTCGGTCACGTCGCGTATGGTGGGGTGTACTGGCATCGCTCTCCTGTCCTGGCCCGGGTCCGCAGGGGGCGCGAACCACCTGCGCGGGTCTCTCCGGTCGCGCAGGGCACGGGGTTCAACAATCGGGAGCGGGCGGCGGATTTGCAACCGGAAACCGCCCTCGCCCTGCGGTCGAGAGGCCAGTTGAACGATACTTGCGCGGATCAGCCGAGGATGCCCGGCAGATCGAGCCCGTGTTCACGCGCGCAGTCAAGGGCGATGTCGTAACCGGCATCGGCGTGGCGCATCACGCCGCTGGCTGGATCGTTCCACAGCACCCGCGCGATGCGCCGGTCGGCATCCTCGCTCCCGTCGCAGCAGATCACCATGCCGGAATGCTGCGAAAACCCCATGCCGACGCCGCCGCCATGATGCAGCGAAACCCAGGTCGCGCCCGACGCGGTGTTGAGCAGCGCATTCAGCAACGGCCAGTCGCTGACCGCGTCGGAGCCGTCCTGCATCGCCTCGGTCTCGCGGTTGGGCGAGGCGACCGAGCCGGAATCGAGGTGATCGCGGCCGATCACCACCGGCGCCTTGAGCTCGCCCTTGCGCACCATCTCGTTGAAGGCCAGCCCCAGCCTGTGCCGCTGACCCAACCCGACCCAGCAGATCCGCGCCGGCAGCCCCTGAAAGGCGATCCGTGCGCGCGCCATGTCGAGCCAGTTGTGCAGATGCGGATCGTCGATCAGCTCCTTCACCTTTGCGTCGGTCCTGTGGATATCCTCGGGATCGCCCGACAGCGCGCACCAGCGGAACGGACCGACACCGCGACAGAACAGCGGGCGGATGTAGGCGGGAACGAAACCGGGAAAGGCAAAGGCATCCTTCAGCCCCTCATCCAGCGCGACCTGGCGGATGTTGTTGCCGTAGTCCACGGTGGGCACGCCCGCATTCCAGAACGCGACCATCGCCGCCACATGGGACCTGATGCTGGCGCGGGCGGCGCGCTCCACCGCCTTGGGGTCGCTTTCTTGTTTGGCGCGCCATTCCGCGACGGTCCAGCCCTGCGGCAGGTAACCGTGGATCGGGTCATGCGCGCTGGTCTGGTCGGTGACGATGTCGGGGCGCTGGCCGCCGGCCTTCATCCTTGCGGCAAGCTCGGGAAAGACATCGGCGGCATTGCCGATCAGCGCCACGGATTTCGCCGCCCCCTCCTGCGTCCACTGGTAGATCAGCGCCAGCGCCTCGTCGAGATCGCGGGTCTTGACGTCGACATAGCCGGTGCGCAGGCGGAAATCGGCGCGGGTTTCATCGCACTCCACCGCCAGGCAACTGGCCCCGGCCATGACCGCCGCCAGCGGCTGGGCGCCGCCCATGCCACCGAGACCGGCGGTGAGGATCCATTTGCCGGTGAGGTCCCCGTCATAGTGCTGGCGACCGGCCTCGACGAAGGTCTCGTAGGTGCCCTGAACGATGCCCTGGCTGCCGATGTAGATCCACGACCCCGCGGTCATCTGGCCGTACATCATCAGCCCCTTCTTATCGAGTGCGTTGAAATGATCCCAGGTGGCCCAGTGCGGCACCAGGTTGGAATTGGCGATCAGCACGCGGGGGGCATCGGCATGGGTGCGGAACACGCCCACCGGCTTGCCCGATTGCACCAGCAGGGTCTGATCCGCCTCGAGCCGGCGCAGGGTCTCGACGATGCGGTCGAAATCGGCCCAGGTGCGGGCGGCGCGGCCGATGCCGCCATAGACGACCAACTCGTGCGGGTTCTCGGCGACATCCGGGTGCAGGTTGTTCATCAGCATCCGCAGCGGCGCCTCGGTGAGCCAGGATTTGGCGGTAATCTCCGTCCCCGTGGGCGGAAAGACGTCGCGAGCATTGTGGCGGGGATCGGTCATGTCAGCGCTCCTGTTGCAACAAGATCGTTCAAGGTGTTGAGGATTCTGGACAAATGGATGCGCAATCGCGTGGCTTTCGCGGCGTCCCAGACCCAGGGCGGCGCCTCCTCCATGTAGGTGGATTGCGCCAGCTCCATCTGGATCGCGTGGAACCCCGTCTCCGGACGGCCGTAATGGCGGGTTGTCCAGCCGCCTTTGAACCGTCCGTTCACCACCAGGCTGAAGCTGGGTGCTATGCGGCAAATGTTTTCCACGGCTTTTTCCACAGCTGGCCGGCAGGTGGTGGAATTGTTGGTGCCAATGTTGAAATCCGGCAATTGTCCGGCGAACAGCCGTGGAATAACCGACCGGATGGAGTGACAATCGTAAAGGATGGCGCAGCCATGCAGCTGCCGGACCCGCTCCAGTTCTGTGGATAAGACGGAGTGATAGGGCGCGTGCCAGCGGGCGCGCCGGTCTGCGATCTCCTCCGCGTCCGGCGCCTGCCCGGTGCGATAGATCGGGTTTCCGTCGAAATCGGTCAGCGGGCACAGATCGGTGGTGTTCTGGCCGGGATAAAGGCTCTCGCCGTCGGGCGGGCGGTTCACGTCGATGACATAACGGTGGATCGGCGTGCGCACCATCGTCACATCGTCACGCAACCCATTGTAAAGACGATCGATATGCCAATCCGTATCGGCCAGCGCCCGGCCCCGGTCATTGAGCCTTGCGGCGATCTCCGGCGGCAGGTCGGTGCCGGTATGGGGCAGGCCGAGCACGATCGGGCCGTCGCCGCGGGTCACCTCGATCATGACACCGCCTCCACCAGCGCGCCGGTCAGGACCAGATCCGCCGCCGTTTCGATCTCGGGCGCGAGGTAACGGTCCTGCCCCAGTGGCGGGATCTCGGCGCGCACCCGCGCCAGGGCGCGGGCCAGCTGCGGCGAGGTTTCAAGCGGCGCGCGCGCCTCGATCCCGGCGCAGGCACACAGCGCCTCGACCCCCTGGATCACCGCCAGGTTCCGCGCCATCCGCATCAGGCGAAAGGCACCGTGGGCGGCCATGCTCACATGGTCCTCCTGGTTGGCCGAGGTCGGCGTGCTGTCGGTGACGCAGGGGTTAGCCAGATGCTTGTTCTCGCTCATCAGCGCGGCGGTGGTGACCTCGGCGATCATGAAGCCGGAGTTCAGCCCGGGATCGGGGGTCAGGAAGGGCGGCAAATCAAAGCTCAGCGTCGGATCGACCATCAGCGCCACCCGCCGCTGGGAAATCGCCCCCAGTTCCGACAGCGCCATCGCCAGCATGTCGGCGGCAAAGCCCACCGGTTCGGCGTGGAAATTGCCGCCAGACAGGATGCGCCCCGCCCCGGTCAGGACCAGCGGATTGTCGGTGACCGCGTTGGCCTCGGTCTCCAGCGTGCGGGCGGCCATCTCGATCACGTCCAGCGCCGCGCCAGCGACCTGAGGCTGACAGCGGATGCAATAGGGGTCCTGCACCCGGGAATCGCCGTCGCGGTGGCTTTCGCGGATGGCGCTGCCGGTCATCAGCGCCCGCATGCGCCGCGCGATCCGGATCTGGCCGGCATGGCCGCGCAGATCGTGGATTTCCGGCGCCAGCGGCGCGGTGGAGCCCATGATCGCATCGGTGCTGAGCGCGGCGATGACGATGGAGTTCTCCACCGCGCGGCGCGCCTCGAACAGCCCGGCCAGCGCGCAGGCGGTGGAAAACTGCGTGCCGTTGATCAGCGCCAGCCCCTCTTTCGGGCCCAGCACCACCGGCTTTAACCCGGCGCGGGACAAGGCCGCGTCACCCGGCATCCGGGTGCCGCCGACAACCGCCTCGCCCCGCCCGATCATCACCGCCGCCATATGCGCCAGCGGCGCCAGATCGCCCGAGGCCCCGACCGAGCCCTGATGCGGCACCACCG
Organism: Antarcticimicrobium sp.; assembly: GCF_029212575.1. GTDB lineage: Bacteria > Pseudomonadota > Alphaproteobacteria > Rhodobacterales > Rhodobacteraceae > Antarcticimicrobium. The sequence continues at coordinate 15,032 of NZ_JARGPK010000034.1, forward strand.
GCACCACGCCACGCGCGAGCATACCCTCGATCAGCGCGCAGACCTCCCAGCGCACGCCGGAGGCGCCCCGGCCCAGCGAGTTGAGCTTCAGCGCCATCATCAGCCGGGTGAGCGCGGGGTCCAGCGCCGCGCCCACCCCGCAGCAATGCGACAGGATCAGGTTTTCCTGCAGCCGCGCGGTGTCCTGCGGCGCGATCTTGCGGCTGGCCAGCTTGCCGAACCCGGTGTTCACGCCATAGACCGGCGCGGTGCCACGGGCCGCCTCGGCGACTTGGGCGGCGGCCTGCTCCACCGCCGCGCGCGCGCCCTCGGCCAGGGCCAGCGGCGCATCGTCGCGATAGACCTTCTCCCAGGTCTCCAGCGTCACCTGTCCGGGTTCGGCGATCATCCCTGGCCTCCGAAAATGCGGCGATGGAGCGGGTTGAACCCGATCCGATAGGCCAGTTCCCCCGGCGATTTCACATCCCAGACGGCCAGATCGGCGCGCAGCCCCGGCGCGAGACGGCCGCAATCGGCCAGCCCCAGCGCGCGGGCGGCGTGACAGGTGACGCCCGCCAACGCCTCTTGCGGGGTGAGGCGGAACAGGGTGCAGCCCATGTTCATCGCCAAGAGAAGCGAGGACAGCGGCGAGGATCCGGGGTTGCAATCGGTCGCCAGCGCCATCGGCACGCCGTGGATGCGAAAGGCCGCAACTGGCGGAACTTGCGTTTCGTGCAAGGTGTAGAAGGCGCCGGGCAAGAGCACCGCGACCATGTCCGATCCGGCCAGCGCGGCGGCATCCGCGTCTGTCGCATACTCGACATGATCGGCCGAAAGCGCGCCGTAGCGCGCCGCCAGCGCGGTGCCGCCCAGGTGGGAAAGCTGCTCGGCATGCAGCTTCACCGGCAGGCCCAGATCGCGGGCGGCGTCAAAGACGCGGGCGATCTGGGCCGGGGAAAAGGCGATCCCCTCGCAGAACCCGTCGACGGCATCCACCAGCCCCTCCGCCGCGGCGGCGCGCAGGGCGGGCAGGCAGACCTCGTCGAGATAGGCGTCCGCACGGCCCGCGTAGTCCGCCGGAACGGCATGGGCGCCGAGGAAACTGGTGCGCACCCTTACCGGGCGGTACTGCTCCAGCGCGCGGGCGGCGCGCAGCATCCGCAATTCGGTCTCCAGATCCAGACCATATCCCGACTTGACCTCGACCACCGCGACCCCTTCGGAAAGCAGCGCGTCGAGGCGGAGCAAGGCGGCGGCGATCAGTTCCGGTTCATCGGCCCCGCGCGTGGCCGCGACGGTGGAGATGATGCCGCCGCCGGCGCGAGCGATCTCTTCGTAGCTGGCGCCCTCGAGCCGCATCTCGAATTCGCGGGCGCGGTCGCCGCCGTGGATCAGGTGGGTGTGGCAATCGATCAGCGCCGGGGTCACCAGCCGCCCGCCCAGCGAGTCGCGCGGCCAGCCCTCATAGGGCGCGGGCAGGTCCGGTCCGAGATGGGCGATGCGGCCCTTCTCGATCGCGATTACCCCGTCCGGGATCAGGCCATAGCCCCCTTCGGGCGGCATCGCGGCGATGATCGCATCCGTGAAAACCTGTCGGGTCATTCAGATTGCCTTGTTATGTCTATCCTTATTCTGTTATGTCTGCACATAATAACAAGGTCAAGAGGCACTCATGACGAAACTCCATGCCCGCACCGCATTGCTGCCTGAAGGCTGGGCCGAGGAGGTGGCGCTCGATCTTTCGGCCGACGGGCGTATCCTGGGGGTCGAGACCGGGGTCCCGCAGGGCGAGGCCGGACGGGTCGATATCCTGTTGCCGGCGCCGGCCAACCTGCATTCGCACGCCTTCCAGCGCGCCATGTCCGGGCTGACCGAGCGGCGCGGTGAAGCGGGCCGCGACAGTTTCTGGACCTGGCGGCAGTGGATGTACCGGTTCCTCGACCGGATCACGCCCGAGGACGCCGAGGCGCTGGCCGCACAGGTGCAGGCGGAGACGCTGGAGGCGGGATTCGCCGCCATCGGCGAATTTCACTACCTGCATCACGCGCCTGACGGGCAGCCCTACGGCAACCCGGCGGAGATGAGCGCGCGGATCTGCGCGGCGGCGGATCAGACCGGGATCGGCCTGACCCTTTTGCCGGTGCTCTACCAGCAGGGCGGCGCGGATGGCCGCCCGCTGGGCGGCGGGCAACGGCGGTTCGGCTGCGGCACCGATCAGTTTTTCAGCTTGAGGGATGCGGCGCGACGGGCGCTTTCCTCCCTGCCCGACGACGCCTGCCTTGGCGTAGCGCCGCATTCGCTGCGCGCGGTCCCCCCCGGAGCGCTGCGGCAGGTGATCGACGCGACAGATGGCCCGCTGCACATCCATGCCGCCGAGCAACTGGCCGAGGTCGAGGAAATCAGGGCAACGCTGGGGGCACGGCCGGTCGAATGGCTGCTGGAAAACGCCGGACCGGATTCGCGCTGGTGCCTGGTGCATTGCACGCAGATGACCCCGCAGGAGGCCGGGGCGCTGGCCCGAACCGGCGCTGTGGCCGGGCTCTGCCCGATTACCGAGGCGAATCTGGGCGACGGGGTCTTCGACGGGCCGGGTTGGCTGGCGGCGGGCGGCGCGCTTGGGGTAGGCTCGGACAGCAACGTCCGAATCTCGCTGACCGGGGAACTGCGCCTGCTGGAATATTCGCAACGCTTACGCGACCGCGCGCGCGCCGTGCTCGCCCCGCCGGGCGGATCGACGGGGCGCGCGCTTTACGACGCGGCCTTGGCCGGCGGTGCCCAGGCGCTGGGGCGGGACAGCGGGCGGATCGCTGCGGGATGCTGGGCCGATCTGGTCGCGCTCGACGGCGCGGCGCCCGATCTGGCCGGGCGCAGCGGCGATGCGGTTCTCGACACCTGGATCTTTGGCCGCGGCGGGGCGCTGGTGCGCGATGTCTGGGCGGCGGGGCGCCATGTGGTGCGCGACGGCCGCCACGTGAACCGTGACACCATCGCAAACCGTTTTCGCGCCACCATGACCCGGCTGGCGGAGGCCAGCGGATGAACCTGGGCTGGCAGGATGTGCGCGACGAGGCGCTGCGCCGGATCCGCAGCCGCGCCTGGGCGCCCGGGGCGTTGATCCCGAACGAGGCCGACCTGGCGCAGGAATTGGGTTGTGCCCGCGCCACCGTCAACCGCGCGTTGCGGGCGCTGGCCGAAGAGGGCTGGCTGGACCGGCGGCGCAAGGCGGGGACGCGGGTGGCCCTGGCGCCGCAGCGGCGCGCGCAGCTTGCCATTCCGCTGATCCGCCGGCAGATCGAGGCGCGCGGGCAGCGGTTCACGCATCGTATCCTTGCCCGCAGCTCGGAGGGGATGCCGTCGCATGTTCTGGCGCTGCTCGGCCTTGCCGCCCCGGGTCCGCAAGCGATGCATGTCCGCACCCTCTATTGCGCTGACGGGACGGCTTTCGCGCTGGAGGATCGCTGGGTCAACCTGGCGATGGTGCCGGAGATCGCCACGGCCGATCTTGACGCGCACGACCCCAACGAATGGCTGGTGCGCAATGCGCCTTTTGCCCATGG
>NZ_JARGPK010000039.1 GCF_029212575.1 Antarcticimicrobium sp.
GGCCCGGCCGTCGGGCCCGGGCCGACGACATCCGCTCAGATCACCACGACATCCAGCGGCGGGAACCCGTTGAAGCCGACGCTGGCATAGGTCGAGGTATAGGCGCCGCAATTTCGGATCAGGAAACGGTCGCCGGACCGCAGCCCCAGCGGCAGCTCGACCGGGCGCTTTTCATAAAGCACGTCGGCGCTGTCGCAGGACGGTCCGGCCAGAATGCAGGCGCCCATCGGCTCGTGATCGCGGTCGGTCACGAACTGATAGCGGATCGCCTCGTCCATGGTCTCGGCCAGGCCCGAGAACTTACCGATATCCAGGTAGACCCAGCGGTGCAGGTCACTGTCGGACTTGCGGCTGACCAGCAGCACCTCGGCGGCGATCATGCCGGCCTCGGCCACCAGCCCGCGGCCCGGTTCTGCCATGACATGCGGCACGTCGCCGAACCGCTCGCTCACCAGCTCCATCACCCGTGCCGAATAGGCCGTCGGGCCCTCGATCTCCTCGCCGTAATAGGCCGGGAACCCGCCGCCGATGTTCAGCAGCTCCAGCGCGTGCCCGGCGTCGCGCGCGGCGTGCCAGACGGCGGCCACCTGGTCCAGCGTGGTGGTCCACATCGCGGCGCGCCGGGTCTGGCTGCCGACGTGGAACGACAGGCCGACCGGGCTCAGCCCCAGCGCCACGGCCTGGTCCATCAGCGAAATCGCCTTGTCGCGGGCGCAGCCGAACTTGCGCGACAACGGCCAGTCGGCCTCCGACGCATCGACGATCAGGCGGATGTAGACCCGCGCGCCGGGGGCAAAGGCGGCGATCTTCTCGATCTCTTCCTCGGCGTCGGCGGCGAACAGGGTGATGCCGGCGTGAAAGGCGAACTCGATATCGCGCGGCTTTTTCACCGTGTTGCCGAACGAGATGTTCTCGGGATGTGCGCCCAGCGACAGGCACAGCTCGATCTCGGCGCGCGATGCCGCGTCAAAGCCCGAGCCGAGGCCCACCAACCGCTCGATGATCTCGCGCGCCGGGTTGGCCTTGACGGCATAATGGATGCGCGCCCGGCCAAGACCGGCCTTCAGCGCGTGATACTGATCGGCGACGCGATCCACGTCCAGAACCAGCGTCGGGTGGTCGAACTGCGTCGAGCGGATGAAATTTTCGATGCGATCGTTCGGGCGCACGTCTTTTGCGACCGAAAACTCGGTTACGTATGCGTTCATGGTCATCTCCATCAGACCCGGCCATTCCGGTTTCCCGGCGCAGACCGCTCACTTCAAAGGGAGACGTTACCGTCGCTACGTAACCTTAGGGGCGTGACCCCTTTCGCCAGAGGCGCGTGCGTTGGCGTCTTAACCGCGCATATCGGGCCAAACCCCGAGTCGATCAAGTGGAAAAATCATGCGCGGAAATTTTTTTTCAAAGGGCCGTCAGCTGTGGTTTTTCAGGCATATCCGCGGCGCGCCCCGCGCCTCGTCCGGGATCTCTCCGCCGCAGGCGGCGCAGCGCCAGGCGCCGCGCGCCCGGTCCAGCCGCCAGCGGCAGTCGCGGCTCAGCGCGGTGCTGCGATGGCGCCAGACGAAATAGGCCAGAACGCCGGCCAGCAGGATCAGAAGCAACACGGGCAAGGGCCCCTCCCTTTCGGTCCGGGGCCCGGCCTAGCGCATTGACCGGGCGCTGACCAGCGGGCCGTCAGGCGGCGGCGTGATACTGGAACAGATCCTGCGCCGGGTCGGCCTCGGCGTGGTCCGGCAGCGGTTCGGGGGTGTAATAGGCCCAAGCCTCGTCCAGCGCGCGCAGGGCGGCGCGGGCATTTTGCACGGCGGCGGTTTCGGGGTGTTTCACGGTATTGCTCATGGGTCGCTCCGCTGTTTCAGAGACCCTCCCTGACCGCCAAGCTAGGGTCGATGCTGCGCCGCCGCATCGGACAAGAATGCAATCTTGCCATGCGCTTGCTGCATCACCCGATGATCAGGGACCCCGCCAGCCCCAACCCGAACCCAAACACCGCGCCAAGCGCCGGCGCACTGCTGTCGCGGGTCCGGGTGGCAGGGGCCACGTCCTGGAACAACAGATACAGGATGCCACCGGCGGAAAAGATCATGATCGCGCCAAGAACCGCATCCATCTCGACCAGAAACCACATCCCCAGCAGGGCGCAGATCGGCCCAAGTCCCGCCAGCAGGGCAAAGGCCAGCAGCAACGGCCGGGCCGCCACCCCACTGCGCCATATCTCGCCAAAGGCGGAAAACCCCTCGGGCAGGTTCTGCAGAAAGATCATCAATGCAAGCAGCTTGGCGGTCGCCGCCTCGGTCACCAGCATTGCTCCCAGGGCGACGGCCTCGGGCAGGAAATCCAGCAGCATAGCCACCAGCAGCGCACCGCCGCTGCCGCCGTCACGCTCCAGACGCAGATCGAGCAGATAGAAAACGATGCCGCCCAGAAACAGCAGCCCCAGCGCCACCGCCGGCGGCAGCATCGCCGCCCCCTCGGGCACCAGCACCAGCGCCACCGCGGACAGCAGCGCGCCGCCGCCAAAGGCGATCAGCGCGTGCATCACCGGTTCGGTGAACGCCGTCTCGTGACGATAGGCAATCCATGCCAACGCGCCACCGAGCGGCAGGGAAAGCCCCGCCGCCCCGGCCAACACCACCACGCCGGAGGTCGGATCCACCGGCGTCGCTCAGACCGCGCGCTTCATCATCAGCTTCTTGATCTCGGCGATGGACTTGGCCGGGTTCAGCCCCTTGGGGCAGGTCTTGGTGCAGTTCATGATGGTGTGGCAGCGATAGAGCTTGAAGGGGTCTTCAAGCTGATCCAGACGCTCGCCCGTGGCCTCGTCGCGGCTGTCGATGATCCAGCGATAGGCATGCAGCAGCGCGGCCGGCCCGAGGTAGCGATCGCCATTCCACCAGTAGCTCGGGCAAGAGGTCGAGCACGATGCGCACATCACGCATTCATAAAGACCGTCCAGCTTCTTGCGGTCCTCGATCGACTGCTTCCACTCTTTCGCCGGGCGGTTGGTCTTGGTCTCCAGCCAGGGCATGATCGAGGCATGCTGGGCATAGAAATGCGTCAGATCCGGGATCAGGTCCTTGACCACCGGCATATGCGGCAGCGGATAGATCTTCACGTCGCCCTTGATCTCGTCGAGACCATAGATGCAGGCCAGCGTGTTGATCCCGTCGATGTTCATCGCGCAGGATCCACAGATCCCCTCGCGGCAGGATCGGCGGAAGGTCAGCGTCGGGTCGATCTCGTTCTTGATCTTGATCAGCGCGTCCAGAACCATCGGCCCGCATTTGTCCATGTCGATGAAATAGGTATCGACACGCGGGTTCTGCCCGTCGTCCGGGCTCCAGCGATAGATCTTGAAGCTCCGCACATTGGTCGCGCCCTCGGGCTTCGGCCAGGTCTTGCCGGTGGTGATGCGGGAATTCTTCGGGAGTGCAAGTTGAACCATGGGTCTGTCTCTCCTCAGAAGGTCCGCGCCTTGGGCGCGATTTTCTTCAGTGCGATGCCGCCCTGATCCTCGGTGGTCAGCGGATCGACGATCACCGGACGATAGCTCAGATCGACCTGGTTGCCCTCGACGCGGCTGATCGTGTGCACGCGCCAGTTCTCGTCGTCACGCGTGCTGTGATCCTCCGAGGCATGGGCCCCGCGGCTTTCCTTGCGCGCCTCGGCGCCGTGGATGGTTGCCAGCGCGTTGGGCATCAGGTTGGTCAGCTCCAGCGTTTCCATCAGGTCGCTGTTCCACACCAGACTGCGGTCGGTGACGGCCAGATCGCCCAGTTTGGCGGCGATCGCGGTCATCTTCTCGACGCCTTCCTTCAGCGTCTTGTCGGTGCGGAACACCGCCGCGTCGGACTGCATGGTGCGCTGCATCTCAAGCCGCAGCTCGGCGGTGGGGATGCCCCCCTTGGCGTGGCGCAGCCCGTCGAACCGGTCGAATGCCTTGTCGACCGAGGCGCTGTTCAGCTCCGGGTTCGGCGCCTCGGGGTCGACCACCTTGCCGGCTCGGATCGCGGCGGCGCGGCCAAAGACCACCAGGTCGATCAGCGAGTTGGAGCCGAGGCGGTTGGCCCCGTGCACGCTGGCGCAACCCGCCTCGCCCACGGCCATCAGGCCCGGCACAACGGCGTTGGGATCCTCGGCGGTGGGGTTCAGCACCTCACCCCAATAGTTGGTCGGAATGCCGCCCATGTTGTAATGCACGGTGGGCAGGACCGGGATCGGCTCCTTGGTGACATCGACACCGGAAAAGACCCTGGCGCTTTCGGAAATCCCCGGCAGCCGTTCGGCCAGCGCCTCGGCCGGCAGGTGGCTCAGGTTCAGGTGGATGTGATCGCCAAGCTCGCCGACGCCGCGACCCTCGCGGATCTCCATCGTCATCGAACGGCTGACATAGTCGCGCGGCGCCAGGTCCTTGTACTGAGGCGCATAGCGCTCCATGAACCGCTCGCCCTCGGAGTTGGTCAGGTATCCGCCCTCGCCGCGGGCGCCCTCGGTGATCAGGCAGCCGGCGCCATAGATGCCGGTGGGATGGAACTGCACGAACTCCATGTCCTGCAGCGGCAGGCCGGCGCGTGTCACCATGCCGCCGCCGTCGCCGGTACAGGTATGCGCCGAGGTGCACGAGAAGAAGGCCCGGCCATAACCGCCGGTGGCCAGCACCACGGTCTTGGCGTTGAACACATGCATGGTGCCGTCATCGAGCTTCCAGCACACCACACCCTGACAGACACCGTCGTCGGACATGATCAGGTCGATGGCGAAATACTCGACGTAGAATTCCGCGTTGTTCTTGAGGCTCTGACCGTAGAGCGTGTGCAGGATCGCATGCCCGGTACGGTCGGCGGCGGCGCAGGTGCGCTGCACCGGCGGGCCGTCGCCGAACTCGGTGGTATGGCCGCCGAACGGGCGCTGATAGATCTTGCCCTCCTCGGTCCGGCTGAACGGCACACCATAGTGCTCCAGCTCGTAAACCGCCGCCGGGGCCGAGCGCGCCAGGTATTCCATCGCGTCGGTGTCGCCCAGCCAGTCCGAGCCCTTGACGGTGTCGAACATGTGCCATTGCCAGTGGTCCGGGCCCATGTTGCTGAGCGAGGCGGCGATGCCGCCCTGCGCCGCGACGGTATGCGAGCGGGTCGGAAACACCTTGGTCACGCAGGCGGTGCGCAACCCCTGCTCGGCCATGCCCAGCGTCGCGCGCAGACCGGCGCCGCCGGCGCCCACGACAACCACGTCGTAGTCATGGGTCTCAAATTCGTATGCAGCCATTCTTCTTGTCTCCCGTTCGGAGTTAGAGCGCGATGCGGGCGATGGCGAACAGGCCGACCGCCGCCGCCGAGTAGCTCAGCAGGATCATCGCGATGATCAATGCCCGTTGCGCCCAGCCGTGGACATAGTCCTCGATCAGCACCTGTACGCCGTCCTTGAAGTGACGGAAGCTCACAAGGATGGTCAGCGCCGCGACGATCGCCGGGAACGGCCGTCCGAAATAGGCCAGCACCGCGTCATGCGGCTGGCCCAGCATCGGGCCGAAGGTAAAGACGAACAGCGGGATCAGCCCGAGCAGGGCGACAGAGCTGACCTTCATCACCCAGAAATGATGCACGCCGGACTTGGCGGTGCCGAGGCCATCGACGCGCTTGCGGTCGGTAAGATAACGCATTGGAACCTCCTTCAGATCACGACGACGGTGAACAGGGTCAGCAGGATGGATCCCGCGATGATCGCCCAGCCCAGCTTGGTGGCGATCTCCATGTCCAGCATCTTGGCATTGTCCCAGATCAGGTGCCGGATCCCGGCCAGCGTGTGATACCACAGCGCCCAGAGCGACAGGAACATCACCAGATCCCCGAACCAGCTTGTGATCACCGCGTCGGCCAGGGCGAAATACTCCGGCGAGGTGGCAGCGGCAAGGAACCACCAGACAATCAGAATCGCCGCCACAAGCAACGCGTTGCCGGTGATCCGGGTCAGGATCGAGGTGATTGCGGTTAGCTGAGGGCGATAGATCGACAGGTGCGGCGAAAGCGGGCGATCGCCCCGATTGACATCGGCCATGTTGGCTCCTTTCCGGTTGGCTGCGCTCGTTTTTACGCCTTTTTCAGCGCCTGTCACGTCGCAGACGGACAAAATTCGCGAAATCCCTATGCGGCGGCGCAGAAAAAACGCAAACGTGATCACATGAAATAGGCGCGTGATCACAAAACCGACCGCAGGTTCGATCCGGCACGAAATCGGCGCCGCTCAGGCGCCTCTGAGTCTCGCGCGGCCTCCTCCGCCGAAGCACCCCAACAAGGTCGGATGGCCCGGGCGGGGATGGACCGCGGCCTTGTCTTCTTCTCGTGTGAAATACTCCGGGGGTTTGGGGGCTGGCCCCCAATCCGCGACTCACATCGGCATCAACGCCCAGTAATCGAGATCGAGCAGCACGTCGGGCAGGTACTTGCCATCGGCGCCGCGCAACTCGAACGGCGCGCCGCCCTTGGTCGCCACCAGCCGCAGCCGCACCGCGCCGACGCCCGGCGCCTGCGTTTCGGCCTTGTCCAGCACCTCGGACCACGCCTTGATCGTGTCGCCGGCGAAACAGGGGTTGGCATGCGCCCCGCCGTTCAGCCCGACGATCATCTGCGCGTTGGCCAGCCCGTTGAACGACAGCGCCCGCGCCATCGAGATCACATGCCCGCCATAGATCAGCCGCCCCTCGGGACGGACGCTCAGGTCGAAATGCACCTTGGCGGTGTTCTGCCACAGGCGCGTCGCCATCATGTGCTCGGCCTCTTCGATGGTGACGCCGTCGACATGGTCGATCTGTTCACCGACCTCGTAATCGCCCCAGCGATGCGGCTCGCCCGCCAGATCGAAATCGTAATCGCTGAAATCCAGCCCCTCGGGGATCACCAGGTCGGTCGGCGCCAGCCCCTTTTTCAGCTCGGGCACCACCGCCTCGGGCGCCGGCGCATCAAGGTCGGATTTGCGCACCATCACCCAGCGCACGTACTCCATCACCACCTCGTCGCGCTGGTTCAGGCCCCGGGTGCGCACATAGACCACGCCGGTCTTGCCGTTGGAGTTCTGCTTGACCCCGATCACCTCGGACTCCGAGCGTAGGGTATCGCCTGCAAAGACCGGCTTCAGCCAGCGCCCCTCGGCATAGCCCAGGTTCGCCACCGCGTTCAGCGAGACATCCGGCACCGTCTTGCCAAACACCACGTGAAACGCGGCCAGATCGTCGATCGGGCTGCCCTTCAACCCGCAGGCCTGCGCGAAGCTGTCCGAGGAATAAAGCGCATGGCGCGCCGGGTAGAGCGCGTGATAGAGCGCCCGCTCGCCCCCCGAGACGGTGCGCGGAACCGCGTGTTTCAACACGTCCCCGACCGCGTAATCCTCGAAAAACCGGCCCGGGTTGGTCTTTTGCTGGCTCTGGGCCATTCACTGTTCTCCTAGTTTCATGTCGGGGGAATAGGCGGCCTCCACCTCCTTGGTCACCGCCTGGCCACAGCGCATCACGCCGCTGCCTGCGTCAAAGGCATAGGTGGGCGGCCCGTGCAGCACCCACCCCTTGGCCAGCGCCGCGCTGACCTTGTGGCAAAACGCCGAGGTATCGTCCTCGGTCAGCAAACGGTACAGCGTGCTCATCGCCATCCTCACCCGAACGCCGGATAGCCGAGCCACAGGTGAACATAGCCGATCACCACCAACAGCACCGCGCTGATCGCAAGGAACATCGCGTCCTTGCCCAGGCTGCCCTTGGCCGGCGGGGTCCAGCCGGGTTCGGCCCGGTTGATGACGCCCATCTCGACGACCGCCCACGCACCTAGCCCGCCGAACAGGATGAACGAGGGCACATCGCCGTTCACCAGCAGGTGCGCCACCGCCCACAGCAGGAAACCGGTCAGCATCGGATGCCGCATCCGGTAGAGCAGCGCGCCTTTCGACGGCCCCGGCGAGGTCAGGTAAAGCGCCACCAGCATCAGCAGGTTGTTGATGCCCACCGTGGCCGGGTGACGGCCCCAGAAGAACGCGCCATCGGCCATCCGGTAGCCGAAGATCATCAGGACAACGGCCGCCAGCAGGACAACCGCCACCGCGCCCTTGCCCCTGTCGCCCATGGCGGCGCGCCGCGCCGGCGCCACCCGCTTGAACAGATGCGCGGCCCACCAAAGCGCCACGCCCAGAATCAAAAGAACAAAACCCATCGCTGGCTACCCCGCTTGCAGCGTTTCAATCGCCTCTGCTTTTGCCAGAATTTCGCGCGCGGTGACAACATGCAGGTTCTCGACGATCTTGCCGTCGACCACCGCCACCCCCTGCCCGCTCGCCTCGGTCTCTTCAAAAGCCGCGATCTGGCGCCGGGCCAGGTCGATCTCCTCATCCGAGGGCGCAAAGGCGGCGTTGGTCACCGCGACCTGCGCCGGGTGGATCAGGGTCTTGCCGTCGAACCCCATGTCACGGCCCTGCGCGCATTCCACCGCCAGCCCCTCGTCATCCTTGAAGGCGTTGTAGACGCCGTCGACGATCACCAATCCCTCGGCCTTGGCCGCCAGCAGGCACAGGCCCAGCCCCGCCATCATCGGCAGCCGGTCGGGCCGGAACCGCGTCTGCAACTCCTTGGCCAGATCGTTGGTGCCCATCACCATGCCCGCCAGCCGCGGATGCGCAGCGATCTCGGCGGCGTTCAACATGCCCTTGGGCGTCTCCATCATCGCCCAGAGCGGCAGCGCGCCGGTGATCTCGGCCAGCGCGTCGAGGTCAGCCGCACTCCCCACCTTGGGCAGCAGAACTGCGTCCACGTCCATGTCACGGACCGCGCGTGCATCGTCGGCACCCCAGCCGGTGTCCAGCCCGTTGATCCGCACGATCTTCACCCGCGCGCCATAGCCGCCCTCGGCCAGCGCCGCCTTCAGCGTATCGCGGGCGTTCTCCTTTTCCTCGGCCGAAACCGCGTCCTCCAGATCGAAGATGATCGCATCGACCGGCAGCCCGCGGGCCTTGTCCAGCGCGCGCGGCTTGGAGCCGGGAATATAAAGGACGGAACGGTAAGGGCGCGAACGGGGATCCATGAATCTCTCCTCGGGTCATAATGTTGCGCCGGAAAGGGGCATTCTTTTCCGGAAAATTCAAGAGGGAATCGCCGCGCCGCAGCGAACGCCGACTCGAACGAGGCGCAGAACCCGCCGCGCGCCTTCGGATTCAGCGCAGGCCGCGTACACCTCTCTCGGCGACTCTCCTTATCTGCCCGACAGCGGCCCGGGGGACGAGGTGGGAGGCTTGCCCCCCCTACACCAACCCGTCCCAGATCAGCTTGCCGCCGGTCACCAGAAGCAACACGTAGGTCAGCCCGAAGAACAGCCGCTCAGGCACCAGGTCATGCGCCCGCACGCCGATCCATGTCCCCATCAGGGCGAAGGGCGCCAGCGCCAGGTTCGCCGCCGCCGTCTGCCAGGTGAACATGCCGAGAAAGGCATAGGGCACGAACTTCACGATGTTCAGCACCCAGAAGATCAGCACCGTGCTGGCCTGATACCGGGTCTTGTCCAGCCGTTGCGACAACAGATAGACCGCCGCCGACGGCCCGCCGGCATGGCTGACGAAACTGGTGAACCCGGTCACCACCCCGGCCAGCAGACCGGCCCAGCCCGGCAACCTGTCCCGCGCCGGGCGAATCCAGCCGCCCTGCCGGCCGATCTGCCAGGCCACGAAGAGCACCGAGATGCCGCCGATCAGCAGCCGCATCACATCCGCATCCGCCACCCGGTAGAGCGCCACGCCAAGCAGAACGCCCGGCACGCCGCCCAGGATCAGCAGCCGCGCATCGGGCCAGTGCCAGCGCCGCCAGTAGGGTTTGAGCGAGGCCAGGTCGATCAGCATCAGCAGCGGCAACATCACCCCCAGCGCCTGCCCCGGCTCCAGGATCAGCGCCAGAATCGTGGCCGAGGCAAAGGCCGCGCCGGACCCGAAGCCGCCCTTCGACACCCCCGCGAACACCACCGCGGGCACTGCCACCGCGAAAAACCCCGGGCTCAACTCCAGCATCCGAATCCCCCTAACAGGTCACACCGGCAGGGTTTTTTCCCGCCCCGTCCCGCCCTTGTGCGCGCCGCAGCGCGGCGTCCGCCCGCGCGTAAGTCTTGCGCGCGCCTCCGTTAAGCACTAGGCAACCGGAAATTCCAACCGGACCGGAGATAAATCCATGGCCAGACCCAAGATTGCCCTGATCGGCGCAGGTCAGATCGGCGGCACGCTCGCCCACCTCGCCGCGCTGAAAGAGCTTGGCGACGTCGTGCTGTTCGACATCGCCGAAGGCACCCCCGAAGGCAAGGCGCTCGACATCGCCGAATCCGGCCCCTCCGAGGGCTTCGACGCTGCGCTGCGCGGCACCCAGTCCTATGAGGACATCGCCGGCGCCGACGTCTGCATCGTGACCGCCGGCGTCCCCCGCAAACCGGGGATGAGCCGCGACGACCTGCTCGGCATCAACCTCAAGGTGATGAAATCGGTGGGCGAAGGCATCGGCCAGCACGCCCCCGACGCCTTTGTGATCTGCATCACCAACCCGCTCGACGCGATGGTCTGGGCGCTGCAGAAATTCTCCGGCCTGCCCGCCAACAAGGTCTGCGGCATGGCCGGCGTGCTCGACTCGGCCCGCTTCCGCCACTTCCTCAGCCTGGAATTCGGCGTCTCGATGAAGGACGTCACCGCCTTCGTGCTCGGCGGCCATGGCGATACCATGGTTCCCTCGGTCCGTTATTCGACCGTCGCCGGCATCCCGCTGCCCGACCTGATCGCGATGGGCTGGACCACTCAGGAAAAACTGGACGGCATCCTGCAGCGCACCCGTGACGGTGGCGCCGAGATCGTCGGCCTGCTGAAAACCGGCTCGGCCTTCTATGCGCCGGCCACCAGCGCCATCGAAATGGCCGAAGCCTATCTCAAGGACCAAAAGCGCGTCCTGCCCTGCGCCGCCTATTGCGACGGCGAACTGGGCGTGAAGGACATGTATGTGGGCGTGCCCACCGTGATCGGTGCCGGCGGTATCGAGCGGATCGTCAACATCAAGCTCAACAAGGAAGAGCAGGAGATGTTCGACAGCTCGGTCAAGGCCGTCAAGGGCCTGGTCGAGGCCTGCAAGGGCATCGACAGCAGCCTGGCGTAAGCCAGGCCGCCAGCCGGACAAGGTCTTGAAGGGGTGCCGCAAACCGGCACCCCTTTTTCGTGTTCAGGCGGGCTTGCGAAGTCCCGGGATCATCAGCACGCTGAGCAACCCGACAAACAGTTCGACACCGGCCGCCGTCAGCAACGTCTCGTGCGGCATCCCATCGGCAACGATGCTGTAGATCCGCGCCAACCCGTAGGACAGGAACACCGCGGCCGACACAAGGGTCGCCGCGTATTGCCAACGCGCGACGACGACCGACGCCAGGATGAACCCGCCAGCGGCCAGCAGCAGCGCGCCGGGCGCGCGCATCTCGCTCATCAGGCTGAGATTGCCGCCCAGAACGATGCCCGAACCGGCATGAAACCCGACAGGCAGAAACAACACGGCGAACCCGACACCGGCGCTGACAAGCCCCGAGGTCAGGAGAAGGAGTTTGATCCGGATGGAATACGACATTTGAACCTCTTTGATAACGAAGGGACCGAAACGACAACTTGACATAATGTAAAGTCGATGGCCGCGACATACTCACATCTTTACATCACGTCAAGCTTTTGCACTCGAAAAATCGAAGCCGGACAACCGCGCGCGCCGATGCGCCGCTGTTCCGTGTCGGACTGCAATTGGGAGGCGTGATCGCCGATGGTGATGATCTTCTGGCGGGTCCTCCGGTGATCGATCCGGCCACCGGCCTGCCGGTCTTCATCCAGTCACCGGCGTTTCCGTCCTGACCCGCCGCGCCTGAGACACAACCGCGCAGCCCACGCCCCGAGCTGCCGCTTGACGCGGCGTGATTCCTTTTGTCACCGCACCCTCCTGCACCCGCAGCGCCAAATTTGTGATCACAGGTTTTTTGCGTGTGATCACATAATGCGCAATTTTTCGCGATTTCCTCCGCCACGGCCCTGAAACCCCTTACCTGCCGTGCGCGGACATGCCTATACAGGCGGAAATCGCAGCCAGACGGGACAGTTTATCCATGAACATCCACGAATACCAAGCCAAGGCGCTTCTGCGCAGCTACGGCGCGCCGGTGTCCGACGGCCGCGCCGTCCTGAAAGCCGACGAAGCCAAGACCGCCGCGGGCGAGCTTGACGGGCCGCTCTGGGTCGTCAAGGCCCAGATCCACGCCGGCGGCCGCGGCAAGGGCAAGTTCAAGGAGACCGACGCCGGCGAAAAGGGCGGCGTGCGCCTTGCCAAGTCGGTCGAGGAGGCCGCCGAAGAGGCCAAGAAGATGCTCGGCCGCACCCTGGTCACGCATCAGACCGGCCCGGCGGGCAAGCAGGTCAACCGCATCTACATCGAGGACGGCTCGGACATCGAGCGCGAGCTTTACCTCGCGCTGCTGGTCGATCGCGTCTCCTCGCGCATCTCCTTCGTCTGCTCGACCGAGGGCGGCATGGACATCGAAGAGGTCGCCGCCTCCACCCCGGAAAAGATCCTGTCGTTCTCCGTCGACCCGGCCACCGGCTACCAGCCGTTCCACGGCCGCCGCGTCGCCTTTGCCCTCGGCCTCGAAGGCGCGCAGATCAAGCAATGCGTCGCGCTGATGGGCAACCTCTACCGCGCCTTCGTCGAGAAGGACATGGAGATGCTCGAGATCAACCCGCTGATCGTGATGCCCGGCGGCGCGCTCAAGGTGCTCGACGCCAAGCTCGGCTTTGACGGCAACGCGATCTACCGCCACCCCGATGTCGCCGAACTGCGCGACACCACCGAGGAAGACCCCAAGGAGCTTGAAGCCTCCAAATACGACCTGAACTACATCGCGCTGGACGGCGAGATCGGCTGCATGGTCAACGGCGCGGGCCTCGCGATGGCCACCATGGACATCATCAAGCTCTACGGCGCGGAACCCGCCAACTTCCTCGACGTCGGCGGCGGCGCCACCAAGGACAAGGTGACCGAGGCGTTCAAGATCATCACCTCGGACCCCAACGTCAAAGGCATCCTGGTCAACATCTTCGGCGGCATCATGCGCTGCGACGTCATCGCCGAGGGCGTGATCGCCGCAGTGAAAGAGGTCGGCCTGCAGGTGCCGCTGGTGGTCCGCTTGGAGGGCACCAATGTCGAGAAGGGCAAGGAGATCATCGCCAGTTCCGGCCTCAACGTCATCGCCGCCGACAACCTTTCTGACGGCGCCGAGAAAATCGTGAAGGCGGTCAAAGGCTAAGGGATGGCGCTGATCGCGAAAATCGACCCTCCGCTGACCGTCGCCGAGAACGGTGTCGCGCAGATCCATGCGCGCCCGTACAAACAGGCGGCGGCCCGCACCGGAGAGGAAATCTTCGTCTGGACCTCGCAAGGGTCCGGCGGGCACGGGCTTGCCGCGCGCGGCACCGTCCTGGATGCCCGGATCGAAAGCGTCGCCAACAAGACCGGCCCCGGCGCGCACAAGGAACTTGTGCTCGATGTGCAGATCGTCGCCGCCGCCGCCGCGCGCGCGCTGACGCTCGAACAGATCGCCCCGCATCGCGACAGCGACGAGGCGACCCCGGAGGCTGCAGCCGCGAAACTCCTTTACACACACGCACTCAACAAGATCACCACGATAGAGTCCGAAGTTGCGGACTTTGTCAGGTCGCACTTCGAGGAACAATAAAATGTCCGTACTCGTCGACGAAAACACCAAAGTCATCTGTCAGGGCCTGACCGGCTCGCAGGGCACCTTCCACACCGAACAGGCCATCGCCTATGGCACGAAAATGGTCGGCGGCGTCACCCCCGGCAAGGGCGGGCAGACCCACCTGGACCTGCCGGTCTTCAACTCGGTGCACGAGGCCAAGGCGAAAACCGAGGCCAACGCATCGGTGATCTACGTCCCGCCCCCCTTCGCCGCCGACTCGATCCTCGAGGCGATCGACGCCGGGATGGAACTGATCGTCTGCATCACCGAGGGCATCCCGGTGCTCGACATGATGAAGGTCAAGCGCGCGCTGATCGACAGCAACTCGACCCTGATCGGGCCGAACTGCCCCGGCGTCATCACCCCCGGCGCCTGCAAGATCGGCATCATGCCCGGCCACATCCACCAACGTGGCTCGGTCGGCGTGGTCTCGCGCTCCGGCACCCTGACCTACGAGGCGGTCAAGCAGACCTCCGACATCGGCCTCGGCCAGTCCTCCGCGGTGGGCATCGGCGGCGACCCGATCAAGGGCACCGAGCATATCGATGTGCTCGACATGTTCCTCGACGATGACGAGACCCAGTCGATCATCATGATCGGCGAGATCGGCGGCTCGGCGGAAGAGGAAGCGGCCGAGTTCCTCAAGGAACAGAAGAAAAAGGGCCGCTGGAAACCGACCGCAGGCTTCATCGCCGGGCGCACCGCCCCTCCGGGCCGCCGCATGGGCCATGCCGGCGCCATCGTCGCCGGTGGCAAGGGCGGCGCCGAGGACAAGATCGAGGCGATGAAATCCGCCGGTATCGTGGTGGCCGACAGCCCAGCGGGCCTCGGCGAGGCCGTGCTCAAGGCGATCGGTTAAGACATCGGCGCGGGGGGGCGG
>NZ_JARGPK010000062.1 GCF_029212575.1 Antarcticimicrobium sp.
CTGGGGCTGAAGAACAGCCCCGGCGCATGCATCAGCTTGGATACGGGGAAGACGATCATCAGCACCGCCACCAAGGCGAGGTGGAGCAGCAGCACCGGATCGCCGGGCAGCGCGCCAATCCGCAGGCGCATCAGGCCCAGCATATAGGCCTTGACCGCGACGATGTCGGTATGGGCGACAAAGCGCATCATCGTGCCGGACAGCACGATCCCGAGCAGCAACGCCAGGATCAGGTGATCGGAGGGGTTCGTGATGTAGCGGATACGTTCGACCACGACCCGCCGCAGCCACAGCCCGGCCAGCCCCGCGATCATGCCGAAGGCGGCATAGGTGCCAAAGGGCTGCACCAGCTCGACCCAGCCCCAGACCGGCTGGGTGAAATAACGCAGATGCCGCGCCAGAACCAGCCACATGGTCATGTGAAAGGTCCAGCCGAACAGCCAGATCCACTTGTTCGACTTGAACAGGCTCTCGAAGAACACCACCTCGCGCAGGATGCGCAGGACGACACCGCCGCGGGTCTTGGGCGCCGGCGTCGTCGGGATCTTGAGCGGCGCCGGGACGCGCGCGTAAACCCGGATCCGGGCCGCCAGCCCGATCACAAGGATCAGCGTGGCGGCATAGAACAGGATGGCATAGGCGGTTCCCAGCACGATACTCTCTCCCCCCTGCCCCTGTCTCCCCACAGAGGCGTGACGTGATGACTTCGGATCAGACGCAGCCGGTCGGCTTGGGCAGACCGGCGATCTTGCAGGCCTGTTTCGCCGGGCCATAGGGGAACAACTCGTACATGTACTTGTTGTTGCCCTTCTCGGGGCCCATTTCCTTCTTGATCGCCTTGATCAGCACGCGAACCGCCGGTGCGATCTGGTATTCGTCGTAGTAATCGCGCAGGAAATTCACCACCGCCCAATGCTCGTCGGTCATATCGACGTTCTCGGACTTGGCGATTTCCTCGGCCAGATCCTTGGTCCAGTCGGACAGCGTGGTGATATAGCCTTCCTCGTCGTGCTCGACCGTGTGGCCGTTTATCTGATAGGACATTGTCTTCTTCCTCTTGCTAAAGTCCGGTCCGCTTCATCGGGCCGTATCGTTTCAAAGCCACGCCTGGGTGCGCGCGTGGTCCACAACCAGATCCACGAACCCGTCGTAACCAACCGTTTTGGCCCCGCTCAGCACCTTGCCGTCGTCGAGGCCGCGCGCGCTGGCGTCGCCGCCCAGCACGTAGAGCGTCACATCCTCCAGGCTGTCGGACACCGCCCCGGCCACCGAGGACCCCGCGAGCGCGCCGTAAACACCGTCTTCGATCAGCAGAACCGCATCGCCCGGCTTGCAATGCTTGAGACAGCTCAGCAAAGCGCCATTGGTGAAGGGCGACTTGTTCACCGTGTGCAAGGTCGACATCGCATCCCTCCTCAGAAACTCAGAACCACGTCCTGACCGGACATGATGTCGGCCATCTCGGCGCGTGAAACGATCTTGATCGACGGCTTTTCGGCCCAGTCGTCATCTTCGTCCTCATAGACGATCTCCTGCAGGTCGCCCTCGCTCAGGCCACGCTCCTCCAGCGACTCCCGCTCGACGAAAAGCTTGGTCACGTCGTAGTCACCCAGCGCCCGGAACGTCGGCGAGAAGTTCTTGACCCCGATCGCGCCGGTGTCCTGCCCCTTGGTCAGCTGGAACACCCCGTCATCGAGAAAGGCGAGGCTCACGTCCTGGTCGAAGGCGGCGCCGATCAGCACGACCTCCAGGCTCTCCAGTGCATAGATCGTCCCGTAGGGCGCCTTGCGGTTCACGTAGAGGAATTTCTTGATATTCGACATCTTCCCGCCCCCCTCAATCGCCGAACGTGACCAGGCGATCCGTCTGGATGCCCATTTCGATCAACTGGCCGAGGCCGGAAATCCGGAACCCCTCGGCGATGTTGTTGGCGTCCTTGCCCTGACGCTCGGCCTCGTTGGCGTCCAGCAGCCCGCGCCGCTGCGCGGCGGCGATGCAGACCACCAGGTCGATCCCGTGCTCCTGCGCCAGCTCGCTCCAGTTCTTCTGGATGTGGCGCTCGTCCTGAGGTGGGACGCTGAGCCGGGACGAGACGTTGACCCCGTCATGGTAGAAAAACACCCGCGGCACCTCGTGCCCCTTGGCCAGCGCCGACTTGACGAAATGATAAGCGGTATCGGCGGCCTGATGGGTATAAGGCCCCTCGCTCACGACTACTCCGATCTTCACTGCTCGCTGCCTTTCCGGTCAGAAGTGGACGTGGGCCGACATGTTCATCGACCCCCGCGCACCGGTCCAGGTGTCCAGGTGGTGCTTGGTAAAGGCCAGTTCGGTCATCTCGAAGAACCGCTTCCAGCCGATCCGCTCGATCCACTCGCCCATCCGCTCCCAGTGCTGGGCGTCGGACTTGTAGGCCTCGACGATACGGCCCACGACTTCCTTGACCTCGGGCCAGTGCGGCGCGTTGTTCGGCAGGTTCGCCACCGCCAGCTTGTGAAACGTCGGCTTGGAACGCGCGTTGGAATGCTTGCCGCCGACCCAGACCGCGATCTTGGTGGAATCCTCGCCGTTGATCTGCATCGGCGGGCACGGCGGGTAGCAGGCGCCGCAGCAGACGCATTTCTTCTCGTCGACCTCGAGGCTCGGCTTGCCGTTGACCATCGCCGGCCGGATCGCCGCCACCGGACACCGCGCCACCACGGCGGGTCGCTCGCAGACGTTGGCGACCAGGTCGTGGTTGATCTTGGGCGGCTTGGTGTATTGCACGTTGACCGCGATATCGCCCTGCCCGCCGCAGTTGATCTGACAGCACGAGGTGGTGATGCGCAGCCGGTTGGGCATCTTTTCCTGCACGAACTCCTTGTGCAGCATGTCCATCATGCCCTTGACCACACCCGAGGCGTCGGTGCCGGGAATGTCGCAATGCAGCCAGCCCTGGGTGTGGCTGATCATCGACACGCTGGCGCCGGTGCCGCCCACCGGGAACCCGGCCAGTTCCAGCGCCGAGATCAGCGGCGCGACCTTGGCCTCCTCGGCCACCATGAACTCGATGTTGGAGCGGGTGGTGAACCGCACATGGCCATCGGCATAGCGATCACCGATGTCGCAGAGCGTGCGGATGGTGAACACGTCCATCTGCCGCTGGGTGCCGGCGCGGACCGTATAGATCACGTCGCCCGACTTGGCCACATGACGCAGAACGCCCGCGCGCGGCCGTTCGTGCCAATCCCAGTTGCCATAGTTGGCCTTCATCACCGGGTGCATGTACTGGAACGGATCCGGTACCCCGACTTCGTCGGGCTTGCGGGGGGTATCGACTTGATCTTTCATGATATTATCACTCCCTGTCTCTGCCCGATCACTCGGCCGCCGCGCCGGCGGATTTTTCCGCCGCCTTGCGTTCGAACCACTTGGCTGCTTCCTCGTCGAAATCGTCGGTGCGCACGTAGCAGGAGGTGCGCGGGTGGTTGACCATGTTGGGATCGACGTCGATCTCCAACGCTTCGAGGAAGGCCGGAAGGCCGATCCGGTCAATGGTCTCGCCGACGCGTTCGTGCTCCAGCGCGTTGTCGGCAAAGAACTCGACCACGCGCTCGGCGAAATCCTCGAGCTCTTCGAAATCCTCGTCGGTCTCCAGCTTCATGAACGGCTTGATCATGATGCCCATCAGGTCGCCGATCTTCAGCGCCCGTTTGCCGCCGATCATGATCGACACGCCACGGTCGTCGCCGGGTGAAAGCGCCTTGGTCATCACGTTGATGCAATGCATGCAGCGCACGCAGGACTTGTTGTCGATCTCCAGCGTGTCGTCGTCGTTGAGCGAGATCGCCCGCGTCGGGCACATCTTGAGCACGGTGTCCGTGGTATAACGGCGGCCCTTCTCCTTGATGTGCTCCTTGACCTTTTCCTGGTCGATCTTGATATCGTCGCGCCAGGTGCCGATGACGGCAAAGTCGGCGCGGTGGATCGCGTTCACGCAGTCATTGGCACAGCCCGAGAACTTGAACTTGAACTTGTAGGGCAACGCCGGGCGGTGCATCTCGTCCAGCAGCTTGTTGATGATCGACCGGTGCGCGCGCACCTCGTCATAGCAGGACTGCTCGCAGCGGGCATGGCCGACGCAACTCATCGAGGTGCGCAGCGCCGGACCGGCGCCACCAAGGTCGAAGCCGATCTCGTTGAACTCGTCAAAGGCCTTCTGCGTGTTCTCGCTGGTGCAGCCCTGGAACATGATGTCGCCCGACTGGCCATGAAAGGCCACCAGTCCCGAGCCATGCCGCTCCCAGATATCGCAGAGCTGGCGCAGGATGTCGGTGGTATAATGGTAGCCAGCAGGGGGCATCACGCGCAGGGTGTGAAACTCCTTCGATTCCGGGAACTTGTCGGCCACCTCGGAAAATCGCGGGATGATCCCGCCGCCGTAGCCAAAGACCGAAACCGTGCCGCCCTTCCAATAGCCGGTGCGGTTCTCGTAGGAATGGTTGAGCTGGCCCAGTAGATCGTTCATCATCTTCTGGTTGTTGGGCGCGCCCTCGTCGCGCAGGCGCTTGAGACCGGTCACGAAGCTCGGCCAGGGACCGTCCTCCAATTGGTCAAGCTGCGGCGTCGGGTGAATCTTGCGATCCGCGTCCTGTACGTCGTCGTCCTTCATGGCTTCCTCCCAGATGTTCCCACGCCCTATGCCGTGTTTTCTGCGGGTCAGCCACGCGACCGGACCTTGGTCCGGACCTCCTCAGTAGTGCGTGGGTAGCCGACAGGACGGCATGCCTTCGAAAGATCTACACATCCTATTTTACGAATGTTAGAATATTTAGCAACACTCGCCTGCACTGGCGATATATTATTGCGCTGCAGCATCAATTGCGCCGCAATGCAGAAATGGAAAAAGAGCAATGAAACCTGAGTGTTCTGCCGAAAATGCAGCCTGAAACGGAAATAATCAGGCATTTCCACTGGCAGGATTTCGCCACGAATGACGCCTTTGAAAGCTGGCGCGAGGCAAAGATTCGCGCCTGCGACAGGCTCTCGAAGCTGCCGCCGATCCGGTTGGATTCGCTTGCCGCCTGCGAAAAATCCGCCCGGAGGGACCTGAAAGAGAGGTGCGCAATCGCGAATCACGCGCTCTACCAGGTGTCGCATTCCGAACCGACGGTTGAGGCTGATTGCACCGCGCTGGCTGGCTTCGCGCGCAGCCTGGGGTTGTCGGTTCCCGAGGATCACCGCTCGGCCGGAGAGCGCGGCGTGGTCGCGCTGCGCACCTCCTCCACCGCCACGAAAAAGGGCTACATTCCCTATACCGCGCGGCCGCTGAACTGGCACACGGACGGGTATTACAACCCGGCCTCCTCCCCAGTGATGGCCTTTGTCCTGCACTGCCACCAGCAGGCCGGAATTGGCGGCGAGAACCAGCTGGCCGACCCCGAACTGGTCTATCTGCGGATGCGCGAGGCGAACCCGAACTTCGTCGCCGCGCTGATGCACCGCGGGGCGATGACGATCCCGGAAAACCGCGAACCCGACGGCACCCTGCGCCCGACCTCGGTCGGCCCGGTCTTTTTCGCCGACGAGGTCTCGGGCCGGCTGCAAATGCGCTATACCGCCCGCACCCGGTCGATCGAATGGCGGTCCGACCCGACCACGGACCGCGCGACAGAATGGCTGCGCGACTGGCTGACCAGCGGCGACCCGATGATCCGCAGTCTCCGCCTCGCCCCTGGCCAGGGAATTCTGTGCAACAATGTCCTGCACAACAGGACCGGCTTCGACGACGGGGCCGATCACGCGCGGGTCATGCTGCGCATCCGATTTCACCAACGCCTTTCGGAGGAACACGATGGCACAGCTTAGCGACCTCATCATCGGGCATCCGGAGGTCGCCAGTTTCGACGACCTCATCGCACTCGTCCAGCACGCCGGCGAGTCCGGCCAGATGTTTCTGGAATTCGACGTGAAGCCGGACTTCCGCGACACCCCGAAAAATTGGCAATGGGTCCTCGAATCCGCCTTCACGCGGGGCCTGTCCTATGAATGACAAGCTGACCGATCTGGCCGAGATCGACCTGCCCTACCGGCGCAAGGCAATCCTGCGGCGGGTGGAGTTCGACGGCGGCCTGACGATGGTGCGGCTGGTGCTCCGCGAGGGCACCCGCATCACCCAGGTCGATCTTGACGCCGAAACCGCGACGGCGCTGGCCGACGCCATGACCGCCGCCGCGCGGGATTTGTGACGGGCCCGATGGAGTATCTTCCGATTTTTCTCGACGTCCGCGATCACCTGGTGCTGGTCGATGGCGGCGGCACCGCGGCGGCCCGCCGGGCGGAGCGCGCGCTCTCGGCCGGGGCGCGGGTCCTGGTGCTGGACCCGGCACCGGGGGACGAGCTGCAACGCCTCACCGCCGAGGCCCCCTCCGGCCTGAGTTTCGAGGCCCGGCTGCCCGGGCGCGACGACGTCGTCGGCGCCCGCGTGGTCTATGGCGCCTCAGACGACGCGGCGCGGGAAGCGCGGCTGCTGGGCTGGGCACGCGACTGCAAGGTGCTGTGCGACATCTCCGACGCCACCGACAGGTGTGATTTCATCACCCCCTCGATCGTCGACCGATCCCCGGTGGTGGTGGCGATCTCCACCGGCGGCGCCGCCCCGGTCGTCGCCCGCACCCTGCGCGCGCGCATCGAAACCATGCTCTCTCCCGCCTATGGCCAGCTCACCGCCTTTGTCAGCCGGTTCCGCGACCGCATCGCCGCGGGCATCGGCGACGCCCGCACGCGGCGCCACTTCTGGGACCGCATGATCGACGGGCCGGTCGGCGATCTTTACCTTTCCGGGAACGAGGCCGGGGCCATCGCCCGGTTCGAGGCCGATCTGGCCTGCACCCGCGCCGGGAAAGAGGCGCCGATGGGCGAGGTCTATCTCGTCGGCGCCGGGCCGGGCGACCCCGATCTGCTGACCTTCCGCGCGCTGCGGCTGATGCAACGCGCCGACGTGGTGCTCTATGATCGGCTGGTCGACCCGGAGATGCTGTCGCTGGTGCGCCGCGACGCCGAGCGCATCTATGTCGGCAAGCTGCCCAAGGAACACACGATGGAACAGGGCGACATCTCGGCCCTGCTGGTCAAGCTGGCGCTTCAGGGCAAACGTGTGCTGCGACTCAAGGGCGGCGATCCCTTCATCTTCGGGCGCGGCGGCGAGGAGATCGAGCAACTGGCGGCCAGGGGCATCCCGTTCCGCGTCGTCCCCGGCATCACCGCCGCGGCCGGTTGCGCCGCCTATGCCGGCATCCCGCTGACCCACCGCGACCACGCGCAGTCCTGCCTGTTCGTGACCGCGCACGGCAGGGACGGCGTGCTCGAGCTTGACTGGGAGGTGCTGATCCGCCCGGCCCAGACCGTCGCCGTCTACATGGGGCTGCAGAACCTTCCGGCGCTGGTCGAGGGCTTTGCCCGCCGCGGTATCTCGATGCAGGCCGATGTGGCGCTGGTCGAGAACGGCACCCGCGCCGACCAACGCGTCCTGACCGGCACGCTGGGCGATATCGTCGATCAGGCCCGTGCGGCCGGGTTCAAGAGCCCGACCATGATTATCATCGGCAGCGTGGTGCAGCTTCGCGCCCGGTTAGCACCCGGCAACGCGGCAAAGGACATCCCGCATTCCCTCTCGATTTCAGCCACCCAGGATTGACGCGGGTATAATCCCGCCAAGAAAGGCAGACATGAAAACCATCATCCTAAGGCGCCTGTCGCTGCTCACCGCCCCCGGGCTCAAGACCGACCTGCTCACCTCGGGCATGGTGGTGTCCGACCAGGTGACGGTCGACGGCGGCAAGGTGATCGTGCCGGTGAACGTGCCCACGGGCTATTCCGGCGACCTCGCCGCGGTGAAGGCGATGATCGAGGAGCAGCTGCACAGCCTCGATGGCATCGACACCCCGCTGGTGGTGCTCACCGCCGAACGGCCTGCCGCGCCCGAGCCCGCCGCGCCGGAGCCGCCGAAACTGCGCAAGCGCCCGACCGAGGCACCGGGCCGCGACATGCGCCCGCATTCCGCCGCGATCCCGGGCATCAGGACGATCATCGCCGTCGCCTCGGGCAAGGGTGGGGTCGGAAAATCGACCACCGCCGCCAACCTGGCGTTGGGGCTGCAAGCGCTGGGGCTCAAGGTCGGGCTGCTCGACGCCGACATCTACGGCCCCTCGATGCCCAGCCTGCTCAACGTGCACACCCGCCCCGAGGTCGAGGACGACCGGGTCATGCCGATCGAGCAATACGGGCTCAAGACCATGTCGATGGGCTACATGATGGAGGAGGACAAGCCGGTGATCTGGCGCGGCCCGATGGTGGTGACCGCGCTGATGCAGATGACGCGCGAGGTCAACTGGGGCGCGTTGGACGTGCTGGTGCTCGACATGCCGCCGGGCACCGGCGACGCGCAGTTGACCATGGCGCAGCAGTTCCCGCTGCAGGGCGCGGTCATTGTCTCCACCCCGCAGGACCTGGCGCTGATCGACGCCCGCAAGGGGCTGAAGATGTTCAAGGACGTCGATGTTCCGATCTTCGGCATCATCGAGAACATGTCGACCTTCATCTGTCCGCATTGCGGCAAGGCGTCGGACATCTTCGGCCACGGCGGCGCCGAGGAGGACGCCCGCCGCCTCGGCGTGCCCTTCCTCGGGGCGGTGCCGCTGCACATGACAATCCGCGAAACCTCGGACGCGGGCATGCCCGTGGTCGCCGCCGAGCCGGATGGGCCGCATGCAAAGATCTACCGCGACATCGCGCTCAAGATCGCGGCGCGCCTGTTCCCCGAAGACGATGAGGACTGAGGCCGCGATCCG
>NZ_JARGPK010000014.1 GCF_029212575.1 Antarcticimicrobium sp.
GATGAAGGTGCCGGTCTGGTCGAACCAGGAATATTGCTTGTAGGCGGAATAGATGCCGATCGGGATCGCGATCAGGATGCCCACGATATAGGCGGTGCCGACCACCCAGAGGGTTTGCGGGATACGCTGGACCACGATGTCCATCACCGGGCTGCGGGTCTGCCACGAGATCACCCGCAGATCGCCCTCGGAGAAGGAACTGCCAAAGATCGCGTCGATCAGGACCTGCGGTTCGATCCAGAAGAATTGCACGATCCACTTCCAGAACCGGATATGCATCGGCTGGCCAAGGCCCAGCGCCTCGCGCATCTTTTCCTTCACCTCCGGCGGCACCGTCAGCGGCACCTGCGCCATCGGGTCGCCCGGCGCCAGTTCGAGGAGCAGGAAGATCACAAGACTGATGAACAAAAGCGTCGGGATCGCCAGAACCAATCGTCGTATCGTAAAGGTCAGCATTCAGGGCGCCTTTGCATCATGGTCTTTCGGTGTTTTGACGAGATAAACGCGCCCCGGCACGGGGCCGGGGCGCTATCGGATCGGTTCAGACCCTTACTTGATGCGGTACCAGTCCGCGATGTTCCACAGCTCGCTGTCCCAGGTGTTCAGAGCGACACCGCCGAGCGAGTTGGAATGCGCCGAGGTGCGGCCACGGTGCACCAGCGGGATCATCGCGCCGCCTTCGATCACCATGTCGTTGAGCTGCTTGGCGATCGCCGCGCGCTCACTCAGGCTGGCGGTCTGGCTCAGCTTCTTGTGCAGCGCGTCGTACTCCGGACGGCACCAGCGCGAGATGTTCTCACCCTGCCACTGGGTCTCGGGGCGCGGGGCCTTGTCGCACAGGGTGCTGCCCAGATAGGCCTGCGGATCGGCGCCGTTGAAGTTGTTGGCGTACATCTCGACGTCGGCATAGAACTTCTGGAAGGTGTCGGGCGAGCCCGGGTCACCGCCGAAGAAGACCGAGGCGTTGACGTTGCGCAGCTCGGACTCGATGCCGATCTCGCTCCACCACTGCTTTATCAGCGCCTGGAAATCCTGGCGCACGGCGTTGGTCGAGGTCTGGTACAGGATCTTCATCGGCATGCCGTCCGGGGTTTCCCGCACGCCGTCGCCGTTGCTGTCCTTGTACCCTGCTGCCTCAAGCATGGCCTTGGCGCCTTCGATGTCCTGGGTCGAGCAATCGAAGGTGGTCGAGGCATAGGCTTCCGGTGCCGGAACCCAGTTGCAGGTCACCTTGCCGGCCTTGCCATAGCCGACCTCGACCAGCAGCGGACGGTCGATGGCCATCGACATCGCCTTGTAAACCGCCGGATCGGTCAGGAAGGGATGCTCGTGCTTGGCGGTCGCGCGCTCGCCGTCGGGAAGGTCGGGCGACGGATCGGTCTGGTTCAGCATGATCCGCTCGACCAGCGTGCCGAAGGCCGAAACCGGAACACCCTTGCCGCCCTTTTCCATCTGCGCGATGACGTCGGGTGCCAGTTGCAGGTTCCAGGCATAGTCGAACTCGCCGGTTTCCATCACGGCGCGGCCGGCCGCGGTGGCATCGCCGCCGCCCTTGAACAGCAGCTTGGAGAAGGCCGGCTTGTTCGGATCGCGGTAGTTCGGGTTGGCCGACATGGTGATCACGTCGTTGGGGCGGAATTCATCCACCACATAGGCGCCGGTGCCGATCGGGCCGAAGTTGGCTTCGGTGCATTCCGGTGCCCTGGCCCCCAGGCATTCGGCGAATTGCGCGGCCTGAATGATCGGGCTCTCGGCGCCGACGAAGGGACCGTAGGGATAGGGCGTCGGTTCGTCGAAGGTGATGACCACGGTTGTGTCATCGGGCGTCTCGACACTGGTCACGCCCTCGAAATGGCGCAGCTGCGCACAGCCACCCTCAGGGTGGGTGCAGTATTCATAGGTGAACTTCACGTCGCCCGAGGTAAAGGCGGTGCCGTCCGACCATTTGATGCCCGGTGTGATCTTCCAGGTGATCTGTGTCAGGTCCTCGCTGACGCCGCCGTTCTCGACGGTCGGGATCTCGGTCACCAGGTAGGGCACCATCGCGCCCTTGGTGTCGAAACGGGCCAGGGGCTCCAGAACGATGGCCGAGGCTTCCTGTTCCTTGGTTCCGCCGGACAGATAGGGGTTCAGAATGGACGGCGCTTGCCAATAGATCAGGCTGACCTGGCCATCGGTTCCCCGTTCCGCCATAGCGGCCGGGGCCAGCGCCGCGGATGCGATCGCGCCGAGCAATAGGGCTTTCATCTTCATGTTACACTCCTTGTTGGACACTTCCGTGCCCCTTATTTTCCGCTTGAGATGCGGATGGCGATATGTCCGCCGCGCAGGACAACCGTTTGTTGCGTCGGGGATTTTTGTCCTCCCACGCAGATGAACCGACGGTCCGGGCAGCGAATACGCGACCATCGAAACAGAGTTTGCGAAAAAAGCAAGCCTTGCCGTGGGGAAAACATGCCGGGGGGGTTTGACACGCGCCCTGACGCCGCCTTAGCGTTCAGACCTCAACAAGGGGATGGCGCCGTGCTGGATAATCCGATTGCCCGGATCGAGGGGCTCAGGGTCTCGTTTGAAACCAAGGATGGCCCGGTCATCGGGGTCGAGGACGTCTCGTTCGAGATCGCGCCGGGCGAAACCGTCTGCATTGTCGGCGAATCCGGGTCCGGCAAATCGGTGTCCTCCCTGTCGCTGATGCGGCTGGTCGAGTTCGGCGGGGGTGAAATTGCCGCAGGGCGCCTGATTTTTGATCGCAAGGACGGCGGGAACCTCGATCTGGCCGGTGCCGGGCAGGATCTGATGCGCCATATCCGCGGCAATGAGATCGGCATGATCTTTCAGGAGCCGATGACGGCGCTGAACCCGGTCTTTACCGTGGGCCGCCAGCTGACCGAAGGCTTGCGGGTGCACATGGGCATGACCCGGTCCCAGGCCGAGGCCCGTGCGCTGGACCTGCTGCGCGAGGTTCGCATCCCCGAGCCGGAGCGGCGGTTGACCCAGTATCCGCACGAGCTTTCGGGCGGTATGCGCCAGCGGGTGGTCATCGCCATGGCGATGGCCTGCAAGCCACGCCTGCTGATCGCGGATGAGCCGACCACCGCGCTCGACGTGACGATCCAGGCCGAGATCCTGGCGTTGATGGACCGGCTGAAGCGGGAAACCGGCACCGCGGTGATGTTCATCACCCATGACATGGCGGTGGTGGCCCAGATGGCCGACCGCGTGGTGGTTATGTACCGCGGCAAGAAGGTCGAGGAGGGGCCGGTCGAGCAGATCTTCGAGGCCCCGCAGCACGATTATACCAAGGCGCTCTTGGCGGCTGTGCCCAAGCTGGGCGAGATGCGCGGCAAGGCGGCGCCGGAGCCGATGAAGCTGCTGGGGGTCGAGGGGCAGAACATCGCGCCGATCCCGGGCACGGACGAGCCGCTGCTTTCGGTCCGGGGGCTGACCACGCGGTTCCAGGTCAAGGGCGGGTTCTTCCGCCGCACGGTGGCCAATGTGCACGCGGTCGAGGATGTCTCCTTCACCGTCAACAAGGGCCAGACGCTGAGCCTGGTGGGCGAATCCGGCTGCGGCAAATCCACCTGCGGCCGCTCCGTGCTGCGGCTGGTGGAGCCGCTGGCGGGGCAGATCGAGCTTGCCGGCAAGGACATCATGGCGCTGAACGACCGCGATCTGCGCAAGGCGCGGCTCGACATGCAGATGATCTTTCAGGATCCCTTCGCCTCGCTCAATCCGCAGATGCAACTGCTGGACCAGGTGGCCGAACCGATGCGCAACTTTGGCATCGCCTCGGGGTCCGAGATCCAGGACCGGGTCGCCAACCTGTTCAAGCGGGTTCACCTGCCGCCCAGCTTCATGCGGCGCTACCCGCACGAGATGTCCGGCGGCCAGCGTCAGCGGATCGCCATCGCCCGCGCGCTGGCGCTGAACCCCAAGCTGATCGTCGCCGACGAGGCGGTCAGCGCGCTGGACGTCAGCGTGCAGGCGCAGGTCCTGAACCTGATGATGGAGCTTCAGGCCGAACTTGGGCTGTCCTATCTCTTCATCAGCCACGACATGGCGGTGGTCGAGCGCGTCAGCCACCACGTGGGCGTGATGTACCTTGGCCGGATCGTCGAGATGGGGCCGCGCGAGCGGGTGTTCGAGAACCCGCAGCACCCCTATACCCAGGCGCTGATGAAGGCGGTGCCGATCGCCGATCCGCGCCGTCGCAAGTCCGAGAAGGATCTGAATTTCAAACCGATCCCCTCGCCGATCCATCCGCTGGGCTACGCCCCCGAACCGTCACGCTACGACGAGGTGGAGCCGGGGCATTTCGTCCTGACCACCGACAGCGGCTATTGAGGGCACCTATGAGCGACCGTTTGACCCCGCGCGAGATCCTGGAAAAACTGGTCGGCTTTCCGACCGTCAGCCGCGATACCAACCTGCCACTGGTCGATTGGGTCGAGGAATACCTCGCCACCCACGGCATCACCGCGCACCGCTGGACCGATCCCGATCAACCGCACAAGGCGGCGCTGTTCGCCCATGTCGGCCCCTGGGAAGAGGGCGCGGTCGTGCTCTCGGGCCATACCGATGTGGTGCCCGTCGATGGCCAGCCCTGGACATCGGATCCCTTCACCCTGACCGAGCGTGACGGCAAGCTTTTCGGGCGCGGCACCACCGACATGAAGGGGTACGACGCGCTGTCGATCTGGGCTCTGGTCGAGGCGCAGGCGCGCGGGGTGGCGCGGCCTCTGCAACTGGCGCTGAGTTTCGACGAAGAGGTCGGCTGCACCGGCGCGCCGCCGATGATCCGGGCGATGCAGCCTGTTCTGCCCAAGGGCAGCGCGGTGATCGTCGGAGAACCGTCGACGATGCACGCGGTGACCGGCCACAAGGGCGGGCAGGGCTATTGGATCGACGTCTGGGGCTTCGAGGTGCACAGCTCGATCATGCACACCGGCGTCAACGCGATCATGGAGGCGGCGAAGATCATCGACTGGGCCAATGCCGTGAACGACGAGGAACGCGCGCGCCGGCCCTCGGATGTGGCGGCGATCTTCGATCCGCCCTGGACCACCCTGCACTGCGGCCTGATCGAGGGCGGAACCGCCGCCAATATCACCGCCAAGCACTGTCGCTTCGACCTGGGCTTCCGCGCCGTGCCCGATGCCGACATGGATGGGTGGCGGGCCATGATCCGCGACAAGATCGCCGAGGTCGAGGCCGGGATGAAGGCGGTGCACCCCGAGGCGCGGATCGACGTCGATGCCCGCTTTGCCGTGCCGGGTCTGAAACCCGAGGAGAACGGCGCGGCCGAGGCGCTGGCGCGCGCGCTGACCGGCGACAACGCCACCCATGTGGTCAGCTACGGCACCGAGGCCGGCCAGTTTCAGGAGGCAGGCTATTCGGCGGTGGTCTGCGGCCCCGGTGATATCGCCCAGGCGCACCAACCGGATGAATTCATCACCCTGGCCCAGTTCGCCGAGGGGCAGGATTTCATGGCGCGGCTGGTGGCCCGCCTGCAGCAGGAGGCCTAGATGCCGATCAAGAACCGCCTTGGCGAGATGCATGATGAGATCACCGGCTGGCGCCGCCATCTGCACGAAAATCCCGAGCTTTTGTACGAGGTGCACGAAACCGCTGCCTTCGTGGTCGAGCGGTTGAAGGAATTCGGCCTCACAGACATCACCCCCGGCATCGGCCGCACCGGGGTGGTCGCGGTGATCGAGGGGCGGACCAATACCTCGGGCCGGGTGATCGGGCTGCGCGCCGACATGGACGCGCTGCCGATCACCGAGGCCTCGGGCGTCGGCTATGCCTCGCAAACGCCGGGGGTGATGCATGCCTGCGGCCATGACGGGCATACCTCGATCCTGCTGGGGGTGGCGAAATACCTCTCCGAGACCCGCAATTTCGACGGCAAGGTGGTGCTGATCTTCCAACCGGCGGAAGAGGGCGGCGCCGGCGGCAAGGCGATGTGCGACGACGGGCTGATGGACCGCTGGGGCATTCAGGAGGTCTACGGGCTGCATAACATGCCCGGCCTGCCGGTGGGGCAGTTCGCCATCCGGCCCGGCCCGCTGCTGGCCTCGGCGGATGAGTTCGAGATCACCGTGACCGGCAAGGGTGGCCATGCCGCCGCCCCGCACGAGGCGATCGACACAACGCTGGTGGCCGCCCAGATCGTTGTTTCGCTGCAATCCATCGTCGCGCGCAACGTCAACCCGGTGAAACGGGTGGTGGTCACCGTCGGCACCTTCCAGACCGACAGCAATGCCTCGAACGTCATCGCCCACCAGGTCCGGATGAAGGGCACCGTGCGCACGCTCGATCCCGAGGAGCGGGCCGTGGCCGAGGCACGGGTCCGCCGGGTGGTGGAAAACACCGCCGCCGCCTTCGGGGCGCAGGCCGAGGTCACCTGGATCGAGGGTTACCCGGTCACCGTCAATGCCCCGCAGGAGACCCAGTACGCCGCCGATGCGGCGCGCGCGGTCTCGGACAACGTCAATGACGACACCGACCCGGTGATGCCGGCCGAGGATTTCTCTTTCATGCTGGAACAGCGGCCCGGCGCCTATATATTCCTTGGCAACGGCGACACGCCGATGTGCCACCACCCGGCCTATGTCTTCGATGACGAGGCGATCCCGCTGGGGTGCAGCTGGTTCGCCGAACTGGTCGAACGACGCATGCCGGCGGCGTAGGCGCCGCCTGCGCCACCGCATTTCGACAAGGACACCACCGATGCCGATCAAGAACCGCTTTGCCGAGCTTCTGCCCGAGATCGCCGCCTGGCGGCAGGACATTCACGCCCATCCCGAGATCGGCTTCGAGTTGGATCGTACCGCCCCGCTGGTGGCCGAGAAGCTGCGCGCGTTCGGCTGTGACGAGGTGGTGACCGGCATCGGCGGAACCGGCGTGGTCGGTGTGATCCGGGGGCGGACCGACAGCCGGGGCCATGTGATCGGGCTGCGCGGCGACATGGACGCGCTGCCGATCCATGAGGCCAGCGGCGCCGCCTATGCCTCGGAAAACCCCGGCGCGATGCATGCCTGCGGCCATGACGGCCATACCGCCATGCTGCTGGGGGCGGCGAAGTACCTCGCCGAGACCCGCAATTTCGATGGCACCGTGGTCCTGCTGTTCCAGCCGGCGGAGGAGTTGGGCAGCGGCGCCAAGGCGATGATCGACGACGGCGTGATGGACCGGTTCGGCGTCAAGGAGGTCTACGGCATGCACAACATGCCCGGCCTGCCGGTGGGCCAGTTCGCCATCCGCCCCGGCGCGCTGCTGGCGGCGACCGACGAGTTTTTCATCGAAGTGACTGGCCGCGGCGGCCATGCCGCCAAGCCGCACGAGGCGATCGACCCCACCGTCACCGCCAGCCAGATCATCCTTGCGCTGCAAAGCATCGTCAGCCGCAACGCCGACCCGGTGGCGCAGGGGGTGCTCTCAGTCACCTCGGTGCAGACATCGTCGACGGCCTACAACGTGATCCCGCAATCGGTGAAACTGCGCGGCACCGTGCGCACCCATTCACCGGAAATGCAGGACATGATCGAGGTCCGTCTGGGCGAGATGGCGCGCGGCATCGCCGCAGGCTTCGGGGCGCAGGCCGAGGTCACCTACCTGCGCCACGTGCCGATCACCATCAATGCCGAGGAACCCACAGCCTTTGCCACAGAGGTGGCCCAGGCGGTTTCCGGAGGCTGCGCCGAGGCGCCACTGATCATGGGGGGCGAGGATTTCGCCTATATGTTGCAGGAACGGCCCGGCGCCTTCATCTTCGTCGGCAATGGCGGCAGTGCCGCGCTGCACCACCCGGAGTATAATTTCGAGGACGAGGCGATCCCGGCCGGCTGCAGCTGGTTCGCCGAACTGGTCGAACGCCGGATGCCTACGGCGCTGGCTTAGCCTGCGCCGCCTGCGGACAGAGCGTGTTTTCGCAGAAAACATGCGGAACCCGTCACCCGGTGACGAAAACACGCCCCTCGGGGCGCGTGGAACAACAAGGGCGCCCCGAGGGCGCGAACAACAAGGAGTGTGACCCATGCCGGTCAAGAACCGCTTTGCCGAACTGCAGGACGAGATCACCGCCTGGCGGCGCGATCTGCACGAAAACCCCGAGATCCTGTTCGAAACCCACCGCACCAGCGCCGTGGTCGCCGAGAAGCTCAAGGACTTCGGCTGCGACGAGGTGGTCACCGGCATCGGCCGCACCGGCGTGGTCGGCTTGATCAAGGGCAAGCAGAACGGTTCGGGCAAGGTGATCGGGCTGCGCGCCGACATGGACGCGCTGCCGATCCTAGAGGCGACCGGCCTCGGCTATGCCTCCAAGACGCCGGGCGCGATGCATGCCTGCGGTCATGACGGCCATACCGCCATGCTGCTGGGCGCGGCCAGGTACCTGTCGGAGACGCGCAATTTCGACGGCACCGTGGTGGTGATCTTCCAGCCCGCCGAAGAGGGCGGCGGCGGCGGCAAGGAGATGTGCGACGACGGCATGATGGCGCGCTGGGGCATTCAGGAGGTCTACGGCATGCACAACTGGCCGGGCCTGCCCACCGGCAGCTTCGCCATCCGTCCCGGCGCCTTTTTCGCCGCCACCGACCAGTTCGACATCCATTTCGAGGGCAAGGGCGGCCATGCCGCCAAGCCGCAGGAAACCGTCGACACCACCGTGATGGCGGCGCAGGCGGTGACTGCGCTGCAGACCATCGCCAGCCGCAACGCCGACCCGGTCGATCAGGTCGTGGTCTCGGTCACCTCGTTCGAGACCTCGTCGAACGCCTTCAACGTGATTCCGCAGAAAGTGCACCTGAAGGGCACCGTGCGCACCATGAGCCACGCCATGCGCGACCTGGCCGAGACCCGCATCAAGGAGATCTGCACCGGCGTCGCCGCCACCTTTGGCGGCAGTGTTTCGGTGGACTATCACCGCGGCTACCCGGTGATGGTGAACTCCGAGGAGCAGACCGAATTCGCCGCCGAGGTGGCGCGCAAGGTCTCGGGCCAATGCAGTGACGCGCCGCTGGTGATGGGGGGTGAGGATTTCGCCTTCATGCTCGAGGAACGCCCCGGCGCCTATATCCTGGTCGGCAACGGCGACACCGCGATGGTGCACCACCCGGAATACAACTTCAACGACGAGGCGATCCCGGCGGGATGTTCCTGGTGGGCGGAAATCGTCGAAAGCCGCATGCCGGCCGCCTGACCGCCGGGCGCGGAGGGGGCTCTGCCCCCCGCGCTGCGCGCGCCCCCCGGAGTATTTGACACGAGAAGAAGAGGGCGGGCTTCGGCTCCGTCCCCGTTTCATTGCGGTGTCAGCCCTCCGCCCAGAGCGCCTGGTAAACCGCCTCGATCCCCTCGGCCTCGGCGCGGGCGCTGAAATCGGCCTCGGCGATCTCGCGCGTGGCCAGGCGCATCGCGGCGTGGCGATCAGGATCGGTCAGCAGCGCGCGGGCGGCCTGCGCGGCGGCGTTGGCGGCCTCCTGCGCCACTATGACGCCGGCGCGCCCCTGGGCGGCAAAGGCGCGGTAATAGCCAGCCTCGCTGGCGACGAAGGGCACGCCGCTGGCCATCCCCTCCAGCGGCACCATGCCGTAGCCCTCGTAGCGCGGCAGTTGCACCACCAGCGAGAGCGCGCGCATCAGCGCCGGCAGATCGGCGGCGGGCACCTCGCCGGGGAAGAGAATGCGATCGGCAAGCCTGGCCTCGGCAACCTGTGCCTTCAAGCCGTCGAGAAACCCCTGATGCTCGCGCGCGGCGCGGCCCAGCACCAGCGCCACGGCGCCGGGCAGATCGGGCAAGAGGCGTAGCATCGCCTGCACGAAGAGGTCGGTGCCCTTCTCCGGGCGGATGCGGCCGACGGTGGCGATCCCCGTGGTGCCGCCGAAACCCTGCGCCGCCCAGGCGGCCATGCGATCCCCGGCGGGCGCGAAGAGATCGGTATCCACCCCGTGCGGCACCACCGCGCGCACATGGGGCACGAAACCGGCGGCCGCCTCGGTGGTGGCGATGACGGCGTCCATGCGGCTGATCAGCCAGCGCGGCAGCGCCGAATGCCGCCGTATCGCGGCTGAAGTAAAGACGATGCGAATGGGCAGGCGCAGCACATCACGGGCAAAGAGCGCCGCGCGCATCTCGGCGTTGCGGCGCACATGCCAGATGGCAAAGGGGCGGCCCGGCGGAACCCGGCGCGACAGGGCGCGGGCCTTTGCAACCGGGATCGGCTCCGGGCAGCCGGGCAGGGGGCGGCCCACCAGCTCCATTTCATGGCTCTTCACCTGCTGCCGGATCACGTTGGCGGCGGTGGCCGAGACCCCGGTGAAATTGCGGTTGAAGTTGGTGACGAACAGCTCAGCCAAGGCCCGCCCCCAGGTCCAGTGCGGCACAGAGCCGGTCCATCAGCCCCTCCAGCGCGTCGTCCCCGCGCCGCGAGAGGGAGCGCGCCCCGTCCTGTGCCGCCGCGAGCCGCGCGGGGTGATCCAGCCAATCCGCCACCGTCGCCGCTAGGGTCGCGGCATCGCGCACCTCGACGAGCCCGCCCGCCGCCCGCAGGGCCTCATACCCCGCGCGGGCGTTGTCCAGATGCGGGCCGGTGATCAGCGGCACCCCGAACTGCGCCGGCTCATGCGGGTTGTGGCCGCCCTTGTCGACCAGCGAGGCGCCGAGAAAGGCGAAGGGGGCAAGGGTATACCAGGCCCCGGTCTCGCCCAGCGTATCGGCGAGGTAGACCTGGGTA
Organism: Antarcticimicrobium sp.; assembly: GCF_029212575.1. GTDB lineage: Bacteria > Pseudomonadota > Alphaproteobacteria > Rhodobacterales > Rhodobacteraceae > Antarcticimicrobium. Next base: position 10,733 of record NZ_JARGPK010000014.1, read on the forward strand.
TTCGCCCCGATCTCCTTGCCCCGGCTGCGCCTGGCGCAGGAAAAGCCGCCCCTCTCGATCAGCGCCGCCACCGCATCGCCGCGCTCGGGATGGCGCGGCGCGATCAGCAGCAGCAGGTCGGGGCGGTCGCCCAGCAATTGCCGGTGCGCCGCCAGCACGACCTCTTCCTCGCCCGTATGGGTCGAGGCGGCCAGCCAGACCGGTCGCGCCCCGATCTGCGCGCGCAGCGCCGCGACGGTCTGCGCATCCACCGGCGGCGGCGCTGAGGTGGTCTTGAGGTTCACCCCCACCGCGACCCGGTCCTCGGGGGCGCCGAGGGCGACAAGGTCCCCGGCGGTCGCCCGCGTCTGCGCCATCAGCAGGGCGAAATGGCAAAACAGGAACTGAGCGGTCACCGGCCGTTTCTTCCACCCGGCGACGGATTTCGCCGACAGCCGCGCGTTGATCAGCGCCAGCGGCACGCCGCGATTCGCGGCTTCGACGATCATCAGCGGCCAGATCTCGCTTTCCACGAAAAGCGCGGCATCGGGTCGCCAATGGTCGAGGAACCGACCGACAGGCCCCGGCGCATCCATCACCGCGAACTGGTGGCGGCACCGTGGCGGCATCCGCTTTTCGATCAGCTCGGCCGAGGTTGCGGTGCCCGAGGTGATCAGGAACGCCGCCCGCGGCAGGCGCTCCCCCAGCTTCGCGATCAGGGACAGCACAGACAGGCTTTCGCCGACGCTGGCGGCATGGAACCAGATCAACGGGCCATCGGGGCGGGGCAGGGTGGCACGGCCCAGCCGTTCGCGCGCGCGTTCCGCGTCCACCCCATGCGCGCGCAGCTTGCGCGCCATCACCCGCCAGGCCAGCGGCTGAATCAACGGCGTGACGGCGCGATAGAGCCGGAACAGCGCCGGGGGCGAGGGCATTCAGCCGCCCGTATGGCTCATGTGGCGCGACATCTGCCCATCGGGACGCTGGCGGGAATAGTCGAAATCATGGCCCTTGGGCTTGTGCGAGATCGCGGCGCGGATCGCCTGTTCCAGCGCAGCGTCGCTGTCGGGATGATCGCGCAAGGGCGCGCGCAGATCCGCCATGTCCTCTTGCCCCAGGCACATGTAAAGCTCGCCGGTGCAGGTCAGGCGCACGCGGTTGCAGCTTTCGCAGAAGTTATGCGACAGCGGCGTGATGAAGCCGATCTTCTGGCCGGTCTCCTCCAGCCGCACATAGCGTGCCGGTCCGCCGGTGCGCTCGGCCAGGTCGGTGACGGTGTAATGCTGCGCGTAACGCGCCCGCACGTCCTTGAGCGACCAGTATTGATCCAGCCGGTCCTCGTTGCCGATGTCGCCCATCGGCATCACCTCGATCCAGGTCAGGTCGATGTCGCGTTCGGCGCACCATTCGGTGATGCGCGGCAGCTCGTCCTCGTTGACGCCCTTCAGCGCCACCGCGTTGAGCTTCACCCGCAGCCCGGCGTTTTGCGCCGCGTCGATGCCGCGCAGCACCTGCGGCAGCCGCCCCCAGCGGGTGATCTCGGCGAATTTCGCCTCGTCCAGCGTGTCGAGCGAGATGTTCACGCGGCGCACGCCGGCATCGTACAGATCCTGCGCAAAGCGTTCGAGTTGCGATCCGTTGGTGGTCAGCGTCAGCTCTTTCAGTGCGCCGCTGTCCAGGTGCCGGGTCATCGACCGGAAAAACGTCATGATTTCGCGCCGCACCAGCGGCTCGCCGCCGGTGATGCGCAGTTTCTCGACCCCGAGATGCACGAAGGTCGAACACATGCGGTCCAGCTCCTCCAGCGTCAGCAGCTCTTTCTTGGGCAGAAAGGTCATGTTCTCCGACATGCAGTAGACGCAGCGGAAATCGCACCGGTCGGTGACGGAGACGCGCAGGTAGGTGATCGCGCGCGCGAAGGGGTCGATCAGAGGGGCGTTCATGCGTCATAGGTAAAGCGCCGCCGACCCCGCGACAAGAGGGTTTGGCACTGGCAGGGCGCCCGGCATCGGGATAGGGTCGCGCCCATGAGACATCTGGCGATCCTTTCCCTTGTCCTCGTGACCGGCTGCACGCAGGTGAGCGGCGTTGTCGATACCGTGCGCGGCGGTCTCGGTGGCCTTGGAATGTCCACTACGCGGCAAGCGGAGGAGGCGCCCCCGCTGCCCCCCGCCGCCGATTCCGTTCCGGACGAACCGCCGGTCGCCGTCGTGCCGCAGGCCGCCGATGGCGGGCTTGGCCGGACAGTGGTCGGGCTGGGCGATCCGGGCAAGACCGGGCTCTGGCTGGAAACGCCGCTGGTCACGGCGGGTGGCCGCGGGCGCGTGGTCTGGCCGACCACCGGGCGCTGGGTCGCGGTGGCGCTGATCCCGGCCGATGGCGCGGTCACCGCGGGCAGCCGGCTGTCGCTGGAGGCGTTCCGCATCCTCGGCGCGCCGCTGACCGATCTCATCGAGGTCGAGGTCTACGCCGAAGGCTGATCCGCGCCGGGCGTCCCGGTCAGGTATTTCGCCGCTTCCTTGCGGGCAAAGGGCTTCATCCCGTCGCCATGCGCGGCCAGAAACGCCCGCACGCGCTCCGGGTCATGCTTGCTCAACTCGCGCAGCCACCAGGCCACCGCCTTTTGAATGAACCAGTTGGGGTCGGTGACATAGCCCGCCGCCCAGCCGAGGATGCGGTCGCGTTGCTCCAGTTCCGCCGGTTTCGGATGGTTCTGCTTGGTCCAGGGCAGGGTGGCGACCAGCGCGGCGCGGCGGGTCCACATATGGTCTGACCGGGTCCAGCCCTCGACCGCGTCCAGCCGCGCGGGATCGGCCACCAGCCGCTTCTGCGCTGCCATGCAGGCGTGATCGGCGATCGCCCAGCTGTCGAATTCCGGAACCCAGCTTTGGATCAGCGCCCAGACCGCATCGTCGGGGCGAATGCGCGCCAGGGTCAGGAGTTTCGCCGCCGCCAGCCGGCCCTCGAATATATCGCTGCGCCACAGCGCGGCAGAGAGCGCCACCCGTTCAGCCAGCGAAAGGCTTTGCCGCCAGCCCTTGGTCAGATCGTTGAGCGCCGGATTGGGCACCCCGAGGTAGCGGCGCGCAGCCTTGTGATAGGCTTTCATGCCAGCCGCACGCCCGGGGTCGGCATGGACTTCGATCTGGGCCAGGTAGGAAGAGAACATGGCGCGTCCTTTCTTTGCGGAACCATAGGTTCGGCTGTTGTTGCATAAAAGGGGATGCTAATCAGGACCAGACTTGCAAAGGGGGGCAATGATGCGCGTGATGGATCGGATTGAACGGGCGGCGAAACGCACGGTCGCCCGGAGCTGGCTAAAGTACCTCAGTGCATCCAACCTCGAGTTCTTGATCCAGGGGCATGGCCCGATCGATCTGATCGTGCATGTCGGGGCCCATTTGGGCCAGGAAGCTGCATTCTAAGAATCCTTGGGCGCCAACGCCGTTCTGTGGATCGAGGCCGATCCGGATACCTATTCTATCTTGACCGAGGCGCTGTCCGCACGCGCTGGACCCACGCGCCACCTGACGGAGAACGCGCTGGTTTCTGCCTCCAGTGGCCGACCGATGCGCTTTCATCGCTTCAATGGCGACGGTGGGTCGTCTTCGGTCCACACCGCGACGGATGCCCTGCTCGAGAGATTTCCGCATGTGCACGAAAGCGGAGAGGTGATCGAAATCGTGCCGTGCACCCTGCCGGAGATCCTGGCCCGGCATGGGCTGCAAATCGCGGCGGCATCCAGGGCGATGCTGACGGTGGATGTTCAGGGACACGAACTCGAGGTGCTGAAGGGGTGCGGAGAAGCGTTGAGGCTCTTCTCCCTGTGCGAGTGCGAGGTCAGCCGTGTCCAACTGTACGATGGTGGCGCACTGTTCCCCGACGTCGATGCGTTTCTTCAGTCAAGGGGGTTCAAGCCCGCTTCACACCTGCCTATGCAGGTGCCGCGGCATGGCAACGTTCTGTACGTTCGCGACTGAATTTCGTACGGACCAGGCTCCGCGGGATCACTCCACCGTCACCGATTTCGCCAGGTTGCGGGGCTGGTCCACGTCGGTGCCCTTGGCGACGGCGGTATGATAGGCCAGCAATTGCGCCGGCACCGCATAGAGGATCGGCGCCAGAACCGGTGTCACCTCCGGCATCGCCACCGAAAGCCAGACCCCGTCGCCCGCCCCCTTCAGCCCGGCGGCATCGGAGATCAGCAGCACCTTGCCCTCGCGCGCCATCACCTCCTGCATGTTCGACACCGTCTTGTCGAACAGCGGATCCATCGGCGCCATCATCACCACCGGAACGCTGGAATCGATCAGGGCAATCGGGCCGTGCTTCAACTCTCCGGACGCATAACCTTCAGCGTGTATATAGCTGATTTCCTTGAGTTTCAGCGCACCCTCAAGGGCGAGGGGGAACATCAGGCCACGGCCCAGGAACAGCACGTCATGCGCGGTACTCAACTGCTGCGCCGCCGCCCGCAGGCCGTCGTTGCGGTCCAGCGCGCTGTTGATCAACTGCGGTACTCCCCGCAGCGCCGAGATCTGATCGGCCAGCGCCTCGGGCGTCATCTCGCCGCGATCCGCCGCCGCCTTGAGCGCCAGGATCAAGAGCACCGTCAACTGGCAGGTAAAGGCCTTGGTCGAGGCGACGCCGATCTCGACCCCGGCATGGATCGGCAGCGCCAGGTCGCTTTCGCGCGCGATCGAGCTTTCCGGCACGTTGACCACCGAAACGATGCGATCCGCCTTGTCCCGGCAATAGCGCAGCGCCGCCAGCGTGTCGGCGGTTTCGCCCGACTGGCTGACAAAGATCGCGACGGTGCCTCCGGGCAGGGGCGGTTCGCGATAGCGGAACTCGCTGGCGATATCGACCTCGACCGGGATCCGCGCCAGCTGTTCGAACCAGTATTTCGCCGTCAGGCAGGCGTAGTAGGCGGTGCCGCAAGCCACCAGGGTGAGCCGCTGCACCTTGGAGAAGTCGAGCCCGTCGCCCGGCAGCCGCACGGAGTCCTCGTCAACGGGCAGGTAATGGCGGATGGTCTCGCCGACCACCGCCGGCTGCTCGGCGATTTCCTTGGCCATGAAGTGCTTGTGCCCGGCCTTGTCGATGCGGGTCGTGTCGATCTGGATGGTCTTGACGGGGCGGTTGGCCAGCGCCCCGCCGGTGTCGCGGATTTCCAGAGAGGTCCGGGTGAGGATGGCCTTGTCGCCCTCTTCCAGATAGGTGATGCGGTCGGTGAAGGGCGACAGGGCGATGGCGTCGGAGCCCACGTACATCTCGCCGGTGCCGTGGCCGATGGCCAGTGGCGAGCCTTTGCGCGCGGCGACGATCAGGTCGTCCTCGCCGTCGAACAGGAAGGCCAGCGCAAAGGCGCCTTCAAGCCTCTCGATGGTTTTCAGCGCCGCCTCGACCGGGGGTAAGCCAGTCCGCAGTTCGCGTTCGGCCATAAGCGCGATGGTCTCGGTGTCGGTATCGGTCTCGAACCCGATGCCGTCCCCGGCCAGTTCCGCGCGCAGCTCGCGGAAATTCTCGATGATCCCGTTGTGTACCACGGCCACCGCTCCGGCCCGGTGCGGGTGGGCGTTGTTGACGGTCGGCGCGCCGTGAGTGGCCCAGCGGGTGTGGCCAATGCCGGATTTGCCCGCCAGCGGCTCATGCACCAGCAGATCGCCGAGATTGACCAGCTTGCCCACCGCTCGCCGACGGTCCAGCACGCCGTCGTTTATGGTCGCGATTCCGGCGCTGTCATAGCCGCGATATTCCAGCCGTTTCAGCGCCTCCACAAGGATCGGCGCGGCTTCATGGCTACCCAGGACCCCGACAATTCCGCACATCAATCGGCCTCCCGCTGCTGCTTTTCTTTCCGAGCCTTTAATAAATCGAACAATTTGCGGGCCCGGCCCGGTTTGTTCTGCTGCGGCGCGCGGGCCAGGGCGAGCGCGTTATCCTCGACGTTGCGGGTGATCACCGAACCGCTCGCCGTCATCGCGCCGGAACCGACCCTGACCGGGGCCACCAGCATGGTGTTCGACCCGATGAAGGCACCCTTGCCGATCTCGGTCCGGTGTTTCATCACCCCGTCGTAATTGCAGGTGATGGTGCCGGCGCCGATGTTGCTGCCGGGGCCGATGCTGGCGTCACCGATGTAGCTCAGGTGGTTCACCTTGGCGCCCTCGGCGATCTCGGCGTTCTTGATTTCGACGAAATTGCCGACGCGCACATCCTCGGCCAGTTCCGCGCCGGGGCGCAGCCTTGCATAGGGGCCGACAACCGCGCCGCGGCTGACATGACAGCCCTCCAGATGCGAAAAGGCGCGGATCGTGGCGCCGCTCTCCACCGTCACGCCGGGTCCGAAGACCACGTTGGGCTCGATCAGCGAGTCGCGGCCGATCACCGTGTCAAAGGCCAGGTGCACCGTGTCCGGCGCGGTCATGGTGACCCCGGCCTCCAGCAGATCCGCGCGCGCCCGGGCCTGGAACACCGCCTCGGCCCCGGCCAGGTCGGCGCGGGAGTTGATGCCCATCGTCTCGGCCTCGTCGCAGGCCACGGCGGTGACCGAAAGGCCCCGCGCGCGCGCCAGTTCGACCACGTCGGTCAGGTAGTATTCGCCCGAGGCGTTATCATTGCCGACCTGCGCGATCAGGTCGAACAGGGTTTGCGCATCACAGGCCATAAGCCCGCTGTTGCAAAAGCTTATGGCGCGTTCTTCCTCGGTGGCATCCTTGTATTCGACGATGCGGTCCAAATGCTCGCCCGCCATCACCAGCCGTCCGTAGCGGGCCGGGTCGGCGGCGTGAAAGCCCAGGATCACCACGTCATTCTGCGCCCGCGCGGCCAGCATCCGTTCCAGCGTGTCGGGGCGCACGAAGGGGGTGTCGCCGTAGAGCACGACCACATCGCCGGCGAACCCCTCCAGCGCCGCGCGGGCCTGATCAACCGCATGCGCGGTGCCCTGCTGGTCGTGCTGGATCACCACTTGGGCCGTCTCGTCGATCTGCTGAACGGCATCTTTTACCGCATCGGCCCCGTGCCCGGCGACGATGACGGTGCGCGCGGGCTCCAGCGCCGCGCCGCTTTGCATCGCGTGGGCCAACATCGGCGCCTGTCCGATCGGGTGCAGAACCTTGGGAAGGTCGGATTTCATCCTCGTGCCTTTTCCGGCGGCGAGGATGACAAGGGCAATGGGCATTGCGTTTTCTCTTTGTCTTTTGCTCCGGCCCGTTTTATCCGCTGCGGGCGGCAGCGCAACAGTTGGCGTGATCAAACAAGGTTGCGGGCTGCAACAGGGGCGGGCGGAAACACGCCGAAAGGGAACAGGGCATGCGCACGGTAATCTTCGATCTGGACGGGACGCTTGCCGATACCTCGGGTGATCTGATCGCGGCGGCCAATGCCTGTTTCCGGAAGATGGGGGTTGGCGACGTGCTTGATCCCGGTGCCGACCAAGGCGTTGCGCTGCGTGGCGGCAAGCGGATGCTGACCGTGGGGCTGGAGCGGCTGGGGCGGTATGACGCCGAGACGGTCGAGGCCTATTATCCGGTGCTGCTGGAGGCCTACGCCGAGGATATCGACCGGCGCACCGTGCTCTATCCCGGCGCGATGGCGGCGGTGTCGGAGCTGGGCGCAGCGGGCTATGGCGTCGGCATTTGCACCAACAAGCCCGAGGGGCTGGCCGATCTGCTGTTGCGGCGCCTGGGCGTGCGCGATGCTTTCGCCGCGCTGGTGGGCGCCGACACGCTTTCGGTGCGCAAACCCGATCCCGAACCGCTGCGCGAGGCCGCCCGGCGCGCCGGGGGCGATCCCGCGAAAACCCTGCTGGTGGGCGATTCCGATACCGATCGCAACACCGCCCTTGCCGCCGGTGTGCCCTCGGTTCTGGTGACCTTCGGTCCCTCCGGCGCCGACATGGCAGCGCTGGCGCCCGAGGCGCTGCTGGATAGGTTCGAGGATCTGCCGGGCCTGGTGGCTCAGTTGATCGGCGCGAACAGCTGATCGGTCAGCGGGGCGAGCCCGGTTTTGTCCAGTTTTGACAGGGCGTCTTCGATGGCGCGGGCGCGGTCGCGTCCCAGAACCGGGTCGGCCAGATCGTGGAACTTGGCCCGCAATTCTTCCTCGGTCGGGGGATCGGTGTGATCCCAGCGCGGGGTAACCCAGCCGCCTTGCACCTCGCGCCCGTCACGCAGCGCCAGTGTGACGCGGGCGAAGCGGCGCAGCGGAAATTCGGCATTCGGAAAGTCGGCCTCGCGCAGGATCATCCCGCGCGACAGCCGTAGGACTTCGGGGTCGGTCAGGGCCTCGTCCGCCAGATGCTCGGGGCGGATCTCTCCATGCACCATGGCCAGCGCGGCGGGGTAGGAGGTGGAATATTGCGCCTCGTCCGAGGATTTCGGTTCGGTCATCGCCAGGCGGACGGATTCGTGAAAGGTTTCGACCTCGATCCGCGCCACCTGATCCGGGGTCAGGCCATGGGCGCGGCGCAACGCCAACACCGCTTCTACCGGGGCGTGGGCCCAGCGGCAGACCGGGTAGGGTTTGAAATACTGTTCCAGGATCGCCCAGCGGGTGCCAAGGTCGCGCCAGTATTCCGGCGCGTCCTCGACCGTCACGGCCGGCGCGCCGGTGAACCCCTTTTGCGCCAGCAGCGCGGCCGATACCCCGGCCATCGAGCCCCAGCCGGAGCCGTCCTTGACCATGGTGGGGTGGTCGTTACAGCGCATCATCTGGCTGCGCGGGCCGTGGTATTCGGCGATGCCGAGCGCGTGGCGGGTCTGGTCGCGGTCCAGGGCCAGAAGCCGCGCGGCGGCGGCCGCCGCCGTCACCGCCCCCCAGCTGCCGGAGGTGTGATAGTCGGGCACCGTGGCGTGCTGCGCCTCGGCCGCGCGGGCGCCGAATTCGTAGCCCATTGCAATGCTGGTCAGGAATTCGGCGCCGTTGGCGCCGGCCCGGTGCGCGGCGGCCAGCGCGGCGGGAAACAGGGAACAGCCGATATGGCCCTTGGACGGGTTGTAGCCGTCATGCCCGTCCAGCGCGTCGATCGTCATGCCGCCGGCCAGCGCCACCCCCGGCAGGCTGGCGCGGCGGTGGTCGAACAGCATCGGCGCATCGCCACCGAAATCTTCGGCGGCGTGGTCGCGGATGATCGCGCTCAACCTTGTGCCGTGGCCACCGGCGGCGATGCCGATCAGGTCCAGAACGCACATCCGGGCCCGCGTGCGCACCTCGGGCGGCAGGTCGCGCCAGGACAATCCGTGGATCAGGTCGAGCGGTGTCATGCGCTCAGGCTAGGGCGGGGTCCCCCGGTTTCTGTCCCGTTTGCGACCTGTTGCCGCCATTGTTCCAACCCCGGTGATTTCGACGCCCGGGATATTGACCGCGCTGCGCCGTCGGCTCACAAACACCGCATGAGCGAGACATTCAAAGGCAGTTTCACCCAGCAAGAGCCGATCCCGGAAGAGGGGATCGAGGCGGCGCTTGCGGTGCTGCGCCATGGCCGGCTGCATCGCTACAACGTGACCGAGGGCGAGGTGAGCGAGGCGTCGCTGCTGGAACAGGAGTTCGCCGCGCAGATAGGGGCGAAATACTGTCTCGCGGTGACGTCGGGCGGCTATGCGCTCTCCACGGCGCTGCGGGCGGTGGGGGTAAGGCCGGGCGAAAGGGTGTTGTCCAACGCCTTTACCCTTGCCCCGGTGCCCGGCGCGATCGCCGCGATCGGAGCACAGCCGGTTTTCGTCGGAGTGACGGAGGATCTGACCATCGACCTCGACGATCTGGCGGCCAAGGCAGGTCAGGCGCGCGTGCTGCTGCTCAGCCACATGCGCGGGCATATCTGCGACATGGATCGGCTGATGCAGATCTGCACCGCCGCCGGGGTGACGGTGATCGAGGATTGCGCCCATACCATGGGCGCGGCCTGGAACGCTGTGCCCTCGGGGCGGCACGGGCTGGTGGGCTGCTCTTCCTGCCAGACCTACAAGCATGTGAACTCGGGCGAAGGCGGGCTGCTGGTCACCGACGATGAAGAGGTCGCCGCGCGGGCGGTGATCCTGTCGGGCTCCTACATGCTTTACGAACGCCACCTCGCCGCGCCCGGCCCCGAGGTCTTCGAGCGGGTCAAATACGATACCCCGAACATCTCTGGCCGGATGGACAACCTGCGCGCCGCGATCCTGAGGCCGCAGTTGCGCGCGCTCAATGCCCAAGTGGCGCGCTGGAACGAACGCTACGCGGTGCTGGAGGCCGGGCTGCGCAATACGCCCGGCCTGACGGTGATCGACCGGCCCAAGGCCGAAACCCCTGTCGGGTCGTCGTTTCAGTTTCTCCTGCTCGACTGGCCGGAGGACAAGATCGGGGCGGTGCTGCGGCGCTGCGCGGTGCGCGGGGTCGAGCTGAAATGGTTCGGCGCGGCCGAGCCTCAGGGTTTCACCTCGCGTTATGACAGCTGGCGCTATGCGCCGTCTGCGGCCATGCCAAAGACCGACCGGATCCTTGTCGGCATATTGGACATGCGGGTGCCGCTGACCTTCAGCCTTGAGGATTGCGCGACGATCGCGCGGATCATCCGTGCCGAGGTAAGTGGCGTATTTCAGGAACACTTGCCGTAAAACCGATACGTAACCCTTGATTTGGGTGCGCTGGTTGTGCGCAAATTTGCAGCGTAGTTGCCTTGCGGTGCTGTTATCTAGTGGTGTTTTGTCGTTCCCGGTTTTCGCGAATGTGTGCGGAAACCGCCGCAGGGTCGTTGTAAAATCAATTAAATGTTGACTGACCTGTGCATCGGCAACCTATAGTGTAGCCAACACCAAAAACAAGAAAGCCGTTCCGCGGGACAACACGGAATGGCATTGAGGAGAGGCGATATGGCAAGAGGCACGGTCCAGGGGGACCTGGCTACTCTGTTTCCTGCAACCATCAGGCGATCCGCCGGGACTGGGGCTGGAGAAAGCTTTCTGGCATACGCGTTGGATCAGCACGCGCTGGTGAGCGTGACCAACGCCAAGGAAGAAATCGTCTATGTCAATGATCGCTTTGCTGAAATCAGTGGGTATTCCCGGTGCGAGCTGATCGGGAATACCCACCGCATCCTGCGCTCGGGCGACCAGCCCGCGGCCTTGTTCGAAGACATCTGGTCCACGATCAGGAGTGGCCTGACATGGGCCGGCGAAGTCAAGCAGGTCAAGAAAAGCGGCGAGCATTACTGGGCCAAGACGACCATTGTTCCGTTTTTCTCGCCAAGCGGTCAGCCGGAAAAATTCCTGTCCATTCACACCGACATCACCGAGGTCAAATCTGCCGAGGCGAACTTGCAGCGGCAGATGTCCTTTGACCATATCAAGGACGAGATTTACCTTTTCTGGCCAGAGACGCTCGAGGTGTTCTACACCAACCGAAGCGCGCGCATCCGGCTGCGGGCGCTGGGGAGGGCCACAACGGACCTGACGCCATGCGATCTGCTCGAAGGCCATTCGAAGCAGGAGATGCTCGCACGGCTGAACGGGCTTCTTGCCGGCGGGCGGAAGTGGCTCACGTTCGAGGCTGAACAGCGGCGCCCGGACGGGCGAACGACCCCGGCCGAAGTGACCATACAGCTCATGCGTCCACGCGACGAGAGTCCGCGTTTCCTCGCCCATGTGCGTGACATCAGCCAGCGCAAGCAGGCAGAGATCGCCAAGCAGCAGTTCGTCGCAAACGTCAGCCACGAGTTGCGGACGCCGCTCACCGCGATCAAGGGGGCCTTCGGTCTGATCAACACCAAGGCCGAGGGCGGGACCGGTGGCACGGCCGGCCGTCTTGCCGACATGGGGCTCAAGAACACCGCGCGCCTCGAATACCTGATCGAGAATCTTCTGGATGTGGAGCGGATCGCGACCGGGCGCATGACATCCAGGCTGACGCGGGTGAACCTTGACCAGGTGATCACCGAGGCGATTTCCGACGTCGCTGCCTACAAGCCGGAAAAGAACATAAGGGTCCGGTACAATCCGAAAAAGACGCCGATCTGCGTCAAAGGGGACGAGGCGGGGCTTTTCAAGGTGTTCGGGATCTTGTTAACCAACGCGGTGCGGTTTTCCGACCCCGAGAGCGAGGTCGAGGTCCGCGCGCAGCAGGACGGAGCACGGATCGCTGTTTCCGTCATCGATCAGGGCATCGGCATTTCAGAGCGGTTTCTCAAGAACATCTTCCAGCCGTTTACCCAGGCGGATCAGTCCGATACGCGCAAATCCGATGGCGCCGGCCTCGGGCTTGTGATCGCGCGGTCCATCGTCGAGGCGCACGGCGGGGCGATCAAGGTGCAAAGCGTCGAAGGGCAGGGCTCGGAGTTCTCGTTCTACCTGATCCCCTGCGTCTAGCATCCGCTTCACCGCCTGAGGGCACCGAAAAGTAAGCCACTTCGCGCGACCGGGTCATGCAATGCTTGACGCGACTCACGTCTTGCCGGTATTAAATGAACATGTGTTCATTAAACGCACCGGGAGGGGCCATGTTCAACGCAACCATGCAATTCGATCTGGGCGAAGATGTGAATGCGCTGCGCGAGATGGTGCATCGCTGGGCGCAGGAGCGGGTCAAGCCGATGGCGGCCGAAATCGACCGCAGCAATGATTTCCCCGCCGACCTGTGGACCGAAATGGGTGACTTGGGCCTTCTCGGCATCACCGTTTCCGAGGAATACGGCGGCGCCGGCATGTCCTATCTGGCCCATACCATCGCGGTCGAGGAAATCGCCCGCGCCAGCGCCTCGGTCTCGCTGTCTTACGGGGCGCATTCCAACCTTTGCGTCAACCAGATCAAGCTGAACGCCAGCGAGGAGCAGAAAAAGAAGTATCTGCCGGGGCTGATCTCGGGCGAACATGTGGGCGCGCTGGCGATGAGCGAACCCGGCGCCGGGTCCGACGTGGTGTCGATGAAACTGCGGGCGGAAAAGCGCAATGGCTACTACCTGCTGAATGGCAACAAGTACTGGATCACCAACGGCCCCGACGCCGATACGCTGGTGGTCTACGCCAAGACCGACCCGGAGGCGGGCGCCAGGGGCATCACCGCCTTCATCGTCGAAAAGACCATGAAGGGGTTCTCCACCAGCCCGCATTTCGACAAGCTGGGCATGCGCGGCTCCAACACCGCCGAGCTGATCTTTGACGATTGCGAAGTTCCGTTCGAGAACGTGCTGGGCGAAGAAGGCAAGGGCGTGCGCGTGCTGATGTCCGGGCTGGACTATGAACGCGTGGTGCTCGCGGGCATCGGCACCGGCATCATTGCCGCCTGCCTGGACGAGATCATGCCCTATCTGGCCGAGCGCAAGCAGTTCGGCCAGCCGATCGGGAATTTCCAGCTGATGCAGGGCAAGATCGCCGACATGTACACCGCGATGAACTCGGCCCGCGCCTATGTCTATGAGGTCGCCAAGGCCTGCGACAAGGGCACCGTCACCCGCCAGGATGCCGCCGCCTGCTGTCTCTATGCCTCGGAGGAGGCAATGAAGCAGGCGCATCAGGCGGTGCAGGCGATGGGCGGGGCGGGCTTCCTTTCCGATGCCGCGGTCAGCCGGATCTTCCGCGATGCCAAGCTGATGGAAATCGGTGCCGGCACCTCCGAGATTCGCCGCATGCTGATCGGGCGCGAACTCATGGGCGCGATGGGATGAGCGCGGCGCTGCCCGGTCTTGACGATGCGGGACGCTGGCAGATCCACGCGCGGCTGAACATGGCCGCGCAGGCGCTTGCGGGCGATCCGGGCCGGGTGGCGATCATCGACCTCACCGGGCCGTCGCGGCGGGACGTGACCGCAGCGGACCTTGCTGCGATGACCGATGCGCTGGCCCGCCGGCTTCTGGCCGAAGGCGTGGCGCCCGGCGACCGGGTCGGCGTGCTGCTCAGCCAGTCGCCCTGGTGTGCCGCGGCGCATCTGGCGATCTGGAAAATCGCTGCGATTTCCGTGCCCTTGTTCAAGTTCTTCAAGCATGACGCGCTGCAAAGCCGGGTCGGCGACGCCGGCGCGCGGCTGGTGCTGACCGACGCGCAGGGCGCGGCGCTGCTGGGGGATATGGCCAGGCCGCTGATGGCGGATGAGGCGGGGATCGCAGGCGGCCCGGTCCCCTTCGCCGATACCGGCCCCGTGGATCCCGCCGTGCTGATCTATACCTCCGGCACCACTGGCAGCCCTAAGGGGGCGCTGCACGGGCACCGGGTGCTCACCGGCCATCTGCCGGGGGTGGCGCTCAGCCATGACAACCTGGGCCAGCCGGGCGATTGCCTGTGGACCCCGGCCGACTGGGCCTGGATCGGCGGCCTCTTTGACGTGCTGATGCCGGGGCTGGCGCTGGGCGTGCCGGTGGTGGCCGCGCGGATGGAGAAATTCAGCCCCGAAGGTGCTGCAAAAATCATCGCGCAAGCTGCTGTCCGAAATGTGTTTTTCCCGCCCACCGCGCTGCGCATGCTGAAAGCCGCCGACCAGGGTATCCCCGGGCTGCGCTCGGTCGCCTCGGGCGGCGAACCGCTGGGCGCCGAGATGCTGGCCTGGGGGCGCCGTGCCTTCGGCCTCGGGATCAACGAGTTCTACGGCCAGACGGAATGCAACATGATCGCCACCTCCTGCGGCACCGATTTCCCGGCGCGCCCCGGCTGCATCGGCAAGCCGGTGCCGGGGCACGAGATTGCCGTTCTCGACGCGCAGGGCAACCCGACGCAGGGCGAGGGCGAGGGCGACGTCGCCGTGCGGCGCGGCTCGGCCTCGATGCTACTGGAATACTGGAACAACCCGGAGGAAACCGCGAAGAAGTTTCGTGGCGAGTGGCTGATCACCGGCGACCGCGGCATCTGGGAGGGGGATTACCTGCGCTTTGTCGGGCGCGAGGATGATGTGATCACATCGGCCGGCTACCGCATCGGCCCGGCCGAGATCGAGGGTTGCCTGATGACCCATCCGGGCGTTGCCACCGTGGGCGCGGTCGGCAAGCCCGATCCGCTGCGCACCGAGACCGTCAAGGCCTATGTGGCGCTCAAACCCGGCGCAACAGCGACCGGAAAAACCCTTCAGGACTACGTGAAGGACCGATTGGCAAGCTATTCATACCCTAGGGAAATCGCCTTTCTCGACACGCTGCCGATGACGGTGACGGGCAAGGTGATCCGCAAGGAACTCAAACGCCGCGCGACGGCGGAACAGGAGGCCGAACAATGAAGCTCGCATCCAAGATCATCCCCTCGTCCGAGGAGTTTCAGGCCAACCGCGCCGCCCATCTGGAGGCGCTGGCGGTGATCCGCGAGGCCGCCGACCTGGCCGCCGAGGGCGGCGGCGAGAGATCCCGCGCCCGCCACGTGTCGCGCGGCAAGATGCTGCCGCGCGACCGGGTCGCCAACCTGCTAGACCCCGGCAGCCCGTTCCTGGAAATCGGCGCCACCGCCGCCCACGACATGTACGATGGCGCCGCCCCCTGCGCCGGGGTCATCGCGGGAATCGGCCGGGTGCACGGGCAGGAGGTCATGGTGGTCTGCAACGACGCCACCGTGAAGGGCGGCACCTATTTCCCGATGACGGTAAAGAAACACCTGCGCGCGCAGGAGATCGCCGCCGAATGCGCCCTGCCTTGCGTCTATCTGGTGGACAGTGGCGGCGCCAACCTGCCGCAACAGGACGAGGTGTTCCCCGACCGCGACCATTTCGGTCGCATCTTCTACAACCAGGCCAACATGTCGGCGCGCGGCATTCCGCAGATCGCCGTGGTGATGGGGTCCTGTACCGCCGGCGGCGCCTATGTGCCGGCGATGTCGGACGTGACCATCATTGTCAGGGATCAGGGCACGATCTTTCTCGCCGGTCCGCCGCTGGTCAAGGCGGCAACGGGCGAGGTGGTCAGCGCCGAGGATCTGGGCGGCGGCGACGTGCATACGCGCCTGTCCGGGGTGGCCGATTACCTGGCCGAGGATGACGCCCACGCGCTGGCGCTGGCGCGCCGCGCGGTCAGCCATCTGAACCGCGCCAAGCCGCAGACGGTGCAGTGGCAATCCCCCGAGGAGCCGGCCTATGACCCCGACGAGATCCTCGGCGCGGTGCCCGCCGGTCTGCGCACCCCCTATGACATCCGCGAGGTGATCGCGCGGGTGGTTGACGGGTCGCGCTTTGACGAGTTCAAGCCGCGTTTCGGCGAAACCCTCGTCACCGGCTTTGCCCATCTCAAGGGGTGTCCGGTGGGGATCATCGCCAACAACGGCGTGCTGTTCTCGGAGGCGGCGCAAAAGGGCGCGCATTTCGTCGAACTTTGCAGCCAGCGTCATATCCCGCTGCTCTTCCTGCAGAACATCACCGGCTTCATGGTCGGGCGCAAGTATGAGAACGAGGGGATCGCGCGCCACGGGGCCAAGCTGGTCACCGCCGTCGCCACCACCAATGTGCCCAAGATCACCATGCTGTTGGGCGGCAGCTTCGGCGCCGGCAACTATGGCATGGCCGGACGCGCCTATCAGCCGCGGTTCCTCTGGACCTGGCCCAATTCCCGCATCAGCGTGATGGGCGGCGAACAGGCCGCCGGCGTGCTGGCCACCGTTAAGCGCGACGGCATCGAACGTACCGGCGGCAGCTGGTCGGAGGAGGAAGAGGCCGAGTTCAAGCGCCCCACGCTGGAGATGTTCGAGCGCCAGTCGCATCCGCTCTACGCCGCCGCGCGGCTCTGGGACGATGGCGTGATCGACCCGCGCAAGACCCGCGACGTGCTGGCCCTGTCGCTCAGCGCCGCGCTCAACGCCCCGATCGACGACACCCGCTTCGGCGTGTTCCGGATGTGAGCGCAGGGCAGGGAGAGACGCCATGATCGAAACCCGACTGACAAAACGCTTCGGCATCGACGCCCCGGTGCTCTGCGCGCCGATGGCGCTGGCCACCGGCGGGCGGCTGGCGGCGGCGGTCACGCGCGCGGGTGGGCTTGGCCTGATCGGCGGCGGCTATTGCGATGCGGACTGGATCGCGCGGGAGTTTGCTGCGGCGGGCAACACCGCCGTCGGCTGCGGTTTCATCACTTGGAAGCTGGCGGAAACGCCGGGTCTGCTCGACGACGTTTTGATGCGCCAGCCTGCGGCGATCTTCCTCTCCTTCGGCGATCCGGCGCCCTTTGCCCCAGCAATCCGGGCGGCGGGCGTGCCGCTGATCTGTCAGGTGCAGACCCTGGCGGACGCCAAGCTGGCCGCCGGGACAGGGGCCGATGTCATCGTCGCCCAGGGCGCTGAGGCGGGCGGGCATGGTGAGAAACGCGCCACCCTGACGCTGGTGCCCGAGGTGGCCGACTGGCTTGCCGCACATGCGCCCGAGACCTTGCTGGTCGCCGCCGGAGGCATCGCCGACGGGCGCGGGCTGGCCGCCGCCTTGATGCTGGGCGCAGATGGCGTTCTGGTCGGTTCCCGCTTCTGGGCCAGCGCGGAATCGCTGACCGCGCCGGGCATGACCGACGCCGCCATCGCCGCCAGTGGCGACGACACCATCCGCAGCACGGTGATGGACGCGGCGCGCGGGCTGACCTGGCCCGGCCGCTTCACCGCGCGGGTGCTGAAGAACCCGGTCACCGACCGCTGGCACGATGACCCGACGGGGGTGGCGGCCCATGCCGAGGAAATCGCCGCCGACTGGAAGGCGGGTTGGGAGGCCGGCGATCCGGCGCGCGCCAATACCTTCGTCGGCGAGGCCGCCGGCCTGATCCGCGATCGACCGCCCGCGTCGGAGATCCTGACCGGGATGGTTGCCGAGGCCGAGGCCCTGCTCGGCGGCGGCTGGAACCGGAGCCGGGCATGAGGCCTGTTTTACCCGTTAACTCATTTTCGATTTCGCCGGGCAGGATCGTGCCCCGTTCCGCCGCAGATGAAAGGACCTGACATGTTCACCAAGATCCTGATCGCCAACCGCGGCGAGATCGCAGTTCGCGTGATCGAAAGCGCCCGCGCCCTGGGGGTGAAAACCGTGGCCGTCTACTCCGACGCCGATGCGGGGGCCAAACATGTACAATTGGCCGACCAAAGCGTACATATCGGCGGCTCGGCCCCGGCCGACAGCTACCTGCGTGGCGAGGTGATCATCCGGGCCGCGCGGGACACCGGCGCCCAGGCGATCCACCCCGGCTATGGCTTTCTGTCCGAGAACCCCGATTTTGTCGAGGCGGTCGAGGCCGCCGGTCTGACCTTCATCGGCCCCTCTGCCGACGCGATCCGCGCGATGGGTCTGAAGGACGCGGCCAAGAAACTGATGGAAGAAGCGGGGGTGCCCGTGGTGCCGGGCTATCACGGGAAAAACCAGGACCCCGAGCATCTCTCGGGCGCGGCCGACACCATCGGTTACCCGGTGCTGATCAAGGCCGTCGCGGGCGGTGGTGGCAAGGGTATGCGCAAGGTCACCCGCCCTGAGGATTTCGCATCTGCGCTGGACAGCGCGCGCGGCGAGGCGCGCACCGCCTTCGGCAACGACGCGGTGCTGATCGAGAAATACGTGGAAAAACCGCGCCATATCGAGGTTCAGGTCTTTGGCGACGGCACCGACGCGGTGCACCTGTTCGAGCGCGACTGCTCGCTGCAGCGCCGCCACCAGAAGGTGATCGAGGAGGCCCCGGCCCCCGGCATGACGCAAGAGATGCGCGAGGCGATGGGCGATGCGGCGGTGCGCGCGGCGCGGACCATCGGCTACAAGGGCGCGGGCACCATCGAGTTCATCGTCGACGGCTCCGATGGGCTGCGCCCTGACCGGTTCTGGTTCATGGAGATGAACACGCGGCTGCAGGTCGAGCACCCGGTGACCGAGGCGATCACCGGCATCGACCTTGTCGAATGGCAACTCCGCGTTGCCGCCGGGGAGCCCTTGCCGCTACGGCAGGAGGAGATCACACTGTCGGGCCACGCTTTTGAATCGCGGCTCTATGCCGAGGATGTGCCCAAGGGCTTTCTGCCCGCCACCGGCACGCTCACGCACCTGGAGTTCCCGGCCGCTGCGCGGATCGACAGCGGCGTGCGCAGCGGCGACACCATCAGCCCGTTCTACGACCCGATGATTGCAAAGGTCATTACCTACGGCCCGACCCGGCAGATCGCCCTGGCCCGGATGACCCGGGCGCTCGAAGGCAGCCAGGTGGCGGGATCGGTCACCAACCTGTCCTTCCTCGCCGCGCTGACCCGCCATACGGGGTTTGCCGCGGGCGATGTCGATACCGGGCTGATCGAGCGGGATCTGGAGACCCTGGTGGAGGCCGCGGCCCCTTCGGCCCGGATCGTGGCACAGGCCGCGCTGGCCGCCGCCGGGCTGATGCAGGCGGATGCGACCGCCGGCTTTACCCTGTGGGCGCCCTTGGCGCGCAGCATCTACCTGGTGCACGACGGCGAGGAGATTCGCGCGGTGATCCGGGTTTCGGGTGCCGAGAGCGCCGAGATCGAGATCGGGGATGAGACCGTGGCAGCCCGACGCGAAGCGCGCGGCTGGACCTTCGGCGGGCGGCGCGCCGCGCCCGCGAGCCGCAGCGGCAGCACCCTGACCCTGTTCGACGGCCCCGGTTTTGCCTTCACGATCCTCAACGCGCTGGACCGCGTGCAGGAGGCGGGTGGCAGTGGCAACCTGATCGAGGCGCCGATGCCGGGGCTGGTCAAGGCGGTCTTCGTGGCGGCGGGGCAGGCGGTGAACGAAGGCGAGAAGCTGGCGGTGCTCGAGGCGATGAAGATGGAGCATACCCTGACCGCGGCGCGCGACGGCACCGTGGCCGAGGTCCTGGCCGAGGCCGGCGCGCAAGTCGAGGCCGGGGCGCCGCTGGTTCGGCTGGAGGAGCAAGAAGGCTGAGCGGCGGGCCTGTGGCGGGGTCCGGCCATTGAGGATTTGGAAAGAGAAGAAGCGGGGAAAGGGAGCATGATGGGCGAACGGGTAGAGATCTTCGAGGTCGGTCCGCGCGACGGGCTGCAGAACGAGAAACGCGCGATTCCGGTCTCCGAAAAGGTGGCGCTGGTCGATTGCCTCAGCCGGGCCGGATTCGCCCGCATCGAATGCGCCAGTTTCGTCAGCCCCAAATGGGTGCCGCAGATGGCCGGCAGCGCCGAGGTGCTGGCCGGCATCGCCCGCGCCCCCGGCGTGCGCTATGCGGCGCTGACGCCGAACATGCGCGGGTTCCAGGATGCGGTCGCGGCCGGGGCCGACGAGGTGGCGGTCTTCGCCGCCGCCTCCGAGGGGTTTTCCAAGGCCAATATCAACGCCACCATCGCCGAGAGCATCGCGCGGTTCGAGCCGATCATGGCGGCGGCGCGCGAGATCGGCCTGCCGGTGCGCGGCTATATCTCCTGCGTGACCGATTGCCCCTTTGACGGTCCGACCGCGCCGGGGCAGGTGGCCGAGGTGGCCCGGACGCTGTTCGACATGGGCTGCTACGAGATTTCGCTGGGCGATACCATCGGGCAGGGCACGCCGGAGAGCATGACGGCGATGCTTCGTGCGGTCACGGGCGAGGTGCCGGCGGGAAAGCTGGCCGGCCACTATCACGATACCGCCGGTCGGGCGCTGGAGAATATCGACGCCTCGCTGGCGCTGGGCGTTCGGGTGTTCGACGCCGCCGTCGGTGGCCTGGGGGGCTGCCCCTATGCGCCGGGGGCGGCGGGAAACGTGGCGACCGAGGCGGTGCAGGCGCATCTGGAGCGGTCGGGCTATCAAACCGGGCTGGATGCGGCGGTGATCGCCGAAGCGGCGGAAATGGCGCGGGCGATGCGCGCGGGTGAGGGGAGCTGAGACATGTTGGACACCATCACCATCGAAACCGATGCGCGCGGCGTCGCGACGCTGACGCTGAACCGGCCGGACAAGCACAACGCGATGTCGGCGACGATGATCGCCGATCTGGCGCAGGCGGCGCAGAAACTGGCGGCCGATGCGACGGTGCGGGCGGTGATCCTGACCGGCGCGGGCAAGAGCTTTTGCGCCGGGGGCGATCTGGGCTGGATGCAGGACCAGATGGCCGCCGATCCCGAAACCCGATTCATCGAGGCGCGCAAGCTGGCTTTGGCGCTGCAGGCGCTCAACACCCTGCCCAAGCCGCTGATCGGCGCGCTGCAGGGCAATGCCTTTGGCGGCGGGGTCGGGCTGGCCTCGGTCTGTGACGTGACGCTGGGGGCGGATCACCTGAAGATGGGGCTGACCGAGACCCGGCTGGGGCTGATCCCGGCGACGATCGGGCCCTATGTGATCGCCCGAATGGGCGAGGCGCGGGCGCGCCGGGTGTTCATGTCGGCGCGGCTTTTCGATGCCGGTGAGGCGGTGGAACTGGGCCTCTTGGCGCGCGCGGTGCCGGCCGACGAGCTTGCCGAGGCCGCCGAGGCCGAGGTCGCCCCCTATCTCGCCTGCGCGCCGGGGGCGGTGGCCGCGGCAAAACGGCTCACGCGGGAGCTGGGGCCCCGTATCGACGAGGCGGTGATCGACCATACCATCCGCGCCCTGGTGGACCGCTGGGAGGGCGAAGAGGCCCGCGAGGGAATCGCCGCCTTCTTCGACAAGCGCAAACCGGGGTGGGCCTTCGGCGGCTGAGCCGGGTTGCAGAGGGGGGGAAAGGGACTCACTCTGCCCGGTCTTTGCGGTCGATGGCGCGAAACCCGGCATACGGTTGCATGCGGGCGCGCCCGCCGCGATTGCGCCGCATCGCGGCACGCCGGAGAGGGCCGCGGAAAAGCTGAACATATTCAGCAATTTGAACACTTACTGTCCCACCACAAGAACAGGCCGCGAATGCGCCCCGCTCGGTTGACGCTCCGGACCGGCGAGAGTAGAGAAGCGGCAGGTCAACATGCCAATTGACGGCGCGTCTCGATCAACGCGCGGGAAAGGAGCCACTCGTGGAAGAGCTGTTGCGGGAATATCTCCCGATTCTGGTGTTTCTGGCGGTCGCTGTCGGTCTCGGGGTGGTTCTGATCCTCGCCGCTGTCATCCTTGCCGTGCGCAACCCGGATCCGGAAAAGGTCAGCGCCTACGAATGCGGCTTCAACGCCTTTGACGACGCCCGGATGAAGTTCGATGTCCGGTTCTACCTTGTGTCGATCCTGTTCATCATCTTCGATCTGGAGATCGCGATGCTGTTTCCCTGGGCGGTCGGCTTCAAAAATCTGAGCGATCTGGGCTTCTGGTCGATGATGGTGTTCCTGGGCGTTCTGACCATCGGTTTTGCTTACGAATGGAAGAAGGGGGCGCTGGAATGGGAGTGATGGCCGGAGCCAACACCGCCGGGGCCGACAAGGAGGTCGCGACCCAGGTGCTGAACCGCGAGTTGCAGGACAAGGGGTTCCTGCTGACCTCGACCGAGGACATCATCAACTGGGCGCGGACCGGATCGCTGCACTGGATGACCTTTGGCCTGGCCTGCTGCGCGGTCGAGATGATGCATACATCCATGCCGCGCTACGACGCCGAGCGGTTCGGAATCGCGCCACGCGCCTCTCCGCGCCAGTCCGATCTGATGATCGTCGCCGGCACGCTGACCAACAAGATGGCGCCGGCGCTACGCAAGGTCTACGACCAGATGCCCGAGCCGCGTTACGTGCTCTCGATGGGGTCCTGCGCCAACGGCGGCGGCTATTATCACTACAGCTATTCGGTGGTGCGCGGCTGTGACCGCATCGTGCCGGTCGATGTCTATGTGCCCGGCTGCCCGCCGACCGCCGAGGCGTTGCTGTACGGGTTGATGCAGCTGCAACG
Organism: Antarcticimicrobium sp.; assembly: GCF_029212575.1. Taxonomy (GTDB): domain Bacteria; phylum Pseudomonadota; class Alphaproteobacteria; order Rhodobacterales; family Rhodobacteraceae; genus Antarcticimicrobium. The sequence goes on from NZ_JARGPK010000014.1 coordinate 33,389, forward strand.
CAAGATCCGCCGCACCGGAACGATCGTGCGCTGACCCGCGCGAGGATGGAGAGAGCACGATGAGCGAAGCACTGAACGAGCTGGGCGCGCATATCGAGATCAAGCGCGCCGATTGCGTCCTGGGCTGGGATGTCAGCCACGGCGAGCTGAACGTGGACGTGGCCCCGGCCAACCTTTTGGGGTTCGTGGAATTTCTCAAGGCCGATGCAACCTGCAAATTCTCGACGCTGGTGGACATCACCGCAGTGGACTATCCGGATCGGCCGAAACGGTTCGACGTGGTCTATCACCTGCTGTCGATGTACCAGAACCAGCGCATCCGCCTGCGGGTGTCGATCCGTGAAGAGGACATGGTGCCCTCGATCATCGGCATCCACCCCAGCGCCAACTGGTTCGAGCGCGAGGTGTTCGACATGTTCGGCATCCTGTTCTCGGGCCATCCGGACCTGCGCCGCATCCTGACCGACTACGGCTTCCGCGGCTATCCGCTGCGCAAGGATTTCCCGACCACCGGCTATACCGAGGTGCGGTACGACGAGGCGGAAAAACGTGTCGTCTACGAGCCGGTCAGCCTGGTCCAGGAATACCGCCAGTTCGATTTCATGAGCCCCTGGGAAGGCGCGGAGTACATCCTGCCGGGGGATGAGAAGCCGGAGGCCAAGTGATGGAATTCCTGTTCTGGGCGATCTTCGCGGTCACGGCGATCCCGATGCTGAAACTGCTGCCGCATTTCGGCATTCACAAGTACTGGGCGCTGGCCTGTGTCATCCCGATCGCCGTGCCGATCCTGGCCTGGGTCATGGCGGTGAAACTGCAAGAGCTGGAGAAACTCTGATGGACGGCTCCAAAGGCTTTGACGATGCCCTGACCGGCGAACAGAAGATTCGCAATTTCAACATTAACTTCGGGCCACAGCACCCGGCGGCGCATGGGGTGCTGCGGCTGGTGCTGGAGCTGGACGGCGAGATCGTCGAGCGTTGCGATCCGCATATCGGGCTGCTGCACCGCGGCACCGAGAAGCTGATGGAAAGCCGCACCTACCTGCAGAACCTGCCCTATTTCGACCGTCTCGATTATGTCGCGCCGATGAATCAGGAACACGCCTGGTGCCTGGCCATCGAGAAGCTGACGGGAACCCAGGTGCCGCGCCGCGCCTCGCTGATCCGGGTGCTATACTCCGAGATCGGACGGGTGCTGAACCACCTGCTGAACGTGACCACGCAGGCCATGGACGTGGGCGCGCTGACCCCGCCGCTCTGGGGGTTCGAAGAGCGCGAGAAGCTGATGATCTTCTACGAGCGGGCCTGCGGCGCGCGTCTGCACGCGGCCTATTTCCGGCCCGGCGGCGTGCATCAGGATCTGCCGCCGGACCTGCTGGACGATATCGAGGCCTGGAGCCATGATTTCCCCCGGGTGATGGCCGATATCGACGGGCTGCTGACCGAGAACCGCATCTTCAAGCAGCGCAACGCCGACATCGGCGTAGTGACCGAGGAAGACATCCAGGAATACGGCTTTTCCGGCGTGATGGTGCGCGGCTCGGGCCTGGCCTGGGACCTGCGCCGTGCGCAGCCCTACGAATGCTATGACGAGTTCGAGTTCCAGATCCCTGTCGGCAAGAACGGCGATTGCTACGACCGCTACCTCGTGCGGATGGAAGAGATGCGCCAGTCGGTCTCGATCATCCAGCAGGCGATCGAAAAGCTGCGCGCGCCCGAGGGGCAGGGCGAGGTTCTGGCCCGCGGCAAGATCACCCCGCCAAAGCGCAGCGACATGAAAACCTCGATGGAAAGCCTGATCCATCACTTCAAGCTCTATACCGAGGGCTTCCACGTGCCGGCGGGCGAGGTTTACGCCGCCGTCGAGGCGCCCAAGGGCGAATTCGGCGTCTACCTGGTCGCCGATGGCACCAACAAACCCTATCGCGCCAAGCTGCGCGCGCCGGGCTATCTGCATCTGCAGGCGATGGACCATGTCGCCAAGGGGCACCAGCTGGCCGACGTGGCCGCGATCATCGGCTCGCTCGATATCGTGTTCGGCGAGGTGGACCGGTGATGATCCGCATGCACTCGCTTCTTCTTCTTTGCAGAAATACTCCTGCCGGAGGCTTCCTCCGCTGCGGCCCTCACAGGGGGACAGAATAATGCTTCGCCGTCTCTACCACGAACAGCCTGACAGCTTCGATTTCACGCCCGCCAACCGGGCCTGGGCCGAGGCGCAGATCACCAAGTATCCCGAGGGTCGTCAGGCCAGCGCCATCATTCCGCTGCTGTGGCGCGCGCAGGAACAGGAGGGCTGGCTGACCCGTCCGGCGATCGAGCATGTCGCCGACATGCTCGGCATGGCACATATCCGCGCGCTCGAGGTTGCCTCGTTCTACTTCATGTTCCAGTTGCAGCCGGTGGGCTCGGTCGCCAATATCCAGATCTGCGGCACCACCACCTGCATGATCTGCGGCGCGGGCGAGCTGATCGCGGTCTGCCGCGACAAGATTGCGCCGAAGCCGCACATGCTCAGCGCCGATGGCAAGTTCTCCTGGGAAGAGGTCGAATGTCTGGGCGCCTGCGCCAACGCGCCGATGGCCCAGATCGGCAAGGATTATTACGAGGATCTGACCGCCGAACGGTTCGCCGGGATCCTCGACGATCTGGCCGCCGGCAAGGTGCCGGTGCCGGGCCCGCAGAACGGGCGCTACGCGTCGGAGCCGGCCGCCGGGCTGACCACGCTCAAGGATTTCGAAAGCGGTCGCACCCAGTACAATGCCAGCGTCGCCCGCGCGGTCGAGCTGGGCGACACCGTCAAGCGCATCGACGGCACCGAGGTGCCGATCCTGACGCCATGGGTGCGCGACGCCGCGCCGGGCGCGCCTGCGGATGAAATGGCCACGGATACCGACGACCGCTCCGAGGGGCGACCAGTGGATGCAACCGGCGTCTCCAAGCAGGCCGCCCCGGTCAAGCCGGTGGCCGAGCCTGCGCCCGTGCCGGAGAAATCCGCCGAGACCGAAGGCGAGGTCACCGAGGCCGCGCCGGAAACCCTGACCGGCCCGCGCGAGGGTGGCGCGGACGATCTGAAGATGCTCAAGGGTGTCGGGCCGAAACTGGAGAAAACCTTGAACGAGTTGGGCTTTTTCCACTTCGACCAGATCGCCGCCTGGGGGCCTGCCGAGGTGGCCTGGGTCGATAACCGGCTGACCTTCAAGGGTCGTATCCTGCGCGACGGCTGGATCGCGCAGGCCAGGCAGCTTGCCGCGGGCGAGGAAACCGAATTCGCCAAGCGCGCGAAGAAAGACAAACTGTACGATTGACCGCCGCCCGCGCGCCGCGCGGGGGCAGGAGTGACGGAAGACGATGAGCGACGAGCGTGACAAGGCCATGGCCCGAAAGGGGCGGATCACCGGGGTGGTGATCGCCGCGGCTGCGCTGTTGTCGCTGCTTGCGCCCTGGATCGTGCATCAGTTGGGTCTGCCGATCCGCTACGAGATGCTGATCTATCTCGGCGCCATCGCGGCCTTTCTCTGGGCCTTCGTCAACATCTATCAACTCTGGCGCATGCGCCAGGACAGCCAAGGGTAGCTCTCATGCTCAAGGACCAGGACCGGATCTTTACCAACCTCTACGGGATGCATGACCGCTCGCTCAAGGGCGCGATGGCCCGTGGCCACTGGGACGGAACCGCCGGCATCATCGGCAACGGCCGCGACTGGATCATTCAGCAGATGAAGGACAGCGGGCTGCGCGGACGCGGCGGCGCGGGCTTTCCCACCGGGCTGAAATGGTCCTTCATGCCGAAGGAGAGCGACGGTCGCCCGGCCTATCTGGTGATCAACGCCGACGAATCCGAGCCCGCGACCTGCAAGGACCGCGAGATCATGCGCCACGATCCGCATACGCTGATCGAGGGCGCGCTGATCGCCAGCTTCGCGATGGGCGCGCACGCTGCCTATATCTATATTCGCGGCGAATACATCCGCGAGCGCGAGGCGCTGCAGGCCGCCATCGACGAGGCCTATGACGCCGGACTTCTGGGCCGGAACGCGGCCAAGTCGGGCTGGGACTTTGACCTGTACCTGCATCACGGTGCCGGTGCCTATATCTGCGGTGAGGAAACCGCGCTGCTGGAAAGCCTCGAGGGCAAGAAGGGGATGCCGCGGATGAAGCCGCCATTCCCGGCCGGTGCCGGCCTTTATGGCTGCCCGACCACGGTGAACAACGTGGAATCCATCGCGGTGGCGCCGACCATCCTGCGGCGCGGGCCGGAGTGGTTTTCCTCCTTCGGGCGGCCCAACAACCACGGCACCAAGCTGATGGCGCTGACCGGCCATGTGAACACGCCCTGCGTCTTCGAAGAGGCGATGTCGATGCCGGTGCGCGAGATCATCGAAAAGCACGGCGGCGGCATTCGCGGCGGCTGGGACAACCTCAAGGCCATCATCCCCGGCGGCGCCTCCTGCCCGGTGCTGCCCAAGGACGCGCTGGAAGACGCGATCATGGACTTTGACTGGATGCGCGAGAACAAGAGTTCCTTCGGCACCGGCTGCATGATCGTGATGGATCAGAACACCGACGTGGTGAAGGCGGTCTGGCGGCTGTCGAAATTCTTCAAGCATGAAAGCTGTGGCCAGTGTACGCCGTGCCGCGAGGGCACCGGCTGGATGATGCGGGTGATGGACCGTCTCGTGACCGGCGACGCCGAGGTCGAGGAGATCGACATGCTGCTCTCGGTCACCAAGCAGGTCGAGGGCCACACCATCTGCGCGCTGGGCGATGCGGCGGCCTGGCCGATCCAGGGCCTGATCCGGCACTTCCGCGAGGAGATCGAGGATCGCATCAAGGCCAAGAAATCCGGGCGCATGGGCGCTATGGCGGCCGAGTGACCGGCCCGGACGAAGGACAGGAAACACAGATGACCACGCGCACCCACATCGCCCAAACAGGCACCGGCGGCCTCGGCGCCGGAACCGGACGGCGGTGGTCCCGGTTCGGGCGGGCATCCCTTGCGCGGAGGGCAGCGGCATGAGGCGCCTGAGGTTCGAAGAAGGCGCCGACGTGGCGCAGGATATCCGCGACAAATACGCGTTCGACGGTGATCTGCTGGCGTTGTTTTCCGAGAACAAGGGCGAGGTGGTGCACAAATGGCACCACTACATCCCGATCTATGACCGCTATTTTTCGCAGTTCCGGGGCGGCAAGGTCCGGTTTCTTGAAATCGGCGTGAACAAGGGCGGATCGCTGCAGATGTGGCGCAGCTACTTCGGCCAGGATGCCACGGTGTTCGGGATCGACATCAATCCCGATTGCGCGAAGTTCGACGGTGAGGCCGGGCAGGTGCGCATCGGCAGTCAGGCCGATCCGGAGTTCCTGAACAAGGTGGTGGACGAGATGGGCGGCGTCGATGTGGTGCTGGACGACGGCAGCCACAAGATGGAACATGTCCGCGCCTCGCTCGAGATCCTGTTTCCGCGGCTGGCCGAGAATGGCATCTACATGATCGAGGATCTCCACACCGCCTATTTCCCGAAGTACGGCGGCGGCTATCGCAGCGGCGACAATTTCTTTCGTTACGTCCGGGAACTGATCGATGACATGCACCGCTGGTACCATCGAAAGGGCCTGCGCCATCCGGACCTGGGCGGGCAGGTTTCTGGCCTGCACATCCACGACTCGATCACGGTGATCGAAAAGCAGCCGGTGCACCGGCCAACGCATTCGCGGGTGGGCTGATGAAACATAAGATGATCCTGTCCCGCCTCGCCTCGACCGCACCGAAATCCGCCCGCCGTGGTGTGATTGCCGGGCTGACGGCTGTCTCCTGTCTGCTTTTGCTTGGCGGCTGCAACGCCGACAAGGACAAGCGGATCCTGTTCGACGGCCACCACTTCCGCACCAAGGCCAAGCTGACCGACCGCAAGGTTTCGGCCGCCGATTTCGGCGTCGAGGTCAAGAAGGCCACGCAATCCCTGGACGGTGCACGGGCCGCCGGGGAATACGCCGGAACGCGCTTTTGCATCGCCAACTTCGGCTCGTCGCGCATCGACTGGGCCATCGGCCCGGAAACCGATCCCGGTGAGTTGGTGATCGAGGGCGATACGCTGACTTTCCGCGGGACCTGTCTGAAACCATGAGCATGCAGGCGGCATATCCCCGCCTGCCCGGGTGGCCGTTATTGCATAACGGTGCCCCTGTGGCCTGTGCTGAACGCTCCATATTGGAGGGTTCCGCCATGTCGTTTCTGTCTGCCGTTCTGATTTCCGCCACCTTGCTGCTGGGGCTGCCTGCCGGGGCCGCCGCGGCCAAGCCGCCGCTGCGCGAGGTGCCCGAGATTGCCGACGGCATATTCATGATTGTTGTCGCAAACGAGATTCGCCGCAAATGCGACGATATCGGCGGGCGGCTTCTCAAGGGGATCGCCCGGATCCGCCGGCTCAAGGCCCGGGCGAACGATCTGGGCTATTCCGACGGCGAGATCCGCGCGCTGCTCGACTCCAAGGCGGAAAAGGCCCGGATGATCGAGCGCGGCAGAACATACATGGCCAGCAAGGGGCTGGATTACGACACACCGGGCGATCTGTGCCGGCTGGGTCGGTTGGAAATCGAGAATAACAGCGCAATCGGCGCGCTACTGAGGGCGAGATAGACCATGTCTGACCTGCGCAAAGTCAACATCGACGGAACCGAGATCGAAGTGGACGGGGCCATGACCCTGATCCAGGCCTGCGAACAGGCCGGGGTCGAGATTCCGCGGTTCTGTTATCACGAGCGTCTGTCGATCGCCGGCAACTGCCGGATGTGCCTGGTCGAGGTGGTCGGCGGCCCGCCGAAACCGGCGGCCTCCTGCGCCATGCAGGTCAAGGACCTGCGCCCGGGGCCCGAGGGTCAGGCCCCCGTGGTCAAGACCAACTCGCCCATGGTCAAGAAGGCCCGCGAAGGGGTGATGGAGTTCCTGCTGATCAACCACCCGCTGGATTGCCCGATCTGCGACCAGGGCGGCGAATGCGATCTGCAGGATCAGGCGATGGCCTATGGCGTCGACTTCTCGCGCTTCCGCGAGGCCAAGCGCGCGGTCGATGACCTGAACCTTGGCCCGCTTGTCGAAACCCACATGACGCGCTGCATTTCCTGTACCCGCTGCGTGCGCTTCACCTCCGAGGTGGCCGGCATCACCCAGATGGGCCAGACCGGGCGCGGCGAGGATGCCGAGATCACCTCCTACCTGGGCGAGACGCTGGACAGCAACCTGCAGGGCAATATCATCGACCTCTGCCCGGTGGGGGCGCTGACGTCGAAACCCTATGCCTTTACCGCGCGCCCCTGGGAACTCACCAAAACCGAGAGCGTGGACGTGATGGATGCGCTGGGATCGAACATCCGGGTCGATACCAAGGGGCGCGAAGTGATGCGCATCCTGCCGCGCAACCATGACGGCGTGAACGAGGAATGGATTTCCGACAAGACCCGCTTTGTCTGGGACGGGCTGCGGCGCCAGCGGTTGGACAAGCCCTATATCCGTGAGAACGGCAAGCTGCGCCCGGCCACCTGGCCGGAGGCGCTGGACAAGGCCGCCACCGCGATCAAGGGCGCCGACAAGCTCGCCGGTCTGGTCGGCGATCTGGCCCCGGTCGAGGCGGCCTTTGCGCTCAAGCAACTGATCGAGGGGCAGGGCGGTGTCGTCGAATGCCGCACCGATGGCGCCCGGCTTCCTTCCGGCAACCGCTCGGCCTATGTCGGCACCGCGGCGATCGAGGATATCGACGCATCCAGGGCGATCCTGCTGATCGGCACCAACCCGCGCGATGAGGCGCCGGTGCTCAACGCCCGCATCCGCAAGGCCTGGATCAATGGCGCGGCGGTCGGGCTGATCGGCGAGGCGGTCGATCTGACCTATGACTATACCCATGTGGGCAGCGACCGTGCCGCGCTGGATGCGGCGGCGGCCAATGCGCATGACATGGCCGACAAGAACCCGGTGATCGTGCTCGGCCAGGGCGCCATCCGCGAGGCCGACGGCGCCGCGGTGATCGCCAAGGCGATGCAGATGGCCGAGGCCACGGGGTCGAAACTGCTGGTACTGCACACCGCAGCGGGCCGGGTCGGCGCGATGGATGTGGATGCCACCGCCGAGGGCGGCATGGAGGCGGTCAGTTCCGCCGACGTGATCTACAACCTCAGTGCGGACGAGGTCGAGATCGGCGAGGGCGCCTTTGTCATCTACCAGGGCAGCCACGGCGATCGTGGCGCGCATCGGGCCGACGTGATCCTGCCCGGCGCCGCCTATACCGAGGAGCCGGGGCTTTTCGTCAATACCGAGGGGCGCCCGCAACTGGCGCTTCGGGCGGGCTTTGCCCCCGGCGAGGCCAAGGAAAACTGGGCGATCCTGCGGGCGCTGTCGGGCGAGCTGGGGGCCGCGCTGCCCTATGACTCGCTGGCGCAGCTGCGCCAGGCGCTGGTCGCAGAGGTGCCGCACCTGGCCGGAATCGGCAGCGTGCCGGAGAACGCCTGGCAGCCGCTGGAGGCCGCCCCGCTGGGCAAGGCCGATTTCCGCAACGCGATCCGCGATTTCTACCTGACCAACCCGATCGCCCGCGCCTCGGCCCTGATGGCCGAGCTGAGCGCCAATGCGGCTGCGCGAAAATCCGGGAAACTGGCGGCGGAATGATCCGGGCGATGCTCATATCGCCCCTGGTGCTGGCGGCCTGCGCAATGCAGCCCGGCGGCGCGGTGACGCAGCAAATCGCGCCGGAATACCGCGGCGTCGAGACCCGCCTGCTCGACGGCGATCTGGTGCAGTTCACCGTCGCGATGACCGGCGCCGGCGACAATGCGGACGTGGATGCCTATGCCGAATGCGCGGCGGCGCAATACGCGCTGATCCGTGGCTACGGTTTTGCCCGGCATCTGCGCACAAATGTACAAGAAGAGGGTGGCGTGTGGTCGGCAGATGCTGTTTACACCATCTCGCCATCGCTGCCCCGCGGATTGCGCAATCTCGACGCCGAGGTTGTTGTTGCGCATTGCGCGGAGAACGGAATACCCACGGTGTGAGGACCTATGGCTGAATTCTTTTCCACCCCGGGCGGCATCGCCATCCTGATCCTGGCGCAGGTGCTTGCCGTCGTCGCATTCGTCATGATCTCGCTTCTGTTCCTGGTCTACGGCGACCGCAAGATCTGGGCGGCGGTGCAGATGCGGCGCGGGCCCAATGTGGTCGGCGTCTACGGGATCCTGCAATCGGTGGCAGACGCGCTGAAATACGTGGTGAAAGAGGTGGTGGTGCCGGCCGGGGCCGACCGAGCCGTCTTTATCCTCGCGCCGCTGACCTCCTTCGTGCTGGCGATGATCGCCTGGGCGGTGATCCCGTTCAACGACGGCTGGGTCCTTTCGGACATTAACGTGGCCATTTTGTACGTTTTCGCGGTCTCCTCGCTCGAGGTCTACGGCGTGATCATGGGCGGCTGGGCGTCGAACTCGAAATACCCGTTCCTCGGCTCGCTGCGCTCGGCCGCGCAGATGATCTCTTACGAGGTGTCGATCGGGCTGATCATCATCGGGGTGATCATCTCCACCGGCTCGATGAACTTTTCCCATATCGTCGAGGCGCAGGACGGTCGGTTCGGGTTCTTCAGCTGGTACTGGCTGCCGCATCTGCCGATGGTGTTCCTGTTCTTCATCTCGGCGCTGGCCGAGACCAACCGCCCGCCCTTCGATCTGCCGGAGGCGGAATCGGAACTGGTTGCGGGGTATCAGGTGGAATACTCCGCCACGCCCTTCCTGCTGTTCATGGCCGGGGAATACATCGCCATCTTCCTGATGTGCGCGCTGACCTCGCTGCTGTTCTTCGGCGGCTGGCTGTCGCCGATCCCGGGCATCCCTGACGGCGTGCTGTGGATGGTCGGCAAGATGGCGTTCTTCTTCTTCCTCTTCGCGATGGTCAAGGCGATCACGCCGCGCTACCGCTATGACCAGCTTATGCGGCTGGGCTGGAAAGTGTTCCTGCCGTTCAGCCTGGTCTGGGTGGTCTTCGTATCCTTCGCCGCAAAATTCGACTGGTTCTGGGGCAGCTTTGCCCGCTGGGCCACGGGGGGCTGACAATGACGCAGATCGATTATACCCGCGCCGCCAAATACTTCCTTTTGGCCGACTTCTTCGTCGGCATGAAGCTGGGGCTGAAATACTTCTTCGCGCCCAAGGCGACGCTGAACTACCCGCACGAAAAGGGTCCGCTCTCCCCGCGATTTCGCGGCGAGCACGCGCTGCGCCGCTATCCCAACGGCGAGGAACGCTGCATCGCCTGCAAGCTCTGCGAGGCGGTCTGCCCGGCGCAGGCGATCACCATCGATGCCGAACCGCGCGAGGATGGCAGCCGCCGCACCACGCGGTACGACATCGACATGACCAAATGCATTTATTGCGGCTTCTGCCAGGAGGCCTGCCCGGTCGATGCCATCGTCGAGGGACCGAACTTCGAATTTGCCACCGAGACCCGCGAAGAGCTGTTCTACGACAAGCAGAAACTGCTTGAGAACGGCGACCGCTGGGAGGCCGAGATCGCCCGTAACCTGGAGTTGGACGCGCCCTACCGATGAACGACACGCCCAGAAACCCCTTCGAGGCCATGATGAAGCAGGCCCAGGACATGGCCCGGGCCTTCAACCCGGCGCTGGAGAACTTCAGCCCGAAGGGGTTCGAGGCGCTGTGGCCGACCATGCCGAAGGACGTGATGGAGCTGATCTTCGGGAACGCCTTCAACAAGGGCGGGCTGGATGCCAGGACACGGCTGCTGCTGACGCTGGCGGGGCTGACCTGCCAGGGGGCGCAGGCCGATACGGCGCTGCGCCAGACGGTGCGCCATGCCATCGCGGCGGGTGCGAAGAAACAAGAGATCGTGGAAACGATCGGCCAGATGTCGGTGTTTGCCGGCATTCCGGCCATGACCCGGGCGCTGGAGCTGGCGCAGGAGGCCATGGGCGGCGAGAACGAGGATGACGAAGCATGAGCGTGTTTGCCTTTTATCTGTTCGCGATCAGCGCCGTCGTTGGCGGGCTGTTCACGGTGATCAGCCGCCAGCCGGTGCATTCGGTGTTGTGGCTGATCCTGTCCTTCATCTCTTCGGCGGGGCTCTTTGTGCTGCTGGGGGCGGAATTCGTCGCCATGCTGCTGGTGATCGTCTATGTCGGCGCCGTGGCGGTGCTGTTCCTGTTCGTGGTGATGATGCTCGACGTCGATTTCGCCGAGCTCAAGGCCGAGATGGCCCGCTACATGCCGCTGGCGCTGCTGGTCGGGCTGATCATCCTGATGCAGTTCGTGATGGCCTTTGGCGCCTGGGAGGCGAATTCGGCCGCCGAGGGGCTGCGGGCGCAGCCGATTCCGACGGACATGCACAACACCGAGGCGCTGGGCGCGATCATTTACGACCAGTATTTCATCCTGTTCCAGCTGGCGGGGCTGATCCTGCTGGTGGCGATGATCGGGGCGATCGTGCTGACGCTGCGCCACCGCCAGGACATCAAGCGGCAGGACATTCTGGCGCAGATCTACCGCGATCCGGCCAAGGCGATGGAGTTGCGGGACGTCAAGCCGGGGCAGGGGTTGTAACGCGATGGAGCTGATCGGCCTTGCCCACCTTCTTTTCAGCAAGGTGGGGATTTTCGGGGTCGCGCTGATATGGGGTTTGAAACTGGCAGTGAGCTGGACGCTCTACCGCTGGTGGAAGATCAAACGCACCGCGGTGGCGGTGATCAAGGACTAGGCCGGGCGCGATGATCCGGCAGGCCCCGGTGCAACCGGGACCGACAGACAAGGAACGAACGGGCGCGGGCCCAGAGGGACGACATGATCGGACTTGAACATTATTTGACCGTCGCGGCGACGCTGTTCGTCATCGGAATCTTCGGGCTGTTTCTGAACCGCAAGAACGTGATCATCCTGCTGATGAGCATCGAGTTGATGCTGCTTGCGGTGAACATCAACCTTGTGTCGTTCTCCAGTTTTCTGGGCGATCTGGTGGGCCAGGTCTTTACCCTGTTCGTGCTGACAGTGGCCGCCGCCGAGGCCGCCATCGGGCTGGCGATCCTGGTCTGCTTCTTCCGCAACCGCGGCACCATCGCGGTCGAAGACATCAACGTGATGAAGGGGTAAGAGATCATGGAAACCATTATCCTGCTTGCCCCATTGGTGGGCGCCGTCCTGGCCGGCTTCGGCTGGAGGGCGATCGGCGAGACCGCCGCGATGTGGGTGACGACGGGCCTGTTGTTCCTGTCCTGCGTGCTGAGCTGGATCGTCTTTCTCAGCTTCGACGGGGTCACCCAGCATATCGAGATCCTGAAGTACATCGAGAGCGGCACGCTTTCGACCTCCTGGTCGATCCGGCTGGACCGGCTGACCGCGATCATGCTGATCGTGGTGACCACGGTGTCCGCCTTTGTGCATCTCTACAGCTTTGGCTACATGGCGCATGATGCCAATTTTCGCGACAGCGAGAGCTACAAGCCGCGTTTCTTCGCCTATCTGTCGTTCTTCACCTTTGCCATGCTGTCGCTGGTGACCGCCGACAACCTGGTGCAGATGTTCTTCGGTTGGGAAGGGGTCGGCGTGGCCTCTTACCTGCTGATCGGGTTCTACTACCGCAAACCCAGCGCCAACGCGGCGGCGATGAAGGCTTTTGTCGTCAACCGGGTGGGCGATTTCGGCTTTGCGCTGGGGATCTTCGCGCTGTTCTTCCTGAGTGACAGCATCCTGTTCGACGATCTTTTCGCCGACATGCCGGTTCTGGCCGAGACCAAGCTGACCTTCCTGTGGGGCGAATGGACCGCGACCGAGGTGATCGCGGTGCTGCTCTTCATCGGCGCGATGGGCAAGTCAGCGCAGCTGATCCTGCACACCTGGCTGCCCGACGCGATGGAGGGCCCGACGCCGGTGTCGGCGCTGATCCACGCCGCGACCATGGTGACCGCGGGCGTGTTCCTGGTCTGCCGGATGTCGCCTTTGATGGAGTTTGCGCCCCATGCCGCCGGTTTCGTCACCGTGCTGGGGGCGACCACCGCGTTTTTCGCCGCGACCGTGGGGCTGGTGCAGACCGACATCAAGCGCGTGATCGCCTATTCGACCTGTTCGCAGCTGGGCTACATGTTCGTGGCCGCCGGTGTGGGCATGTATTCGGCGGCGATGTTCCACCTGCTGACGCATGCCTTCTTCAAGGCGCTGCTGTTCCTCGGGGCCGGTTCGGTCATCCACGCGATGCACCACGAGCAGGACATGATGAACTATGGCGGTCTGCGCAAGAAGATCCCCTATACCTATTGGGCGATGATGATCGGGACGCTGGCGATCACCGGGGTGGGAATTCCGCTGACCCAGATCGGGTTCGCGGGCTTTCTCAGCAAGGACGCCATCATCGAAAGCGCCTGGGCCGGTGGCTCGGGTTACGGGTTCTGGCTCCTGGTGATTGCCGCTGCGATGACGAGCTTTTATTCTTGGCGGCTGATCTTCCTGACCTTCTTCGGCGAGGCGCGCGGAGACAAGCATACCCACGACCACGCCCATGAGAGCCCGATGACCATGCTGGTGCCGCTGGGCGTTCTCAGCCTGGGCGCGGTCTTTGCGGGGATGCTGTGGTATGGCAACTTTTTCGGTCATGCCGATCAGGTCGGCAAGTTCTACGGTATTCCGGTGGTGCAGGCCGGCGCCCATGAGGAGGCGGCCGCCGAAGGCGCCGCCCACGACGAAGCGGCCACCACCCATGGCGAAGACACCGGTCACGCCGCCGATGCGGGCGAACACCACTATGTCTTTGCCGGGGAACCGGGGCAGGGCGCGATCTACATCGCGCCGGACAACCAGGTGCTGGACGATGCGCACGCGGCACCGAAATGGGTCAAGGTTTCACCCTTTGTCGCCATGGTGCTGGGCCTGCTGATGGCGGTCTGGTTCTATATCGTGAACCCGTCGCTGCCCGGCCGGCTGGCCGAGAACCAGCGGCCGCTCTACCTGTTCCTCAAGAACAAGTGGTATTTCGACGAGATCTATGACGCCGTGCTGGTCAAGCCGGTCCTGATGCTGGGTCGGCTGCTGTGGAAGCGCGGCGACGGCAGCGCCATTGACGGGTTCCTCAACGGTGTCGCCCTTGGGATCATCCCGTTCTTTACCCGGCTTGCCGGTCGGGCGCAGTCGGGCTTCATCTTCACCTATGCCTTCTGGATGGTGCTGGGGATCGCCGCCCTTGTCACCTGGATGTCGATCGGCGGAGGAGCGCACTGATGGACAACCTTCTTTCGATTGTCACCTTCATCCCGGCGCTGGCCGCGCTGATCCTGGCGTTGTTCCTGCGGGGCGAGGACGCGGCGGCGCAGCGCAACGCCAAGTGGGTTGCAATGTTTGCCACATCGGTCACCTTCCTGGTGTCGCTCGCGATCTATTCCGGCTTTGATCCGGCCGATACCGGATTCCAGATGGTGGAAGAGGGCGAATGGCTGCTGGGGCTGAAATACAAGATGGGCGTGGATGGCATCAGCGTTCTGTTCGTCCTGCTGACCACCTTCATCATGCCGCTGAGCATCCTGGCGAGCTGGCAGGTCAAGACCCGCGTCAAGGAATACATGATCGCCTTTCTGCTGCTGGAAACGCTGATGCTGGGCGTGTTCATGGCGCTGGATCTGGTGCTGTTCTACCTGTTCTTCGAGGCGGGGCTGATCCCGATGTTCCTGATCATCGGCATCTGGGGCGGCAAGGACCGGATCTATGCCAGCTTCAAGTTCTTCCTCTACACTTTCCTCGGCTCGGTGCTGATGCTGGTTGCGATGGTGGCGATGTTCGCCGATGCCGGCACCACCGATATCGAGATGCTGCTGGCGCATGAGTTCGCCTCGGACGGTTTCTCGGTGCTGGGCTTCCATGTGCTCGGCGGGATGCAGACGCTGCTGTTCCTGGCCTTTTTCGCCAGCTTCGCGGTCAAGATTCCGATGTGGCCGGTGCACACATGGCTGCCGGACGCGCACGTCCAGGCGCCGACCGCCGGATCGGTCGTGTTGGCCGCGATCATGCTCAAGATGGGCGGCTATGGCTTCTTGCGGTTCAGCCTGCCGATGTTCCCGGTCGGCTCCGAGGTGATGGCGCCGCTAGTGCTGTGGATGAGCGCGATCGCGATTGTCTACACCTCGCTGGTGGCGCTGGTGCAGGACGACATGAAAAAGCTGATCGCCTACTCGTCGGTGGCGCACATGGGCTTTGTCACCATGGGCATCTTCGCCGCCAACCAGCAGGGGCTCGACGGGGCGATCTTCCAAATGGTCAGCCACGGGTTCATCTCTGCCGCGCTGTTCCTCTGTGTCGGCGTCATTTATGACCGCATGCACACCCGCGATATCGACGCCTATGGCGGGTTGGTGAACCGGATGCCGGCCTATGCGCTGGTGTTCATGTTCTTCACCATGGGCAATGTCGGCCTGCCGGGCACCTCCGGGTTCATCGGTGAATTCCTGACCATGATGGGCGCCTTCCAGGTCAACACCTGGGTCACAGCCGTGGCGGCCTCGGGGGTGATCTTCTCGGCGTGTTACGCGCTCTGGCTCTACCGGCGGGTGGTGTTCGGCGACCTGATCAAGGAAAGCCTGAAGACCATCCAGGACATGTCCGCGCGCGAAAAGTGGATCTTTGCCCCGCTGGTGGCGATGACCCTGCTGCTGGGCGTCTACCCGTCGCTGGTGACCGACATCATCGGACCCTCGACCACTGCCCTGATCGATAAATTTGACACTGCGCTGGCCGCGGCCGAGGCCGCCACCCAGCACGCCTCGAACTAAGGGAGCCGGACAGATGATCCAGGCCGATCTCACCGTTATCCTGCCGGAAGTCGTTCTGGCGGTTTACGCCATGCTGGCGCTGATCGTGGCGGTCTATACCTCCAAGGACCGGCTCGCACCGACGCTGGTCTGGACCACGGGGGCGCTGATGGCGCTTCTGGGGCTGTGGATCATGACAGGGCCGGGCGGCACCCGTGCGGCTTTTGGCGGCATGATCCTGGACGACGGGTTCGCCCGCTTCGCCAAGGTGGCGATCCTGTTCTCGGCCGCCGCCGTCCTGGTGATGAGCCAGGAGTACATGTCGCGCCGCGGTCTGCTGCGGTTCGAGTATCCGCTGCTGGTGACGCTGGCCGCGGTGGGCATGATGGTCATGGTCAGCGCAAGCGACCTGATGGTGCTCTACATGGGGCTGGAGCTGCAGTCGCTGGCGCTTTACGTCGTGGCGGCGCTGCGCCGCGACAGCGTGAAATCGACCGAGGCAGGGCTCAAGTACTTTGTGCTCGGCGCGCTGAGTTCGGGTCTGCTGCTCTACGGGGCGTCGCTGGTCTATGGTTACGCGGGCACCACGCTGTTCAGCGGCATCATCCAGACCGCGCAGCATGGTTCGGTTTCGGTGGGCCTTCTGTTCGGGCTGGTGTTCCTGATCTCGGGCATGGCTTTCAAGGTTTCGGCGGTGCCGTTCCACATGTGGACGCCGGATGTCTACGAGGGGTCGCCCACGCCGGTGACCGCGTTCTTCGCCACCGCGCCCAAGGTTGCCGCGATGGCCCTGATCGCGCGGGTTCTGCATGACGCCTTCGGCAATGCCGTGGCAGACTGGAGCCAGGTGATCGCGCTGCTGTCGCTGCTGTCGATGTTCCTCGGCGCCGTGGCCGCGATCGGCCAGCGCGACATCAAGCGCCTGATGGCCTATTCCTCGATCGCGCATATGGGCTATGCGCTGATGGGACTGGCGGCTGGCACCGCCTTTGGCGTGCAGTCCATGCTGATCTACATGGCGATCTACGTGACCATGAACCTTGGCACCTTTGCATTCATCCTGATGATGGAAAAGGACGGCAAGCCGGTGACGGACATCCGCGCCCTGAACATGTATTCCAAGCGCGAGCCGGGCAAGGCGCTGGCGATGCTCATCCTGATGTTCTCGATGGCCGGCGTGCCGCCGATGCTGGGCTTCTTCGGGAAGTTCTATGTGCTGCGCGCGGCCTATGAGGGCGGGCTGGCCTGGCTGGCCATCGCCGGTGTGGTCGCCTCGGTGATCGCCGCCTTTTACTATCTGCGCATCGTCTACTACATGTATTTTGGCGAGGAGGGCGAAGAGCTGGACACCCATTCCTCTCCGGTGCTCTGGGTGGTGCTGACCGGCGCCGCGGCGATGATGCTGCTGGGCATTGTCAACATGTTCGGTGTCGAGGGGGCGGCCGCGGCCGCGGCGGCAACGCTTGTCAACTGATCCCTTTCAGAAGGTGCGCGGCCGCCGGAGCGCTCTGGCGGCCGTATCCGTTCCGGGGCAGGGCGCATGACGGACTGGCCGGATGGTTACGGGCGCCGTGTGCTTGACGAGGTGGACAGCACGCTGAACGAGGCGGCCCGGATCGCGCCGGACCTCGCGGCGCCGGAATGGATCCTGGCCCGCCGCCAGACCGCGGCGCGCGGTCGCCGAGGCCGCGGTTGGGTCAGCCCCACCGGCAATTTCGCCGCCACGCTGGTCCTGCGCCTGGACGGCCCGGCGCAGCAAGCGGCCCTGCGCAGTTTCGTCGCCGCCCTGGCGCTGTTCGATGCCTGTGTCGCGGTGACCGGGCGGCCCGACGGGTTTTCGCTGAAATGGCCCAACGACGTGCTGCTGAATGGCGGCAAACTGGCCGGCATCCTGTTGGAGAGCGCAGGAGGCGGTGGTGGGGCGATGCCGCTGTTCATCGGCGTAGGTGTCAACCTGTCCGAGGCACCGCCCGCCGATCTGGTCGAGGCGCGCGCGCTGCTGCCGGTGTCGCTGGCCGGGGAAACCGGAGTCCGGGTCGGCCCCGAGGATTTCCTGACCGAACTGGCCGCCGCCTATGCCCGGCATGAGGCGCAGTTCGCATCCTTTGGCTTTGCCCCGATTCGCGAGGCCTGGCTGTCCCGCGCGGCGCGGCTGGGGCAGCAGGTCACGGCGCGCACCGGCAATGCCGAGACGGTCGGCACCTTCGAGACGGTGGACGCCGAGGGGCAGCTTGTTCTAATGACCCCGGCAGGGCGGGTGCGCATTCCTGCGGCCGACGTCTTTTTCTGAAACGCGAGGGGGAAGACCCATGCTTCTGGCCATCGACTGCGGCAACACCAATACCGTGTTCTCGATCTGGGACGGTGAGACATTCCTTTGTACCCTGCGCACCTCGACCCACCACGCGCGCACGGCGGATGCCTATTTCACCTGGTATTCGACGCTGGTGAAACATTATCAGATCGAGGCGGATATTACCGAGGTGATCATTTCGTCGACCGTGCCGCGGGTGGTGTTCAACCTTCGGGTTTTCGCCGACCGTTTCTTTGGCTGCCGCCCGCTGGTGGTGGGCAAGCCCGAATGCCTGCTGCCGCAACAGCCGCGTGTCGATGCCGGAACCCAGGTCGGCCCCGACCGTCTGGTCAATTCCGCCGGTGCATTCGACCGGCATGGCGGCAACCTGATCGTTGTAGATTTCGGAACCGCCACTACATTCGACGTGGTAGGCCATGACGGCGCCTATGTGGGCGGCGTGATCGCGCCAGGGGTGAACCTGAGCCTCGAGGCGCTGCACATGGCCGCGGCGGCCCTTCCGCATGTGGATATCGCCAAGCCCCAGCGCGTGGTGGGCACCAATACGGTGGCCTGCATGCAATCGGGCGTGTTCTGGGGCTATGTCGGCCTGGTGCGCGAAATCTGCGCCCGGATCAAGGCCGAGCGTGACCAGACCATGAAAGTGATCGCAACCGGCGGGCTGGCGCCGTTGTTCCAGCAGACCGAGGCGCTGTTTGACGTCTTCGAAGATGATTTGACGATGCACGGGCTGACCGTGATCCATCGCTACAACAAGGAAAACGCTACGTAATGAGTGGTAAACAACGATTGATCTACCTGCCCCTGGGCGGGGCCGGCGAGATCGGCATGAACGCCTATGTCTACGGCTATGGCGCGCCGGGAAAGGAACGCCTGATCCTGGTGGATCTGGGCGTGACCTTTCCCGATATGGACGGCTCTCCCGGGGTTGATCTGATCCTGCCCGACGTCACCTGGCTGAAGGACCGCGCCGACCGGTTGGAGGGGATCTTCATCACCCACGCGCATGAGGATCATGTCGGCGCGGTCGGCCATTTCTACCGCGACCTCGGCGCGCCGATCTATGCGCGTGCCTTCACCGCCAATATCGCGCGCGGCAAGATGGACGAGTTCGGCCATCCGGAAGAGGCGGTGCGCACGGTTTCGGCCTGGCCCGAGCAGGTCGAAGCGGGTCCGTTCAAGGTGGGCTTCCTGCCGGTGTCACACTCCATCCCCGAAAGCGCAGGCCTCGTGATCGACAGCCCCGAGGGCCGGGTGATCCACAGCGGCGATTTCAAGCTCGACCCCGATCCGGTAGTGGGCGAACCGTTTGATCCCGAACTTTGGGCCGAGGTGGCAAAGCCGGGGGTGCGAGCGCTGATCTGCGATTCCACCAATGTGTTTTCGCTGCACCCGGGGCGCTCGGAATCCGAGCTGGGCCCGGCAATCGAGGAGCTGGTGTCGAACGCCGGGGGTATGGTGGTGGCGACCACCTTTGCCTCCAACGTCGCGCGGGTCAAAACGCTGGCCGAGGCGGGCGAACGCGCCGGGCGGTCCATCGTTCTGCTGGGGCGCGCGATGCGGCGTATGATCGAGGCGGCGGTCGAGACCGGCGTGCTGCGGTCCTTCCCCAAGGTGATCAGCCCGGAAGAGGCGAAGGACATCCCGCGCGATCATCTGCTGTTGCTGGTGACTGGCAGCCAGGGCGAACGGCGAGCGGCCAGCGCGCAGCTTGCGCGCGGCAAGTACCGTGGGCTGGAACTGGCCGAGGGCGACCTGTTCCTGTTCTCGTCCAAGACCATTCCGGGCAACGAGCGCGGCGTGATCCGCATCATCAACCAGCTCAGCGAGAAGGGCGTCGACGTGGTCGATGACAGCTCCGGGGTTTACCACGTCTCGGGGCACCCCAACCGGCCGGACCTGGAGCGGTTGCACCAGATCGTGCAGCCGCAGATGCTGATCCCGATGCATGGCGAGCATCGCCACCTGCGCGCCCATGCCCGCCTGGGCGAGGCGCAGGGGATCGCCTCGGTGGTTGCGGTCAACGGGATGATGCTGGACCTGTCGGGCAATGCCCCCAAAGTGGCCGAATACGTCGAGACCGGGCGCACCTATCTGGACGGGTCGGTCAAGATCGGGGCGCTGGACGGGATCGTGCGCGACCGCATCCGCATGGCGCTGAACGGGCACCTGGTGGTTTCGGTCGTGATGGACGAGCAGGACGAGCCGATCGACGGCGCCTGGGTGGATGCCATGGGGCTGGCTGGAACCGGCACCTCGAACGCGCCGCTGGTGGATGTCCTGGAAGAGGACCTGCGGCAGTTCCTTGGCCGGGCCGGGCGCAAGACCCTGACCGATGACGACAAGCTGGAAGAGGGGTTGCGCCGGGTCGCACGGCAGAGCGCGCTGGCCGAGATCGGCAAGAAACCCGAAGTCACGGTGGTGGTCAGCCGGCTGGGCTGACAGTCGCGTCGTCCGTCGTCTTATGCAAAGAAACGGCGCAGCAAGCTGCGCCGTCCAGGCTTTCGACAGATCAGATTCAGTTTCGGCTAACCGATGCGCCCCCGCCGGAGTGCGAGGCGTCGGAAACACCGCCGCCGCCCAAGGTCGCTGTCGGGAACCAGCCCCCTCCGACGATCCTGTTCTTCTTGACCTTGAGCACCTTCGTCTTGGCTTTGCCGCCATAGCTGTAGGTAACTTTGGCCGCTTTGTCGTCGATTGCGTGAATTTCGTACGTACCAGTTTTCCCGTTGCCCCAGGTCATGTTATAGCTGCCGACAACGGATTGATCGGCGGACATGGCTTGTGCTGCAAACAGCAAGCTGAAACCAGCGGCGGCGATAATTTTTTTCATCATGTTACCCAGTCCATTTTCACTAAAAGAAAAAGGGCAGCTCCGACAGAAGCTGCCCAAGTTAAAAACTAGTGAGATGGGGATGACGCGTCAAACCGGATTACAACCCAAAGCTAATGAAAGCCTTGGCGATTCTTTCCCTGCGTTGGCTGCAACACCTTTGCGTGAAGGCCGAACGCTCTCAGCGTGTCAGCCGGCGCGGCGATCATCGAAGCTGAGCGCGATGAAACTGGGCATGTGATCGCCCATGCCGACCACGTTGCTGCTCTTCCTGTCGCCCCGGTCGCTGCGGCTGCGCGCGCTGCTGGATTTGCGCGACGGCTTGGGGCCGCGATCTTCGTCACGGGCCGCGGGTTCGGGCGCGGGGTCACGAGGCGCCGGTTGGGGCCTGGCTGCGGGCGCCTCGGCCGGGACCTCCGCCGCGCTTTCCTTCTTGGAGCGGGGCGATTTCGCCGGTCGCGGCACGGACTCTTCCGCCGGTTCGGGGCGTGCGGAGCCCAGCGGGTTTTCCAGCCGCGGAATTTCCTTTTCCACCAGCCGCTCAATCGCATCCAGCGCCTTTTCGTCGCGCGGAACGCAGATCATCATCGCCTTGCCGTCGCGTCCGGCACGGCCGGTGCGGCCGATCCGGTGCACGTAATCCTCGGCATGGCCAGGCACGTCGAAGTTGAACACATGGCTGACGCTGGGTACGTCCAGCCCGCGCGCGGCCACGTCCGAGGCGATCAGGAACCGCAGCGATCCCTCGCGGAAGCCGTCCAGGGTGCGCGTGCGCTGGCTTTGGTCCAGATCGCCGTGGATCGGGGCGGCGTCATAACCGTATTGCTTGAGCGATTTCGCGACGATATCCACATCCGTCTTGCGGTTGCAGAAGATGATCGCGTTGGTGCATTTGTCGCCCTCGCCGTCGATCATCGCGCGCAGCAGCTTGCGTTTCTCGCTGGCCTCGCGGTCCTTGCGCGACGCCTTGAAGATCACCACGCCTTGCTCGATGTTTTCGGCGGCGGTGGCCTGGCGGGCGACCTCGACCCGGTCGGGGTTGGACAGGAAGGTGTTTGTCAGCCGCTCGATCTCGGGCGCCATGGTGGCGGAGAAGAACAGGGTCTGCCGGGTGAAGGGCGTGAGCGAGAATATACGCTCGATATCGGGGATGAACCCCATGTCGAGCATGCGGTCGGCCTCGTCCACGACCATGATCTCGATGCCGGTCAGCAGCAGCTTGCCGCGCTCGAAATGATCGAGCAGCCGTCCCGGCGTGGCGATCAGAACATCGACGCCCTTGTCGATCAACGCATCCTGCTCCTTGAAGCTGACGCCGCCGATCAGCAGCGCCTTGGTCAGCTTGACGTGCTTGGAATAGGTATCGAAGTTCTCGGCCACCTGGGCAGCGAGTTCCCGTGTGGGACACAGCACAAGGCTGCGCGGCATGCGCGCCCGCGCCCGGCCGCGCGCCAGCAGGGTGATCATCGGCAGCGTGAAGCTGGCGGTCTTGCCGGTGCCGGTCTGGGCGATGCCCAGCACGTCGCGACCCTGGAGCGCGGGCGGGATCGCCCCCGACTGGATCGGTGTGGGCGTTTCATAGCCGGCCTCTTCGATGGCCTTGAGAACCTTCGGGTTGAGATTCAGATCAGTAAATTTTGTCATGTGTTTCCGCGTTTCGCGGACATCGACATGGCCCGCGCGTCTGGTGTGGGCCGGACCCGGATGGTCCCGCGTCTTGCGCATGATAGCCCTGCACGCCGCATAGCAAAAACCCGAGGGCCGGTCAAACAGAGTCACCACACGCGGGCAATCGCCGCAGGATTGGGGGCATTTCGAAACAATAAAGTGAAATTTCCAGAACTGTTCGCGAACCGATAACGTCCCGGCTGGCGGCGGAGTGTCGGGCCATAAAGCTGTTTCGGCGCGGATGTACAGATATTCTGAAATTAGCATTTCTTCTCGTCAACCTCCTGCCGTACACTTCGGGTCGTGGCGGGTTCGGGACCAGGGGATTGGCACCTGCAACAGCGGACACGACGCCGCGACGCGGACGGGAGGACCACATGGCGACGATAACCGGAACTACCGGGACGGACGTTTTGTCCGGAACGCCGGGGGACGATCTGTTCCAAACCGATGGCACGGACGTCGCGGGCGAGGCCGACATTCTCAGCGGGCTCGATGGTGCCGATACCTATTTCGCATCGGGCGGGACGTACCGCGCCTATGTGATCGACGATCGGGGCGCCGACGGGGCCCGCGACGCGATCATCGGGGCGGGGGCGATGTATCATTCCGCGAGCCTCGGCTACCAGGGCTGGGCCACAGCGTCGCGTCTGGGTGACGATCTGATCATTCATCTGCCGCACCGGCCATACCGGTTTCACAAGCCGGGGCTGCCATCCTACGATTTCACCATCGTCGATCATTATGCGGGCACCGGGGTCGAAACGCTCGAGGCTGGGGGGGTGGTGTTTCGGCTGGCCACCGAGGAAATGGGTTCTGCAGAGGCCGACATCATGGCAGGCGGGCGCACCGCAGACGATCTGCGTGCGCGGGGCGGCGATGATTTCGTATTCGGCAACGCCGGCAATGACCGGCTGCGGACCGGCACCGGCGACGATGTGGCCTTTGGCGGACGCGGCAGGGACAAGCTGCTGCTCGGCAGCGGTGATGACCGGGCCTTTGGTGGCGGCGGGAGAGATGTCATCTCAGGTCAGACCGGGCACGACTGGATCGATGGTGAGGCCGGCAACGATGTATTGCGCGGCGGCGGCGGTAACGACTGGCTTATCGGCGGCGACGGCAGGGACCGACTGGTTGGCGACAGCGACGACGATTTTCTCGATGGCGGGGCGGGCGACGATGTGCTGATCGGCGGCGATGGCGCCGACACCTATATCGTTTCCGCCTATGGAGATGCCGGCGAAGCCGGGCTCGACCGAATCATCGACAGGGGCACCGCCGGGAGCTGGAGCAGCCACGACGTGATCGACCTGCGCGGCATCTACGGCCCCTCGGGCGGCTCGGTGGCCGAAACCTTTGCCGCCTTGCGATTCGCCCGGAGCGGCAACGATATGGTGATGGAGGTCAAGGCCGGCGACGGTGCGCATGTCACCGTGGTCAACATGTTCAAAGAGGGCCAGCACGACAAGTTCTTTATCGAGGAACTGTCGATCAACGGCGCCTATTGGTCACCGATGACCTTCATGTTCCTTGACGGGGCGGTGACGGAAATCGGCGATGACAGGTCCATCTTTCTGACCTACGGCGCCAAGATGAACGAGATCCTGTTCGGCGGCGCCGGCGGCGACCAGATCTTCGGCGGAACCGGCACGAATTTCATCTGGACCGGTGGTGGTCGCGACGTTCTGATCTACAAGGTGGGCGACGGCGAGAGCCTGGGCAGCTACGGCGGCGGGGTGTCGCGCGATATCGTGGAGGATTTCGACATCACCCGCGACAGGCTGGATTTCACCGAGGTTGCCAAGGATATCAGTGCGGGCTTTGCCGATCTGGTGATCGGGTCGGATGCGGACGGCGATGCCACGATCTATCTCGATACCGGGAATTGGGAGGTCGCCGACATCTCCATCGAATTACGCGGAGTGGATGCGGGCGACGTGACTGCGGATCTGTTCCTGTTCTGAGACCTGGCGTTCAGCAGAAATCGGGGAAATGTTTCCGCCGCTTGGCGTCGAGGTCGAGGTCGCAGCGGTGCAGCAACCCGTCGGCCTCCAGCGCGCCGCGCAGGGCGGGGGTATCGGCGCACATCTCGTCGTAAAAGGCGCGCAGCCCTGCCTCGCCCTCGGAGGTCTCGATCTCGCGCAAAACCTCGTGCAGGGTCAGCCCGCCCTTGTCGCGGGGTCGGGCCGGGGCCAGTTCGGCGCGGTAAGACCCATGCGCGAGCCGGTAGCGAAAGGCGGCGATCCAGTCTTCCCAGTTCTTGGCGTGGCGATGCAGCAGGAGGGTGCCAGGCAATTCGGTTTCTCCGGGGTTCATCCGGTCCCCCTGAAAGACGTTGTGGATCTTGACCACCAGCGGCTCAAGCCCGGTGCGCACAAAGAGTTTTCCAGCCAGATGGCTGAGAAAGCCGCCCTTCACATGCGGCCCGAAGCGGGGATAGAGGCGCGCGACGATGGCGTCGCGGCTGGGGCCCGAGGGGATGAAGCCCTTGAACAGGGTGCCGTCCCCGGCCAGAGCCTCGGCCGGGCGGATGCGGGCGCAATTGACCGTCTGGGGCAGGGAGACGAGACGCTCGGTCATGGGGCCATCAGGCCAGAGGAATTCGTCCACATCGATGTGGATCAGCCAGTCCACCTCGTGGCCCTTGCGATGATAGGCGTCGGTGGCGTTGGCGGTTTGCCGGGCCTGGTGCTTGGCCGGGCGTTTGACGCCCAGCCGGCGCCAGTGGCCGTCGTCGCAGCTGAAGACGCGGATCTTGGGATGCGCCTTGAGCGCGGCCTGCGCCTCAGGGTTTGGGGCGTCGAGATAGATAAACAACCGGTGCGCCCCGAGGTCGAGGTGGTGGGCCGCGAAATCGAGGATCTCGCGCGCCGGGGCCTTGATGGTGGCGACAAGGCCCCAGGTCGTCATGCGCCGTGCTCCCCTTTCGGCAGGTCGCCGAACCAGCGCGCGACTTTCTCGTCAAGGTCAAGCCGCGCCGTCAGCAGCATATCATGCGCCGCCAGCCGGTCCAGCAGGCGCGGCGAGGCGACGCTCAGTTCATCGTAGAAACGGCGCAGCCCGGGTTCCCCCTCGGCCTCTAGAACCAGATCCAGAACGTCGCGCAAGCGCATGCGGTCACGCAGTTTTTCCCGGTACGATCCCTTGTCCATCCGAAATGCCAGGTGACGCCGGAACTTTTCCCAGGACGGGGCATGGGCATGGCCAACATGCACCTCGTCCAGGATCTCGCCATTGCTAATCTGGGTGCCCTTGTACAACACGCCGTGGATGCCCAGCCGGATGCCCCGCAACCGGGTCCGGGTGATGTTCTTGCCGCCGGTGTAGCCAAGGAACCCCTCGGGCACATAGGCACCGAACTCCGGGTAGATGTCGGCAAGCTCTCGCTTGGTCAGCCCCCGTTCCCGGCGGGTCAGCTTGAAATGCGCCGGGCCGGACCACGGATCGGGTTGCGCCAGCAGCTCCGCCGGGCGGGCGCGGGCATAGGCGGCGTCGTCAGAGACCCCGGCAAGGATGTCGGCCATGGGGCGCCGGGTCAGCAGGAACTCATCGACGTCGATATGGGCCAGCCAGTGCAGGTCGGACGTGCGGTAACAGCGCGAGGCGTTGTAGACCTGCCGCAACTGGTGGGTGCGGCGCGCCCGTTCCGGGCGGCCCTGCCAATAGGCGTCATCGCATTCGGTAAGGCGCACGGCCGGGAAGGGCGCGAAAAACGCCATCACCTGCGGGTCGGGCCTGTCGAGAAAAATGTGGATTTCCGCAGCGCCCAGATCGAGGTGATAGGCGGCGAAACGGGCGATGTCGCGCAACGGCGCCTTGATGGTCGAGACGGTGCCCCAGCGCAGCCTGGCCGGGTCGCGCTCCACCCGGTCCGGCGGGACCGGCAGGTGCAGGCGGGGCGCGTCCGGGTCCGGCACCAGCTACACCATCATTTCCTTGGTGGCGCTGAGCGTGAGCTCGGGGTGGTCACGTTCGATCCGGTCGATGTCCCATTGCAGCCGGGTCAGATAGACGATGTCGCCGTCATGATCATGCGCGATGTGCTGCTTGTTGGCATTCACGAACTTGTCGATGGCCTGCTTGTCGCCGCTGACCCAGCGGGCCGAGGTGAACTGGCTGGGCTCAAAACGCACGGGCAGGCCGTATTCCATCTCGATCCGGCTGGCCAGAACCTCGAACTGCAGCGCGCCCACGACCCCGACGATGAAGCCGGAACCGATCGAGGGCTTGAACACCTTGGCGGCGCCCTCCTCGGCGAATTGCATCAGCGCCTTTTCCAGGTGCTTGGCCTTCATCGGATCGCCCGCGCGGCAGGTCTGCAACAGTTCCGGCGCGAAGGAGGGGATGCCGGTGACGCGGATCTGTTCCCCCTCGGTCAGGGTGTCGCCGATGCGCAGCTGGCCGTGGTTGGGGATGCCGATGATGTCGCCGGCCCAGGCCTCTTCCGCCAGTTCACGGTCGGAGGCGAGAAACAGCACCGGGTTTGAGATCGCCATCGGTTTCTTGGACCGCACATGCAGCAGTTTCATGCCGCGTTTGAAATGCCCCGAGGCGAGGCGCACAAAGGCCACCCGGTCGCGGTGCTTGGGGTCCATGTTGGCCTGCACCTTGAAGACAAAGCCGGAAACCTTTGCTTCCTCGGGCAGGATCTGGCGCGGGCTTGCCTTTTGCGGTTGCGGTTCGGGGCCATAGGTGCCGATGCCGTCCATCAGTTCCTTGACCCCGAAGGAGTTGATGGCCGAGCCGAACCAGATTGGTGTCATGTGCCCCTCGAGCACCGATTGCGAGTCGAGCGCGGGCAGCAGTTCGCGCGCCATCTCGACCTCTTCCTTGAGCTGCTCCAGCAGGTGCGCAGGCACGTGCTCGGCCAGTTTCGGATCGTCGAGCCCGTTGATCTCGATGGATTCGGCCACCTTGTTGCGGTCGGCGCGGTCCATCAGTTCCAGCCGGTCGCGCAGCAGATCATAACAGCCCATGAAATCGCGCCCGACGCCGATCGGCCAGCTTGCCGGGGTTACGTCGATGGCGAGGTTTTCCTGGATTTCGTCGATGATGTCGAAGGTGTCGCGGCTTTCGCGGTCCATCTTGTTGCAGAAGGTCAGGATCGGCAGGTCGCGCAACCGGCAGACCTCGAACAGCTTCTGGGTCTGGCTTTCCACCCCCTTGGCGCCGTCGATCACCATCACCGCCGCGTCCACCGCGGTCAGTGTGCGATAGGTGTCCTCGGAAAAGTCGGAGTGGCCCGGCGTGTCAACGAGGTTGAAGCGGAAGGTCTTGAAATCAAACGACATCGCCGAGGCCGAGACCGAGATCCCGCGGTCCTTTTCCATCTGCATGAAGTCCGACCGCGTCCGCCGCGCCTCGCCCTTGGCGCGGACCTGGCCTGCCATCTGGATGGCGCCGCCGTAGAGCAGGAATTTCTCGGTCAGCGTCGTCTTGCCCGCATCCGGGTGCGAGATGATCGCAAAGGTGCGGCGCCGCGCGATCTCGGGCGGCAGGGTGGGGCGGTTTGAGGCGGTGTCCAGCATGAGCGCGCGTATAGGTAAGGTTTGCGAAGGAGGCAAGAAAATCAAGGCAAACAGGCGCGCTTGCTCCGGTTTGACCGGGGGGGCGGTACTGGCTTGGTCGAATCGGCAGAACATGAGAGGATGTGAACATATAGTGAACAACTGGAGGGTGTCATGGAACTGAAAGCGATTGCCGAAGAACTGGTCGCAGGCTGCCGGGAGGGGCGGGCGCGGGAGAATCTGGAACGGCTCTATGCACCGGGCGCGGTCTCGATCGAGGCGGCGGACATGGGCAACGGGCGCGAGGCCACGGGGCTGGACGCGATTCGCGGCAAGCACGACTGGTGGGAAGAGGCCATGGAGGTGCTGGACGGCGAGGTGATCGGGCCGATGCTGCATGGCGACGACCGTTTCGCGGTCATCTTCCGCATGAAAGCCAAGGAGAAAGCCACCGGCGAGATTTCGGAGATGCAGGAGGTGGCGGTCTATTCGGTCGCCGATGGCAAGATCGTGCGCGAAGAGTTCTTCTACTGATCCTGGCGTCGGAAAACCCGGCCTAGTTCAGCGAGGCGCGGCGCAACAGATCGATCGCATCGGGGCGGTCGAGCAGCGCCTTTTGCACGTCGAACCCGCTGGCGCCGCGGTGCCCGGGACCGGGCAGGACGCTGCCGATCCTGTCGAGCAGATCCTCCGGCAGGGCGGGGCGCGTGCGCGGGTCGATCAGCATCGATTCGGCGGCGATCCCCTCGGCGTAGATGATGTGATGACGGTCGAAGAGGATCTGGAAATAATCGACGTAGCCGCCCTGCTGCACGAAGATGGAGTCGCCGTTGACCAGGTGGCGGGCCTTGACCAGCAGGTCGGGGCGGCCGGCGCCGATCATGTCGCTGCGTTGATAGACGAACAGCCGGTGCTCGGGGCTGACGATAAGGTCGCCTTCGTTGTTCAATGTGCCGGCAGTGATGACGATGGGGGCAAAGGCTCCGGCGGCGCGCACGGTGCTGTGGTCGATCCAGCGGATTTCCTGCGCGCCGTCGTCACGGGTCAGCACCCGGTCTCCGACCTTCAGCGCCTCGATCGGCACCTGTGCGCCGGTGGCCAGGGTGATCCGGGTGCCGCGCGTGAAGGACACGCAGGCGACCTGGGCGAACTTACGGCGGGCGGTATCGTGGTCCGCGCCGACCAGGCGGTAATCGGTCTGCGGCACGAGCGTGGCAAGAGGCAAAAGATAGGTGCCCGCGACAAGGTCGTCGGCATCGGTCTCGATCAGGATCAGCGCCTCACTGGTGGTGCCGTCGGGCGTCATGAACTGCAGCGCGCAATCGAGGTGAAGGGTCGCGTCGGGTCGGCCCAGCTCGCTGTTGGCGGCAATGCGAAAGCTGCCGTCGCCCAAGGTGGCCAGCGTCAGCCGCCTTTGTACCGCGCCGGGTTCGAGCATGTAGATGTCGTCGAGAACCAGCTCGTCCATGTAGGACACCGGATCGCCCAGATGGGCCCCGTCGCTCACCCGGAAATCGGTGGCGGGGTAGACGGGGATGGCCTGAACGGGGCTGTCGGTTGTTGTGGTCACGGTGCCGGGTCTGTTACTTGGGGTGAACGGATACATTGAGGGCCGAGCGGCCCCTTGCGCAAGAGGTAGCCCGGGATTGTGGCGGATCTGGGCCAATACACGGGTGAAACGCCGGCATTGTTTTGGACTCCGCTGCGAATGCAGCGGGCCGCACCGGCAAAGTGGGAGACGAGAAGATGGATCTTGGGATTTCGGGAAAACGCGCGCTGGTTTGCGCCAGCAGCAAGGGGCTGGGCCTGGGCTGTGCCGAGGCGCTGGCCGCCGCTGGCGTGAACCTGGTGATGAACGCGCGCGGCGCCGAGGCGCTGGAGGCCAGCGCGCAGGCGATCCGCGACGCCCACGGGGTCGAGGTGGCGACCGTGGCCTGCGACGTGACAACGCCGGAAGGGCAGGCGGCGGTTCTCGCGGCGGCCGAGGGGGCCGACATCCTGGTCAACAACGCCGGCGGCCCGCCGCCGGGCATGTGGACCGATTGGGAGCGCGAGGATTTCATCAAGGCGCTGGATTCCAACATGTTGACGCCGATTTCCTTCATCAAAGGGTTGGTGCCGGCGATGATGGAGCGTGGCTGGGGCCGGGTGGTCAACATCACCAGCCAGACGGTGCGCGCGCCGATCCCGGTGTTGGGGCTGTCGAACGCCGCCCGCGCCGGGCTGACCGGCTATGTCGCGGGCACCGCGCGGCAGGTGGCGGGCAAGGGCGTGACGATCAACAACCTGCTGCCGGGCATCCATGCCACCGACCGCGCAGATGCGCTCGACAGCGGCGTCGCCAAGCAGCAGGGCATCAGCATCGAAGAGGCCCGCGCGCAGCGCGCCGCGACGATCCCCGCCGAGAGGTATGGCACCCGGGAAGAGTTCGGCGCGGCCTGCGCCTTTCTGTGTTCCCGGCACGCCGGATTCATTGTCGGCCAGAACATCCTGCTGGACGGTGGCGGCGTGAACCTGACCATGTGATCACGAAAACGGGCGGCGCGGTCACGGCTTGGTGACATGGCCGCCCCCCCGATTGCACCGCGCCCGGCGCGCCGGTTATCGGTTGAGCATTGCTCAACGGAGGCGCGGGCGCGATGAAACACGAAACGGTTCAGTCCTATTACGGTGAGGTGCTGCAGAGCAGCGGCGATCTGCAGACCAATGCCTGCTGTACCCCCGGCGAGATGCCCGCGCATCTCAAGGCGGTGCTGTCCAGGCTGCACGACGAGGTGCTGGCGCGCTACTATGGCTGCGGACTGATCGCGCCGCAGGCGCTTGAGGGGATGCGCATCCTGGATCTGGGTTGCGGGGCGGGGCGCGATGTCTACGCGCTGTCGGCGATGGTGGGCGAGCATGGCGCGGTCGTGGGCGTGGACATGACGCCGGCGCAACTCGATGTCGCGCGGCGGTACCGGGCCTTTCACGCCGAGGCCTTCGGATACGCGGAATCCAACGTCGCATTCCTCGACGGGTTGATCGAGGATCTCGACGCGCTGGACCTGGAGCCGGGCTCCTTCGATATCATCGTGTCGAATTGCGTGCTCAATCTGGCGACCGACAAACCGGCGGTGCTGCGCGGGGCGCAGCGGCTGCTGAAACCGGGCGGTGAGATGTATTTCTCCGACGTCTACGCCGACCGGCGTATCCCGGCGGCGCTGGCCGAGGATGAGGTGCTTTATGGCGAGTGTCTGTCCGGCGCGCTCTATTGGAACGACTTCCTGTCCATGGCGCGGGCGGCGGGATTCGTTGAACCGCGCCGGGTGGAGCACCGCCCGCTGACCATCGAGAACCCGGACCTGGAGGCGAAGGTCGCGCCGATCAGGTTCATCTCGGCCACCTACCGGCTGTTCAACCTCGCCGGGCTGGACCCGGCCTGCGAGGATTACGGGCAGGCGGTGATCTACAAGGGGACCGTGCCGCAGGCGCCGCAGGTGCTGGTGCTGGACGACCATCATGTGATTGAGACCGGCAAGGTCTTTCCGGTCTGCGGCAACACCTGGCGGATGCTGGCCGAGACGCGCTTTGCACCGCATTTCGAGTTCATCGGCGATTTCGCGACTCATTTCGGCATCTTCGAGGGCTGCGGCGGTGACAGCCCGTTCAACGGCCTCGGGGCGCGCGCGGCGGCTTCTCCCGGTGGGGGCTGCTGCTGACGGCTTGTCCCCGGGGGCCGGGGTTGCTATCTCCTGCTCTGCCCGATGGTTTCCCTCGGGAATTGGAGCGAGGCCCACGTGACGGCAGACACCCCCCGGCTGGAGATCCGCAACCTGGTGCGCCATTTCGATGGCCGTCGGGTGGTTGACGACGTTTCTCTCAGGATCATGGCAGGGCAGGTGACCTGCCTGCTGGGCCCGTCCGGGTGCGGAAAATCGACGACGCTGCGGATGATTGCGGGCGTAGAAATGCAGGACTCGGGCGAGATCTGGGTCGATGGCAAGCTGGTCTGCGACACGATCTTTCGCGTGCCGCCCGAGCGGCGGGAGATCGGGCTGATGTTCCAGGACTTCGCGCTGTTTCCGCATCTGAGCGTGGCCGACAACGTGGCCTTCGGCCTGCGCAGGGGTACCAAGGCGGAAAAGCGGGCGCGGGTCGCCGAACTTCTGGAGCGGGTCGACCTGATCGAGTTCATCGACGGCTATCCGCACCAATTGTCGGGTGGCGAGCAGCAGCGCGTGGCGCTGGCCCGTGCGCTGGCGCCGCGGCCGCGTATCATGTTGATGGACGAACCGTTTTCGGGCCTCGACAACCGGCTGCGCGACGGCATCCGCGACGAGACGCTGAGCCTGTTGAAGGATGAGGATACCGCGGTGCTTCTGGTCACGCATGAGCCCGAGGAGGCGATGCGCATGGCCGACGAGATCGCGCTGATGCGGTCCGGGCAGATCGTGCAGCGCGGCGCGCCCTACAATGTCTATACCCGCCCCGCCGACAAGGCGGCGGTTGCCTTTTTCAGCGATGTCAACGTGTTGAAGGCGCGGGTGAACGGGGCCTTGGCGCAGACGCCCTTTGGCCAGTTCCTGGCGCCGGGGGTTCCGGACGAGACCGATGTCGATATCGTGTTCCGCCCGCAGCATGTGCGGCTGGATTTCGACCGCAACGGTCAGGGACCACTGCCGACCCCGGCCGAGGGGGTGGCGGCGCGCGGCGTGGTGGAGCGGGCCCGGTTCCTGGGCCATGAGAGCCTGGTGGAGTTCCGCATGGAATTCGACGGCTCGGTGCTCAAGGCGACGGTGCCCAACGTGTTTCTGCCGCAGGCGGGGCGGGTAATGTGGCTGACCGTGCGGCGCGACAAGTGCTTCGTGTTTCCGTCCTGAACCGTTTTCAATCCGCCACGCCTGCGTAATCTGCCAGCGTTTTGCCGGCTTCATCGACGAAAAGCTCGGGCAGGGGCATCGCCTCTTCGATCAGGTCGAGACGAAACTCGCGGAAATCTCCGCGCAACTCGCACCAGGCGGTCAGTGTCCAGACGCGCCCCCAGCTTTCCAGCCTGAGCGGACGGACTGTGCGGCGGGTGGCCGCCCCCTCCGGATGCCGGTAGGTGAGGCGGAGTTTTTGCCGGCCGCGGATGGCGCTGCGCAGCGCGCCCATGTGCGACAGCCCGCGCGCAGCGTTGGCAAGCGGGGTGAGGGCGGTTCTCCACGATTCCGCCTCGGAAATGGTCTCCTGCGGCAAGGCGGCATCGACCTTGTCCGCCAGCGACAGCGCGGCGGCCTTCAGATTCGGATCGGCCGCCTCGGAGAGGATGGCGATGCCAAGGTTGAGCGCGGAAAGCTCGTCCTGCGTCAAGGTTATGGGGGGCAGCGCGATGGTGTCGGCCAGCCGGTAGCCGGTGCCGCGCGTTCCGGCGACCGGCACACCGGCAGCGGCGAGACGGTCCATGTCGCGATAAATCGTGCGCGGCGATACCCCCAGTCTTGTCGCGAGATCCTGCGCGCGATGCAGATCCCTGTCGCGCATCAGGCGCAGGATTTCGAGCAGGCGGTCGGTGCGATCCATCGGGTTATCCGTGTCCGGGAGACGTAAGGTCGCGCCAAACTGACAAAAACATGTCAGTAGTTCAAGCCGGCCTTCGGGGGACAGGGGAATCCGCCTGTAATCGGCGTTGGCGCCTGCGGGTGGTGCTTTTCGATCCGCCTGCTGGGCCTGTAAGAAAAGGACAACCCTGCGGCGCGGCTGTTGCGCCGTGCTTGGAACAAGAGAAAAGGAGAGATCACATGCTCAACAATATCGGCCTTCCCGGCCTTCTGCTGATTGCGGTCGTGGTTCTGGTGCTGTTTGGCCGCGGCAAGATCAGCTCGCTGATGGGCGAGGTGGGCAAGGGCATCACCTCGTTCAAGAAGGGCGTCAGCGAAGGCACCAAGGAACTCGAAGAGGACGCCGCAGAAACCGCCAAGGACGTCACGCCCGAGGAAACCGACAAAGACAAGGTGTAACCGCACATGTTCGATCTGGGCTGGACCGAACTGCTGGTCATCGGCATCGTCGCGTTGATCGTTGTGGGCCCGAAGGACCTGCCGGTGTTGTTCCGCAACGTCGGGCGCTGGGTCGGCAAGGCGCGCGGCATGGCGCGCGAGTTTTCCCGCGCGATGAACGAGGCGGCGGATGAATCCGGCATGCGCGACGTGGCCAAGACCTTCAAGACGGCAACCAACCCGCTGGGCTCGGCAATGGACGGGGTCAAGGATGCGGCACGCGACATGACCGCCGGACTCGACCCGACGAAATACGATCCGGACAGCGAGACCGGCAAGCTGGCCAAGGAGCGCGCCGAGGACGCCAAGAAGATCCAGGCCGCCACCGCCCGCGCCGCCGCAGACCGCAAGGCACGCGAAGCAAAAGAGGCACTGGCCAAGGCCGACGAGGCCGAGGCGGCCCTGAACGACCCCGCGCCGAACGCCCCGCAGGACCCTGAGAGCACGACATGAGCAAAACCGACACCGACGAGATCGACGACAGCTCGGCCCCGCTGATCGAGCATCTGACCGAGTTGCGGTCGCGGCTGATCCATTCGGTCCTGGCCTTCCTCGTGGGCATGGTGATCTGCTTCACCGTGGCCACGCCGCTCTTCAATTTCCTGACCGCGCCGCTGTGCCAGGTGCTGGCCGAGCGGGGGCAGGACTGCGACCTGATCTTCATCAGCCCGCAAGAGGGATTCTTTGTCGCGATCAAGGTGTCGCTGCTGGGCGGGCTGATGCTGTCCTTTCCCTATATCGCGCTGCAGATGTGGCGTTTCGTGGCGCCGGGGCTGTACCGGACTGAAAAGGGTGCGTTCCTGCCGTTCCTGATCGCCTCGCCCTTCATGTTCATTCTGGGCGGCGCCTTTGCCTTTTACGTCGTCACCCCGCTGGCCTATGACTTCTTCCTCGGCTTCCAGCAGTTCGGAGCGGAAGGTGAAGTGGTGGCAGAGGGGGCCGCGCCTCTGAGCGTGGTGTTCCAGGGCTCGGCGCAGGAGTATCTGAACCTCACGATCAAGTTCATCGTTGCCTTTGGCCTGTGTTTCCAGCTTCCGGTTCTGCTGACGCTGATGGGCAAGGCCGGGCTGGTCAGCGCCGAGGGGCTGGGCAACGTGCGGAAATACGCGGTGGTGGCGATTCTGCTTCTGGCCGCGCTGGTGACGCCGCCCGACGTGATCACCCAGATCATTCTCTTCACCGTGGTCTACGGGCTTTACGAGATCTCCATCTTCCTGGTGCGTCGGGTCGAGACCAAGCGCGAGGCAAGGATGCGCGAAGAAGGCACCTGGTACGAGGACGACGAAGAGGCCTTTGACGACGATCCGATGATGTCGGAGTTCGACGAAGACGCCGGGCCGGAGGCGGACGACGACTAGCCGCAGGGTCAATGACATGAGCGAGGGGCGCGCCGGGCAACCGGCGCGCCCCTTTGCCTCGCCCCTCTTGTCGCTCCGGGCGCATCGTGGTTTGACAGGCGCGAAACGACTGGAGGACAGCAGATGGATCAGGCCGCATTGACCCGCATTGCCGAGGCGCTGGAACGGATGGCGCCGGCGCCGATGCCCGGGCCGGACTTTGCCGACGCCGAGGGTTTCGTCTGGCACGTGGACCCCGACCGGCTGGAGCCGGTGGCGCGGATCAACCGGGTGCGGCTGGATCTGCTGGTGGGCATTGACCGCTCGCGCGATACGCTGCTGGACAACACCCGACGGTTCGCCCGCGGATTCAGTGCCAACAACGCGCTCTTGTGGGGCGCGCGCGGGATGGGGAAATCAAGCCTGGTCAAGGCGATCCACGCCGAAGTTGCAGTGAATCATACCGATCTCAAACTGATCGAGTTGCAGCGCGAGGATCTGCCCAGCGTGGGGCGGCTGCTGAACCACCTGCGCGGCGCGCCGCAGCGGTTCCTGCTGTTCTGTGACGACCTGTCGTTTTCCCATGACGACCAGCATTACAAGAGCCTCAAGGCGGTGCTGGACGGCGGCATCGAGGGGCGGCCCGACAACGTGCTGTTCTACGCCACGTCGAACCGCCGCCACCTGATGCCACGCGATATGATCGAGAACGAACGCTCCAGTGGCATCAACCCGTCCGAGGCGGTCGAGGAGAAGGTCTCGCTGTCCGATCGGTTCGGGCTCTGGCTGGGCTTCCACCCCTGCAGCCAGGACGAATACCTGTCGATGATCGATCGCTATTGCGCGGCCTACGGGGTGGCGGCAGAGCCCGAGACCCTGCGCGCCGAGGCAATCGAATGGCAGGCGACGCGCGGCGCGCGGTCAGGCCGGGTCGCGTGGCAGTTCTTTACCGATCTGGCGGGGCGGCAGGGGGTGAGGGTCTAGACCCGCACCGCATGGGCGTTCAGCCGACTATTTCAGGTAGGGCGCGGGATCGACGCTCTCGAATCCGTCGCGCACCTCGAAATGCAGATAGGCCTCGTCTCCGCTGCGCAGCTTGGCCAGGGTCTGGCCGCGCTTGATCTGGTCGCCCTTGGACACTGCAATCTCCGCCACATTTGCATAGACCGTGAGCAGGTTGGCGTCGTGGCGGATCACCACGATGGGCACCTGGTCGGCATCCTCGGTGATCGCGGCCACGGTTCCCGAGTTGGCAGCCACCACAGGGGTGCCCGCCGCGCCCGAGATGTCGATTCCCTCATTGCGCCCCTTGGCATAGGCACGGATGATCTTTCCGCCCGAAACCGGCATTGCCATCGCGGCGCCGGAGCGGGCAGAGGGTTGGCCGACCGACACCTTGGGCGGCTCCGGCGGTTTCGCCGCGATCTTCTCGTCGGGCAGCGGCTCGGTGGCGCTGGGCGGGGTCGGTGTGGGCGAGCCGCTGCCCGGCGGGGTCACGTCGGTCTGCGGTACGGCGCGGCGCGGCGACGGCTGGTCCTTGATCGGGATCAACAGGTACTGCCCCTCGCGGATGGTGAAATCCGGGCCGAGCCCGTTCCATTCCGCCAGCGCCTTGATCGGGACCTGGTAGAGCCGCGACAGGGTATAGGCGGTCTCGCCGCGCTCGACCTTGTGGCGGATCGGTTCCACACGGTCCTGCGGTTTCGGGGTCGGCTGGGCGGGTTCCAGCGGGGCGGTTTCCACTGCCGAAGGTGACGGGGTGGTGTTCGGAGCGGCGTCGATGGCCGATCCGGCCAGCGTGGCGATGTCGATCGAGCCGGGCGTTCCCGCCGGCGGTTCGGACACCCGCCGGGGCAGGGCGATCACCTCGCCCTGGCGCAGGGGATCGCTGGGCTGGACGCCGTTGTAGCGGGCCAGCTCCTCGGGCGGCAGGCCGATGCGCGTGGCCACGTCGGCCACGGTATCGCCGCGCCGCGCCACCGCCACCTGGTAGCTGGGATAGGAAATGATGCCGCGCGCGTCCGGATCGGGACGGTCGGCGGTACTCACGCTGCGGGCTGCATCTGCGGTGGAAAAACCGCCCGCGTTGCCGCGCAGGTCAAAGTCGAGCGGTTCGGAACAGCCCGCGAGCAGGGCCAGAACGGCGGTCGCCGCCCAGAGGCGGCGCGGTCGTATCGCGATGGCGAAAAATTGCATCTCGTCGTCCTCAATGCACGCCCCCTGTTGGCCGGGGCTTCTCAATTTACCTGTTACGCTCAGCTGTCTTTTCCCAACCCTTCGAGCAGGGGAACGAACCGCACAGGCCGGATTTCGTCATAGTCGAACCCATCCTCGCCGCGGCGGACCCGGATCAGGGTCTGCACGGTGTCGGATTGGCCCACCGGCACCACCATGATACCGCCGATTTTCAACTGCGCCAAGAGCGGGCCGGGCGGATCCTCGGCCGCCGCGGTCACGATGATGCGGTCAAACGGGGCCTGGTCGGGCAACCCGTGCGAGCCATCGGCGGTCATAGCGGTGATGTTGACCAGCCCCTGAGCCTCGAAAATCGCGCGTGCCTCGCGCACCAGCCGGGCATGGCGCTCGACGGTATAGACACGCCGTGCCAGCTTGCTCAGGATCGCGGCCTGGTAGCCCGAGCCGGTGCCGACCTCGAGCACCTTGTCGCGCGGGCTGACCTGCAGCGCCTGGGTCATGATGCCCACCACGGACGGCTGGCTGATGGTCTGACCGCAGGCAATCGGCAGTGGCATGTCCTCGTAGGCGCGTTCCGAAAACAGGCCGCGCACGAAGGGGCCGCGGTCGATTTCCTCCATTGCGTTCAGCACCCGCCGGTCGGTCACGCCCTTGGAGCGGAGCGCGAACAGGAACTGCATCTTGGTTTCCGGCGCTGGTTCGCTCATTCGATCGCTTTCAGCGCCACGAGCGCGTCATGCGCCGTCAGGTCGGCGCGCATCGGAGTGACCGAAATGTAACCGTCCAGATTCACTGCCGCGTCGGTGCCCGGTTCTGTCGGCTCTTGCTGGTTGCCGCCCTTGATCCAGAGAAACCGCCGCCCCGAGGGCGAACTGTGCGGTTCGACCGAGAACCGGGTATTCCGGCGATACCCCTGCGGCGCCACGCGCATGCCGCGCACCTCTGCCCCCGGAAGCGGCGGGAAATTGATGTTGTAGAACAGCCGGTAATCCTCGCCCGCTTCAGGTGTGGCGGCATGAATGCGGCGGATCACCTCGGCGCCATGCTGGGCTGCGGCCTCGAAGGGGTTGTCCAGCCCCAAGTTGCGCGGCCCGTAGTATTGCGACAGCGCCATCGCGGGAATGCCCTGCAGCGCCGCCTCCATCGCCCCGCCGAGGGTGCCCGAGTAAAGCGCGTTCTCGGCCGAGTTGTTACCGCGGTTCACCCCCGACAGAACCAGGTCGGGACGGGTGCCCTTGAGCACGTCATGCAGACCCGCCATCACGCAGTCGGCCGGGCTTCCTTCGGTGGCAAAGCGGCGCTCGTCCAGCTTGGCGATCATCATCGGATGGGTGTAGCTGATGCAATGGGCGACCCCCGATTGCTCGAAGGCGGGGGCGACGACCCAAACCTCGCCCGTCGGCCCTGCCAGATCGGCGGCGATCGCTTCCAGCACCGCGAGCCCGGGGGCGTTGATGCCGTCGTCATTGGTCAAAAGAATGCGCATGTCAGCCTGCCCCGTTTGCGCCTTGATAGCGATGCCCGCCCGCCACGGCAAGCAAGCGGCGCGCACTCATATCAATTCGCGGACCGGACGTGGGGGGCGGGCTGCCCGGCGCTCAGATCTGCGCCAACAGGCGGTCAGCCTCTTCGGCCGGCCGGGTCAGCGCCGCGCGGTCCTCGCCGGGGAAAAACCGGGCGCGGGTGGCGGTGGGCATCGGGCGCGGTTCCAGGACCTGCACGCGCGGTCCCGTGCGCCGGGTTTCCGCCGCCCAGCTTTTCGCCAGGGCGATCTGCGCTGCCTTGGTCGCCCCGTAGGCGCCGAAGAATTTCTCGCCCGCGCGCGGATCGTCAAAGAACACCGCCTGGCCCGCCTCGCCCAGCAGGGGCGCGACATAGCTGATCAGCAGCGCGGTGGCGGTGGCGTTGACCGCTGCCGATTTTTCCCAGTCCTTGGCGTCGATGAACTGTGCCGGGCTCAGCGGGGCGGCGTGGATCGCCGCGTGCAGCCAGAGGTCCAGCTTGCCCCAGCGGTCGTGGATGCCTCGGCAAAGGGTCGCCATTGCCTCGGGCACGGTGATGTCCATCGGGGCCAGCGTCGCGCTGCCGCCGCGGGCCTTGATCCGGTCGTCAAGCTCTTCCAGCGCGCCGGTGGTGCGGGCGACGGCGACGATGTGATGAGTCGGGGCCAGCGCCTCGGCCAGCGCG
This sequence comes from Antarcticimicrobium sp., assembly GCF_029212575.1. Taxonomy (GTDB): domain Bacteria; phylum Pseudomonadota; class Alphaproteobacteria; order Rhodobacterales; family Rhodobacteraceae; genus Antarcticimicrobium. Next base: position 73,220 of record NZ_JARGPK010000014.1, read on the forward strand.
AAACCGAGCCCGCGGGAGGCACCGGTAACCAGGGCGATTTTTGTCTCGGGCTGTGTCATGGGCGCGGGTTTGCGGCCTTTCCGGCGTGACGTCAAGGGGGGCGGGTCAGCCGCCGGGCAGGGTGATCCGCGTGGTTTCGCCGCTGCGCTGGTAGAGCAGGCCATTCTCGTCGATGGCCACGACCATGCCCCAGGCGATCCGGTCGCCGGCGGCAACCTTTCTGATCCGCCCGCCGGGCAGACGGACGAGCGCATGGAAGCCCTTCGCGCCGCCGGAGAGGCCGATCAGGGTCATCGCGCCGGCCTCCAGAACCTGCGGCGTCGTGGCCAGATCGGCCACGGTCGCGGGCGTTCCGCCCGCGTCGGTTTCGTTTGTCATGTACGTTGGTCCTTGCGGCGCACTTGCGGCGGCGCCAGCGTCTTGTGTGGTTTCGGACCGTCCCTCTAGCGCGCCGCGCGATCGGGAGAAAGGGCCAAAACCCCGGCCTCGGCGGGAACGCGCCGGGGCCGATGGTGCTATTCTGCCGCCGGTTTCATCTCGAAGCCCTTTTCGATCATGTCGGCAGGTTTGACCGGGTATTCGCCGGAGAAACAGGCGTCGCAATACTGCGGACAGGACGCGTCGCGCCCCGTCGCCTCGCCAACGGCGCGGTACAGACCGTCGAGCGAGATGAACTTCAGGCTGTCCACCGACAGATGCTCGCGCATCTCGTCCTCGGACATGGTCGCGGCAAGCAGTTTCTCGCGCTGTGGTGTATCGACACCATAGAAGCAGGGCCATGCGGTCGGCGGGGAAGCGATGCGAAAATGCACCTCCTTGGCGCCGGCATCCAGGATCATTTCCTTGATCTTGCGGCTGGTGGTTCCGCGCACCACCGAATCGTCGACCAGGATCACCCGCTTGCCGCGGATCAGGGCGCGGTTGACGTTCAGCTTCAGCCGAACGCCCATGTTGCGGATCTGCTCGGTCGGCTCGATGAAGGTCCGCCCCATGTACTGGTTGCGGATGATCCCCATCGCGTAGGGAATGTCCGATTCCTGGCTGAAGCCGATTGCCGCCGGCGTGCCGCTGTCGGGCACCGGGCAGACGAGGTCGGCCTCGACCGGGCTCTCCTTGGCCAGTTCGCGGCCGATGGCGGCGCGGGTCTCATAGACGCTGCGCCCGCCGAGGATGCTGTCGGGACGCGAGAAATAGACATGCTCGAAGATGCAGAAGCGCGGCTTCTGACGACGGAAGGGAAACAGGCTCTCGACGCCGGTCTCGGGGGAAATGACGACCATTTCGCCCGGCTCGATCTCGCGCACGAAATCTGCGCCGATGATGTCGAGCGCGCAGGTCTCCGAGCTCAGCACCCAGCCATCGCCGATCTGGCCCAGCACCAGCGGCCGAACGCCAAGCGGATCGCGCACGCCGATCAGTTGCGAGCGGGTCATCGCGACGATGGAAAACGCCCCCTCGACCCGGCGCAGCGCGTCCTCCATCCGCTCGGGGATGTTGCGTTGCAGCGAGCGGGCCATCAGGTGAATGATGCATTCGCTGTCCGACGAGCTTTGAAAGATCGAGCCGCGCTCGATCAATTCGCGGCGTAGCGCGTCGGCATTGGTGATGTTGCCGTTATGTGCAATCGCGGCACCACCCATGGCGAATTCGCCGAAGAACGGCTGCACGTCGCGGATCGCCGCGCCCTTCGCCCCGGTGGTGGAATAGCGTACATGCCCGATGGCCAGCGGCCCGGGCAGAGTTTCCATGATGTCGGTTGAGGTGAAATTATCACGCACATAGCCAAACCTGCGGGCGGAGTTGAACCCCTGCTCCGGGTCGTGGGTGACGATGCCGCCCGCCTCCTGCCCGCGATGCTGGAGCGCATGCAGGCCGAGGGCGACGAAATTGGCGGCATCCTGTACGCCGGTGACGCCGAATATGCCGCATTCTTCATGCAGCTTGTCATCATCGAACGGGTGAGCGGGGGGCATTTGCGGCGTCGGCACGGGAGGGGCAGCTCCGAATCCGTTGGGGTCAGGCCCTCACATAATGGCATGTGCGGCGAGTGTCACGAAAGGATCACACATTTGATCCGGGCAAAGCGCGGTCCTGCGCGATTATTGGCGCGCCTGCGGCTGTTTTTCGGGGGCAGGCGCCGGCGTTCGGATCGTGCGGTACGCGCCGGCCCGGAGCAGGGGAAGGAGATTGCTGCTTTCCCGGTAGGTCAGCCTGCGGTGATGCGCATCGGACTCCGGACCAGGAACATGGAGAAGCGCACCGGCCTGGACGAATACGATTTCCTCGCTCTCGAAGGTGAGCGCGATCCCCCAGCGAAGCGTGAACCCGGAGACGGTGCGCACCCCGCGGAACCCCGTGGTCGCGGGCACGGGGACCAGCACCAGGGGGACGCCGAACAGCCGTTGGCAGACCGGGTCCATCACGACGACGTTCTGCCCCGCGTTCAACCGCAGGTCCGAGGTGTTGCCAAGCCTGTTCGCGGGCACGATCCAGTGCGTTCGGCTGTGGTCGGGGGGCTGGCGCGTCAGTGTCTCGATTCGCCTCATGCCATGCAGGGTGCGCACCTGTTCGCCCGGGTGCAGGGTCTCGACCGGTCTCCATCCGGTCATCGTGTCCAGGAGGGTGCCGGGGGCAAAGGTGCGATCATCGGCCCGGACTGGCCGAGGACGACCCGACAGGATCGATTTGTGAGGGGGACAGGGGGGCGCCGGTTCGGTACCAAGTTCGACAGACACGGGGAAAACCTGATCGTTAAAAGTCCGCGGCAATGCGGCCGCAAACTCAGAAACCCTTGAGAACCGGGCTATCAGGCGGCGGAATTGCGGCAGGAATGCGGCAAGTGTGTCAAGTTGACGCGCTTCTGGGCCGGATCGCTGACCTCACTCATCGGGGGCGCCGCAGCTGCCCACCAGCCCCTCGTACTGCCGGGTGATCCAGCCCAGCGCCTGTTCGGGGTCGCGCTCTTCGATCGTGTCGGTCATCCGCGAGAAGACCTTGGCCGAGCGGCTTTCATCGACCATGGTAAAGTTCTGCCCGGTCATCACCGTGTCATAGACGAAAAAGGCGATGGCCACGAGAAGGATGCCCCGCGCCACGCCGAAGAAAAACCCGGCGCCCTGGTCGAGCCCTCCAAGGGCCGAGCGTTGCACCAGCGAGGAAAACAGCGGCGTGAAAAAGGAGACCACAATCAGCGCGACGGCAAAGACCGCGGCGAAGGCGGCGATGATGCTGAGTTCGCAGCTCTCGCCGATGTACTCGCCCAGAACCGGAACCTCCTTGATCAGCGGCTCCACCTGCGGCGCGAACAGGAACCCGAGAACCGCCGCCACGATCCAGCCGGCGATGGCCATCGCCTCGCGCACGAAGCCGCGGGAATAGGCCAGCAGGGCCGAAACCACGATGATCAGGGCCACGACCCCGTCGATGATGGTGAAACCTTCCATGTCCCTCGCCTGCTCTGTCCTGCGCTAACCCGCCCCGAAGACTTCGCCGACAAATCCGATCAGGTCGGTCGGCCGTGTCAGGGACAGGCCGCCGCCGGATCCGGTCTTGCCGCCGGCCGGAGCGATTGCAGCGGTGAAACCAAGTTTTCGCGCCTCTTTCAACCTGTTTTCGGTCTGTGGCGTCGGGCGAAGCGCGCCAGAGAGGCTGATTTCTCCAAAAACCACCGTATCGGCGGGCAGCGGCGCATCCTCGCGCGCACTCAGCAGCGCGGCGGCAACCGCCAGATCGGCCGCCGGTTCGCCGATTTTCATGCCGCCGGCGACATTGAGATAGACGTCGAGCCCGGCAAAGGGGATGCCGCAGCGCGCCTCAAGCACGGCCAGGATCATCGCCAGCCGCCCGCCATCCCAGCCGACCACGGTGCGGCGGGGTTGCGACAGCGGCGAGGGGGCGACAAGCGCCTGGAACTCGACCAGCACGGGGCGGGTGCCCTCGATCCCTGCAAAGACGACCGAGCCGGCGCTGGGCTGGCCGCGTTCGGACAGGAACAGCGCCGAGGGGTTGGTGACCTCGGCCAGCCCGGCGCCGGTCATCTCGAACACGCCGATCTCGTCGGCGGGGCCGAACCGGTTCTTGACCGCGCGCAGGATGCGGAACTGGTGGCCGCGCTCGCCCTCGAAGTAGAGCACTGTATCGACCATGTGTTCGACCACGCGCGGCCCGGCGATCTGCCCGTCCTTGGTGACATGTCCGACCATGATGACCGAGACATTGTTCCGCTTGGCGAATGTGGTCAGCTCATGCGCGGTGGCACGCACCTGGGTGACGCTGCCCGGCGCGCTGTCGACGTTGTCGGCCCACATGGTCTGGATCGAGTCGATGATGACAAGCTGCGGCTTCTCCGCCTCCAGCGTGGTCAGGATGTCGCGCAGGTTGGTCTCGGCCGCCAGCCGCACCGGCGCGTCGGCCAGCCCGAGGCGGCGCGCGCGCATGCGGATCTGGGCGCTGGCCTCCTCGCCCGAGACATAGACGGTCTTCAGCCCCTGGCGGGCAAAGGCGGCGGCGGCCTGCAACAGCAGGGTGGATTTGCCGATGCCGGGATCGCCGCCCACCAGGATCGCCGAGCCGGACACAAGTCCGCCGCCCAGAACGCGGTCAAGCTCGTCCATGCCGGCGGTGGCTCGGGGTGGCGGGGCCTCTTCGGCGGAAAGATCGGTCAGCGGCACCGCGTGCCCGCGCCGCGCGCCCAGCGATTTCGAGGCCGGCCCGGAGGACAGCGGCTTTTCCTCGGAAATGGTGTTCCATTCGCCGCAGGCTTCGCAGCGCCCGGACCATTTGGTTGAACTGGCGCCGCAGGCCGAGCAGAGGAAGGTTTTTTGTTTTGCCATGCGCCGTTATTGCCCGCCCGTGCCCTGCGCCTCAAGCCCCCGCAACTTCCGGTCGGTCAGAAGGCCGAGCACCAGAGAGGCGAGAATGCAGAAGGTGAAGAGGTAGAGACCCCAGGCCACCTCGATCCGGGCGTAGGAGATGCCCTTGGCGATGGTAATGTACAAGGCGATGAGGAAAATGTCCGCCATCGCCAGCTTGCCCAGCACGGTCAGCACCGGCAAAGCGCGGGTATCCAGCAGCCGCCACTGCACCAGCGCCAGCCCGATGGTCTTGAGGTAGGGTGCGAAGAGGGCAAAGACGGTGACCACGAGGGCAAGGAAAATGTCCGTCCGCCACAGTGATTGCACCCCGGTGATGACGGAGATTTCCGACAGGCCGAACAGCGGCAGGAACCCCGCGCGCAAGAGCGGCGCGAACCAGGCGACCGGGTAGAGCACCAGCAGGGCGAGGTTGGCGAGGCGGAGGATCATCATAGGGGCCTAGCCGATTTCACCGGCATTGGGAACGTGGATGGATGCGTCGGCCGGTGCAATTGTCTTCGAAGAAAATCACCGGAAAATTCGAATTTTCTCTTCGCCAGGGTTCACCGCACCGCTTCGATCGGCCCCTCGGCGCGGCCGTGGATGAACTGGTCGAGGTAGGGATCGCCGGAATGGTCCATCTGCGCCACCGGGCCGGTCCATTTGATCACCCCGTCATGCAGCATCGCCACATTGTCGGCGATGGCGCGCACAGAGGTCATGTCATGGGTGATGGTCATCGCCGTGGCGCCCATCTCGACCACGATCTCGCGGATCAGCTCGTTGATCACGCCCGCCATGATCGGGTCGAGTCCGGTGGTGGGCTCGTCGAAAAAGATGATCTCGGGGTCGGCGGCGATGGCGCGGGCAAGGCCGACGCGTTTCTGCATGCCGCCGGACAGCTCGGCCGGGAACAGGTCGGCGACCTCAGGCTTCAGCCCGACGCGGCGCAGTTTCTCGATGGCGATCTCGCGCGCCTCGGCCTGCGGGCGCTTCAGTGCGCCGCGCAGCAGGCGAAAGCCGACATTTTGCCACACGGGGAGCGAGTCGAACAGCGCGCCGCCCTGGAACAGCATGCCAAAGCGGGCGAGAAAGGCATCGCGGTCGCCGCTGGTGGTGTCTTTGCCATCGACCAGGATGCGGCCCGTGTCCGGCGTTACCAGTCCGAGAACGGATTTGATCGCCACGGATTTGCCGGTTCCCGAGCCGCCGATGATCACCATCGATGTGCCCTTGGGCACGTGCAGCGTAAGCCCGCGCAAAACGCGGTTGCTGCCAAAGGCTTTATGGACGTCCTCAAACCGGATCATACCGAGAAAAAAGCCCCCGTGATCAGGAAATTGGCGGCGAGGATCAGCACCGCGGCGACCTCGACGCTGGTCTTGGTGGCCGCCCCCACGCCCTGGGCGCCGCGGCCCGAATTCATGCCGTAGTAGCACCCCATCAGCGTGGCGATGCCGCCGAAGACGCAGCCCTTGACCAGCGAGGAGACCACGTCGAGCCCTTCGAGGAAATCTACCGTGTTCTTGAGATAGGCCGCCGGATTGAAACCGAGGTTCTCTGTCGCCACGATATAGCCGCCGGCGACCCCGATCACGTCGCCGACGCCCACCAGAACCGGCACTGTCAGCAGCCCGGCCAGCAGCCGCGGCGCGGTCAGGTATTTCATCGGGTGGGTCGAGAGAGTGACCAGAGCGTCGATCTGCTCGGTCACCTTCATGGTGGCCACCTCGGCTGCGATCGAGGAGGTGACGCGCGCCGCGATCATCAGTCCCGCCATCACCGGGCCCAGCTCGCGCACCATGCCGATTGCGACGATCTGCGGCACCACTGCCTCGGCGTTGAAACGCGCGCCGCCGGAATAGATCTGAAGCGCCAGCGCGCCGCCGGTGAACAGCGCGGTCAGACCGACCACCGGCAGCGACAGCCAGCCGATGTTCAGCAGCGCATTGAACAGCTCGCGCGGGTAATAGGGCGGGCGGAAGATGTGGCTGAAAGCCGAGAGCGCATAAAGCGCCACGCGCCCGACCGAGGCCAGTGCGGCCAGCACCGTCCGGCCCAGCCGGGCGAGGGGGGTAAGCAACGCGGTCATGTCAGGTAGCTGCGCGCATAACGCGCGCCCAGCGATGTCAGGATCTCGTATCCGATGGTGCCGGCGGCGTCGGCCAGATCGTCAACGCCCTGGTGCGGGCCAAGGATGCTCAGGGCCTCCGGGGCTGCGTCCCCCAGCCCGGTGATGTCCACCCCGATCAGGTCCATCGAGATGCGCCCGGCCAACGGGCAGCGGGTATCCCCGTGCCAAAGGTCCAGGTTGGGGGCCATGGCGCGAAACAGCCCGTCGGCATAGCCCGCCGCGACAGTGGCGATGCGCGCGGGGCGCTGAGCGGTCCAGGTGTTGCCGTAGCCCACGGTTTCGCCCGGCAGGATCTCGCGCGTCTGGATGACAGGCAAGTCGAGCGCGACCACCGGGCGCGCGTCCTCGAACGGGCGGCCGCCGTAAAGGCCCACGCCGGGGCGAGTAAGGTCGAAATGATAATCCGCGCCCAGCAGCGTGCCCCCCGTGGCCGAGAGCGAGCGGGAGATGCCCAGCCCGTCGGTCATCTCGCGGAAACAGCGCAACTGTTTCGCATTCATGAAATGGCCCGGCTCGTCGGCGCAGGCCAGATGCGACATCAGCAGCACCGGAATCTGCTGCAGCACCGGATCGCGCAGGGCGGCCCATTCGGCGGGCTCCATGCCCAGCCGATTCATCCCGGTATCCAGCTGGATGCCGAAGGGCTGGCGCGGCAGGGTTTCGAAATGGCGCAGCACCTGATCGACCGAGTTCAGCATCGGCGTCAGGTCGTTGTCGCGGATCAGGTCGGCATCGCCTGCCATGTGGCCGGAAAACACCCCGATCATCGGCCCGGGCCCCAGGGCCGCGCGCAGTTCTGCTCCCTCTTCGGCGGCGGCGACGAAGAACCGGCGCGCCCCGGCCTGCGCCAGGGTGTGGGCCACGGGACTGACGCCCAGCCCATAGCCGTCGGCCTTGACCACGGCGGCGGTTTCCACCGTGTTGATGGCGTCCAGCGCCCGCCAGTTCGCGGCGAGGGCCTCAAGATCGATGGTCAGGCGTCCGGTGCTCATGGGCCGTTCATGACATGGGGGCGCGGGGCGTCAAGGGTAAAACCGCCACGACCGCGCGCGCGGTCTGGTAGGCGCGGAAATCAGGCGGTCGGGCGGGGCGTGGAGTGCCACCAGATGCGCACCTCGCGCGCCAGACCGGAGGGGTCGAACTCGCCCACCAGCATGCCGTCAAGTTCCATCCGGGGTAGCGGATCGCCCGGCTTGCGGTCGGGCAGACCAGTGCCTGTGGACTTGGCCCAGATCGCGAAAAGCTCCTCCGAGGCGACCTGATAGGTCACATTCCAATGCGCGATGCCGCCGGCCGTCGTTTCGCCCAGTACCTCGTAGCGCAGCGCGATGTCCTGCTGCAGCTTGATCCTGTCCCAGTAGGCGGCCAATGCCTCGGGGCCCTGCTGCACCTGGAACGGCGTGTTGTGATACCGCCCCCCGGGCGCGAACAGCGCGGCGAACCCTTGCGAATCCTGCCCCTCCCAGACGCGCTTGTAGGCGGCCATGAAATCGTGGATCGGCATCGCTCAGAACTCCTGCACGCGGTCTTGTTGCCAGGCCTTGGCCAGGTTGCCAAAGCGGGTGAATTGCGCCTCGAAGGACAGCTCGATCGTGCCGATGGGGCCGTGGCGCTGCTTGCCGATGATCACCTCGGCCTTGCCGTGCAGGCGCTCCATCTCCTCGATCCAGCCGGCCATCGCCTCGACGTTGTCCTCGCCGGGCTTCTCGCGTTCCTTGTAGTACTCGCCGCGATAGACGAACATCACCACGTCGGCGTCCTGCTCGATCGAACCGGATTCGCGCAGGTCCGAGAGCTGCGGGCGCGTGTCATCGCGGCTTTCCACCTGGCGCGACAGCTGCGACAGGGCGATGACGGGGATGTCCAGCTCCTTTGCGATGGCTTTCAGACCCATCGAAATCTCGCCGATCTCCTGCACCCGGTTGTCCGAGGTGCCGCGCACAAGCTGGAGATAGTCGACGATCAGCAGATCGAGCCCGTGGGTCCGTTTCAGCCTTCGGGCGCGGGCGGCCAGCTGGGCGATCGGGATGGCGGCGGTATCGTCGATATAGAGCGGGCAGGCCTCCAGCGCCTTGGCCGCATCGACGAAGCGGCGGAATTCCCCCTCGGTCATGTCGCCCTGCCGGATCTTGTGGCTGGAGATTTCCGAGGCCTCGGCCAGGATCCGCCCGGCCAGCTGTTCGGCGCTCATCTCCAGCGAATAAAAGCCGACGACGCCGCCCTCGACCGCGCCCTCGGTGCCATCGGGCAGGGTGCCACGCTTGTAGGACTTGGCGACGTTGAAGGCGATGTTGGTGGCCAGCGAGGTCTTGCCCATCGACGGGCGGCCGGCAAGAATCAGAAGGTCGGATTTGTGCAGCCCGCCCAGCTTGTGATCCAGATCGTTCAGCCCGGTGGCGATCCCCGCCAGCCCGCCTTCGCGCTGATAGGCGGCATTGGCGACGTTGACGGCGTCGGTCACCGCACGCAGAAAGCTTTGAAATCCGCTTTCGGACTGGCCCTGTTCGGCAAGGTTGTAAAGCTGCTGTTCGGCTTCGACGATCTGCTGCTTCGGACCGCTGGCAACATCGACGCGGGCGGCCTTGTCGGAAATCGACTTGCCCAGCCCGATCAACTCGCGCCGGATAGCAAGGTCATAGATCATCTCGGCATAGTCGCGCACCGCAAAGGCGCTGATCGCCGCCCCGGCCAGCCGCGCGAGGTAGGCCGGGCCGCCCAACTCCTTGAGGCCCTCGTCATGTTCCAGAAACGCCTTGAGCGTGACCGGAGAGGCCAGCGCATTCTTGGCGATGCGCGCGGCGGCCACCTCGTATATGCGGGCGTGAACCGGGTCATAGAAATGCTGCGAGCCGATGACGCTCGCAACTCGGTCGTAGACGTCGTTGTTGGTCAGGATCGCGCCGAGGAGTTGCTGTTCCGCCTCGATGGAGTGCGGCATGGTCTCCGCGTCCTGGGTCTCGGGCGTGGCCGGATTGACCGCTGTGATCTCGTTCATCTCTGTCCCGTTCTGCCTGTCTGCCGCGTCTGGCTGCGCGGTCGTTGTCCGGTCTGGCGCCGGTTTGGCCCTTGTACCGAAACCGGGCCCGAAACCCTACAGGGAAATCTCTGTGGGGAACCCGGTGGATAAGCCTGTGGGGCTCTGCCCGCTTCCGATCATCATTCGAGATAGGGTAGCATAGTTCACGCTAACCGCGAAATGTTGCGGTCACATTGTGATTCTGTGGACAATACATCCACAGGTCGCCTTGCCCGAACAATGCGGAAGGTCAGGATTTGTGGCGTTCCTGCCAGCCGCGCGGGTCATTGAGGAACTGCTCGACCCCGCGCAGGGTATCGCGGCTGAAGGCCCCCGAATCCTTGGCCTCGGCCAGCACGTCCCACCAGGTGCACAGGTGGTGCAGGCTGACCCCGTGATCGCCCAGCGTCTTCTCGGTCTCCGGGAAGATCCCGTAGTAGAAGATCACCGCCGTGTGGGCGCAGGTCGCGCCGGTGGCGCGAATCGCATCGACGAACGACAGCTTTGAGCCGCCATCGGTGGTCAGATCCTCGACCAGCAGAACCCGCTGCCCCTCGTGCATCGCGCCCTCGATCCGGGCGTTGCGGCCGTAGCCCTTGGGTTTTTTCCGCACATAGGTCATCGGCAGGCCCATCCGCTCGGCCACCAGCGCGGCAAAGGGGATGCCGGCGGTCTCGCCGCCGGCGATGTTGTCAAAGGCCTCGAAGCCGGCGTTGCGCATCACGGTGACGGTCAGGAAATCCATCAGGGTGGAGCGGATGCGTGGATATGAGATCAGCTTGCGGCAGTCGATGTAGGTCGGGCTGGGCAACCCGCTGGCCAGCGTGAAGGGCTGTTCGGCGTTCAGGTGCACCGCCTCGATTTCCAACAGCATCCGCGCGGTCAGGCGCGCCATCTCTTGCGGCAAGGGATAGGAGGAGGGGATCATCGCGGCACTCCGTTCGGGCGGCAGGGTTTCGGCGGGCTTACCGGAGGCCCGGAAAAAAGAAAAGCCCGCCGGGCGCGGGGCCGTGCGGACTTTGGGGCAGCTGACTGGGCGGCTCAGAACAGGAAATCGTTGGCCGCGAGGTCCGCTGCCGCGACCCCGTCCAGCGTGATCGTGTTGCCGCTGCCGTCGTCGATCACCGCATTGCCGGCGACCTCGGACAGGTGGTTGTTGCTGAGATCCTTGAAGTTCTTGATCGAGGTCACACCGGTGAGGTCGATCTTCTCGCCTGTGCCCTTGGTTTGGAAGTCGTGGATCGTATCGTCGCCGAACTTGCCGCTGAAGATGAAAATGTCGGTCTTGGCGCCGCCGTAGAGGTCATCGTTCCCTTTGCCGCCGTCAAGCTTGTCTTTGCCGTTGTCGCCGTTAAGGACGTCCTTGCCGTTGCCGCCATAGAGCTTGTCGTTGCCGCCGCCGCCTTGCAGAACGTCCTTGCCGCCCAGCCCCTTGAGCACGTCAGCACCGCCTTCGCCGCGAATGTCGTTCGCGGCCCCCGTGCCGGTGATCGTGTCTTTCGAGTCGGTGCCGCGCGCGTTCTCGAAGTTCTTCAGCGTGTCGCGATCGCCGAACCCGTCGATGGCATAGCCTTTCTTGAGGTTCACGGTGACGCCATCGGTGCCGCCATAGCTCGCATCCTTGTCATAGCGCACGGTATCCGTTCCCTTGCCGCCGCTCAGCACATCGTCGCCGGCAAGGCCGCGAATGTGATTGTCGCCCTTGTTGCCGGTGAGTTTGTCGTCGAACAGGCTGCCGCGCAGCACCTCGATGCCCTTGAACTTGTCGGTGTCGCCCCAGCCATCGGTCGCCTTGCCGGTAGCGAGATTGGCGATGACGCCGGAGGGGTCGTCCTTGTAGCTGACCTGATCGAACGTGCCTACGCCGCCCTTGTAGGTGTCGTTGCCTTCGGAGGAGATGAAATAATCGTCGCCATAGCCCCCCGACAGCACGTCCCGTCCGGCGGTGCCGGTGATGTCCTCGTCAGCGCCCAGAATGGTGGCGCTTTCGATATCGCCCCATTCGATCAGCTTGCCTTCGCCAAAGGCGCCGGTCACCTTGTAGACGCCGGTGATGTAAGTATCGCTGTTCGCGAAGTTCTCGAACTCGGAGAGGGAGCTGAAATCCGGCAGGGGGTCGCCGTCCAGTACGAAATGATAGCGGGTGCCGTATTCGTAGCCCCCCGTCACGTTCTCGCCCTTCACCACTTCGAACTCCATTAGAACGGTGGAATGCGACACGCCGCCCATGGTCCAGTTCACGCCGATGATGTTGGAATCGATATCCGTGGTATAGGCGTCCATACCATCGAGCGAGAGCTCGTAAGTGTCGATGATGGTGTTGATATCGACCCAGACGTTGCCGTCAGCGAGGTCGACTTCGTTGATCTCGTAAATGAACCCGGCGCCGGGATCGGCCGTGACGTTCATCGAGACGCTGGCATCGAAGCTGGTGGAGGTGTCGTCCCCGCTGTCCCAGAAATAGCGGTAGTCGTAAGAAAAACCGGCAATCGAATAATAGGTGGTGTACGCAACTGAAGACATTTGTCCGCCTTTTTGCCAAAATAACACAAATCCGCTCACCGGAGGCGAACGGTTTCATTCGGGCGAGCCTTGAAATATTTCCGGCAATACGTCAAGGCAGGCTGTCTTGGGGGATAGGGAACAACCTCAGGGAATGCAGTGTTATCAGGAGTTCAGCCCCCAAGGCTGGCTGTCACCTGCCCCCAGAAGAAAACCTGCCGGTCAGGCCTCGACCACCCGCCAGTGCAGCGGAAAGCCGGGGTCGAACACGGTCACCGGGCCTTCGCCGATTGCGATATGAGATGGATAAGAAACCGGTTCGCCCTTTTCCAACGTGATCCGGTCCTCGTTCGCGGGCAGCCGGTAAAAGGCGGGACCGTGCAGCGAGGTGAACCCCTCCAGCCGGTCCAGCGCGTCTTCGCGTTCGAACACCTCGGCCAGCACCGACATTGTGTTGGTTGCGGTGAAACAGCCGGCGCAGCCGCAGGCACTTTGCTTGTTGGCGTCGGTATGCGGCGCGCTGTCGGTGCCAAGGAAGAAATGCGGATCGCCTGACGTGGCGGCGGCGACCAGCGCCTGGCGATGTTCCTCGCGCTTGGCCACCGGCAGGCAGTAGTAATGCGGGTGGATGCCGCCGACCAGGATGTGGTTGCGGTTGATCACCAGGTGATGCGCGGTAATGGTGCCGCCCATGTCGTCCTGCGATTTGACGTAGTCGATGCCGTCGGCGGTGGTGATATGCTCCATCACCACGCGCAGCCCCGGCGTGGCCCGGCGCACCGGGTCCAGCACGCGCTCGATGAACACCGCCTCGCGGTCGAAGATATCGACCGCCGGGTCCGTCACCTCGCCATGCACGCAGAGCGGCAGGCCGATCTCGGCCATCTGGTCCAGCACGCCTTGCACCTTGTCGAAATCCTGCACGCCGCTGGCGGAGTTGGTGGTGGCCCCCGCGGGGTAGAGCTTGACCGCCTTGACCAGCTTGCTTTCGGCCGCCGCGGCCACATCCGCCGGGTCGGTCTCTTCGGTGAGGTAGAGCGTCATCAGCGGCTCGAATGTCATACCCTCGGGCAGCGCGGCCAGGATACGGTCGCGATAACCGGCGGCCTGCGCCCCGGTCACAACCGGCGGCACCAGGTTGGGCATGATGATGGCGCGGGCGAAATGGCGCGCGGTTTCGGGCAGCACACCGGCCAGCATCGCGCCATCGCGCAGATGCAGGTGCCAGTCGTCGGGGCGGCGGAGGGTCAGGGTTTCGGTCATGGCGGCTGCGCTAGCACAGCCGCAGGGATCGGGCCAGAGGCTTTGGCGCGCCCTGCGTTATTCCGCCGGCGGTGGCGGCGGGGTGAAGACGCCTTCCTGGGCCTGTTGTTCGAGCTGATCGAGCCTGCGGCGGAACCGGCGCGCCCGTATGCGCGAGGTCACGTTTCGGCACAGCAGTGTCGTCAGATAGGGCCGCTCGTTCTGGTCCAGATGCGCCATCAGGTTGCGCAGATAGGGCATGTGATCGCGTCTTGCCCGGTAGAGCGCATGGAACTTGCTCTCGGTCAGCTTGCCCGCGCCGGCAAGGGACAACAGCCGGTAGAGCAGATTCATCTCGATCAGCTGGGTCTGCAGCGCGCCCCCCATGAACGGCATCCGCAGCCGCGAGACATTGTTGCGCTCGAACAGTGTTGCATGCATCGCGTCCAGCGCCTGACGGGGATCGTAAAGCACAAAGGCGCGCTCGGCGGCGTCCAGCATGTCGGGCGCATAGCCGTACCGGTGGGAGAAATCGGTGCGCCGCATCTCGACAAAGCGGTCGTCCCATTCCGTCATCCGTGCGGCAAGGGTCGCCTGGGGCTGCACCGCGATCACGGTGGCGCCAGGCGCTGCCACCGAAAACGCCGTCGCCGCATACCCGCAGGGTCCAGCGCCGTAGAACAGGACGCGGTCGAAATCCTCGAAGAACCCGTCGTCGATCAGCTGGTCGAAAAAGCCATAGACCGCGTCATCGCGGAACCATGTGTCGCCATCGGAAATCACGCATAGATGCGACCACCCCAGGGCCTTGACCATGTCAAAGCCAAAGGGTTGCGCGGTTTCCGACAGGGCCCGGATACCCTGCAGTGTCTCGAAGGTGACCAGCAGCGTCGGCTTCTTGTCGATGAAGGTGGCGAAATGGCGTGCGCCCAACTCCTGGGACATGCCATGCGCCTCGGCCAGCGCGACTAACGCGGCCTTCCACTCGGCCTTGTTCAGATCGGCCAGAGAGGCTTCGATCCCGGTCTCGTCGTCCGGCCGGTCGTCGCCCAAACCATCGTCGTTCAACCCGTCGTCGTCTTGCATGGTGCCGTCCTGCATGGTGCCGTTCTCGGTTGCCCGGCCACGTGTCGGGCCGGTTCTGTCCGAGGTCAAGCTAGCCGGGGAATGAGGCCGAAGTTGGGAGAACCCGGGTCCGCTTCCGGGCTGTTATGTGACCGGCGCGCTTGGTCCGACGGGCCTCACAACACGGCGTGGCCGATATTGGCAATCGCCGCAACCAGAAGCACGAGAAAGGTCAGCGTCGCGCCGCCGCCGCGCAGGGCCGGGGTATGGGGCAGGCGACCCATGCCGATGCCATGCATCACCCGCGCCACCAGCAACGCGGCGCCCAGCGTGTGGGTCGCCACGGCGGGCATGCCCTGGGCCTCGCCCAGCCCGATCAGGAGCAGACCCATCGGAACATATTCGGCGAAATTGGCATGGGTGCGCATGGCGTTCTGCATCACCGGATCGCCCTTGTCGCCGCTGGCGACCTTCTGCTTCACCCGGACCTTGACGACCCAGAGGCTGAGCGCGACGTAGAAAAGGCCCAGAAGGCCGGCGTAAAGCGCGGTGACGGCAAGAGACATGTTCGGATTTCCAAATGGTTTCGCATTCTGTGCACGGCATATTTCGCCGGGACCGGAATGTGAATATGCGGTCTGCCGAGAAGGGCCACCAGGCCCGTGCCCCTACGCCCCTTTGATCCGCCCCACATTGGCGAACCCGGCCAGGGTGCGGGCCGAGTTCAGCGAGATCGGCCGCGACGGGGGCGTCATCAGCAGCCGAGCAAACAGGGCGCGGTAGGGTTCCTGTTCCATCAGGGCCAGGAACCGCGCCTTGCGCCAGGCGACCGCCTCGGCGTGCAGCCGGCCAAGCTCGGCGTCGGCGAGCAGCTCTTCGCGCAGCGGCCTGCTGCGCGGCGCAACGTGCTGGATACTGGTGTCGCTGTCCGTGTTGAAGTTCCGCTCCACCCAGTAATCGACGTCGAGCATGTGGTCGGCATGCACCGCGCGGCCCCGGTCGGCCTTGAGGATGAAGCTTTCCATTGACCCGAGCGCATAATGGTTGAGCTGCGCCAGCGCATAGTTCGACCGGCCGTAGGTGTTGAACACGCGGGTCTGCTTGAACTGGTCCTCCAGCTTGCGGCCCTCGCCATCGTACCACTGCGCCTGGCCAAGCTTTTCCTTGTCGGGCGCGCGCGGGCGATGCACGCCGAGCTTCCGGTAGGTGCCGTCGTTGCGATAAAGCGTCTTGAACATCGCCGCCCGCCAGGGCCAGTACATCACCACAGGCGCGCAGCGGGTGAAGCTTTCGGTCACCGGGCTGTCACGGTAACGCACGATCCCGGCATTTCCAAACAATCGCCAGGTCAGGGTGATCGCCGTGGCCTTCGGCAGCGCCTCGATCAGCGCGGAAAGCGTGCTGTCCCCGACATGGACATTGACGAACTCGTCGATGTCCAGAGTCATGATCCAGTCGGCCTTTTTCACCCGTTTGTGCTTGTCGGCCAGCTTCAGCCCGGTGAACTGGATGCCGCCTTTGTCATAGGGGCCATCATTACGCAGGTGCACCAGCCAGCCCATTTGCTCCAGCCGGTCGAGCATTGTGTCGGTGCCGTCCTGGCAGTCGTTGGAGAGCACCAGAAAATCGGTGAAACCCGCGGCGCGGTGATGGGCCAGCCACTCCAGCAGAAAGGCCCCCTCGTTGCGCACCGTCAACACGGCCAGGATGCGTTGCGGGGGGCTGGGCATCGCGCCGCTCAGCTTTCCAGGTCGAGCGCCAGCGCATAGGCGGCGCGCTCGGTTCCGGTCAGGCGGATCTCCAGCGCCTGGCGATAGAGATCCTCGAATTCGGGCGTCGCGTGCAATTCGGCCGCCTTGGCGTGATGCCAGGCCAGCCCCTTTTCGTGCAGGGTGCGCAGCCGGTCGTCGGCCATCAGCCGATCATACTCCTGCCGCAGGCGCGGCAGGTTGCGCTGGATCGTAACGTCGCGGGCGTCGTCCCAGTCCATCCGGATCCAGTAGTTCAGCCCGATCGACCGGTCCACGTGCAGGGCGCGCCCGCGCTGGCGCTTGATCAGGAAACTGTCGGCCGAGCGCAGCGCGTAATGATTGAGTTGCAACAGGTCGTACCCGACCGAGCCTTTCGAACTGCGCCAGCCGTTGTCGATCGCCTCCTTGGTCATGTCCTGTCCCGATCCGTTGACCCAAAGCACCTTGTCGCGCTGGTCCTCCAAAAGCTTGTTGGGGCGGTGGCAGCTCATCTTCTGGTAGGCGCCGATGTTGCGGAACATCGTCTTGAATCCCCAGACCGTGTGCGGCTTGGGGCAATATGCCGGCGCGCAGCGGTCGAACTGACCGATGACGAAATCATCCTCGATCCGGCGCACCCCGCTATGGCCGAACAGCCGCCATGTCATCGCCACGTTGGTGGCCTGCGGCACCCGGTCGAAGAAATCCTGCAGGGTGCCGTTGCCGCAGCGCACGTTCACGAACTCGTCCACGTCGATATGCAGCAACCACTCGGCGTTGCGCACCACCGGCTCCTTCAGCGACATGTTCAGCGCGTGCTGCTGGGGCGACTGGCCGCGCCAGTCGTTGTTGTTGCGGTGCTCGACCACGCCCATCTTCTGCAGCCGGCGCAGGATCTCGTCGGTGCCGTCGGTGCAATCGTTGGTGTAGATCAGGAAATTGTCGATGCCGATGGCCCGGTGATAGGCCACCCATTCGACGATATAGGGCGCCTCGTTCTTCATGCAGCCGACGATGACATTGCCAGAGGACCCCTCGGCCAGGGTTCTTTTCCGAGCAGGGGCAAAGGCGGCGGCCAGGTCCTCCTCGTTGACCGCGCCCAGCCGGTTGTGCGGCGCATAGGCCGAGGTTTTCAGGTGATGGAACTTCTCGACCGCTGCGGGGGGCAGAAGCCTGCGCGCGGTCTCGCTCATCCCGCCGCTGTCCATTTTTCCGCCCTGTCCCGGCGCATGCCCGTTCACCTGCGCCAGATCCGCGTGTTTCCCCTCGCGCTCCTCCTTCGACAGCTTGTCGATCCGGGGCAGGAAGGCCAGCAAATAATGCGAGGCGCGATAGCCGCGTTCCGTGTCTGCCTCCTGCCAGTCGGGCAGGGCGGGATCGGGGCGTAAGGTGTCCGGGCTCAGCGCTGGATGTGCCTTGATTAGGACGGCACCATCCTCGGCGAAGCGGGCCGAAACCGGTGCCAGCGCACCGGGGGCGAGCGGCGCGCCGACGATGGCGATCTCGTCGAGGAAGCCGCGCCAGACCGGGCGCGGCAGGATGCGTTTGCGATCCTCCAGAAGTTTGAGCAGCAAGGTATTGAGCTGCCGGGCGCGGGCCAGCGCCGCCGCAGAGGGCCCGGCGGGAACATCGACCGGCTCGACCTTGCCCAGGGCAGGCGCGATATCGAAGGCGGCGCGCACTTCGTCGACCGCGTCCGCCCCGTGCAACCGCGCCGGATCGTAGGGGCGCAGCGTGACCGATCCGGGCCCGAACACGTCCTCCCAGAACCGCACAAGGGCGGCATAATCCAGCCAGAAGGGCGGCGCCTGGGTTTCCAGGAACTGCCCGCCGGCGGGATCGACCCTTGGCGCGGCGGCAAGGCTGTCCTCCCACCAACTGCCGCCCGCACGGGCCTGCTCCAACTCACGGCTCAAGGGGGCCGCGCGCCCCTCCATCACCTGCCCGGCATAGGCACGGGTCAGCGCGCGACCCGGCTCGTCGACATGGGCGACGATGCGGATATCTTCCGACAACGGGGTCAGCAGCGCCTTGAGCCGCTCCAGTTCCGACTGGCGGTGCAGCGCGCTGCCCAGTTGCTCGGCGGCAAGGATCAGCGTCTGGGGCCGTGTCTTCTCGATATCCTCGGCCAGGGTCCGGCCCAGCATCGCGCGCAGCTTCTCCTGCTTGTCCGGCGCGATGAAACCGCGATTGAACCGCAGCGGGTCGATATGATCGGGATCGCTCACCGCCATGAACAGCCGGGTGTGGTTCCGGGAACCCGGGGAGCGAGGGAACAGGATGCCCTTGCCCCTGAGCTGCGCGCGCCTGGCGTCCAGAATCTGGTGCAGCCGGTGGGCGCCCATGTATTGCGGGCCGATATGCAGGTATATCCGCATCAGCCGATCCCCAGCCGGTCCAGCATCGCGGCCTCCTGCGGCGGCAGCACCGGGGCCGCGCGCAACTGGTCGCGCATCTGGCGATAGGTGGGCTGTTGCAGCAGGACATCGCGTTTGGCCCGGTGAAGCTGAACCGCCTCGGCGTGCAGCGCGCCGATCCCGGGGTCGGATTTCAGCTCCGCCAGCGCCGCGTTCAGCGCCGGGAGATAGCGGTGGATGCTCTCGTCCCGCCAGGCCGGGTCGTTGCGCTCGCGCCAGTAGGTATCGTCAAAGGCGCGATGCTCGCGGTTGACGTCGCCGCGATCGTTCTTGACCAGATAGCTGTCGAGCGAGCGCAGCGCGTAGTGGTTCAGGGTGGCGAAATCGCGTGCACCCCTGGCGGGAAACTTGCGGAGGCGGTCAGGATTGGCCGCAACCAGGAACCTGTAGGGCACCGGGCGCCCCGATCCGTCGGTCCATTGCGGGCGCCGGTCGCGCGCCAGACCGCGTTTGAAAAAGGGGCGATGCGCGCCAAAGTATTGCAAGGGAAAATCCTTGCGCACCAGCGACTTGACTTCACATGCCAAGTCGCCGCACCAGATGTCCGGATCGTGACTGCGGGTGAACTGGGCGATCACCGGCACATCCTCAAAGGTCTCGATCCCACCGTTGGCGAAGAACTGGAAACTGACCGAGATCGCCTGCGGATCATGGCAGGCCGCGATCAGCGCGGGAATGCTGTGATCCCCGACATGGATGTTCAGGAACTCGTCCACGTCGGCGATCCAGACCCAGTCGGCCTGTTTCACCACCTGCTGGTGGGCGGCGTGCTTCAGCGCCTCCATCTGGTAGTTGCGCCCCTTGGCCGGGTTCGGCAGGTGCCGCACGACACCGCGCGCGGCCAGCGCATCCAGCAGCCGGTCGGTGCCGTCGTCGCAATCGTTGGAATAGAACAGGTGGTCGGTGACCCCGATCAGCCGGTTGAAGGCGATCCATTCCAGCAGGAAGGGCCCCTCGTTCTTCACGCAGGTCACCGCGGTGATCCGCATGTTGCCTCCTCAGCCCGGCGGGTGATCGTGCCGCCGATGGTTTCCGTCTGCCCCGGCAGGCGCCTGTGCTGCGCCCGCATCTTGTTGCGCGAATCATCGCAGCTTGCGCGTGGCCCGTCAACATCGCGCGGAGGGTCTCGCTTGCGGTCAACGGCTTGACGCTGGCGCCGTCTCATGCCCTCCTCGGCATGAGGGAGGACCCGCATGCAGAAACCGCAATCCATCGACGAGGTGCAGGCGCAACTGGCCGGGCAGGACTATGTCTGTGGCCGGGCGCTGGGCACCGTCGCCTTTCTGGCGCTGAAACTGGGCCGGCCGCTGTTTCTCGAGGGAGAGGCCGGCACCGGCAAGACCGAGATCGCCAAGGCGCTGGCCGCCGCGCTGAACCGCCGGCTGATCCGGCTGCAATGCTACGAGGGGCTGGACGCCGCCAGCGCCGTCTACGAATGGAACTTTCCCGCCCAGATGATCGCGATCCGCACCGCCGAGGCCGAGGGCAACGCCGACCGCGACCTGTTGCGGCGCGAGCTGTTCGGCCCCGATTACCTTGTCGAACGCCCCTTGCTGCAGGCGATGCGCCCCGACGAGCATGGCGCGCCGGTGCTGCTGATCGACGAGATCGACCGTACCGACGAACCCTTCGAGGCCTTCCTGCTCGAGGCGCTCAGCGACTACCAGGTGACCATCCCCGAGCTTGGCACCATCGCCGCCCCCGAGGCCCCGATCGTCATCCTCACCTCCAACCGCACGCGCGAGGTGCACGACGCGCTCAAGCGCCGCTGCCTCTATCACTGGGTCGATTACCCGGATTTCACCCGCGAGATCGAGATCCTGCACGCCCGTGCCCCCGAGGCCACCGAAACCCTCAGCCGCGAGGTGGTGGCCTTCGTTCAGAAACTCAGGACCGAGGACCTGTTCAAGAAACCGGGCGTGGCCGAGACCATCGATTGGGCCAAGTGCCTGCTGGCGCTCGACGTGATCACGCTCAGCCCGCAGGTGATCGCCGATACCCTGGGCGCGATCCTGAAATACCAGGACGACATCCAGCGCATCCAGGGCGGCGAGGCCAAACGCCTCCTCGACGAGGTGCGCGCCGAACTGGCGCCGGCGTGACGCCGATGGCGCTTTTTCTGGCTCGAAATACTCTGCGGGGGTGCGGGGGTGCAAAACCCCCGCTGCTGCGATCAGCGCGGGGGCACCATGCCTGAATATGCCCCCCTCGACATCCCCGAGGACGGCAAGCTCAGCGACAACATCCTGTGGTTCGCCCGCGCCCTGCGCAAGGCCGGGTTGCCGATCGGGACGGGGCGGGTGATCGACGCGGTCCGCGCGGTCGAGGCGGCAGGGTTCACCTCGAAATCCGATTTCTTCTATACCCTGCGCGCCTGTTTCGTCTCGCGCCCGGAACAGGCCACGGTGTTTGCCCAGGTGTTCCGCCTCTACTGGCGCGATCCGCGCTTCATGGAGCACATGATGGCGATGATGCTGCCCGCCGTGCGCGGCGTGCAGGAAGAGCGTGCGGCCCAGGCGGCTGAAAAACGTGCCGCCGAGGCGCTGCTGGATGGCGCACAGGGCGATCTGCCTGAGATGGAAAACCCGCGGGGCGAGGATGAGGTCCAAATCGAGATCGACGCCTCGCGCACCATGTCGGGCGAGGAGCGGCTGCGCAGCCTCGATTTCGAACAGATGAGCACCGATGAGATCGCCCGCGCCCGGCGCATGCTGGCCCGCCTGACCCTGCCGGTGAAACCGATCGCCTCGCGCCGGGCGCAGGCCAGCCACAGCGGCCATCGCTATGACCTGCGCCGCAGCTTGCGCGAGGCGATGCGCCGCGGCGGCGAGATGGGCCGCCTGTACCGGGTCGAACCGCGCCCGCGCTGGCCCAATCTGGTGGTGCTTTGCGACATTTCCGGCTCGATGAGCCAGTACAGCCGCATGGTGCTGCATTTCCTGCACGCGGTGGCGAATGCGAAGGGACAGGGCTGGGCAAAGGTCCATGCCTTCACCTTCGGCACCCGGCTGACCAATATCACCCGCCATCTGCGCCAGCGCGATGTCGATGCCGCCCTCGCCGCCGCCGGGGCCGAGGCGCAGGACTGGGAGGGCGGCACGCGCATCGGCGACTGCCTGCATGCCTTCAACCGCGACTGGTCGCGCCGGGTGATGGGGCAGGGGGCCGTTGTGCTGCTGATCACCGACGGGCTCGACCGCGACGACCCCGAGCAACTGGCGCGCGAGATGGAGCGGCTGCACCTTTCCGCGCGGCAGCTGATCTGGCTCAACCCGCTGTTGCGCTGGGACGGCTTCGCGCCCAAGGCGCAGGGGATCGCCGCCATGCTGCCCCATGTGGACAGCTTTCGCGCCGGCCATAACATCGCCGCGCTGGAGGACCTGGCCGAGGCGCTGTCGCGCCGCGACGACCCGGGCGACAAGGCCCGGCTGATGGCGCTGCTTTAGCTTTCCTCTCCCGTCTCGTTCACCTTGATCTGAATCATTCCGAAAACGGAATATGAAACCTATTCTGGCCGCAGAAAGCATTTTGCGAAAGGAATCAACATGACGCTGAACTGGAAAATCGGCGGCTTGCTGCTGGGACTGGTGTTCTTCGCCGCAGTCCTGCTGGTCAAGCCGATCGGTGTCTCGACCCAGTTCGTCATCCTCGACGGGATCGTCGCGGATCTGGCGAACCCCGATCTGGTGACGCAGACCGATGACGGCTACACCTCGACCAACGCCTACCTGGCCAAGTCGGGCGGCAAATATGCCAAGTCGGTCGCCAACCCCCTGAACTACAGCTTCATCTTCGTCCTCGCGATGGTGGTCGGCGGCTTCGTCTCGGTAAAGATGCGCGGCGGGCTGGATCAGGCCGAAAAGACCATGCCGGCGCTCTGGCGGGCGAATTTCGGCGATAGCGCGGCCAAGCGCAACATCGCGGTCTTCATCGGCGGGTTCATCGTGCTCTACGGCGCGCGGCTGGCCGGCGGCTGTACCTCCGGGCACATGATGTCGGGGATGATGCAGACCTCGCTCTCGGGCTACATCTTTGCTCTGGGCGCCTTCGCGGCGGCGGTGCCGGTGGCCATGATGCTTTATCGGAAGGAGGCCTGATCCATGACCTCGATCATTCTCGCAATCGTCATCGGTCTTGCCTTCGGCTTCGTGCTCGACCGGGTTGGCGCCACCAACCCGACGATCATCGGGCGGATGCTGAACCTGACCAACCTTGCCCTGGCCAAGACCATCCTGCTGGCCATTGGTGTCGGCTCGGTGCTGATGTTCGGCGGCCAGATTCTGGGCCTTGTCGATGTCGGCCACATGTCGGTCAAGGCGGCCTATATAGGCGTCTTCCTCGGCGGGTTGATGCTGGGCGCGGGCTGGGCGCTGGCGGGCTTCTGCCCCGGCACCGGCGTCGTCGCGGCCGGGTCGGGCCGCAAGGACGCGCTGTTCTTCATCGCCGGCGGGTTGCTGGGGGCGGCGGCCTACATGGTGACCTACCCGTCGTGGAAGGCGTCGGGGCTGCTCGACAGCTTTGCAGGGGGCAAGGTGACCCTGGGCACCGTGCCGGGGTCGAAGTTCGACGGCCTCACCGCCCTGCCGGGGGATATCTTGGGCCTCGTGCTGGGGCTGGGCTTCGTCGTGCTCGCCTTTGCCCTGCCGGATCGCCTGGCGGGTCAACCCGGCGGCGCGGCACAGCAGCCCGCCGAGTAAAGTCAGAGTTCCGGGGCCTTCGCGGGCCCCGGGTCGTGGTCGCCGCTTGCGGCCACGCGCAAGCGGCCCGGTTCCCGTGTTCCTGCCGGGCCGCTTTTGCCCCCGTTTCGGGGGGGCTAGTTCTTCGAAAGGATGATATCGCAGGAACCGGGTCGCCCCGACCCCGGTGCGCGGCCTATCCCTCTGGCATTCGACCCCCAGAGGAGACCCGGCGATGACCCTTCACTTTCACCCCTATGACAGCGATTTCGTTGCCCGCGTGCGCGCCGGTGGCCCCGACGTCTATGGTGCTCCGGCCGAACCTTCGGTGGCCGAGGGAACCGCCAATCCCTGCCGCCATTGCCTGCGCCATATCCCCGAGGGCGCGCCGATGCTGATCCTTGCCGCGCGCCCCTTTCCGGCGCCGCAGCCCTATGCCGAGACCGGGCCGATCTTTCTGTGCGGCGAGGATTGCGGCCCCTGGCACGGCGAGGGCGTGCCGGAGATCCTGACCACCGCGCCCGATTATCTGCTCAAGGGCTACGGCGCCGATGATCGCATCGTCTATGGCTCCGGCAAGGTGGTGCCCGTCGATCAACTGTCCGCCTATGCGGCAAGCTTGCTGGAAGACCGGCGCATCGCCTATGTTGACGTGCGCTCGTCGCGCAACAATTGTTTCCAGGTCCGCATAACGGAGCGATCATGACCGAACCCTTCGATACCATCCCCGAGACAGCCCTTGCCTGGCACGGCGCCGGTCGCGGTGCGGCGCTGGCCACCGTGGTCGAGACCTGGGGCAGCGCGCCGCGCCGGGTGGGGGCGCAACTGGCGATCTCAGGCGATGGAGAGATCGCCGGGTCGGTCTCCGGCGGCTGTGTCGAGGGGGCGGTGATCGTCGAGGCGCAGGAGGCGATGGAGGCGGGCGAACACAGGATTCTTGAGTTCGGGGTCAGCGACGGCGACGCCTTTGCCGTCGGGCTGGCCTGCGGCGGCACCATCCGGGTGCTGGTCGAGCCGGTGGGCGCGGCCATGCCCGAGGGCCTGCTGGCCGACCTGGTGGCGGCGCGCGCCGAACGGCAGGCGGTGGCCTATGAGGTGAACCTCGCGGACGGGGTTCGGCGACTGCTGCACGAGGCCTATCCCGAACGCATGCGGATGGATCGCTCCGGCTTTGAGGATGACGGGCAAACCTTTGTTTCCATTCATAATCCCCCGCTGCGCCTGATCGTGGTGGGCGCCGTGCACATCGCCCAGGCGCTGGTGCCTATGGCGCGGATCGCGGGCTATGATGCCACTGTCATCGACCCGCGCGAAACCTTTGCCTCGCCGGCGCGGTTCCCCGATGTGACCCTGATGCACGACTGGCCGGACGAGGCCGTTGCCCACCTGGGGCTGGACGCGCGGACGGCGCTGGTTCTGTTGACCCATGATCCGAAACTGGACGACCCGGCGCTGGAGGCGGGGTTGCGGGCGGCGTGTTTCTACATCGGCGCGCTGGGCTCGACCCGGACTCATGCCAAGCGGGTGGAGCGGATGACGGCGGAGGGGTTCACCGAGGCGGAGATCGGGCGGATTCATGGGCCCGTCGGCCTCGATATCGGGGCGGCGGGACCGGCGGAGATCGCGGTGTCGATCCTGGCGCAGATGACGGCGGTGCTACGCGGGCGCGCCGGATGAGGTTCGGTCCGATCCCGGTGTCAGAGGCTGTAGGCGCCCTTTTGGCCCATTCCATAAAATTGGAAAAAGTAAGGCTTAGAAAGGGGTTGAGGCTCGAAGCTGAGCATTTGCGACAACTCCGCGACGGCGGGGTGGATGAGGTCATCGTGGCCCGGCTCGATCCCGGCGACCTGCATGAGAGCAGCGCGGCCGGGCAACTTGCCGAGGCGCTGGTGCCCGACCCGCGGGCGGTTGGGCTGCGTCTGACCGCGCCGTTCACCGGGCGGGTGAATGTGGTTGCCGAAGGGGCCGGGGTGGTTCGGCTGGATGTGGCGGCGCTGGAGGCGTTCAACCGGGTCGAGCCGATGATCACCATTGCGACCGTGCCGGATTACCAGCAGATGGCGCCGGGCGGTATGGTGGCAACCATCAAGGTGATATCGTTTGCCGTTCCGGAACAACAGGTTAGACGTGCCTGTGAGGCCGCTCGGGGGGCGTTGCGGCTGGCGCGGCCGGCCTATGAGACGGCCTCGCTGATCGTCACGCTGGTGCCGGGTGGGCCGGGCGAGGACAAGGCACGGCGGGTTATCGGGGATCGCCTGAAAGCCTTGGAAATTCAAATGGATGAGTGTGTTTCCGTGGCACATGACACCGATGATCTGGCCGAGGCGATAAAGCGGGCCAGGGGGCAGATGGTGCTGGTGCTGACCGGCTCGGCCACAATGGATATCGACGATGTGGCGCCGCTGGCGCTGCGCCGCGCGGGCGGGCGCGTGGAGCGGTTCGGGATGCCGGTTGATCCCGGTAACCTGCTGTTTGTTGGGGATTTATCCGGACGTCCGGTGATCGGTTTGCCGGGCTGCGCGCGCTCGCCTGCGTTGAACGGGGCGGATTGGGTGCTGAGCCGGGTGGCCTGCGGGTTTGCAGTCACCGGCGAGGATATCGCCGCGATGGGGGTGGGCGGGCTGCTCAAGGAGATCCCGACCCGGCCGCAGCCCCGGGCCGGGCACGGGGCCAGATCGTAGAGTTTCGCCGCCATTTCGTACAATCCTGCCCGGGCGCAATGGGTGCGGTCGCAGCGGATTGGGGAGTTTTTGGGGCGTTTTGTACAGTTTGGGCCTCCGGGGTCGGTCGGAACTGGTTTCCGAAGAGTTAAGGCGTCGCGTCGGGCAGATCACTCTGCACCCCCCTTCCCGCAGCGGTTGCGCCCGATTTTCTTACGACGCGGCCTGGCCGTCCGGATCGGCTCGCCGGGCCTAGGGCGCAATTTGCGGATTTCACCTAAAAAATTCATTTCTCAAATCGCCGGTGGCCGTGCTTAACTCGCCCGCGACGGATCGTCTAAATAAATCGGGAGGAACTTATGACACAGGTCTCAATGACCGTGAATGGAAAGCCGGCCAGCGGCGATGTGGAGGGGCGCACGCTGTTGTCGTCCTTTCTGCGTGACCAACTGGAGCTGACCGGCACCCATGTCGGATGCGACACCAGCCAGTGCGGTGCCTGCGTGGTGCATGTGGACGGCAAGGCGGTGAAATCCTGCACCATGCTGGCTCTGGAGGCGGAGGGGGCCGAGGTCTCGACCATCGAGGGGCAGGCGGCGCCGGATGGCACGCTGAACGTGATTCAGCAGGCGTTTCAGGATCATCACGGGCTGCAATGTGGATTCTGCACCCCCGGCATGGTGATGAGCGCGGCGGCGTTGCTCAAGGAGAACCCCAAGCCCAGCGAGGCAGAGATCCGCGATTACCTGGAGGGGAACATCTGCCGCTGCACCGGCTATCACAACATCGTCAAGGCGATCATGGCCGCCAGCGGCCAGGACGTGAGCGCAATCGCGGCGGAGTAACCGGCGGATCTGCGCGGGCGGAGGAAATTGGACGCGAATGCCGGGCTGAAGCCCGGCCTACACAGCGGCCCGACAGCATCCGACCAGCACCGCGCGAGGCCCGTAGGCCGGGTTTCAACCCGGCACAGTGACAAGGGAGGAATTCGACCATGCCGAAGGACCACGGGATCGGCGCCAGCCCAAAGCGGCGCGAGGACGTGCGGTTCCTGAGCGGAACCGGGAATTATACCGACGACATCAACCTGCGCGGTCAGGCCTATGTGCATTTCCTGCGCTCGGACCTGGCGCACGGGAAGATCAACGGGATCGACACCACGGCGGCCGCGGCGATGCCCGGCGTGCTGCGCATTTTCACCGGCGCGGATTTCGAGGGGGTCGGCAGCATTCCCTGCGGCTGGCAGGTGACCGACAAGCACGGCCAGCCGATGCAGGAGCCGGCACACCCGGTGCTGGCGCAGGGCAAGGTGCGCCACGAGGGCGATCCGATTGCCGCCGTGGTCGCCGAGAGCGCCGCGCAGGCGCGCGATGCCGCCGAGGCGATCGAGGTCGATCTGGAGGAGCTGCCGGCGGTCGTGGACATGAAGGCGGCGCTGGCCGACGGCGCGCCGAAGGTGCATGACGATCTGACCTCCAACCTGTGCTATGACTGGGGCTTCGTGGAGGAGAACAAGGGCGCGGTCGAGGAGGCGTTCCAGAAGGCGGCGCATGTGACCACGCTGGAGCTGGTCAACAACCGGCTGATCGCCAACCCGATGGAGCCGCGCGTGGCGGTGGGCGATTACAACCGCGCCAGCGATGACAGCACGCTTTACACCACCAGCCAGAACCCGCATGTGATCCGGCTGCTGATGGGCGCCTTTGTCCTGGGCATTCCCGAGCACAAGCTGCGGGTGGTGGCCCCGGATGTGGGCGGCGGTTTCGGCACCAAGATCTTTCACTACGCGGAAGAGGCGTTTTGCACCTTTGCCGCGAAAGCGCTCAACCGGCCGGTGAAATGGACCGCCAGCCGCTCGGAGGCGTTCATCTCGGATGCGCATGGGCGCGATCACGTGACCAAGATCGAGCTGGCGCTGGACGCGGAGAACAATTTCACCGCGCTGCGCACCGATACGATGGCAAACATGGGGGCGTATCTGAGCACCTTCGCGCCCTCGGTTCCGACCTGGCTGCATGGCACGCTGATGGCCGGCAATTACAAGACGCCGCTGATCTATGTGAACGTCAAGGCAGTGTTCACCAACACGGTGCCGGTCGATGCCTATCGCGGCGCCGGGCGACCGGAGGCCACCTATCAGCTGGAGCGGGTGATCGACAAGGCGGCGCGCGAGCTGGGCGTGGATCCGATCGCCTTGCGCCGGCAGAACTTCATCACCGAGTTTCCCTATGCCACCCCGGTGGCGGTGGAATATGACACCGGCGACTACAACGCGACGATGGACAAGCTGGAGGAGATGGGCGACTTCAAGGGCTTTGCCAAGCGCCGGGAGGCGAGCGAGGCCAGGGGCAAGCTGCGCGGGCTTGGCGTCAACTGCTACATCGAGGCCTGCGGCATCGCGCCCAGCAACCTTGTCGGCCAGTTGGGCGCGCGCGCGGGGCTCTATGAGAGCGCCACGGTGCGGGTCAACGCCACCGGCGGCCTGGTGGTGATGACCGGCAGCCACAGCCACGGGCAGGGGCATGAGACCAGCTTTCCGCAGGTGATCGCAGAGATGATCGGCATCGACGAGAGCATGGTGGAGATCGTGCACGGCGACACCGCCAACACGCCGATGGGCATGGGCACCTATGGCTCGCGCTCCCTCGCGGTGGGGGGCTCGGCGATGTTCCGGGCGACCGAGAAGATCATCGCCAAGGCCAAGAAGATCGCGGCGCACCTGATGGAGGCCGCGGAGGCCGATATCGAGCTGAAGGACGGCGCGTTTTCTGTCGCGGGCACCGACAAGTCGGTGGCCTGGGGCGATGTCTGCCTGGCCGCTTATGTGCCGCACAACTATCCGCTGGAAGAGATCGAGCCGGGGCTGGAGGAGACGGCGTTTTATGACCCGTCGAACTTTACCTATCCGGCCGGGGCCTATGCCTGCGAGGTGGAGGTCGATCCCGACACCGGCAAGGTCAGCATCGAGCGGTTCTCGGCGGCGGACGATTTCGGCAATGTGGTCAACCCGATGATCGTCGAGGGGCAGGTCCATGGCGGGCTGGCCCAGGGCATCGGGCAGGCGCTTTTGGAGCGGGCGGTCTATGACGAGAACGGCCAGTTGCTGAGCGCGTCCTACATGGATTACGCGATGCCGCGGGCCGATGACGTGCCGTTCTACAACGTCGATCATTCCTGTGCCACGCCCTGCACCCACAACCCGCTGGGGGTGAAGGGCTGCGGCGAGGCAGGGGCGATCGGGTCGCCGCCGGCGGTGGTCAACGCGGTGGTCGATGCGCTGCAATCGGCCGGGCGCGACGTGACCCATATCGACATGCCGCTGAGCCCGAACCGGGTGTGGCAGGCGATGCACGGGTGATCAAGGGCGGGAGGGGGGGGGGGGGGGGGGGGGGGGGGGGG